>NZ_JACYTR010000060.1 GCF_014841215.1 Pseudomarimonas arenosa
CGGTCGGCTGCTACGCAGCAACGGCTACTTCGTAGCCTGCGCCTTCGCTACGCTCGGTCGGCTGCTGTCGCAGCTGCGCGGGACTGCGTCCCGATCTCGCCCAAGTGGGCCCACCACTTGGGCCCGTCGCGCCTTGCACTCGACGCAAAGTCCTCGCTGATCATCCGCGCCCCCTCATGAAATATCCGGGTTAAGTCGTCGGTTCGCGGAAAGGGAAGGTTTGGCTAGAACGGCAACTCCGTTCCATCGGCGTGGACAAAGCGGCCTGTATTGTCCAGCGTGGTTTCCTCCAGTCGTGCCAGCAGGCCTTTGGCCGAGGTGGCGGCGTCGACATCGCCCTGGCCGCCGGTCATTTCGGTGCGTACAAAGCCCGGGTGCAGCAAGACCACGGAAATCTCATCGGCGGCCAGGTCGCGCGCCAGGCTGACACCCACCGCATTCACTGCTGCCTTGGATGCGCGATAGCCGTAATAACCACCTGATCCGTTGTCGGCCATCGAGCCCATGCGGCTGGTCAGTATGCCGATCTTGCTGCCTTTTCCGAGATGGCCTCGAAGCGCGCTGATGGCACGCAAGGGGCCCAGGGTGTTGACATTGAACTGGTGCTGCATGCGACTCAGCGCATCCTCATCCATGGCATTCAAGGCCTCCTTGCTCAACACGCCCGCCACCACGATCAGCGTGTTGATGCGTAGATCACCCAATCGCTGCGACAGGGCGCGCAGCGACCCTAGGTCAGCGACATCGACCCCGGTTTCGATCTGCACCGGCAGTGCATCGAGATCGGGTGATGTGCTGCGGCAAGCGGCGATCACCGGAGTGGCGCCATGGCATAGTTCTCGCGCAAGGGCCAGACCAATGCCACGATTGGCGCCGATGATCAGGTGGTGGGTTGAACTCATGGTGATGTCCTCCGTCGTGCCAACTCTGGCACCGGATGCTGGGCGATTACCAGCGCGCTCGCAAGTCGAGCAGCAAGCGCGTGATGTGTTCGCGTTGGCCATCGGCACGTTCGTAGAAGCCCGAGAGCTGAAGACTCCAGGTCTCATCGATGCCGTACGCCACCCAGGGCATGATGCCGCGGGCAGCGGAGTGAAACCACCAGTCGTCGGCATTGAAGGCGGCCATCACTGCGTCTCTTCCGATGCGTTGATAGGCGACGGCGATCTCCCAGTTCTGCGGCAGATCAGATCGGCCGTAGATGGCGCTGAACCGTGCGCCGTCATCGTCGCTGGGCGAGTCCAGGTTGCGCACCATGTCGAGCCGCAATTCCAGCGGGTTGTGCTGCCATTGCCAGGTCGCGGCCAGCTGCACATTCAGCAGCTCAAAGTCACTTAGCAGAACATTTCCCTGAGTGCGATTGCTGCGCGCCAATCCCTCACGGGTCAGGCGTTCGAGATCGCTGTACTTCCACCAGCCGACCCGCGCTTCGGCCGAAAACGGCGCGCCTTCCTGAAAGTGCCAGCCAGCCTGGATCAGGGCCAGCCGGGAGTTGTCTTCATAGAGATGATTCGGGGCAAAGTAGCCGGTGTTCAGCGACCAACGGTTGAAGTCGCCACTCGGCTGGCTGGCGACCAGGGCCACGCCAATCGGTCGCAGATCGGTATCCCAGGTCAGCGGAGTCGTGGCCGCGGGCAAGGGTTGCTTGCCGAGTCGCCACTCAAATCGTTCAGAGGTTCGCCAACCGAGCCAGAACTCATCGAGGCCGACACCATTGCTCTTCTCGTTGTCGAGATTGCGTCGGTTGTCGCGGTTGTCGTCGGTACCTGCGCCGGCCTTGCCGGTGGCAGTGAAGCTCCAGCGCTCTCCCTCGCCGCGCAGCCCTGCGCGCAGCCGGCCGCGTTGTCGATCGATGTCGTCGCGACTGGCAAAACCGCTGGTGTTCTCCACTCGGGCGGCAAAATCGCCAACATAGGTCCAGGCGGTCTCGACCGGCTGAGCTTCGAGTTCCGCTTGCTGTAGCAATGGGTCGACCGTCTGCGCCGAAGCGGAGCAACTGACGGTCAGCCCGAAGGCGATCAGCGCAGCGCTGCAGGCCTGGCGTATCACGCTCGCAGTTCCGACAGGGCGGTGCCGAGTTCCGCTGCGCTCTGAAAGCGATCGCCGACGTTGCGCTGAATGCAGCGCAGAATCAGAGCTTCCAAGGCCGGCGAGATCTGCGGCCACATCTCGCGCGGGGCCTTGGGCTCGAATTGCATCTGATTCATATAGATTTCCACCGTACTGTTGCCTTCGAACGGCAAGCTGCCGCAGAACAGTTCACACATCAAGACACCGCTGGCGAAGATATCCGCACGGTGGTCAACGTCTTGTCCAGACAATTGTTCTGGCGCGGAATACGCCGGCGTGCCGACGTACATGCCCGGATCGGTGGAGCCGGGTGTTTGACGACGGATCGGTCGGGCAATGCCGAAGTCCATCAGCTTGGCGTTGCCGCTGGCTTCAAGAATCAGATTCTCCGGCTTGATGTCACGATGCAGAACGCCGACCTCATGTGCCGCTTGCAGGCCGGCGCAGAGCTGACGGGCGATGCGTAGCGCAGCGGAGTAGGGTATGCGATCGCTCTGATCAAGCATGAAGCGCAGCGTCATGCCGCGCACATACTCCATCGAGATGAACGGAAGCCCGTTGATCTCGCCGAAATCGAAGGTGCGCAGCACATTGGGGTGGGTGATGCGACGAGCAAGCTTGATCTCGCTCTTCAGGCGTTCGAGCTGATCGCCATCACGCAGTGCCTCGCTGCGCAGCATCTTGATTGCCACCACATCGTCGAGTTCCAGGTCTCGGGCTTTGTACACCACGCCCATACCGCCCTTGCCCAGCACGGACAGAATCTGAAAGCGTCCGCCCAGTCGGCTGCCGACGTTCACCGACGTCTCCGAGGTTCTGGCGCTGCTGAGTCCGCTGACGGTAGCCGGACGCTGGATGGTGTCCTGCGCGGTGCTGGTCGAAGGTCTGACCGCAGGTGCCGGCAGGCCGGCTAGTCCGCCGGCGTCGATGGCATAGAAGGCTTTGCCGCTGGCGGCGCCCTTGATCACGCTGACCGCGTCGGCGCCCAACATCGACTTCAGGTGTTCACCCAGTTGTTTGGGCAGCAGTGCACGCCCCGCTTGCGCCTCGCAGGCCAGGCGTTCCAGATTCGGAAGGGTGAGTCCGGCAACCGTGGCCACCGGCAGGCCGTCTTCCATCAGCGCGCCGCGCACCACTGGCCCGTCGAACACTGCCAGCGGTGTCTCTGGCTCACTGCTCAACACCTCACGGACAAACTGCAAGGCATGAACGAGACGTTTTTCGCCAGCAAAGCCTACGGTGAGACGGCTGCCGGCGTGCTGCACCAATTGGCCATCGAACTCACTCGCGGTGGCAGCCACGCCTTCGATGATGGCGGTCCAGGCGTTGATCAGCGGCAGTGCCGAATCAGGCCCCTCGTCCTTGGGCAGCAGGCGTCGCGCGTCAAGCGATACCAGGGTCATCGGCGTGCGGCTCGGTGCTATCGGCGTTGGTTGGGTAGTGGCGGGAGAGGGCGCCTCCTCGGCTCCTGGCTCGGGCATCAAGCGGCTGAGATTGGTCACATAGGCTTCGATGTCGCGCTCGCCACGCAGATCCGAAAGCAGAGAATCGAAAGCGTGCGACAGTTGGGCCAGCTCGTCGCGTCCCTGGATCGCAATGCGCGATTGATAATTGCCGGCGACTGCATCCTTGGCCATCTTGGCCATGGTGCGCAACGGGCTCAGACTGCGGCGGGTCAGCATCAATGACAGTGGCAAGGCCAGCGCCAGAGCCAGGCCGCCAGCCAGGCCCACGGTGTTGAGGATTTCGCGGTAACCCGCTTCGGCTGCCTGTTTGGAACTCAGCTGCAAGGCACTGCCGACGCTGGCCCCGCCCTCCGGCGCCAGCAGATTGAGTCGGACGATCCATTCGCTCTCGCCAAGCACCAGGGTGTCGAGCGGCAGCGCCGAGCCTTGCACCACCGCCTGCGTGAGCGGGTCGGTTGGATCCTGCAGCTGCCGCGCCAGTGCCTGATTGCGAGCCTGGTCCAGCGAGCTGCCGAGGATCTCCGCGCGATTCTCCTGCGGCACCAGGAAGACGATGTCAGCGTCGCTACCGCGGCGAATCTGCTGGCTAAAGTCGTCGTTGATGCGTTTGCCAATGATCAGGAAGCCGATCAGGTCGCCACTTTGGTCGAGCGGCAGAATGGCGGCCTGATAGATGGCCGTGCCCATTCGCCAAAAGTCCGAAAAAGGCCGCAGTTCGCGGATGGCTGGGGCCACGAAGGGATCTTCGGCCATGCTTTGTTGAAAGGCTTCTGGATCATCGGTGCGCGCCAGCACATTGCCCTGGAAGTCGAGCACCATGCCGAAGTCGAACAGGAAGGCTTCCTGGCGCTCGATCAGTAGGTCGTGGATCGAAGCCGACTCGGTGAGCAGCGGGTCAACATTGCCGGCGACCTCGCCTCCCCCTTGAGCTTCACTGATGTAGTTGACGAAGGCGGCGTCGGCTGCAAGCAACTGGATGGTGAGGTTGACCTCCTCCAGGCGCTGCGCGGTGAATTGTTCCTGCAGGGCGCGACTGGCATCCAGGGAATGCTGCACCGCCCGTTCGGCAATCTTGCTGCCCTGCTTCAGACTGACCCAAACGGCTCCACCGATTGCGGCAATCAGGATCAGGGCAATCAGTAGAAAAATGCGCAGTGAGAGTGGGATCCGATAGCGGGTGACGGGCGTTGAATCTGGCTGCATCGCGGACCTCTGGCGGAAGGGCGGGGCGTTGCCGGCGCCCAGGAACAAGCTCCGGTCTGACTTAAGCAAGGTCTGAACAAGTCCATCCTGGCCTTTTCAGAAGCGCCTAGTTCGGCACAGGTCCGAACTAGGCTTACGCTGATCAACAACTTACGTTGTTGATTGCGGCGGTGCATCCTTGCATCGCATGAAGCTCTGAACGTGTTCAGAGGTTCCTTAACCTAGCATCAGTCTGAGCCCGCCGGCAGGGTCAAGTTTGGCAGACAATTCAATAGTTGCGAGTGTTTCCGGCGCGGCCGTAGGGCTTTCCAAACTTGTTCATATGCGGCGGCACCTTGCGCCGTGTCAACTCCAGAACCACGACCTGCTCGGGCGCGTCGCTGGGGTCGATGCGTGCCGTCCAGGGGGCGCTGCGGTCATGATAGACCACCAGATCGCCTGGGCCTTCTGGCACATCCCTTAGCACGAAGTTGCCCTGAGCATCGGGCTGAGTGAACCAAGGTGTGTCGAGCACCAGAATGTAGGCGGCCATCGAGTGATGGACATTGCAATAGACGTTGACCAGGCCCGGCTTGGTGAATACATGTTCCGCGCCGTCGCCACTACCGTAGACGCCGGTATCGAAGGTGTTGCCGCTGCTGCTGGAAAAAGCGTTGTGCAGGATCGGATCCTGGTTCGGAAAGCGCACCTTGGTACCCGGAGTGATCGGCAGAACGCGTGGCACGAACTCCTTGCGGCGGGTCACCATTTGCGCCATCGGCATTGGCTGCGGTGCCTCGAAAGCGGCGGCTGGTCGAAAATACACCACCGCCTGACTGGCCTCGCCGGGCCGTAGCGCCTGGCCCATGGCCTCGATGCGTACGTTGCCCCGCAATTCCGCGGCGCCGGTGGGTAGGCCCACCAGCGCGAGCAGCAAGGCCGTCAACAATCGCCGGCATGGATTCATTCGATCTTCTCGAAGTCGCTGACCACCTCCGGCGGGCCTTCGGGTGACGGCGGGTTGCTGCCGGCGGGCGGTGTTGGGCGCCGGTCTTCGGCCAACAGCCGCTCGAGCTTGGCGAATAGTTCGGCACGCGGGAACGGCTTCTTGAGAAAATCGTCGGCGCCGATCTTCTGCGCGTAGAACTGCTCGGTCGCCTGCATGTTGCCGCTCATCATGATGATCGGTGTCAGCTTGGTGGCTTCTTCACGGCGCAACGCGCGCAGCGCGGCGAAGCCATTCATGCCGGGCAAGACGATGTCGAGAAAGACCATGTCCGGAGGATCACTCGCGGCGGACTCCAGGCCACTTTCGGCGTCCGCCGCGGCGATGGTCTCGTAGCCGTTCTGACGCAGCATCTTGCCCAGCACGGCGATCACCGTGGCCGAGTCGTCGATGATCAAGATGCGGGTGCCGGCGCGCGGCGGCGTGCGCGGCCGCTTGCGACGTTCGGTTTGTGTCGTTTCGCCGCCCCCAAACAATCGGCGAAACAGGCTTGGTTTTGCAGGTATCACGTTCAACTCCCCAAAGAATCCAAAGTCCAGTCGGAATCTCCCATTCCGCCTGGATTGCCGCCGACTTGCGCTCAGCTTAGAGCATTGCGGAGCCGGCGTTTCGATTGATCTCACGCGACAGACGTGTGATCGGCGGGCGCGTCCTGGCGCCGGGCACGCAATTCTTACTCAAGGCTGCGAGCGGCAGCAGTTTCGCTTGTCTTCCGATCAATGGCAAAAGCTGAGCGTTGTACGCGGCGAATTGGCGGACGGACGCAACGCTGCAGTGATTTTCGCGCGGCGACGGTTGCCCCGGGGCGCTCTTCCCGATATTTGGGGAGGGGGGCGATGGGGAGCCGAGCCCCTACCCAGGAACCTCGCTATGCGAGACCCCTGGGCAGGCAAAGATCGGCTCCCTAAACCCACCCCGGCCCTCCCCGGAGGGAGTTCCGGGGCAGTCGTCGCCGCGCGAAAATCAGTGCGCATCGATCTCTCCCTCAGCAGCCGGTTAAGCCAGACGCTACGAAATGGGCACAATGCCCGGCTAGTCGCTACACTAGCAGCGCGGAGCGCCGTGTTTCGTATGGAACGGGCCTCGCTTGTCGCCAACCGATCCACCACTGATCGGAGGGTGTCACCCTCAGGCAAGGAGCAACGCAATGGCGGTCACCCTCTGTCCTGTCGCTCTTACCGCAGGTTGTCGCCGCTGCCCCATCTTCAGTCTATGTCCGCTGAAATCGGTCATTGGCGACCAGTTGCCCGGGTCCGACTCGCGGCCGGCGCCCCAGGCCGACAAGAGCGGTGCCAAGGCAACGACGCAAAAGCGCCACAAAGGGGCGGGCTGATGGGGCGGAAAATGCTTGCCCGGCCAAGGACTTTGTGATGCTGGCCTGGGCTGCCGGAGCGTTCGTTGGGTCAGCAATGGCAGCCCAGCTGTCGCGCTGCGCGCCGTTGGGCCCCTGTCTGGCGGTGGGCGTGGCGATGCTGCTGGGCACAGCGGTCAGTCTCTGGATGATTCCGCATCCAATGTGGATGGCTGCTGCCGGGCTGCTGCTCCCGTTGCCGATCGGTTGCGCCAACGCACGCCGGTTGCCTCGACGCGGCCATTGAACAAGCCGGTCGGATCGGCAGTGAAGGGCCGATCCCGATGGGTCATGCGCGGCGAGTAGCCGGGCGAAGACATTCACGACTGCCTGTGAAGGCAGTTTCAATCGACATTACATTGATCTGGAAGTACCGATGAGCCGCGCATCTAGCACTGATTCTGAACCCACCGCCATGGCCAGCTTCACATCGCTGGGATTGGCCGAACCACTGCTGCGTTCGCTGTCCGATGTTGGCTATGAGACGCCGTCGCCCATTCAGGCGGCAACCTTGCCCCTGCTGATGCAGGGCCGGGATGTTCTGGGGCAGGCGCAAACCGGCACCGGCAAGACGGCGGCCTTCGCCCTGCCTATCTTGCATCGCTTGAACATTCAGTCCGCCTCCACCCAGGCCTTGGTGCTTTGCCCGACCCGCGAGCTGGCCATCCAGGTGGCAGAAGCCTTCCAGAAATATGCTTCGCACATGCGTGACTTCCATGTCTTGCCGATCTACGGCGGGCAAGCCTACGGGCCGCAGCTGAAGGCGCTGAAACGAGGTGTGCAGGTGGTAGTGGGTACGCCGGGGCGAGTGATTGACCATCTGGAGCGCGGTACGCTGGATCTGTCCACCTTGCAGACGCTGGTGCTGGATGAGGCCGATGAAATGCTGCGCATGGGCTTTGTCGATGATGTCGAGGCAGTGCTGAAACGCTTGCCCGAACAGCGTCAGATTGCGCTGTTCTCGGCCACCATGCCGGCACCGATCCGGCGTCTGGCACGCACCTACCTGCGCGACCCCGAAGAGGTGGCGATCGCGGCCAAGACCACCACGGCGGAGAACATCCGCCAGCGTTACTGGTGGGTCAGCGGCCTCGACAAGCTGGATGCGTTGACCCGCATTCTGGAGGTCGAAACCTTCGATGCCATGATCATCTTCACCCGCACCAAACAGGCCACCGAAGAACTGGCTGAAAAGCTGTCGGCACGTGGTTTTTCGGCCGCTGCAATCAATGGCGATCTGGCGCAGGCGCAGCGCGAACGCACTGTTCAGCGTTTGCGCGAGGGGCATCTCGACATCCTGGTTGCCACCGACGTGGCGGCTCGCGGCCTCGATGTGGAGCGGATCAGTCATGTGTTGAATTACGACATCCCCTACGACACCGAAAGCTATGTTCACCGCATCGGCCGTACCGGTCGCGCTGGCCGGCAGGGTGAGGCCATTCTGTTTGTCACACCACGCGAGCGCGGCATGTTGCGCTCGATCGAGCGCGCCACCCGACAGCCCATCGAGCAGATGTCCTTGCCCAGCGTTGACGCAGTGAATGAGCAGCGGGTCAGCAAGTTCCTGAGTCGCATCACTGACGCCTTGGGTGATCCGGAATTGGCGCCGTTTCAGGCCATGATCCGGCGCTACAAGTCTGAACAGAATGTTTCAGCGGATGACGTGGCAGCGGCACTGGCGCGCCTGCTACAGGGCGAAGAGCCGCTGTTGCTGCCGCCCGAGCCGGTGCAGACGCCGCGACCGGAACGGCCGCGGCGCGGTCCGCCGGAGAGCGGCGAGAGCGCGCGCTCTGCGCCGCCGCGGGTGGCGCCGCAGGAAGGCTATGCGATGGAGGCTTATCGAGTCGAGGTTGGCTATCAGCATGGCGTGAAGCCGGGCAACCTGGTCGGTGCCATTGCCAATGAGGCCGGGCTGGAGAGCCGCTTTATCGGGCGCATCGAAATCGGCGACGAGTACAGCCTGGTCGATCTCCCGGAGGGCATGCCGGAAGAGCTGATCGCTCACATGCAGGGTGTGTGGGTGAGCGGACAACGCTTGAAGATGCGCAAAGCCACCGCGCGGGATGAGTTGCCCAGCCGCGGCAGCAAGCGGCCAGGCGGCAAGCGCGCCGGACCTGGCGGCCCAGGCGGGCGAGGGGATGATCGGGGGGAAGGACGGCCTTCGCGAGGCCCCAAGCCTGGAGGCAATAAGCCCGACGGGTACAAGTCAGGCGGATACAAGCCCGGCGGCTTCAAAGCGGGCGGCCCTAAAGGCGGCAAGCGCGACCGCTAGTGTCATGTCGCATAAATAACATTCATAAATGACGTATACTTTTCCGGGCTTGGTTGCGGGAAACGCTGATGGGCCGATTGCGCGCGGATGGTGAGATTGAGCTCTTCGTAACCCGATACAACGCTGACGCAACCCCTTTCCAGTGGATCGCCACCGCCGACTCAATCTTGCAAAAGATTGCGCGCCTTGCGAAACGTATTTCTGCGACAGGACACTAGCTTGCTAGCGACCCTTCACCCCGTCCGATGGAGGCGGACTCAGCATTGAGTCCCCTCGAAGCAGGCATCGATAGGCGTCCAGCACCTGCGCGGGCGCTTCGATCTGCGGGTAGTGACCAACACCGTCGAGCGCGATCGCGCCGTGTTGTGGCAGCAATTCGCGCCAGCGGGCTAGCATGTGGGCGCCAGAGATAGGGTCGTTGCTGCCGTTGATGAAGCCGAGTGGGCAGATACTGGCTTGCATGGCACCCACCCAGCGCTGACGATGCGCGGCCCGCTCCGGGATATAGCCCAGCAGCGAGGGCAGGCAGCGCTGTCCTTCGTGCTCACTGATCTGAGCCCAGAACGCATCAATGTCTGCCTCGCTGGGCGGACTGGTCTTGGCAAAGATGCGACGCATGCTGCGGCGCAAGGCCGAACGACCGATCAGGTGACGCAGCAGCGGCCCCAGGGGCGATAGCAGCAGCTTTTGCAGCAGCAGCGGCCGATGGCATTCGGGAAACAGACCGCCATTGAGGAACACCATTCTTTCGATCTGAAACGGCAGATCTCCGGCCTGCTGGCGCGCCAGAAGCTCCTGCGCCACGGTGTCGCCATAGTCATGGGCCAACACCTGGGCCCGATCGATGCGCAGGCGAGTGATCAGGTCGGCGCACAGATCGGCCTGTTCGAAGATGGAATAGCGATGTGGATACGGCTTGCTGCTGGCGCCAAAGCCGAGCAGGTCGGGCGCTATCAGCTGGTGATCCCGGGCCAGGTCTCGCCACAGCGGCTGCCAGTCCCAGCTTGATGTCGGAAACCCGTGGATCAGCAGCAGTGCCGGGCCCCGTCCGCCCATGCGGTAGAACACCCGCTGGTCGCGCCACTGCAGATGATCACCGCTGACCCGCCATTGGTTCCAATCCATATTTGCTTGCACGCCGTTCGACCCAGGCCACGCCATCCAAGAGTGTGCCATGTGGTGAAGCCTCGCTCCCTACGCTAGGGTACAGACGCTCCGGGCATGGTCGGAGGTAAACTCCGCGCCCCGAAATCGTAAGGACGGGTAGATGGCCTCCTCATTGGCATTGGTGTTTCCGGGTCAGGGTTCGCAGTCGATCGGCATGTTGGCTGAGCTTGCTGCCGCCTATCCGGCAGTGAAAGCCTGCTTCGATGAAGCCTCGGAGGGCGCTGGCGTAGACCTCTGGGCCCTGAGTCAGAGCGGGCCGGAAGAACAGCTGAATCAGACCGAGTTCACCCAGCCGGCCTTGTTGGCGGCCGGTGTGGCCGTGTGGCGGGTCTGGCAGGCCGAGGGTGGCGCCGTTCCCGACGCCTTGGCTGGGCACAGCCTCGGTGAGTACGCCGCGCTGGTGGCCGCCGGGGCCTTGTCGCTTTCTGATGGCGCACGGCTGGTCCGCGAGCGCGGTCGCTTGATGCAGGCCGCGGTGCCGGCAGGAGCCGGCGCAATGGCAGCCGTGCTCGGGGCTGAAGACGATTTGGTGGCCGAAGTGTGCCAGTCGGTCGCAGCACCGGAGGTGGTGGTTGCGGCCAATTTCAACTCCCCAGGCCAGATCGTGATCGGCGGCAGCGCGGCAGGGGTCGACGCCGCCCTGGCCATGCTGGCGGATCGAGGTGTCCGCAAGATGGTGAAGTTGGCGGTCAGTGTGCCTTCGCACACGCCCTTGATGCGCGAGGCAGCGGAACAGCTGGCAGGCAGCATGGCCAAACTGTCATGGTCGGTGCCGAGCATTCCGGTGGTGCAAAACGTCGATGCCAAGGTGCTCGATAGTGTCGAGGCCATCCAGGATGCTCTGCGTCGCCAGCTCTACCTCCCTGTGCGCTGGACCGAATGCGTGCAAGCATTAGCGGCGCGCGGTATCGGAAGGTTGGGTGAGTGCGGGCCGGGCAAGGTGCTGACGGGTCTGGGCAAGCGCATCGACAAGCAGCTCGACCACCGCCCCTTGGGAGCCGTGGCAGACTTGCAGCAAGCGAAAACGGAATGGAGTGTTCAATGAGCAATGCACTGAACGGCGAGATTGTCCTGGTGACTGGTGCCAGTCGAGGCATAGGTGCGGCGATCGCCGACCTGCTGGCCGCGCGCGGCGCCACCGTCATCGGCACTGCCACCAGCGAAGCGGGCGCCGCGGCTATTGGCCAACGCCTGGCTGACAAAGGCGGTCACGGCCGGGTACTGGACGTTGCTCAGCCCGGTGTCGGCGAGGCTTTGGTCGAGGAACTGAACAAGACTTTTGGTGGAGTCAGCATCCTGGTCAACAACGCTGGCATCACACGTGATCAGCTGTTGATGCGCATGAAGGATGACGACTGGCAGGCCATTCTGGATACCAATCTGAGCTCGGTGTTCCGGATGTCGAAAGCGGTGATGCGCAGCATGATGAAGGCACGCAAGGGCCGGATCATCAATATCGCTTCGGTGATTGGCCTGATTGGCAATGCCGGGCAGGCTAACTACGCTGCCGCCAAGGCCGGCATCATCGGCTTTTCGAAGTCCCTAGCCCGTGAGGTCGGCAGTCGCGGCATCACGGTCAATGTGGTGGCGCCGGGCTTTATCGAGACCGATATGACTCGCGATCTGCCGGAAGCTCAGAAAGAGGCCATGCTCGGGCAGATCGCCTTGGGCCGGCTCGGCTCGGCGCAGGACATCGCTGAAGCCGTGGCCTTTCTGGCCTCGCCTGCGGCCGGCTACATCACCGGCGAAACCCTGCATGTCAACGGCGGAATGTACATGCCCTGATTGAGGGCGTTCCGCGACTGTTGTCAGCCGCCAATTCCCACTACAATGCGCCCCTTACGGCCGGGGCTCTCTGGCCGACGATAAGAACCAGTTCACCCCGGGAGGTTACAAAACCCATGAGCACCATCGAAGAACGCGTCAAGAAGATTGTGGTTGAGCAGCTTGGCGTCAAGGAAGAAGAAGTCACTGCGAATGCCAGCTTTGTTGACGATCTGGGCGCAGATTCGCTGGACACCGTTGAGCTGGTGATGGCGCTGGAAGAAGAGTTCGAGTGCGAGATTCCGGACGAAGAAGCCGAGAAGATCACCAGCGTGCAGCAGGCCATCGATTACGTGAAGGCGCACGTCAAGAGCTGATAGCTCTCCGATTTGCGTGAAACGGGGCCGCCAACGTGCGGCCCCGTGCGTTTCAAACGTCCGAATTTGCATGATCAGTTTGAAACGGATGTTTGTGTGGCAACGCTGAACATGCCGCCAATGGCATGTCATCCTCCTCAGCGGACAGCCTGCCTCAGGGGTGCGATCATGGTGATCTGCGCCGGCGAGGCGCAGCTGTTGGCAAAGTCGAGAATCAGAACATGAGCAAACGACGCGTCGTAGTGACTGGAATGGGCATCGTGTCGCCGGTGGGCAACACCTTGGACAGCGCATGGGACAGCATCATCCATGGCCGCAGCGGCATTGCTCCGATCACCGTATTTGATGCCGCGCAGTTCACTACCAAGATCGCCGGACAGGTGAAGGACTTCGATCCGACGGTGTGGATATCGCCGAAAGACGCCAAGAAGATGGACATCTTCATCCACTATGGCGTAGCCGCCTCGTTCATGGCGATCGAGGACGCGGGCCTTGAGATCACCGAAACCAATGCTGAACGCATCGGTGCGATTCTGGGTTCAGGCATCGGCGGCATTCTCGGCATCGAGGAGCAAACCGCGCGTTATATCGACGGTGGCCCGCGCAAGATTTCGCCGTTCTATGTGCCGAGTACCATCATCAATATGCTGCCCGGCCAGGTCAGCATCATGAAGGGGCTGAAAGGGCCCAATTTCTCTGCAGTATCGGCCTGCGCCACCAGCAATCACAGCATTGGCGTGGCGATGCGCATGATTCAGTACGGCGATGCCGACGTCATGCTGGCCGGCGGCGCCGAGCGCGGTTCCTCGCCCACCGCGGTCGGTGGTTTCTGCTCGATGAAGGCACTGTCCACCCGCAATGACGATCCGACCAAGGCCAGCCGGCCTTGGGACAAGGGCCGCGATGGCTTTGTGCTGGGCGACGGCGCTGGTGTACTGATCCTGGAAGAATACGAGCACGCCAAGGCGCGCGGGGCGCGCATCTATTGCGAACTGGCCGGCTTCGGCGCCAGTTCGGACGCCTTCCACATGACGGCACCGAGCGACAACGGCGAGGGGCCGGCGCGTTGCATGCGCATGGCGTTGCGTGACGCCGGCTTGAATCCGGATCAGGTCGACTACCTGAATGCGCACGGCACCTCGACGCCGCTGGGCGATCTCGCCGAAACCCTGTCGATGAAAAAGACCTTCGGCGACCATGCCTACAAGCTGATGGTCAGCTCGACCAAGTCGATGACAGGTCATCTGCTGGGTGCTGCCGGTGGTGTGGAAGCGGTGTTCAGCATTCTTGCCCTGCATCGCGGAGTGATTCCGCCGACCATCAATCTGGAGTCGCCGAGCGAAGGCTGTGATCTCGACTACGTGCCAAATGTGGCGCGAGAAAAGGCGATCCAGGTCGCGGTGTCGAACGGCTTTGGCTTCGGCGGCACCAATGGCACCCTGGTCTTCCGCAAGATCTAGCCACCGGTGACTGCTGTGCTCGCGGCCGTGCCGGCGCGCATCTGTCGGCTGGCAGCGTCGCCCGACCTGCTTGCCCTGCAGGCGGGCGATCCAGGGCGCTTTCCGCTGCTGCTGGAAAGTGCGGCCGAAGGTGCACGCGGTCGCTTTGACCTGTTATTGGTCGGGTCAGCGCAACGCCTGGTGTTGAACGGCGATGGACAGCTCGCTGGAGAGAACCTGCCGTTCACTCCGCAGGGCGGATTCCTGACGGCGCTCGATGTCTGGTGGCAGCAGCTGGCTCTGCCGGTCTCCGGTCCACGCATTCAACTGGAGTCGGCGCCGCTGTTCAGCGGCGGCTGGGCCCTGTTTCTTGGCTATGAACTGGCCGGCGAGATCGAGCCACGCTTGCGCCTGTCCGCGCCAGAGTCCGGGTTGCCGATTGCTGTAGCGCAGCGCTGTCCGGCGGCGATCGTCCGAGATCGGCGCACCGGCGACTGCTGGATCGAGTGCGAAGGCGATCAGCCTGAGTTGTTCGACGCGCTTTGTGCAGAGTTGGGCGCCAATAGCGCGGTCCGCGCTCCGGCAAGCGAGGCCAGCCCGGTCACCATTGAGAAGTTGAGCGAGGAGCCCGCCGAGCGCTATGTGCAGGGTGTGCGGCGCTGCCTTGAGTACATTGCGGCCGGCGATGTGTTTCAGGTCAACCTGTCGCGCGGCTGGCAGGCGGAGTTGCGCGCCGGGCAGGGAGCTACCGAGGTCTACAGCGCCCTGCGCCGCAGCAACCCGGCGCCATTTGCCGGTTTGATGGTGCTGGATGGCGATCAGTGGGTGATCAGTTCCTCGCCTGAGAGGTTGGTCTCTCGACGCGGAGAGCGCTTGGAGACCCGGCCGATTGCCGGCACCCGTGCCCGCGGTAGTGCGGAACAGGAGGCCGCCCTGGTGGCTGAGTTGCTCAGCCACCCGAAAGAGCGCGCCGAACACATCATGCTGATCGATCTTGAACGCAACGACCTGGGGCGGGTCAGCGTGCCTGGCAGCGTGCAGGTCGATGACCTGATGGCCGTGGAAACCTATGCTCATGTGCATCACATCGAGTCGACCGTGTCTGGACACGCCAAGCCAGCGCTGTCGCCCGGCGATTTGATTCGCGCCGTGTTCCCCGGCGGCACCATCACCGGCTGCCCGAAGGTGCGCTGCATGGAGATCATCGCCGAGTTGGAACAGAGTGCACGCGGACCCTACACCGGGGCAATCGGTTGGTTGAGCCGCTCAGCCGACATGGATCTGAACATATTGATTCGCTCGCTCTCCTTGGTCGGGCAGACCTTGCGCTTTCGCGCCGGCGCCGGGGTGGTAGCCGATTCTGACCCCGAGGCTGAACTGGCCGAAACGCGGGCCAAGGCCCGTGGGCTGCTGGCAGCCTTGCAGGGATGAGCGAGCGGCTGGCCAGCCTGGTCGATGGTGTGCCGACGGATCGGGTGCCAATTGACGACCGCGGGCTGCTGTACGGTGACGGCGTGTTTGAAACGATTCTGCTCGAGTACGGCCAACCGTTGTGGTGGACACAACACATCGATCGGCTGTGCCAGGGTGCCCAGCGATTGGGCATGGATGCGCCGGCAGCGAAAGACTGGCAGCGGGAGCTTGATCTCCTGCTGAGGGCCCTGGATGTGGCGTTGCCAACTCACGCCGTGCTGCGGATCAGCCTGACCCGAGGCAGTGGCGGGCGTGGCTATTCTGCCGATGCCTCGCGGTCACCGCGGCGCTTGATGCTGCTTTTCCCGGCACCGCAATCTGTCGACGGTGGCGGGTTGCGAGTGCGCTGCTGCGCATTGCGACTGGCCGCGCAGCCGGCCTTGGCCGGCATCAAGCACCTGAATCGTCTGGAACAGGTGCTGGCCCGTTTGGAATGGCAGGCACTGCCCTCAGAGCAGCGCAGTCATTTCGATGAAGGGCTGCTGCTGGATGCTGCCGGTGATGTGGTCTGCGCCACCATCGGCAATCTGCTCTGGCTGGATCGGCACGGCTGGCATACGCCGCCGATCGTCGATTGCGGTATTGCCGGCATTTGCCGCGCTGAGCTACTGCAATGGGGCTGGGTCGACGAATGTTCGCTGTCGGCGTCGAACCTGGATCAGGTCGAGGGGCTGGCCGTCTGCAATAGCGTTCGCGGTATCCTCCCGGTAGCCAGCCTCGATGAGCGGGTGCTGCCCGGGGCGGCGGCTGCCTCGGCGTTGCGTTCGCGTTTGCTGCAACAGGAGCCCGCATTTGACTATTGATCATGACCACGGCCGCCAGCGCGTGCGGTGCGCAGGAGTGTCCAAGTGAGTCGGCGCAAGTCGCTGCGGCGCGCGTTGCTAACACTGCTGCTGTTCGGCATTCTGCTGGGCGGCTGGCTGGCACACGGCGAGTGGCGTGCCTATCAGCAGTTTGTCGATCAACCCCTGACAAATGGCGATATCGAACGCGTGATCGAGGTGCGCTCAGGCGACAGCTTTCGTCACGTCCTGACTCGTCTGCGTACGCTGGGTGTTAAAGAGGGGCGCGACGAATACTGGCGCTATCTGGCCTGGGAGCTTGGCGTGATGCGCAAGCTGCAGGTCGGCGAGTACCTGCTGTTTCACGGCATCACGCCGCGTGAATTGCTAGGTCGAATGGAGAAAGGCCGGGTCATCCAGCATCGCTTCACGATCATTCCAGGCTGGAACCTGCGCGATCTGCGTTTGGCCCTGGCTGAGGATCCGGTGCTGGAGCAGACCTTGCCCGGGCTCAGTGAGGGCGAACTGCTGACCCGGCTGGGATTGGAAACCGCCAGCGCGGAAGGGCGCTTTCTGCCCGAGACCTATCAGTTCACCCGCGGCGTCAGCGATATCGATATCCTCAAGCGCGCACGCGTGGCCATGGACCAGGCGTTACAACGGCACTGGCAAGCCCGGGTGAATGATTTGCCGCTGGACTCGCCCGAACAGGCGCTGATTCTGGCCAGCATCATCGAGAAGGAAACCGGGCTGGCTGCAGAGCGCCCTGAGATCGCCGGCGTGTTCATTCGGCGGCTACGCATCGGCATGAAACTGCAAACCGATCCGACCGTCATATACGGCCTCGGCGACTCGTTCAACGGCAATCTTACTCGCGCGCACCTGACCACCGATACGCCGTTCAATACCTACACGCGAGGTGGTCTGCCACCGACACCGATTGCCATGCCCAGCGAACACGCCATTATTGCCGCGCTGAATCCGGCTGATGGCGATACGCTGTACTTCGTGTCACGCGGTGACGGCAGTCACCAGTTCTCGCGCACGCTGTCCGAACATAACACGGCGGTTCGCCGATTTCAGTTGAAGCGACGATGAGTGGACGACTGATCAGCTTCGAAGGCGGGGAAGGGGCCGGCAAGTCCAGCGTCATCGGCGCGGTCGAGTCTCTATTGGTTGAGCGACACATCGAGTTTGTTCGTGTGCGTGAACCCGGCGGAACCGCGCTGGGTGAACGGGTCAGGAGCATCCTGCTCACGCCGGGTGAGGCGCCGCTGAGCGCAGCCACAGAGTTGCTGCTGATGTTCGCCTCTCGGGCGCAATTGCTGGATGAAGTCGTGCGGCCGGCCTTGGCGCGCGGTTGCTGGGTGCTGGCTGATCGTTTCACCGATGCCAGTTTTGCCTATCAGGGCGGCGGTCGAGGCCTGGACAGTGCCTGGATCGCCGAGCTGGAACGCCGTGTCGTGGGGCGCAGGCCGGACCTCAGCCTGCTGCTCGATGTACAGGTTGACATCGGTCTGCAGCGCGCACGCGGACGCGGGGGCGAGGCCGATCGTATCGAGCGAGAGTCGATTGAGTTTTTCGAACGGGTGCGAGCGGCCTATCGAGCGTTGGCGGCCGAGCAGCCCGAGCGCTGGACCGTGCTCGATGCAGGTCAGCCGATGGATGCGGTGGCCAGCGCAGCGCGAGAGGCGGTCGCCGGCAGAATCGATCTATGGAGCAGCGCGGAATGACACCGTGGGAACAGCCGGTCTGGACTCGATTGCTTGAATCATTGGCGCAGCAGCGATTGGCGCACGGCTTGCTGTTCTGCGGTCCCGCCGACGGCGGGCAAGCAGAACTGGCCGCTCGGTTGGCCGAATATCTGCTGTGCAGCCAGCGCGTCGATGGCGCTGCCTGCGGAACCTGTCGCAGCTGTCATCTGCGCCTCGCCGGCAGTCACCCAGACTTGCGCCGGATCCGTTTGCTAGAGCGCGACGACGGTCGGCTGAAAACGGAAATTGGCGTCGAGCAGATTCGTGAGTTGAGCCAGTGGCTAAGTCTGACGGCGCAGTTCGGTGGCGCCCAGGTGGCGCTGATCGAGCCGGCTGACAAGCTCAATGTCAGTGCTGCCAACGCCTTGCTGAAAACGCTGGAAGAGCCGGCCTCCAACCGCTTTCTGCTGCTGGTGACCGACGCGACTGATCGCCTGCCGGCCACCGTGCGCAGTCGCTGCCAGCGCGTCGAAGTGCGGCTGCCGCCTGCCGACACGGGCCTGCAATGGCTGCATGCGCAGGGTGTGTCAGCAGCCGATGCCGAGCGCGCCCTCAAGCTGGCCGACGGCAATCCGCGCCGGGCCTTGATCCTGCGCCAGGACGGCGGCTTGCAGCGCGCCGACGAGGTGTGGCGCGACCTGGGTGCGCTGTCGACGGGTCGTGAGCTGCCCACACGGGTCGCCCAACGCTGGATGGCCGATGCGCCGGAGGATCGGCTGAGCATGGCGGTTCGCTGGGTTTGTGCGCAGGCCAAGTCATCGGGTGAAAAAGGTCGCTTGACCCCTCAGGCCGATTTTCACAAGCTAGCAGCCTGGGTCCAACAGGCCAATGAGGCACGTCGACGCTGGTCGGCGCCGCTACGGCATGAACTTCTGCTCACCGGACTGTTATTGTCCTGGCAGGAGAGCAACCGCTAGGCCGGTTGGCCGATGCAAGGCCACAGGGAGAATTCAAATGGTGGGTGGCGCAGTAAGGCAGGGCATTCTGTCGCTGGCAATCAAGGACAAGCAGGCGCTGTACAACGCCTACATGCCTTTTGTGAAGGGCGGTGGAATCTTTGTGCCGACGGTGAAGCGTTACGCCATTGGCGATGAAGTGTTCATTCTGCTGACCTTGCTCGAAGACAAGGAGCGTCTGCCGGTGGCAGGCCGGGTATGCTGGGTAACCCCGCCGGGTTCTCAGGGCAATCGCACCGCAGGAATTGGCGTGCAGTTCAACGAGTCGGCTGAAGGTGAGGTGGTTCGCGGCAAGATCGAAACCTTGCTGGCCGGCATTCTGAATTCGGACAAGACCACCCACACGATGTAGATGCAGTCAGCGGGCAGGCGTCTACAGATCGCCAACGGTGCGGTTGCGCCCTGTCTGCTTGGCACGATAAAGCGCTTCATCGGCGCGTCGCACCAGATGCGCCAGCGGATCGGCTGCATCAAGGCCGCGGAAGGCCACGCCGACGCTGATCGAAAGCGGCAACAGCTCTCCCTCGTGCCGCAGCTCGCTCTGTTCTACCACTCGTCGCAGCACTTCGGCAAGATCCTTGGCCGTTGCCGCGTCGACTGTGGGCAGGATGACGGCGAACTCCTCACCACCGTAGCGAGCCAACTGACCGCCCGCACTTTGTACCGGACCTTGCAGCAACTGCGCGATGTGGATCAAAGCCACGTCTCCGGCTTGATGACCGAAGCGATCGTTGACCTCCTTGAAACGGTCGGCGTCGATCATCAGCAGCGCAAAGGCACGATCCTCGCGCACTCGGGCTTCTTCGGCACGATTCAGTGAGTGCTCGAATGAGCGGCGATTGAGCACGCCGGTGAGGCCGTCCTGCCGACTGAAATCGCGCAGCTGACGATTGGCTGCTTCCAGCCGATGCAGGGTTTCGTCCAACTCATGTGTGCGTTCTCGCACTCGCGCTTCAAGCTGTTCGTGGGCGATGACCAGCCGCCTGCGATTGGCTTCAGTCAACATATTGATGCGGTAGGCCAGGGCGAAGGACAGCAGGACCATTTCGGCCGCTGACCCGATGTGGATCGAATATTCGGTAAACGGGTTCTTCGGCAGCCAGCCCAGGGCCACCGAGGCATAGACCATGATGCCGAGCAGCAGCGCGATCCAGGCCCAGAGAAAATACTTCGCCGGAGCGAACTGGCGCAGGCTCTGGATCGCAACGGCGAGGATCAGCAAGGCCGCCGGGAATACCATCAGGGTCAGCACCCGCACCACCCAGTGATACGGCAACAACAGCGAAGCGGCGCCCATCACCAACGATGCGTAGATGATCAACTGCAGCAGCAGGTCACTGCGCGGGTGATGAGACTGCAGGTTGAGAAAGCGTCGAGTGAAGTGGGTCATCGACGCAATCGAACAGGCCATGCTCAGTAGCACCGCGAGATTGTTCCAGTCCGGCGCGTTTGGCCACAGCAACTGGAATCCGAGTCCGGTCAGATTGAGCAGCATCCAGCCGACGCTGGCCGCGTACAGCACATAGAACAGAAAGTTTCGATCGCGCACCGAGATGTACAGGATCAGGTTGTAGGCCAGCAAGCCAGCCAGAATGCCAAAGTAGGCGCCAATGCCGAGAATCGTCAGCTGAGACCGCTCAAAGTATTCAGCGCTGCGGGTCCAGACCAAGGGGATCTGCATCGAGCTCTGGCTGCGGGCACGAAGGTAGAACTCGTATCGGCCCGGCGCATGGAGTTCCTGACTGAAGTTGATGTAGCGATGACTGAAACTACGCTCGCTGAACGGGCGTCGATCGCCACCAGCCCAGTGATGGGACTGTCCGTCGGGGTCCAGTCGATACAGGTCGACATAGTCGATCAGCGGATACTCCAGCATCAGCAGCCAATCGGAGGCGTCGCGCGCGTCGCGTTCGACAGCGAAATGCAGCCAGAGAACCTCGTCGCGGAAGCCGAAATTCATCGAGTCGCCAAGGATCGGTGCGAACTGTCCGTTGGAAAAGGCTGCGCGGGCGTCTTCCAGACTGGCATTGCTCTGCGTAGTGCTCCAGGTGGCGCTGTGGCTGACCAGATCGGTGCGCAATGCGTTCCGATCGAGTTGCAGAGCGGTGCTGGCCCAGGTCGGAAGGGGGCTGAGCAAGGCCAGCAGGGTTGTCAGCGCCCACAGCCATTCGCAGGTGCTTGAACGCGCCCAACGGCTGCAGGTCGCCGTACTCCAGGGCATCAACAAATCGGGAGACTGCACGTTGGCGTTTCGCTTATCGGTGCGGAGGACGACATTGCCAGCCAAGCTTTGTGCGAAGGGTCCGGGTTAGTCCGATGCTGATCGGCAACGGCCTGTATTGCAAGTAGCGGGGCGTGCCCGAAGATCCCCCCGCTTGCCAGTCGGACCCCGTTTCGATTATTGTAATAACGCATTAGCACACTAAAGCAATGAAACGACGATCTCTGACCACCGATGCCGCTGCCGACAACCACCTCGACACCCTGTGTCAGGTGCTGGCGGCGCTCGACTCGCCGGCGCAGTTGAAGGCATTTCTGACCGATCTTTGCACGCCGGCTGAGCTAGAGGCGCTGACCGATCGTTGGCGCGTGGTGCCCTTGCTGCTGGAGGGGCGTTCGTATCGAGACATTCACGATGTCTCCGGCGTCAGCGTAACCACCATCGGTCGTGTGGCGCGCTGTCTGGGCGAAGGGCAGGGCTATCGGTTGGCCGCCGACGCCATGCACCTGCCGTCGCATCGACCTGGGCTCGACACCGCTCAGCTCGACGCTTCCAACCAATAATTCCACATTCGGGTGACCACTATGAAACAGCGCGATCGATTGCGCATCGCGGCGCAGAAATCGGGCCGCCTATCGGAGGCCGGGCGCGATCTCATGGCGCGTAGCGGGCTGCGCTTTCGCGAAAGTCGTGATCGCTTGTTCTGCTACGGCGAGGTCGAGCCGGTCGACCTGCTGTTGGTGCGCGATGACGATATTCCCGGCCTGATTGCCGAAGGCGTTTGTGATCTCGGCATTGTCGGGCGCAACGTCTTGCTGGAACAGCAGCTCGAGTATGTGCAGCGGGGCGAGGTTGCGCCGTTTCAGGAGCTGCGCAGGCTCGGATTCGGACGTTGCCGATTGGCCCTGGCGGTGCCTTCGGAGTTTGTCTACCAGGATCCGACCTCGCTGGCCGGCTGCCGAATCGCCACCTCGTACCCGGCACTGCTGTCCGACTGGCTGAGGAAACAGGATGTTCAAGCAGAGGTGGTGACCCTGTCGGGCAGTGTTGAAATTGCTCCCAAGCTGGGCAAGGCTGACCTGATCTGCGACCTGGTGTCAACCGGTGCCACGCTGGCCGCCAATCAATTGCGAGAGGTGGCCACCCTGCTTGAAAGCGAAGCCGTGCTCGCCGCGCCGGCAGAGCTCATGCTCGATGATCGGCAGACCATCGTCGACCGCCTGATCAAGCGGCTCGACGGCGTACTGCAGGTGCGCGACAGCAAGCTGATCATGTTGCAGGTGGATCGATCGGCCCTGGACCAGGTGATTCATTTGTTGCCGGCGGCCAACGCACCGACCATCATGGCCATCGATGGTTCCGAACAGGCCGTTGCGCTGCATGCCCTGTGTCGGGGCCACTTCAGTTGGCAACAGCTGGAAGATATTCAACGGGCCGGAGCCCGCGGCGTAATGATCCTGCCGGTGGAGCAAATGCTGGCATGAGCAGGAATCTGATCCCAATGCGCTGGGACGCGCTGTCTGTCAGCCAGCAAGCAGAGCTACTGGCACGTCCGCCGCAGTCGCGTGATCCCAAGTTGCGCGAGACCGTGGCGCGGATCATCGATCAGGTCGGCGCCGATGGCGATGCGGCCCTGCGCGCCCTGACCCGCCGATTCGACGGTTGCGAACTGGCTGAACTGGAAGTCAGCGCTGCCGAGTTCGAGCAGGCCGAAGCGGGAGTCGTGCGACGCACCAAGCAGGCGATCGAAGAAGCATGCGCGCGCATCGAGGCCTTTCATCGTGCCGGTGCTCCGGAGGCCTATGCTCTGGAAACCGCGCCGGGCGTGCGCTGCGAGCGCATCCTGCGACCGATTGATCCGGTCGGGTTGTATGTGCCGGCGGGCAGCGCGCCCCTGCCATCGACTGCGATGATGCTGGGCATTCCGGCGCGGCTCGCCGGGTGTCGTGAGATCATCGTTTGCTCGCCGCCCAATGCAAGCGGCCAGATCGATCCTGTGCTGCTGTTGTCGGCACGCCGGGCAGGGGCAACTCGGGTGTTCAAACTGGGGGGCGTACAGGCGATTGCCGCCATGGCCCTGGGAAGTGCCTCGGTGCCCGCCTGTCGCAAGCTGTTTGGTCCCGGCAACGCCTATGTCACCGAGGCAAAGCTGCAGGTGTCGATGCGCTCCGCTGGCCCGGCCATCGACATGCCGGCGGGTCCGTCGGAAGTGTTGGTGGTGGCTGATGCGCACGCCAATGCTGATTTTGTCGCTGCCGACCTGCTGTCGCAGGCCGAGCACGGCCCGGATTCACAGGCCATCTTGCTCACCGACAATGCAGGTCTGGCCGAACGTGTCGCCGCTTCGGTAGAGCGCCTCAGCCAGCAACTCGATCGGGGCAGCATCCTCGACGCCGCTCTGCAGCATGCTCGCTTGCTGCTCACCAGGGATATCGGCGAGGCGATTGAAGTCGCCAACCGCTATGCGCCGGAACACCTGATACTGAACCTCGACGATGCACGCGCCTGGCTGCCGCGGGTACACGCGGCAGGCTCGGTGTTTCTGGGGGCTTATTCGCCTGAGGCCCTGGGCGATTACTGCAGCGGCACCAACCACGTGCTGCCGACCTATGGCGCTGCTCATGCCTACAGCGGTGTGTCGGTGGCGAGTTTCCTCAAGCAGATCACCGTGCAGGAGGTCAGTGAGGCAGGCTTGAGGGCGATCGGGCCCTGTGCCCAGCATCTGGCCAATTGTGAGGGTCTGAGTGCCCACGAATTGGCGGTCAGTTGCCGATTGGCAGCCCTGGAGAATGCGGCATGAGTGGTGCGGCTGGAAAAAATCCAGGGCTGCTCGATCTGGTCCGGCCCGATTTGCGGCAGTTTGCCGGCTACTCGTCTGCGCGCAAGGAAGCCAGCGGCGGCGCCATATGGCTGAACGCCAACGAGAGCCCTTGGTCGGTGGCCGGTGATCAGCAGGCCTTGAATCGCTACCCAGAGCCACAACCGGTCGCCTTGATCGAACGGCTGGCGAACCTGTATGCGGTGCAGTCAGGCGAATTGCTTGTCGGTCGTGGCAGCGACGAGCTGATCGATCTTCTGGTTCGAGCGCTGTGCCGAGCGGGGCAGGACAAGGTGCTTGTCTCCAGCCCCACCTTTGGCATGTATGCGGTGAGCACGCGCTTGCAGGGCGCTGAACTGATTGATGTGCCATTGCTGGCGGAGCGTGGTTTCGCACTGAACGTTGAGGGCATCGAGGCGGCATTGGATTCACGTGTGAAGCTGGTATTCGTTTGCAGCCCGAACAATCCGACCGGCGCTGCTGTTTCTACCGATGACCTGGCCGATCTGGCCCGGCGTCTGCAGGGGCGTGCGCTAGTGGTTGTGGATGAGGCCTACGCCGAGTTCTCTGCGCAGCAGTCAGCACTGAGTTTGCGCCCCCGCTTTCCGCACATCGCCGTGCTGCGCACACTGTCGAAGGCCTATGGTCTGGCTGGCGCGCGGATTGGCTCGTTGATTGCCGATCCGGCGCTGATTGCGGTGTTGAACGCCATCATGGCGCCATATCCATTGCCCACACCCAGTGTGGCCGCAGCGCTGCGCGGCCTGGATGAGAAGGCGGTGGTCTTGGCGCGCAGCCGAATCAATCTGATCAGCGAGGAGCGGCGACGTCTGGCCGCCGAGCTGGCACAGTTGCCCGAGGTGAGCAGAGTCTGGCCCTCGGACGCGAATTTCCTGCTGCTGCGCTGCGCTGATGCGACCGCCATGTATCAGCGCGCGCAGCGCGCCGGCATCATCATCCGCCGACCCGCTGCGCATCCAGCGCTGGAGAATTGCCTGCGGATCTCGATCGGCACGCCCGAACAGAACGACGCCCTGATTGCCGCATTGCGTGCGACAAGGGAGGCAGCATGAAGCGGATCGCCTTCGTCGATCGTGATGGCACCTTGATCGAGGAGCCGGAAGACTTTCAGATCGATGCCTACGACAAACTGCGATTTGTCGAGGGCATGCTGGCGGGTTTGCAGGCGCTGCAATCGGCCGGATTCGAACTGGTGATGGTGTCCAATCAGGATGGACTCGGCACGCCAGCCTTCCCGCAGGATCACTTCGAAGGTCCGCAGCAGTTGCTGATGCAGCTGTTGGAGTCTCAGGGTGTTCGCTTTGCCGAGGTGCTGATCGACCCCAGCCTGCCCGAGCAGCGTTCGCCGAATCGCAAGCCCGGCGTTGGCATGGTGATGCACTACCTGCGCGACCGCAGCGTTGATCTTGCCGGCAGCGTGGTGATCGGTGATCGCGACACCGATCTCGAGTTCGCTCGCAACCTCGGCGCGCGCGGCTTCAAGTTGGGACCGAAGGAATCCTGGTCCAGCATCCTCAGCCAGATTCTCGCCGCGGAACGACGCGCCGAGGTCAGGCGTGAAACCAGAGAAACCCGCATTGCCGTTGAGCTGAACCTCGATGTTCAGCGCGATCCGCAGGTGATGACCGGGCTTGGCTTCTTCGACCACATGCTTGAACAACTCGGAAAGCACGGCGGCTTTGCCCTCGATCTGCACTGCGCCGGTGATACGCATATCGATGAGCATCACACGGTGGAAGACTGCGCCCTGGCCCTAGGCACAGCGCTGCGTCAGGCGCTTGGCAACAAGCGCGGCATCGGTCGCTATGGTCATGCTGACGAAGGTGAAGGGTCGGCGGGCGAGGCCTTGATCCTGCCGATGGACGAGTGTCTGGTGCGCGCTGCGCTGGACCTGTCCGGACGCCCTTACTTCGTCTTTGATGGACGATTCCCACGCGAGCGGGTAGGCGATCTTCCGACCGAGCTGGTGCCGCATTTCTTCCGCTCATTGTGCGAGACCGCCGGCATCACCCTTAACCTGCAAGTGCGTGGGGAGAATGCACATCATATGGTTGAAGGTTGCTTCAAGGCCGTGGCGCGGGCATTGCGCGCGGCGATTCAGCGCTCCGGACAAGAGCTGCCCAGTACCAAGGGGGCTCTGTGAGCCGGGTAGTGCTGATCGATGCTGGCGGTTCGAATATCGGCTCGGTGCAGTACGCCTTGCAGCGAATTGGCGTCGAAGCGCCTTTGACCCGCGACGCCGGGCAGATCCGCGCCGCAGAACGGGTGATCCTGCCGGGCGTGGGGGCGGCCATGCCGGCCATGCAGCGCCTGCGTGAGGCCGGTTTGATCGAGCTCATCCGGCAGTTGCAGCAGCCGTTGTTGGGGGTCTGCGTCGGCATGCAGATCCTGTTTGAGCGCTCGGAGGAAGGCGATGTGGACTGTCTTGGACTGCTGCCAGGGCGGGTGCAGAAGCTGGCCGGTGGAGAAGGTCTGCGAATTCCCCATATGGGATGGAACCGCGTGTTCAAGCAGCAAGCCGATGAGCCGTTGTTGGTCGGCATCGAGGACGGCGCCCACGCTTACTTCGTACACAGCTATGCCGTACTGGATCTGAGTGCCGCCGCCGCAATCTGCGAGCACGGTCAGCGCTTCGTGGCGGTGGCCCGTCGCGGCAACGTTGCTGGCGCGCAGTTTCATCCGGAGCGCTCTGCCACCTTCGGTGCCCGCCTATTGGAGAACTTCGTACGATGAGCTTTGTTGTTTATCCGGCCATCGATGTGCGGTCTGGCCGCGTGGTGCGTCTGCGGCAAGGCGACTACGCCGAAGAGACCCGTTACGCCGATGATCCGCTCAGCGTGGCCGAGCGCTATGCCAAGACCGGCGCGCAGTGGCTGCATCTGGTTGATCTCGATGCTGCGCGCAATGGCGGCTATGGCCTGAACAGCCTGTTGAAGGCTATCAAGCGGGGCACGAATTTGCAGGTGCAGACCGGTGGCGGCGTGCGCTCGGTCGATCATGCGCGTGCCATTCTCGAGGCCGGTGCCGATCGCGTGGTAATCGGCTCCTTGGCAGTCAGTCAGCCAGAACAGATCATGCGTTTGATTGATGAGCTGGGTGCCGATCGGGTCACCGTGGCCCTGGATGCGCGGCAGGAGACAGGCGGGCGCTGGACCCTTCCCACCCACGGCTGGACGGCTGGTAGCGGCGTCGGGTTGGTGGAACTGCTGGCCGAGTACCGACGGAGCGCCTTGCGCCATCTGCTGTGCACCGACATCGGTCGGGATGGCATGCTGAGCGGGCCGAATATCGAGCTTTACCGCGCCTTGCGGCTGTTGGCGCCGACCCTGCGCATCCAGGCTTCCGGCGGTGTGCGGCATCTGGCAGATGTGCAGGCCGTACGCGCCGCCGAGCTTGATGGCATCGTGCTTGGCAAGGCCCTGTTGGAGGGGCTGCTGCAGGTAGAGGAGGCGCTGGCATGCTGAGCCGGCGAATCATTCCCTGCCTTGATGTGCGCGACGGGCGGGTGGTGAAGGGCGTACGTTTTCGTGATCACGTCGATATGGGCGATATCGAACAGCTGGCGATGCGCTACCGTGATGCCGGCGCTGACGAACTGGTTTTCTACGACATTTCAGCCAGTCCCGATGCCCGTTCGGTGGACGTTGGTTGGGTGGAACGGGTGGCTAGAATCATCGATATCCCGTTTTGCGTCGCCGGCGGCATTCGCTCGGTTGATGCAGCGCGCCGGGTGTTGAACGCCGGCGCCGACAAGATCTCGGTCAACTCACCGGCCTTGGAGAGACCGCATCTGATCACCGAGTTGGCTGACGCATTCGGTGTGCAGTGCGTGGTGCTGGGGGTGGATAGTCTGCGCGATGCCGATGGTGAGTGGCGTGTGCGTCAATACACCGGCGATCCCTCGCGGACCCGTGCATTGCCGCGCAGGACGCTGGATTGGCTAAGCGAGGCACAGGACCTGGGAGCAGGGGAGATCGTGCTCAATTGCATGGGGTCAGACGGCGTTAGGCAGGGCTACGACCTGGAGCAGCTGAAGGCAGCGCGCAGACTTTGTCGCGTGCCGTTGATCGCCTCGGGTGGAGCAGGTAAGGCGGAACACTTTTCCCAGGTGTTTGAGCAAGCCGATGTGGACGGCGCCCTGGCCGCATCCGTATTCCACAACGGATCGATCGAAATTCCTGAATTGAAGCGCTATCTGCGCCAACAAAGAATCGAGGTGCGTGATGTCGCCTGAACAGGTCGATGCCCTGGACTGGAGCAAGCAGCAAGGCTTGCTGCCGGTGATCGTGCAGGATCCGCGTTCCTTGCGGGTGCTGATGCTCGGCTACATGAATCGCGAAGCGCTGCTGCGCACGCTCGAACTTGGGCAGGTGACGTTCTATAGCCGAAGCAAGCAGCGACTGTGGACCAAGGGCGAGTCCAGCGGCAATGTGCTGCAGCTGTGCTCGATTGAGGCCGATTGCGACTGCGACACGCTATTGGTTCAGGCGCTGCCGCAGGGGCCGACCTGCCATCTCGGTACTGCCAGTTGCTTTCCCGCGGCACCGGCCAGCTTTGTCGCCCGGCTTGACCAGCTGATCGAGACACGTGAGCGCGAGCGGCCGGCGGACAGCTACACCACACGATTGTTCGAGCGTGGCCTGCGACGTATCGCCCAGAAGGTCGGAGAGGAAGGGGTGGAAACCGCGCTGGCGGCGGTGGTGGAAGAGGACGAGGCGCTGCTCGGTGAAGCCAGTGACCTGCTCTACCACCTGCTGGTATTGCTGCGCGCGCGCGGGCTCGGCCTTGTCGATCTGCAAGCCTGTTTGGCCGCACGCCACGAAGAAGTGCAAACGACTGGCTGATCCGATCGCTTGAAGTTTGCGCGTCCTGTCCAAGGTCGGATCCCGCGAGTCGGTCGCCATTCGCCTGGACTTGCTCACAACTCATCGCGCCTCCGGCACCGTTCTTTCTCCGGGTTAGCCCGGATATTTCATGAGGGGGCGCGGATGATCACCGAGGACTTTGCGTCGAGTGCAAGGCGTGACGAGCCCAAGTGGTGGGCCCACTTGGGCGAGAAGCAACGCGGCAATCGGCGCAAAGGACCGGTGAGGGCCGTGCCAGCGCCGAAAGATGGCGAACACTCTGTTATCTCAACACCATCGGTC
>NZ_JACYTR010000061.1 GCF_014841215.1 Pseudomarimonas arenosa
CGTAGCCTGCGCCTTCGCTACGCTCGGTCGGCTGCTACGCAGCAACGGCTACTTCGTAGCCTGCGCCTTCGCTACGCTCGGTCGGCTGCTGTCGCAGCTACGCGGGACTGCGTCCCGATCTCGACCAAGTGGGCCCACCACTTGGGCTCGTCGCGCCTTGCACTCGACGCAAAGTCCTCGGTGATCATCCGCACCCCCGCATGAAATATCCGGGCTAACGCCGCACATACCGCCAAGGTCAACCGCAAGACGCGAGCATATTCATCCGCTGCACATAACAAAAGGGTGCGCCTAGGCGCACCCTCTGTGCATCCCCTTGCTTGCCGGTTTATCGAGGATCCAGTACGCCGACCCGCGGACAGGGCAAATCGATCGAGTCGCTGGCCGACACGCCGGTGGGCGAGGTGACAGTGACGGTGACGAAACCGCCGCCGCCGACTGGCGAACACTCGAAACTGCGCACTGAGTACGGCGTCGGGCTAGTTTCTGCCACGCCGAAGTATGGCGCGGTGAACAGGTAGGTCAGGCCCTCACCCTGCGGCCAGACTTCGCAGTTATGAATGCCGTAGGAGTAACTGCAATCGATCAGGATCGGTTCCGGTGGATCCTGGTTCGGCACGCACATCGCCTTGATGCAGACCGGGCCGGCGCCGCCGCTTTTCGACGCGAACAAGCCTTCCCACTCAGACACATGGCAGGTGCTTTGCAGCGTTGGCGGGCGGCACGGATCAGGCCGATCCTTCTGGATCGGCGTCTTGTCGGCCTTGGCGCGGCTTGGGCGGCGAGCATCCAGGTGTTCAGCGGTGCGCTCTGCGCTGAGCTGCTGAGCAGCCGCGTGGTCGGCCTGATCAGCATTGCGGTGTGACTGCGCCTGCACGGTCGACAAAGCCAAGGCCGACAACACAAACGCTAGCGGACGAAAATACATAGGAAAGTGTCCTTGAATTGGGGGTGACCAACTGCGGTTGCCCCTTCGGGGGCAAGAAGCATCGGGCTTCAGAGGAACTACTCGCAATCCGTTCGCAAGATCGATCACCGCCCGTCGGCGGCGTTCACTGCGACGTTTCGTAGATAGTCAGCGGCCGCGCGACAGTAGGCGATTGCCGCCACATCTGCCGCTTGACAAGCGGCCGAATCGTAGAGTCGGCCCAGCGTCTTGTCAAATTCTTCACGGTAGTTCGGAGCCCATTTGTGTCGAAATTGCTGGCTTTGTTGCGGCGCCAGTGACTGCAGGGCCTGCAAGGGTGTTGCGGTCTGCTCCAGAAAGCGTGCATAGGTGAGGCGAAAACGCGCGCTGATATTACTGTCGCGCCCGTAACTTCGGTCGGCGGCAGCAATGGCCGCGGCGTAGGCAGCACTGGCCTCTGCCTGACGTTCGGGTAGTTGCTGCAGGGTGATGGCGCGATTGTAAGTGGCGCTGACGCTGCGCGGGTGATCGGCGCCCAATTGCTTGTGCCAGATTTGCTCGGCATGGGCGATCACCTCGGCGGCACGAGCATCCTGTTCCAGCACATACAGCACATCCCAGAGGGTCGATTCGGCGCGCGCCAGCATGATGCTTTCCGCTCCGTACAGACGCATGATCTCCTCGCGCAATGCTTCGGCCTCGGCCAGAGCCTCGTCACTCAGCTTCAGCCGGGACTTGAATTCGACGATCTTGAGGCGCGTGATCAGCAGTCGCGGATCGCCCGCGCTCATCGCCGTTTGTTGGCGCTCAGCCAAAGTCTGCAGTGTCGACAGGCCGGTTGCGGCATCTCCCTGCTGCGCTTGCGCCTCCGCGAGACGCAGTGCGGCCTGACTGGCCTGATCGTCGTCGCCGGGGCGACTGCGGGTCAGCTCAAAGGCCTCACGCAGCAGACGGGTCGCGGATTCGGCATTGCCGCTGAAGGTTTCCAGCCGGCCTCGGGCCAGGACCAGGTCCACCGCCTGAGCGCCTGCGGCGTCCATCGACATTGCCTGATCCAGAGCAGCGCGGGCCAATTCGATCTGGTTGCGCCCGGTATTGGCCTCTGCTGACAACAGCAGCAGTCGTCGCAGCAAGGTCGCGGGGCGATCATTCAGGGCATTCAGGGCGTCAATTGCAAGGCCGGCGGTTTCAGCCGCGTTGGCGTCATCGCCCAGACCGAGTTCGATCTCGCCGATGGTGGTGGCCAGCGATGCGTAGGCAATCGGGTCGTCGGCACGCAGCGCCTCGATACGCGGCTTGGCCGACTGCAGAATCTGTTTGGCCGAAACGTCTACGCCGGCCACCTTGGCGGGGTCTGCGCCGATGAACGCCTCCTGCAGCAGCCTCAGCGCCAGCGCCGCCCGCGTGCGTTCGCTGACGGCTTCATTGCGCTGCTGTTCGAGTCGATGGCTTTGTATCAGGGATGCGCCCAGGCCCAGGGTCAGCGAGGCAGCCAAGGCGCTGGTTAAGGTGGTGGCCAGCGCGTGCCGGGCGACGAACTTGCGCAGGCTGTACAGACGTTCGCCACCGCGGATGGAAATTGGCAACCCCTCCAGCACATTGGCCAGATCCTGGCTGAGCTGGGCCACGTGGGCGTAGCGCTCGCGCGGCGATTTGCGCAGGCAACGAGCCACGATAGCGTCCAGGTCACCTGCGAGCCGGCGGCGCAACGCGGCTACCGAGGCAACACCACGTGACAGCGCCAGTGCTGTGTCCTCCTCGCGCAGACGCTGGCTCATGATCGGCGGCGGTACGCTGAGCAGCAGCCGTTCCACCTCGCCCGGCCGCAGCCCGGCAAAATCGAACATCGGCTTGCCACATAGCAGCTCGTAGGCCAGCACACCCAGTGCGTAGATATCGCAAGCGACCCCGACGACGTCGCCGCGCAACTGCTCAGGAGCGGCGTTCAGTGGTGAGAAAAAGCGCTCACTGGTGCGCGTGTGCTCGACCTGGCCGCGCAGCGACTTGGCGATACCGAAGTCGAGCAGCTTGGGTTGGCCGTCGGCGCCGACCAGCACATTGCTTGATTTGATATCACGATGAACGATGAGGTTCTGATGTGCATATTCCACCGCCGTGCAGATCGCTCTTAGCAACTCGATGCGCTGAGCAATCGTCAGTCGATGGCGCTCGGCGTAGCTCAGCAGGGGCTCGCCTTCGATCAGTTCCATTGCCACGTAGGGTGCGCCGGTGTCATCGCTGCCGGTGTCCAGGAAGCGGCAGATTCCGGGGTGAGTCAGCTGCGCCAGGGCCTGGCGTTCGGCGCGGAAGCGCCGCATCACCTCCGGGCTCATCGCTTCAGGCCGAATCAGCTTGAGTGCGACCGACTGATCGACCGTGCCGTCCGCACGCTGGGCACGAAACACCTGACCCATGCCGCCGCTGCCCAGCAACGATTCGATGCGATAGGGCCCGACGACACGGCCGGCATACAGGCTTTGCGGAATCGCCTCGGCCAACAGTGACCGGTTGAGCTGCAGCGAGGCTTCGGTCAGCGGTGCCTCCGGGTCAGCGTCCGCGGCCAGCATCGAACGCAACTCCTGCAGCAGGGCAGGGTCCTCGTCGCCGCAGTGCAGCTCCAGCCAGGTCTGGCGCTGCGATGCTGGAATCTCGGAGGCGCTGTCGAACAGCTCGCGCAGCCGCTGAAAACGCAGACTAGTCATGAACTCCCAGATCGCCTTGCAAACGGGATCCAAGCCAGGCGCGGGCAAAACGCCATTGTCGACCGACGGTGGCCACTGAACTCTGTGTTGCGGTGGCGATCTCCTCAACACTCAAACCGGCAAAGACCCGCATCTCCACCACCTTCATCGCTGCAGGGTCCTCTTGACCCAGCGCGATCAGCAGGCGGTCAAGATCGAGCCAGTCAATTCGATGGGCGGCGCTGGGCTGTTCTGATTCCTGCAGGCTATCTAGCGGCACCAGATCGACATCGCCACCGCGCTTTTCGGCACCACGCTGGCGCAGATAGTCGACCACCACACGGCGAATCACGGTGGCGGCGATGGCGTAGAAGTGTGCCCGGTTCTGCCAGTCGACGGCACGCTGTTCGTAGATTCGCTCGAATGCTTCGTGAGCCACCTCGGTGGCGCTCAGGGTCAACGAGCCGCGATGGCGGCGAGCTTGCGCACGGGCAATGTCCAGCAGTACCGGGTAGATCAGGTTGGCCAGCTGCCCCTCACAGGAGCGGTCGCCCTGCTTCCAGCTCTCCAGCAGCTGGGTGATTTCGCCTTCTTTCACAAGCCCCCCCCGGGTCCCGTTTGGTGATCGATTGGAAGTTCGCGCCGCGCGCGCCCGCGAAGTCTAGCAGGGCCACGGGCATTCGCCGCCACCTGGAGCCTGCGGCCGCCTGGGTGTCGCAATCCCTTGCAGCTCCTCCGAACGCTTCTGCGTAACGGCTCAAAAAAAGTTTTCAAAAGCGTGATCGATTCTTTCTTCGTCCTGCGAGTTAACTCATGAAGGCTGCTGAAACGATGTGACTAGTCGCTTTCACAGCGATCTCTTGACAGACGTGGGAATAGCTATGCGAAAAGATCGGCTTAACATGATGATACTTACGGGGTTCGATGACGTGCATGCTGCGGTCATTGAGGCTCTGTTGCTCGAGCGCGGACACAGCGTGGTACGTCAGTTCGGCAACGATCTTCCGCGGTTGAGCAGCGTCGATATGCACTTCAATGACAGCAACATCGGCTCGCCCATGCAGCACCACGGCATTGATGGCGTGGTCGACCTGGGCAAAGTCGATGTGGTGTGGAATCGACGGCCGCAGGCGCCGCAAGTTCCGTCGGGCCTGAATCGAGAGGATCTGCAGTTCGTCAAGCAAGAGTTGCTGTCCTTTGAATCCGGCTACTACCACATGCTGGACGATGCCTTCTGGGCAAACCCACGTAACACCGCGCTCAGCTGCAACGTCAAGCCTTTGCAGCTGAAGCACGCGATGACCGTAGGGCTGCAGGTTCCTCCGACCCTGGTCAGCAATCGGCCGAAAGCGATTCGCGACTTCCTGCGGCGTCATCCAAGAGCCATTTACAAGCCGCTGCGCGGAATGATCTGGCACGAGGAGGGCAAGGAATACGGAAGCTACACCGCCCGCGTCACTGGCGATGATCTGCCCGCCGACCTCCTGCTTCGCGCTGCACCCGGCATCTATCAGCAGCAAGTGGAGAAGAGTTTCGAGGTGCGTGCGCAGTTCTTTGGTCGCTCCTGCTTTGCCGTTGGCATCGACTCGCACCAGATTCAGTACGGCGAGTTCGACTGGCGGCTGCACCAAAGCGCAGAGAACAGCACCGGACCGATTGAACTGCCTGCCGGTGTTCAGGATGCCTGCGTCCGCCTGATGCGCAAGCTCGGCATTGTTTGCGGCGCGTTCGATTTCATTGTCACGCCGCAGGGCGAGTGGGTGTTTCTTGAAGTGAACGAAGCGGGCCAGTTCATTTTCGTCGAGCAGTGGGCGCCGGAGCATCCGCTGATGGACGCCTGCTGTGCCTTTCTTGAATCCCGCGACCCGGACTTCGTCTACCGCCAGCCGGCATCGCCGCGGCGCTGGGCAGACGTGATTTGCGATTTCGATTTCAACCAGTTGCTGGCAACCGACCGCGAGCGGCGTCAGCAACAGGTCACCCGTTCCGAAGAATCGGCCACCGCTGCCTAGATTCGGATCCCTGCGACAAGCAAGTGCTTGCGCTCAATACCGGCCATGCGGCCATCTACTTAACCAAAGGAAACTACCATGAGCAAGAATCAAGACAACCGTGTGCTGGGCCGTGTGCTGGCGAAAGAGCAGACCCTGAATGTCGCCGGCGGCACCGGCACCCAGGCGGCCTTCGATTCGCCGATGAACGCTGACGTGACCCTGCCGATGAGCGACCTGAACACCGGCGCTGCTGTCGACACCGGCCACACCCTGCCGATCATCGACTGCGCCGGCACCGGCGTTTCGTTTGACGACGATTTCAAGCAGGAAAACTGATCGATCGGAACTCTGTCCCGCACCCTCGAGGAAGGCGGGCGCAGAGTGCCGTGATCGCGCCGGCCGCCAGACCATTGTGTCTGGCGGCTCGGTGAAATTCGATGTGTTGGGTCTGCACATCATGTTCCCGCCGACACGAAGTGCCCGATGAACGACTTGTATCGCCCTGAAGCGCTGCAGCATGCAGCCAGCAACCAGCAAGGCAGGCAACTGCATGCGATCCAGCCCGGTTGGCGTAGTATCCTGATGCTGATCGTCGGCGCCGTATGTCTATTGGCAGCCCTGCTGGGCTGGGCCCGATTCAGCGAGAAGATCAATGCCAGCGGGGCACTGCAGCCGGCCACTGGCCTGCTGGCGGTGACAGCGCCGGTGGAAGGGGCGGTGATCGCGATTCATGTCAAGCCCGGCGACAGGGTGAAGCGCGGTGACCCGCTGTTCGACCTCAGCCCCGACATGAATACCCTCAATCTCAAGCAGAGCCGAGAAGAGCGGGCGACGCAGCTGCGTTCCGAGTTGGACGAACTTGAGGTGCGAATGCGAGCGCGGCGCAGTTTGGAGAGCGAGCGGCTGCGCAGTGCCTCGGCGCAAATGCGCAGCCTGCGCGATGATCTGCAGTCGCTCAAGCAGCAGATTGAACTACAGGCCACCCGCCTGGCGCTGTCCGAAAGCAAGCTGCCCGGCTTGCGAAAGCTGGCTGAAAAAGGGTCGATCTCGCGACTGCAACTGGCAGATCAGGAGGCGGCCGTTCTGGACTTGCGCGCCGAGGCCGAGGTGCTGGGGCGCATGATGCGTGCACAACAGCGCGAGATCGAGATCCGACGGCAGGAGCTGCAGGCCTTGCCGGAGCAGAATGAAATCGCCGAGAGCGAATATCTGGATCAGAAGACGCGACTTGAGCGCGAGCTGGCCGGTTTGCAGCGCGATTCCGAATACCGCGTGACCGCCGCCAGTGATTCTGTGGTCGGGAACTTGCTGATCAAGGAAGGTCAGAGTGTTCGCAACGGCCAGACAGTGCTGATGCTGTACGACGATCGTGCCGAGTTGCGCGCCTTCGTGCTGGTGCCAGCGCAGGCGCCGGGTCGGATAGAAGCCGGAGGCTTGGCGGTGGTGCGCTTGGCAGCCTTGCCGCATCAGCGACATGGGCATTTGCAGGGTCGGGTCGTGCAGGTGTCGCAGACGCCCATCGACCAGGCGCAACTCGGCGTTCTGGGTCACTCCGCGGCCGGCGGCGCGCCGGTCTATCGGGTGGAACTGGCCATTGACCAGACCGAGGCCAGTCAGACCCTGTTGCAGCACTTGAAGGTTGGCATGAGCGTAGAGGCCGATCTGATTCTGCGTCGCCGACGTCTGGTCGATCTGCTGCTTGAACCAATCAGTTCGCAATTGCGACCCGATGTCGGAGCTGCGCCATGAGAGTACCGTTGATTCGGCAAGCCGAGAACGCGGAGTGCGGTCTGGCCTGCCTTGCCATGGTGTTGGGCGCTTATGGCGATGAGCGCGGTCTGGCCGGGTTGCGCGGCAAACAGGGCGTTTCGAACCGCGGTTTGTCCCTTAACGATCTGGTTGATCTTGCCGAGCTGAATCAGCTCGATGCCCGGGCACTGCGCATTGAGCTGGAAGACCTGAGGCAGCTCAGGACGCCAGCTATCCTGCATTGGAACATGAGCCACTTCGTGGTGTTGGTGGCCGCTGATCGTCAGGGTATCGAGATTCTTGATCCTGCCCGCGGGCGTCGGCGCTGTCGCTGGAGCGAGGTGTCCAAGAGCTTTTCCGGTGTGGTGCTGGAAATCTGGCCGTCGTCGGGCTTTGCGCCGATTCGCGAGCGCCGTCGGGTGCACTGGCGCCGTCTGCTGGGTCCCTTGCACGGCCTGTTCAGCGGTCTCGGCCGCATTGCGCTGCTGGCGGTCATGCTGGAACTGTTGGTCTTGGTATCACCGCTGTTTGTCCAGACGGTGATCGACCAGGTGCTGGTAAGTCGGGATCTGGGGCTGCTTGGGGCATTGGCAATCGCCTTCTCGGTGTTGCTGGGGCTGCAGGTTCTGGCGGGGGCTTCGCGCACCTGGTCGATCACCACCCTGACCCAATCCTTGGGCTTTGCCTGGCAAAGTCGTCTACAAAAGCACTTGCTGCGCTTGCCGCTCGACTTCTTTCAAAAGCGCAGTCTGGGCGAGGTGTTGTCGCGCTTCGATTCCTTGCAGACGCTGCAGTCAGCGCTTAGTTCGGGCCTGGTTGAGCTGGTGATGGACAGCATCATGGCGATCCTGGTGGTCACCCTGATGTTCTCGTTCAGTGCCAAGCTGGCGGCGCTGACCGTCGGCATTCTGCTGATCAACCTCAGTCTTCGCGCCCTGTTGATCCGCGCCATTCACGAACGCAGTGAGCGCGTCATCACCGCGGCGGCTGACCTCAACAGCTTCGCCGTCGAGTCGGTACGGGGGATTCAGAGCCTTAGAGTGATTGGCACTGAGTCCCGGCGCGGTCGTCTGTGGCAGGATCGGGTAGCCGGGACCTTCAACGAGCAACTGAGTCTGGATCGCCTGAACCTGTGGTTGCGCTGCTCGCAGCAGCTACTGAACGGGCTGGAACGCATCCTGATCGTGTTCCTTGGCGCGGGGCTGGTTCTACAGAATGTGTTCACGGTGGGCTTTTTGATTGCCTACCTGGCCTACCGCGATCAGTTTGTCGCTCGCGCCACTGTGCTGGTGGATCGGATTGTTGAGTTTCGCATGCTCAAGCTGCATGCCGAACGCCTGAGTGACATCACCGACTGCGATCCGGAACCGGAGAATCCTGGTGTAGCGTTCGAGCGCGTGGCGACATTCTCAGCGCGTGGCCTGAGCTTTCGCTACGGTGAGCATGATCCGTGGGTGATTGATCAACTCGATCTGCAGGTCAGTGCCGGTGAGACGCTGGCCATCGTTGGCGCCTCGGGCTGTGGCAAGTCCACCCTGCTGAAACTGTTGCTGGGCCTGCTGCCGAGCTCGGGCGGTGCGATCGCAGTGAATGGCAGAATGCTCGAGCGCGGCGACTTTCCGGCCCTGCGCCGGGTCTGTGGCGTGGTGATGCAGGACGACCAGCTGTTTGCCGGCACCATCGCCGAGAACATCGCTGGCTTTGATGCGGAGCCGGATGCAGATCGGATCTGGCGCGCAGCGCAGCAGGCATCGATTGACGGCGACATCGAAGCCTTTCCGATGCGCTACCACACCCTGGTCGGCGATATGGGCGCCAGTCTGTCCGGCGGCCAGAAGCAGCGCCTTTTGCTGGCGCGAGCTCTGTATCGGCAACCGCAACTGCTGCTGTTGGACGAGGCCACCAGTCATCTCGATGTGAGCAGTGAGAAACGGGTCAATCAGGCGGTGCGGGAACTCGGGTTGGCCACCATCATCATCGCTCATCGGCCGGAAACGATCGCCATGGCGGATCGAGTGGTGGTGTTACAGCAGGGGCGTGTGGCGCGCGAGTATCGGCCACAACAACCGCTTCGCTGCGTCGATGGCGGTGCGAATGAGCCCGAACCCTTGCGGGCGCAGGTGTAGCGGCGGGTCTCATCGATAGCTGGGACCGCTTCTCCGTTTTGGTGGGGGCGATCTCGTAAGCCATCGATGCGCAGAAGTCAGGCTTTGCTCCCCCTGCTCAGGAGCCTCCTACGCGAGGCCCCTGGGCGCGAGAAGATCGGCTCCCCAGTCGGCGCGCCAGCAAAGTCTGTCGGGCCAGGGGAAGAGCGCCTCGCTTCAAGGTCCTTGTGCGGTTTTGCGAAATCGATCAGCCCACGCTCACCGTATCGACCTTCTGAAACCCGCGCGGCAGGGCATTGCCACGGGTGGCGCGGCTGCCCATATAGGCCTGCAGATCGCGCCAGATCAGGGTCAGTTTGCGTTGGCCGCAGTACAGGGTGATCTCACCCCCGTTGCGCACCGAGGCGACGTGAGCCACCGCTTCCTGGCCGGACTTCAGCTTGGTCGGCGGAATCTGGATCAGTTTGTTGCCCTTGCCCTTGTCCAGCTCCGGCAGCTCACTGAGCGGGAAGACCAGCAGGTGGCCGGCATTGGTGATGCTGACCAGTACATCCGAATCGGCGTCGTTGACCAGGGCCGGGCGCAGCACAGCCGCTCCAGACGACAGGTTAAGTACCTGCTTGCCGGCTTTCTGTCGGCCAACCAGATTCTCGAACTTGGTGACAAAGCCGTAGCCATGGCTGGAGGCCAGGACCAGTTTCTGTTCGTTTTCGGCACTCACCGTGGCAACGAAGTGTTCGCCGCCGGCCGGAGTGAAACGACCCGTTAGCGGCTCGCCAGCGCCTCGTGCCGAGGGCAGGGTATGCGTGGGACTGGAATAGGCACGACCGGCTGAGTCGAGGAATACCGCCTGCAGGGTGCTGCGGCCGCGAGCATAGTCGAGCAGGGCATCGCCTTCCTTGTAGCTCAGCGAGGCCGGATCAATCTCGTGACCCTTGGCGGCACGTACCCAGCCCTTCTGCGACAGCACCACGGTCATCGGCTCACTGGCAATGATCTCGGTTTCACTCAGCGCCTGCGCCGCTTCGCGTTCGACGATCGGTGAGCGACGGGCATCGCCAAACTTCTTGGCATCGGCCAGTAGCTCGTCCTTGACCTTCTTCTTCAATTTGGCCGGCGAGCCGAGGATGGCGGTCAACTCGGCATGCTCCTTGGCCAGGGCATCCTGCTCGCCGCGAATCTTCATTTCTTCCAGCCGCGCCAGCTGGCGCAGCTTGGTTTCCAGGATGTATTCGGTCTGCGCTTCGGTCAGGCCAAAGCGCGCCATCAGCACCGCCTTCGGCTCATCCTCGTTGCGGATGATGCGAATCACCTCGTCGAGGTTGAGGAAGGCGATCAACAAGCCTTCCAACAGATGCATGCGCCGCTCGACCTTCTCCAGGCGATGCTTGAGTCGACGGGTGACGGTGTCAGTGCGGAAGCGCAGCCACTCGTTAAGGAACAGCTTGAGCGGCTTGACCTGAGGACGTCCGTCCAGCCCAATCACATTGAAGTTGATGCGGAAGCTCTTCTCCAAATCGGTGGTGACGAACAAGTGGCTGAGCAGGGCCTCGTAGTCGACCCGGTTGGAGCGCGGCACCATCACCAAACGGGTTGGATTGGCATGATCCGACTCGTCGCGCAGGTCTTCCAGCCAGGGCAGTTTCTTGGCCCGCATCAGCTGCGCAATCTGTTCCATGACCTTGCTCGGGCTAACCTGATACGGCAGGGCAGTGATGACGATATTGGCCCCCTCGCGCACGTACGTCGCCCGCGCACGAACGCTGCCGTGACCGGTCTCGTACATCTTCAAGAGATCGCTGGCTGGCGTGATGATTTCCGCCGCGGTGGGGAAATCCGGCCCGCGTAGGTGTTCGCAGAGATCGCGGGTGCTGGCATCGGGGTCATCCAGCAGACGCACGCAGGCGCTGACCACTTCATTCAAGTTGTGCGGCGGGATATCGGTGGCCATGCCGACGGCGATGCCGGTGGTGCCATTCAGCAGCAGATGCGGCAGGCGCGCCGGCAGCCAGCTGGGCTCTTCCAGCGTGCCGTCGAAATTGGGCGTCCAGTCGACCGTGCCCTGGCCCAGCTCGCCGAGCAGCACTTCGGCAATCGGGGTCAGCTTGGATTCGGTGTAACGCATGGCCGCGAACGATTTCGGATCGTCGCTGGAACCAAAGTTGCCTTGGCCGTCGATCAACGGATAGCGGTAGGAGAACGGCTGCGCCATCAGCACCAGGGCCTCGTAGCAGGCGCTGTCGCCGTGCGGATGGAACTTGCCGATCACATCGCCGACGGTGCGGGCCGATTTCTTCGGCTTGGCGCCGGCGCCCAGGCCGAGCTCGCTCATCGCATAAATGATGCGACGCTGCACCGGCTTCAGGCCGTCGCCGACAAACGGCAGGGCACGGTCCAGTACCACATACATCGAGTAATCGAGATAGGCGCGCTCGGCGTATTCGTGCAGCGGAATCTGCTCGAAACCGTGGAAACTGGCGCGGGTCATGTCACTCATGCGGGCATCTTGGAAGTTGGCAAAGCGGCCTATTGTAGGGATTCATCCGGCTCAGGTCCGCTCGTGGTTGTGAAATCGCCGACAAAACCGAACCTGAATGGATTCATCTCAGCGCCGAAGGCTTTCGCCTCCTGGCGCGTTGAATAGGACAAGGCAGGTCGGACACGACCCGCGCAGGCGCCCTCGTAGCCGCCCGCGTCGTCAGGTTCGGCGCCCCAGCCGCCACTCGCCTTCATCGGGCTTGATGAAGAGCGGAGCGGCGTAGCCACGCAATCCAGCCCCAAGGAGAGTCACCATGTCCAAAACGAACCACATTCCCCATCGTAATCTGCCCTGGGTGTTGGGCAGCGCAGCCGCCGCATTGGCGCTGGTGATTGGCGCCGGCCTGGCCACGGCCGGTCCTCGCGATCACGGCCACAAGGGCTCGCGCGCCCTGCCGTTTGAGCAGGCCGATGCCAATGCGGATGGCCAGGTGACCCGTGCGGAGGCGGATCAGTATGCCGCTGAGCGAGTGGCAGCTGCCGATATGGATGGCGATGGGCTGGTCAGCTTCGAAGAGGCCAAGGCGCAACGTCAGGCCAAACGCGAGCAGCGCGCCCGTGATCGCTTCATGCGCCTCGATGCCGACGGAGACGGTCAGGTGTCAGTGGCCGAGTTCCAGACTCCTGAGGCCAGAGTCTTTGCTCGGTTGGACAAGAACGATGATGGCGTGATCAGTTCTGACGAACGTCCGCGTCAGCGCATGCGGCATCGCGAAGGGCGGCAGCAGCAGTAGGCGAGGGCTGCGGCCTGAGGACGGCCGGGTAGCGCTTGCTCCCGGCGCCGTTCCCGGTCAACCTCAGGCCGCATCACAGCGTTGCTCTCCCGTGTGCCGAACCCCACTGCCAATGCCGACGACCTGCAGCATCCACCGGAACAGCACGAGGTGCTGGCATGGCTGCGCGATTATGCCAACGGACGACAGCAAGGCGCCAAACGATTGGTTCAGTATTATCTGCCGCGATTGCATCGCTTGGCCTACCGCCTGCTCGGAGACGCTGGTGAGGCGGAAGATGTCTGCCAGGAGGTGTTCATGAAGCTCTGGCAATTGGCCCCGCGCTGGCAGGCCGACGCGGCACTGGGAACCTGGTTGCATCAGGTTGCCCTGAATGCGTCGCGCGATCGGCTACGCAAGCGGCGTGACCTGTCGATGGAAGCGCATGACTGGGAGGTGCTGACGGATCGTTCGCCCGCGGTAGATCCCGAGCGCTCAGCGCAGCACGCCGAAACCCAGGATTGGCTCGATCGAGCGATGGCAGCACTGCCGCAGCGGCAGCGTGAGGCGCTGTTGCTGTGCCACGACCAGGGCTTGAATCAGCGCGAGGCCGCGGCCGTGATGGACATCGAGATCGGCGCCCTGGAATCATTGCTGAGCCGCGCGCGGCAGTCGCTGCGACAGGCTGCGAAGAGACGAGAATCTCAGCATGAGCCCTGAATCCAACCACGTTTCGTCCGACAAGTCGCAGGACAGGCTACTGGAACGGTACCTTGCCGAGCGTGCGCCGCCGGTGCTCTCGCCCCAGCTGGTCGACCGGATTCTGGACGATGCGGCGCGGGTTTCGAGGCAACGCCACCAGCGCGGTGGTCTGGCCTCGGTGCTGCAGGACCTGTGGCGATTGCTGGGCGGCTGGCGGCTGCTGATGCCGAGTGCCGCCACCGGCATGGCCCTGGCGCTCGCCCTGCTTGGCAGCAATCTTGACTGGGAACGTGTCGGCGAGATCGAGAGCGAACCGGTCGATCTGCTCAGTCAGGCGATGCTCGATGAGTCTTACGCGGAGTTTGAGCAGTGAGTGAGCTGGCGCAATGGCTTCGTCTCGGCCGCTGGCTGCTAGGCGGGCTGATAGCGCTGAACGTGGCGTTGGCCCTGCTGCTGGCGGCGGTCCTGCTGGGTTGGCGTGGATCGTCTTCACCCACCATCGGGCCGATGCCCAGCCCGCATGCCCTGCGTCAGGCCTTACCCAGGGAACGTGCCGAGCTGGTGAATGAACTGTTCGAAACGCACAAGCCGACCATTCGCAAGGCCATGCGCGAACAGCGTCGAGCGCGGCGCGAACTGATTCGTTCGCTGCGCCAGGAGAATGTCGAGCAAGCCGTGCTGACCGAGCAGTTCGCTGCGATTCGCCAGACCGAACAGCACACTGCCGAGACCGTGCATGCCATGCTGAGCGATCTGTTAAGTCGGCTCACTCCCGACGAGCGTCGGCAAGTGGCCGAGTTGTTTACCCGTCGCGGACAGGAAGGACGGAGCCGGCGCGAAGAGCGGAGATCACGTGATGGCGAGCATCAATCCGACGAGCCGCCCGGCGAAGACAGCAAATAGGCGGGCCTTGCCGATGCTACCGTCTCGCTAGGGCGGGCGTTGGTCTGGCGCTACCCACCACCCACCGGCAAGCGCCCAACCAACTCCAGCGACTCCACTCGAACCAGTTCAGGCCCGCTGAACATCTGGTTCCGCAACCCGGTCAGTGCTTGCTGAAAGCGCGATAGGTCAGCAGCATGCCTGGCACGTAGCTGCTCGCGCTGCCGAACATAGTCGGTCAGGCGCTGATTCCAGCGCGCCCGCTCGGCGTCAAGGGCCGCCAGTCGCTGCGCTGCTTCGCGGCCGAACAGGGCTTCGCGCTCGGTCATGCGCTGTGTTGCGCTGGTCTGCAGTTGCTCGAATTGCCGACTCTGCTCGTTGGCCCATTGAGCATCGGCAATCTGTTGCAGATCCTGCTGTACGCTCTCCGGCAAGTCGGCTTCCAGCATGGCCAAGGCGGTCACGCGCTCGGCTTCCGTCAGGCTGCTATCGCGTAGCAAGGCCGCTCGTTCGGTGGCCAGGCGACGGTAGCTATTCTCGGCGGCAAACAGCGCATCGGCCTGATCGCCGAACCAGCGCCGCTGCGCCGCTTCGATGGCGGCGAGATTCTGGCTGAGATTCTCGGCCCGCAGTTGCGCTGCCAACTCGGCGCGCAGGCCGAGATAGCGGTCGAACCAGGCTTCGGCCTCGGCCGCCACCACGGCGCCGTACTGGTGTTCGATGCTGGCCAGCAAGAGGCGGCGAATCTCGGCCTCGGAGCGCTCACCGCTCAGGCTGAGAAAGAAATCGAACCGCCGCAGTAGCTCGCTATCGGCGCGCAGGCGACCATTGGGTTCAAAGCTCAGCACGCCATCGATGGCGGCACCCTGAAGTGAGGTTTGGGCCAGCGCGACTTGCCAATCAGGGCCTGCCACAGTGTTGGCTTGCAGGGCTGAGCTGGGCTGCGTTTTCTGCGGGCTGGCCGCTGCGGTTGCCAAGGAATCTACCGGCTCGGCATTTTCCTCGGTGGGTGGCTGCGCGATGTTCTGCGGCCACCGGCCCACAATGCAGGCAGCCAGAACGGCCAGCGCCACTGCGAGGGCGGCGAACCGCCCTCGTTGGTTTTCGATCGTGCGACTCATCATCACAGTCCGGCGTTCTTCATCCGGTTGGCATGGGCCCTCAGCACCGACTTTGGACTGGAGGCGAACCAGCTGGTGAAACCGAACATCTGGTTCACCTCGTCGAGATGATTCCAGCCATAGTTGTCACGCAGCACTACGCCCCAATGCGAGGAGCAGCGCCCGACCAAGCCATCATTGGCCTCAAAGCCATAGAACAGGCTGCTGGCGCCGAGCAGGGCATCGCTGGGGTCAAGCAGATGAGTCAGCACCGAGGTGCCGCTCCAGCTGTAGTAGCGCACACCGTTGACCACGGCCGCGCCCTGACCGCAGCTGCTGCTGGGCTTGCCATGCGGATGGCGGGCATTGAATGCGTTGGCACCTTGCGTGGTCAGCGAGGCCAGTGCACCGAGTGCGTACTGCGGGTCGTCATCGCCCGACAACCATTCCAGGAACACCGACAATGCGTCGACGAAACCCACCACCAGGGGGCGCAGCGGCGACCCCGGCGGCAAACTGCTGTCCAGTCCGTCCGCCACCTTGCTGCCCGCGTGTGGGCTGCCGATCGTGCTGACCGAGGCGACCAGATCCGGTCGCACCGAGGCCGCATAACGCGCCGTTGGCCCACCATGGCTATGACCGACCAGATTGAACTTGCTGTGCCCGTACAGGGCTTTCAACGTGTCCAATTCATCGATCAATTGCTCGCCGCGCACCTCGGTGTAGTGACTGGAGCTGATATTCACCACATAGACCTTCGCTCCCCCCGAGCGAAGTTCCTGCGGCATGCCATACCAATAGTCGTAAACCCCGAGTAGCGAATCGAATCCGAGCAGGCCGTGCACCAAGACGATCGGATGCTTGGTCTGCGTATAACCAGCGGCTTGAGCATACAGCGGCAAAGCGCACAGCAAGAGCACCGCAGCAAGGCGGCGGAACAGAGGACTGAACATGCTTCCCTCCCCGAAAGCAGGCCGACGCAATCAGCCGCTGGCGCGGTCGGCTGGCGCCAGCGTTCGAGTCCATTCGTGAATTCCCCGTACGTGACCGTATGTTCGCTATTGCGAGTGTGTCAAGCGTTTGTTTGAAATTCGTGCTGGCAGCCGACGAGCGGTGACGTTCAGCAAAAAGCCTAGCCAGATCGGTTGCCTGCGCAACTGCTCCGGCAGACCATCAGAAAAACGTGCAACATGGCTCCGAGGACTGCCACCTGTTGGCCCACCACCAGGGGTTTGGTTTTGTCGAGTGACGCTGGACGATGGGCAGAGCCGGGCAATTGCCAATCCCCGGTGCACCTAGTTAGGCTTCAGCGAACACCGCGACCGGGGGGGAGTGTGGATCCTGAGTCTTGGCGAACACAGGTGGCCGGTCGAACGAGTGCCAGTCAGGCGGATCCTGGCATCACACTCTCGCCCGATGTGCCGTCGCGCTTGACAGGCGCCACCACGGTGCACGATGCCAGTTTGTCGACGTCCGCCACCACGACCACCGCGGACGACGGCTTGCCGCCGGGCCGTATCCGCTACGCCATCCTCGGCGAAGCTGGCCGAGGCGGCATGGCCCGGGTGCATGTGGCACGCGACCTGGAACTGTTCCGCAAGGTTGCCCTGAAACAGTTGTCGGACGAACTGCGCAATGCCGAGCCGGCACGGCTACGCTTCCTGCGCGAAGTGCAGGTTACCGCGCAGCTCGATCATCCTTATATCGTGCCGGTATACGGGCTTGAGGTTTCGCCAGAAGGTTCGCCCGCCTATGCGATGAAACTGGTGGCTGGGCGTACCTTGTCCGACTACCTGCAGGAAACCATCGACGCGTACGAAAAACGCGGCTCGCCGGATGAGTCGCACAGTCTGCCGACCCGCATCGAACACCTGATCAAGGTCTGCGAAGCGGTGCATTATGCGCACGGCAAGGGCGTGATTCATCGCGATCTGAAGCCCGACAACGTCATGCTGGGCCCGCACGGCGAAACCTATGTGATGGATTGGGGCATTTGTCGCCTGTTCGAAACCGATGGGCCCGATCAACCCACCGACCTCGGCTTGAGTGAGAACACCAGCGGTGCGCAAACCGAGTTTGGCGCCGTTGTCGGCACGCCGATGTACATGTCGCCCGAGCAGGCGCAGGGACGCAGTGCCGAACTGGGCCCGCTCAGCGACCAGTGCGCGCTCGGATTGATGCTGTTTGAAATCGTCACCCTGAACACGCCGTTTGACGGCAACAACGCCTCGGATGTGATGCACAACGCTGCCTATGGTCGGCGTGTACCGCTGAAGCACGCGTTTGAGAAGCGCCCGATCGATCGACCTTTGCGCGCCATCATCGAGCGCGCCACCCGCTATGAGCCGAAACAGCGCTATGCCGATATCGGCGAGTTGATCGCTGACCTGCGTCGTTACTTGCATGGCGAGGCGGTACACGCCCTGCCCGATACCTGGTGGCAGCGCGCGCAACGCTATGTTGGGCGGCACCGTCAGGGCATGTTACTGGCGTTCGTCGGCCTGATCGCCGCCGCCGCCACCGGTTTCAGCGTGTTGATGTGGCAGCACGACCAGCGCCTGGAGCAGGCCCGTGCGCGTGAGCTGCTGGAGCGCGACTTGATCGAGAGCGTGGTGGGCAAGGCCGACCGGCTGCAGCTGGAACTGCTGGCGTTGCAGAGCGAGCTGGAGTCGCTGGCCTTGGCTGCCGCGCAACTGGTGCAGTTTGGCACGGCCGAAGATGCCACGCCGACCTACTGGCAAGACGATTTCGCCAATGCCGAACGCCGGCCGCCAGACTTCGCCCCGCACCCCGAACTGGGCCGTGACGTGAGCCTGCAGTCGGCGGTCTGGAGCGTGGCGGAAGGCGCCGATCCGTCGACCGTGGCCCCCTTAACCTCACGTTTGCATCATCTGCGCAGCTATCGGAATGCGCTGTTGGAAACCACTCGACGCACGCTGGGCGGCGGGCAGTATGCCAGCGGCCTGGTCGAGCTGAAGCTGGTGCTGGAGCAAGGCCTGTTCATGCACTATCCGGGCCGCCCGCTGGCGAGTTCAACCGATCTGCGCGACAGTGCTTGGTATCTGGCACTGAAGCAACAGCCGCGTTCGCGCTGGGGCGAACCCTACGCCGACCACGACGGCGGTGACGTCGTGCTGCCGCTAGGCAGCCCGATGCATGATCCCGAAGGCCGCTTTCTCGGCGCCCTGTCGATGGACATGGCACTCGACTTCGTGGTCAACAACCTGCTTGGCCAACAGCCGGGCATGCGCCTGGCCCTGCTTGATGGCGAAGGGCGCATCATGGCCGCAGAAGAACTGCTGACCCACACGGCGGGTGAGCATGCGCACTTGCTACAACCGTTTGGCGATACCGCTCTGCGCGCCGCCTTCGCTGCCGAAGATGTTGGTGCCGTTGCTACTCAGGCCTTTGGTCGGCCGGAGATCGTCGCCTTCGATCGGATTCATCCGCTGGAATGGATCCTGGTACAGGTGTCGCCGGATCCAGATGCTGAATGAGCAGCTCGCCTACACCCGTTGCTGGCTTGCTTGATCCTTCTGCTCCTGCTGCAACTGCCACATATGCGCGTAGTGGTCACCCTTAGCCAGTAGTTCGGCGTGTCGTCCGCGCTCGATAATGCGGCCCTGATCCATCACCAGGATCTGATCGGCATTCATCACGGTAGACAGTCGATGGGCAATGACCAGGGTGGTGCGGCCCTGCGAGAGGCGATCGAGTTCGGCCTGGATCGCCTTCTCGGATTTGGAATCCAGCGCCGAAGTGGCCTCGTCGAAGATCAGCAGGGAGGGATTTTTAAGCAGGGCGCGGGCGATGGCGACGCGCTGTTTCTCGCCGCCGGAAAGTTTCAATCCGCGCTCGCCGACCTGGGTGTCGTAGCCGTCGGGCAGACTGACGATGAAGTCATGGATATGCGCGGCGCGAGCGGCCTGTTCGACTTCCTCGCGGCTGGCGCTGGGTCGACCATACTGTATGTTATAGAGGATGCTGTCGTTGAACAGTACGGTATCCTGCGGAACGATGGCGATGGCTCGGCGCAGGGAGGCTTGCTGGTAGTCGCGGATATCCTGGCCATTGAGCTCCACGCTACCAGCCTGCACGTCGTAGAACCGGTACAGCAGTCGGGCCAGGGTGGATTTGCCGGAGCCGGAATGACCGACCACGGCCACGGTGTGGCCAGGCGCGATGTCGAAGTCAATGCCGTGCAGAATCTCGCGTCGCGGGTCGTAACCGAAATGCACCGCGGCAAAGCGCACAGAGGCGCGAGCCGGTTGCAGGGCGATGGCGTTGTCGCGGTCCTGCACATCCAGCGGCTCATCAAGCAGTCCGAATAGCCGCGATAGGTTGGTCAGGGCTTGCTTGACCTGACGGTACATCGTGCCGAGCAGGTGCAGCGGGCCGGCCATCTGCAGCAGGTAGGCATTGACCAGTACCAGATCACCAACGGTGAGTTCGCCCGACACCACGCCGCTGGCCGCGCGCCACATCAGCACTGTAACGCCGAGACTGACGATCAGGTTCTGGCCGATATTGAGCAGGGCGAGGCTCTTGTAGGACTTGATCTGGGTCGCCTCCATTCGCTGCAACGTCTTGTCATAACGCTGAGCTTCGTGTTCTTCATTGCTGAAGTACTTGACCGTCTCGTAGTTGAGTAGGGAGTCGACCGCGCTGGCGCTGGCGTGGGTGTCGGCCTCGACTGCCTCACGATAGAAGCGGGTTCGCCACTCGGTGATCGAAATGGTAAAGAGAACATAGCCGACCAGGGTTGCCAGGACGATCAGCGCAAAGCTGGCGTCGTAAAGAGTGAGCAATACCAGGGTGACCAGGGTGACTTCGACCAGGGTCGGCAGGATGGTGTACAGCGCCCAGTCGAGGAGATCGGAAATGGCACTCCCGCCGCGCTCAACATCGCGCGCCAGGCCGCCAGTTCGACGATCTAGATGAAACTTCAGGCTAAGGGCGTGCAGGTGGCGAAAAACCAGCAGCATCACCGTGCGTGAGGTGCCGGCCATGACTCGGGCGAATACGATTTGACGCAGTTCGGCGAACACTCGCTCCGACAGCCTCGCCGCACCGTAGGCCAACAGCAGCAAGACCGGCACCGCTAGCAGGCTGAGTTCGACGTTCAGTGAGTTGATCAGCTCGCGCAGCACCAGCGGCACGCTCAGCCCGGCGCCCTTGGCCGCCAGCAGGCAGAGTAGAGCCAGCGCGATCCGCAGCCCGTAGGGCTTCAGGTAGGGAAACAGCTCGGCAACGATGGCCAAGCCGGTGGAGCGGGGCGTGCGGGCGCGGGTATCCATCGGAGGGAGATGGGGGCGGATTGAGCGGGGGCAAGGTTTGTCCCTCAATCGAGCCCGAGGCTGGGGCTGTGACGCCTGTGACCACCACGCGGATTGGTGGGCGACCCGCCCACCCTATGAGTAGGGTGAGGGGCTAGACATCCATCCATCTAGGGTGGGCCTGAGGCCCGCCGTTCGCGGCGGTGGGCGACACGCCCACCCTACGACAAGCCGGGCTGCGGTCCGGGCCGTTGCGCCTCAGACCATCCACGACGCTTGTTCGGCGGCAAGGCCGTACTGCTTGAGGGCATAGGTTGGAACCGCTGCATTGATTGCCCCATCCTCCGCCAACGCCACCAAGGCCGCCAACACAATCGATTCCGCGTCGACCTCAAAGAACCGTCGCAGCCCAGCACGGGTATCGCTGCGGCCAAAGCCGTCGGTGCCGAGGGTGAGATAGCGCTGGGCGACATAGGGGCGGATCAGTTCGGGCCAGGCGCGGATGTAATCGCTGGCCGCAATCACCGGGCCTTGCGCGCCACCGAGGCAGCGCTGCACGACACAGGGTTGCGTTGACTGGCCGAGTCGTTGGGCGCGTTCGGCGGCCATGCCGTCGCGCTGCAATTGGCTGTAGCTGGTGGCGCTGAACACGGCGGCTTCGATCTGCCAGTCATCACGCAGCAACTGCTGGGCGCGTAGCACTTCGCTCATGATCGCACCGGAGCCGAGCAGGTTGACCTTCGTGTTCAGATCGTCGGGCAGGCGATACAGACCATCGACGATGCCTTGTGCCACGCCCTCGGGCATCGAGGGCTGCGGCGTGTTGGCATTGCCGACGGTCAGGTAGTAGAACGCATCCTCTTGTTGTTCCAGCATGCCGCGCATGGCCTGTTGCAGGATGATGGCGATCTCGTAGGCGAAGGAAGGCTCATAGGCACGGCAGTTCGGCACGCTGGCGAACATCGGCAGCGAGCTGCCGTCCTGATGCTGCAAGCCCTCGCCGTTCAGCGTTGTGCGGCCGGCGGTGGCGCCGAGCAGCACGCCGCGGGCGCGCTGATCGGCAGCGGCCCAGATCAGATCGCCAATGCGCTGATAGCCGAACATCGAGTAGTAGATGTAGAACGGCAGCATCGGTAGATCGTGCACGCTGTAACTGGTGGCGGCGGCGATCCAGGAGCTGATCGCACCGGCTTCGCTGATGCCTTCCTCAAGAATCTGCCCGCTTTGCTCTTCGCGGTAGTACAGCATCGAGCCGAGGTCTTCCGGTTCGTAGAGCTGACCGTGCGGCGAGTAGATGCCGACCTGGCGGAACAGGGAGGCCATGCCAAAGGTGCGTGCTTCATCGGCGACGATTGGCACGATACGCGGCCCGAGGTGTTCGTCTTTCAGTAGGTTGCCGAGCATGCGCACCACCGCCATGGTGGTGGACATCGACTTGCCGTCGCTGTCCAGGGCGAATTTAGCCCAGCGTTCGGTTGCAGGAATGTCGATCGTCTGGCTGCAAGTCTGGCGACGACGCGGCAGATAGCCGCCGAGCGCTGCGCGCCGCGCGTGTAAGTAGCGCATTTCGGCGCTGTTCTCATCGGGCCGATAGAACGGCAGCGCATCGACCTGTTCATCACTCAGCGGCAGGGCAAAGCGATCGCGGAATGCGCGCAGATGCTCGGTGTCGAGCTGCTTCTGCTGATGGGTGGTCATCCGCCCCTGGGCCAGGCTGCCCATGCCAAAGCCCTTCATGGTCTTGGCCAGGATCACCGTTGGCTGGCCCTGATGGGCGACCGCAGCGGCATAGGCGGCATACAGTTTGCGCGCATCGTGGCCGCCGCGGCGCAGCCGATCGATATCGGCGTCGCTGAGGTCGCGCACCAATTCGGCCAGCTCGGGCGTTTGTTGGAAAAAGCGCTCGCGGTTGTAGGCGCCGCTGTTGGCCGACAGGGTCTGAAACTGGCCATCGACCGTCTTGGCAAAGGCCCGCAGTAGTTCGCCCTGTTGATCGCGGGCGAACAACAGATCCCAGTCGGAACTCCAGATCACCTTGATGACCTGCCAGCCGGCGCCGGTGAACAGGGCCTCGAGTTCGTCGATGATGCGGCCGTTGCCGCGCACCGGACCATCCAGCCGCTGCAAGTTGCAGTTAATCACGAAGGTCAGGTGATCGAGCCGTTCGCGCGCCGCCAACGACAGCGCACCGATCGATTCCGGTTCGTCCATCTCGCCATCGCCAAAGAAGCCCCACACGCGACGTTGGCCCGCGTTCTTCAATCCGCGGTCGTGCAGATAGCGCAGAAAGCGCGCCTGATAGATCGAGTTGATCGGGCCCAGGCCCATCGAGCCGGTGGGGAATTGCCAGAAGTCCGGCATCAGCCAGGGATGCGGATACGAACTCAGGCCGTGGCCGCCGATCTCACGCCGATAGTTCTGTAGATGTTGTTGATCGAGAAATCCCTCCAGATAGGCGCGGGCATACACGCCTGGTGCCGAATGCGGCTGGAAGAACACCAGATCGCTACCCTCGGTGTGACCCTCGGCCTTGAAGAAATGCTGAAAGCCCACTTCGAACAGATCGGCCGCCGAGGCATAACTGGCGATATGGCCGCCTTGTTCCAAACCGTCACGGTTGGCCCGCATCACCATGACCATGGCATTCCAGCGCAGGGCGGCGGCCAGCTTGGCTTCCAGCGCCTCGTCGCCAGGGTAGTGCGGCTGGCGACTCAGGGGGATGCTGTTGCAGTACGGCGTGACCCGAGCGCGGGCCGACTGCACGCCGCGCGCCAGGGCGTGATCGGCCAACTTGTCGAACAGGAACTGCGCACGCTCCACCCCATGGGCGCTGACGATGGCATCGAAGGCTTCCAGCCACTCGCGGGTTTCACTGGGGTCGCTATCGGTCTGGCCGGCAGCGGCGGACAGCAGCAGCTCGGCGCTGCGGGGAAGATCATTCATGGCGTTTCGAGGCGATCGAGCGAAGCCGGCGAGGATACGCGATCGATCCGAGCGAAGGGCGCCGTCTGCCATTTCGCCCAACAATCGCTATGCTGCGCGCATGCCTCGCACCTTGAACTCTGCGCCCGGCGGCTTGGTGTGGCTGCTGGGGGCTCTGGCCATGTTTGGCCCGTTTGCCATCGACACCCTGTTCCCAGCCTTCCCCTTGCTGGCACAGGAGTTCGACGCCAGTCCGATGGCCATCCAGCAGACCATCAGCGTGTACTTGGTCGCCTATGCCGGCTTCAGCCTGGTGCATGGGCCCTTGTCAGACAGCTTTGGCCGACGGCCGGTGATTCTTGCGGGGGTCACTGTGTTCGGTCTGGCCTCGGTGGGCTGCGCGCTCAGTGAATCGCTGACGGAACTCCTGGTATATCGTGCCCTGCAAGGTAGCTCGGCCGGGGTAGGGCTGATCGTCGGGCGGGCGATCATTCGTGATCGGCTGGAAGGCCCGGCGGCGCAGCGCATGATGGCGATGGTGTCGATGGTGTTCAGTGTGGCGCCCGCGATGGCGCCGATCATCGGTGGCTGGATCATCGGCTTTGCGCCCTGGCAATGGATCTTCTGGGCCTTGGCCCTGTTTTCCACCCTGCTGTTGATTGCGGTGATGCTGTTCCTCGGAGAAAGCCATCCGCAGGACCTTCGCCAGCAGTTCCGCCTCGGGCCCCTGCTGCGCAGCAATTGGGCGATCACGCGCAACCCGCAGTTTGCCCGTCTGGCGATTGCCGGTGGCTTCAATTTCGGCGCCCTGTTCTTGTACATCGCCTCGGCGCCGGCCTTTGTGCTGGACATTCTCAAACTCAATGCCCAGCAATTCGGTTGGTTCTTCGTGCCGATGATTTCCGGCATGGCGATCGGCGCCTTCGTGTCCTCGCGTCTGGCCGAGCGCTGGACGGCGGATCAGATGGTGATGCGCGGGTTCGCCGCGACAGTGCTGGCTGGGGTGATCAATATCGCTTACCAGTGGGTGCCAGAACCGGCGGTGCCCTGGGCGGTGCTGCCGATGACCTTGCTGGCCTTTGGTATCGCCCTGGTATTTCCGGCCATCATGCTGGCCATGCTGGATATGTATCCGCGTCAGCGCGGCTCGGCGTCGTCGATTCAAACCGTGCTGAGCCTGAGCGTGAATGCGACCATTGCCGGTCTGGTATCGCCGCTGATCAGCCATTCAGCCTGGAGTCTGGCGCTGGGATCGGCCACATTCAGCTTGATCGCCATCATCATTTGGCGAAGCTACCGGCGGCGGGTGATACGCAAGCCGAACTACCCAGGAGGGGATCGCCTGCCCGAGCTTGAGCCGATCGATCGGTTGTGAGCGGGTGGGTTGCTGTGCAATGGCCGCGGCCTGAGAGGTACAGATGAGCTGGATATGGGCATTGGTGGGGGCAATCGTGGTGGCCATCCTGGCCGATGGCGAGCCGGTGGCCTGGATACTGGGCGGTCTGGTCGGTGCGCTGTGGGGGCGGACTCAATCATTGAGCTCGCACCTGCGCGCCATGACCGAACGGTTGGCTGAGCTGGAGCGTTGGCGGGTGGTCGAAGCCGCCCGATCGCGGGTCGTTGCGGCCCAGCCGCCGAGCGCGGAATCCGTGCGTGAGGATGACGCGGCTTCTACGACTACGCCGGCAACACCGGTCGAGCCGGTGGTTGAGCCGGCCGTGGCGCCAGCACCGAAACCGGATCCGATGACAAGCGACCTGGAGATGGCGCGCGACACCTACACGCCGCCGCCCGAGCCGGTGGTCAAACGAGTCAGCGGAGAGCGAGTCTGGAAGCCGACCGTTTCCACCGAGCCCGACTGGTTTGATCGCGGGCTCAGCTGGATCAAGCGCTGGTTCACCGAAGGCAATGTGCCGGTGAAGATCGGCGTGTTGGTGTCCTTCGTTGGGCTCGGCGCCCTGCTCAAGTTCGCCGCCCAACATGCCCTGCTGAAACTGCCGGTGGAGTTCTGGTTGACCGCCAGCGCGGCAGCGGCGCTGGCCGCGTTGTGGTTTGCCTGGAGCCAGCGCGAGCAACGCCGCCTGTTCTCGCTCGGCTTGCAGGGCGGGGCCCTGGGTGCGCTGCTGATGACGGTGTTCGCAGCGTTCCGAATGTATGAAGTGCTGCCGGTATTGGCCGCGTTCGGCTTCGCCCTGCTGGTAGTGGCGGCCAGCGTGGTGCTGGCGGTGAAGCAGGATGCCAAAGCGCTGGCAGTGCTCGGCTTCACTGGCGGTTTCCTGGCGCCGGTGCTGTTATCTACCGGCAGCGGCAATCACGTCGCCCTATTCAGCTATTTCGCTTTGTTGAATGCGGCTGTATTTGCCATCGCCTGGTGGCGTTCCTGGCGCTTGCTGAACCTGCTGGGGTTCGGGTTCACCTTCGCCATAGGCACCTTCTGGGGTGTGCTCAGCTATCGCGCTGAACACTTCGCTACTACCGAGCCGTTCCTGGTGCTGTTCTTCCTGATGTATGTCGGCATCAATCATCTGTTTGCCACCCGTGGCAGTGGTGAGCGCGAACCGATCATCGATGGCACCTTGCTATACGGCACGCCCTTGTTCGCCGCTGGGTTACAGGCTGCTCTGCTGATCGATGCGCCCATGCAGATGGCGTTCTCGTCACTATCCGCGGCGGGCGTCTACGCACTGCTCGGCTACTTGATTCGGCTGCGCCAGGACCTGGCTACGCTGCGTATGGCCTATGCGACCTTAGCCGTTGGTTTCGCCACCGCCGCCGTGCCGCTGGCCCTGGATGCCAATGTCACCGGGCAGATCTGGGCCTTGGAAGGCGCCGCTGTGCTGTGGCTGGGGCTGCGGCAGAAGCGTCTGTGGCCGAAGCTGGCCGGCAGCGCGCTGCAACTTGTCGCGGCCTTGGCCTGGCTGTACTCGGCTTTCGAGTACCAGCCACCTGACACGCCGGCGCTGCGCAACGGTGTGTTCGTTGGCGGCTGGATTGTCAGTCTGGCCTGGGGCTGCAGCGCGCTGATGTTGCAGCGCATGCACGGTGGTCGGGTGGCTTACTGGTTGTTCCTGCTCGGTGCCGCCCTGATCTGGCTGGGCACCGGAGCGCATGAGATTGAACACTTCGTTTCGTCAGCGAACCGGCGAGCTGCCTGGCTCGGCTGGTGGCTGGTCGGATGGGGAGTGGGCGTCTGGGCCAGTCGTCAGTTGCGCTGGCCTGATATCGGCTTGCTGTCAGTGATGTGCGCGGTATTCGGATTGCTGTGGGCGCTCAGCGGGGTGGACCGGGGGCCGCTGTCGGCGCCGTTACTATGGCTTTGGCCGATGTTCCTGATCACCACCCTGGTCACTCTGCGCTGGCTGCTCTTGCCTGGGACCCCCTGGTTGGCCGTTGCCCACCTATCGCTACTAGGTTCGCTGGCCCTGGTGTTGGGCAGCGATGTGTTTGCCCGACTCGAACAGGTCGATGGCTTGTCGCATGACTGGGCGGTGATCATTGGCTGGTTGCCCACCGTGGCCTTGCTATGGGGGGCAGCGTTCAAACCGACCGTGGTGGGGCAGCCGGTGGCGGAGCGGTTTGAACAGTACCGATTGGCTGGCCTGGCCTTGGCGGGGGCTGCCCTGGGACTGTTCTGGCTGACCAGCCTTGGCCAAGCGGGCGATGCCTCCCCGCTGCCCTTCGTGCCCTTGATCAATCCCTTGGAGCTGATGCAGCTGGGTCTGCTGGCCCTGGCATTCCTGGTGCTGCGCCAGCAGGGGCTTCCGTTGCGCCCGGTGCTTGCCGCGCTGGCCCTGCTGGGCTGGGTCTGGTTGAGCGTGGCCACCCTGCGTTCGGTGCATCATCTGGCCGATGTGGCGTGGAACCAGGCGCTATGGAGGTCGATGCTGGCGCAAACCAGTCTGACCGTGGTCTGGAGTCTGTGCGGCGTAGCAGCGTGGGTGTGGGGCTCGCGTAGCGGCTCGCGGCGGGTGTGGCAGGCCGGTGCGGTATTGATGGCCTTGGTGCTGCTGAAGCTGGGCCTGATCGATCGTCAGCATATGAGCAATATCGCCGGTATCGTGTCCTTCCTGGCAGTGGGTGGCCTGCTCACCTTGGTCGGCTATCTGGCGCCGTCGCCGCCGGCCGAGCCCAAGGCGGAGCCTCTAGTTAAGGAAGGCTCGGCGACGGGAGAAAGCGCATGAGGCGCCTTTTGGTCTCAGGTGCGCTGTTGGCGATGATTGCGGCGGCCCCTGCGCGGGCCGCCGATTACGCCTGGCAGTGGTCGCTGCAGCTGCCCAGCGATGGCAACACCTTGTTTCAGCTGCAGCTGGATGAGTCGGTGTATGGCGCTTCGATCGATCCGTTGTTGCGCGATATCGAGATTGTCGACGCCGATGGCCATCCCTTGCCGGCCATGCTGCAGTCGCCCAGCCCGAGTCGATTGGAGATCAGCGAGTCGTTCGAGGTGCGCTGGTTCCCGCTGGCGGCGGCGCCGGCTGACGGAGTAGCCGGTTGGCGCGCGGTGATCGAAGGCCAGCGACTTACCCTGCAAAGTCAGCCCGAAGTCGACGCGGCCGGCGAGGCGGGGCCGCTCATGTCCGAGTTGTTGATCGATCTCGGTGATAAGGCGCAGCAGACGCGGGCCGTGGAACTGCAGTTGGCCGAAGATCAGGCTGCCCTGCAGTCCGAGCTGAGTGTGCAGAGCAGCGCCGATCTCGAGTCGTGGAAGACACTGCGGCCGCCGGCTCGGCTGTACCGGCTTTCGCATCGCGGCGAGCTGCTGCAGCAGACACGCATCGACTGGAATTCTGCGCCGGGGCGATATCTGCGCCTGCAGTTCAAGGCACCGCTGGCGCTAGCAGCGATGGAGCGGGTCCTTGCTACCCGGATCGACAGCGAGGTCGAGTTGCCAACCCTGGTCTGGCTGAGTCTTGAGGGCCGTCAGGACGCGGACGGCAGCTGGAATTATGAGTTGCCCGGTGCGATGCCGATTCGGGCTTTTGATCTGCAGGCGCCGGGCGAGCAGTGGTTGCTGAAATTCGATCTGGCCAGTCGACCCTGGTCGGATGCCGCCTGGGCGCAGCGTGCGCAGGGCAGTCACTACCGGCTGCAGATCGAAGGTGACTGGCTGGACAGCGGCGATCGACTGCTGGCGGTCACCCGTGACCGGCACTGGCGACTGCGTTCGGATCAGCCACTGAGCGCTGCGCCGGTATTGAAACTGGCCTATCACCCAGATGTCTTGATGTTCGCCAGCAATGGCGCGAGCCAGATAGCCTTGCTGGCAGGTAGCCGGCTGGGACGACGGATCGATGCGCCGCTGGGCACGGCACTGGCCGCTGCACGCAGCAAACGCGGTGGCGACTGGCAGCCGCAGCGGATCGAGCTGGGACTGCGGCTGGAGCGCGATGGTATTGCCGCCCTCGAACATGGCGTTTCACCCAATCGCTGGCTGAAGCTGGCGTTGTGGTCGCTGCTGGTGCTGGCAGCACTGAGTTTGCTGCTGATGGCGTCCAAACTGTTGCGAGAGGGCAAGGCTGCCTAGCCCGGATACTTCATGAGGTCGCGCCGAAAGATCCGGCAATTCCAAGCGGGGCGAGAGTTTCGACCGATGGTGTTGAGATAACAGAGTGTTGGCGATCTTTCGGCGCTGGCACGGCCCTCATTCGGCCGCTGC
>NZ_JACYTR010000062.1 GCF_014841215.1 Pseudomarimonas arenosa
AGCTACGCGGGACTGCGTCCCGATCTCGCCCAAGTGGGCCCACCACTTGGGCTCGTCGCGCCTTGCACTCGACGCAAAGTCCTCGGTGATCATCCGCGCCCCCTCATGAAATATCCGGGCTACGTCGCTGCGCGCGAGCAGCCCATCCATGGGCTTCTTTATCCATCTTTCCGAATTGAAAGACAGTCGCTGTAAAGCCTCTCCCCTGCGGGAGAGATCGATGCGCACTGATTTTCGCGCGCCGGATGGTGCCCCGGAACTCCCTCCCCGATGTTCGGGGAGGGCCGGGGAGCCGATCTTTTCCTGCCCCAGGGGCCTGGCGTAGCGAGGTTCCTGGCTAGGGGGAATCGGTATCAGGGCTGAAAGCAGGGCGCGCCGGCCTGATAGCGGCGCAGGCGCGATTTCGCCTCGACTATTGCTTCGCTATACGGGTCGCCGGGGGTTTTCGCCAGCACCTCGGACTGCAGTTGTGCTGCCTGATCACATTGCGCATTGGCGGCCAAAGCACGCGCCAGGGTGTCGGCGTGTGCCAGCGATCGTCGAGCCTCGAATACCCGAGTGGCCAGATCGAGTGCCTGCGCCAAGCTGGCCGTGGTCTGGTCAGGGGCGGCGAGCAAGTGCTCAGCATAGCGGTGGGCCAGCTGGCCGTCGTCGGGATGCAGCGCGTGTGCTTGTGCCAAGGCGGCACCGGCCTGCTGCAGCCGCTGCTCACCGCTCAAACTGTCCACATACTCAAGCCAGACCTCACTCAGTTCGGGCGCCGCTTGCAGAACTTGCTGGTAGGCCTGGATCGCGCTGGTGCCATCCCCAGCCAGGCGTGCACTGCGTGCCAGTCCAAGCAATGCCGAGACATCCTGCGGGCGCTGCCGAACTACCGTCAGATAATGCGTGCCTGCCTGCTCGGGTTGGCCTGCCTGCAGCAAAAGTTCAGCCAGATTGAAGTGTGCGCTCAGGTTGTCGGGTGCGCGCTGCAGCACCCGACGAAAGTGGTCGAGGGCCAATTCAATCTCACCGATGCGCGCCAGGCTGGCGCCCAGATTGATCTCGGCGCTGACGCTCTCGGGTGCCGCCTGCAAGGCTGCACGATAGCGATCGATGGCGTGGTGGAAATCGCCCGCCTCATAGGCCAGCTTGCCCTCGATCAAGGCAACACGCTCGCCGACGACAAGTGCCTGCAGTTGCTCCACCAAAGGGTCGGGAATGCGCACGCCGACGCTGCCGCTCTTAGCCAGATGTTGCCGCGCCAAGTCGGATTGGCCATTGGCGCGAAAGGCCTGTGCCAGCAGATAGTGGCTGCGATTGGCCTGCGGCACCGCCTGCACGACTGTGTTCAGCAGATCGATCGCCAGCGCCGGCTTGCCTTCAGCCAGCGCAAGTTCGCCGCGCGCAAGCCTGGCGGCAGTGTTGTCGGGTTGCTGTTTCAGCACGCCCTCGACCAGCTCGATGGCTTCCGCCTGCCGCCCCTGCAGAACCTGCACCTCGGCCAGACGCAGGGCGCTGGCCGAATACGCCTGTTGCAGTGCCAGTGCCTGCCGGTAGGCCTGCTCGGCCTGGGGGTTGTCGCCGGCCTGCTGGCTGGCATGTCCGAATAAGTGCCAGAGGTCAAAGCGATTCGATTGCGCGGCCAGCAGCCGCCGATAGCAGGCCTGCGCCGCCTCCCACAGCTCGTAGGCGTGATACAGCTGGGCCAGTTCGTTCAGCACTTGAACTTGCTGTTCCATTGGGCCGCTACGGTGCTGTTCCCACAGCGCCTGTGCTCGGGCCAGCTGCTCGGCCACGTTCGGTTCCAAGGCGCGCAGGTCAGGGCTGGGCAGCGGTGCTGGATCGAGCAGTGGGGAGGTCGGCTCGGCGTCGTTCCGGGGGTTGCTGGGCGAGTCGGCAGGGTCGCTGGCGTGGATCGACAGGCTGGTAGCCAGCAAGCCGCAGGCGAGCAGGCGGACAAGCCCGGCACGAGCACCGCTCATGGCGATTCTCCCTCACCCTTGTTCAACTGGTGATAGCGGCGTGGCGACAAGTCGGTCCATTTTTCGCGGCTGCCATCGGGCCACTGAACCTCAACGTTCACCGGTGCTCGGTGAGTACCCAGTCCGGCCAGGATGCGCGGGTCATTGGCGCTGGCGTAGCTTCCGTCGGCCCGCGATCGACGCCAGATTGGCCGGCTCTCGGCTGCGCTGATCTGCGCTAACGCACCCAGCACATCGCGTTGTAGCTTGGGGTCGACGAGGCGCAGTCCAATCCAGGCATGGGCAGAGCTGTTCTGATTCAGCCACAGTCGGGTTTGTCCGTTGTTGTTGAAGATCAGCGCATCGGTGTCGCCGTCATTGTCGACATCGCCAAATGCCGCGCCGCGACTGACTTCCTCCTGCAGCAGCGCCTTGCCGGCCTGCTGAGTCACTTCATCAAAGCGCTTGCCTTGCAGGTTTCTGAACAGCTGGTTTGGCTCGTCAAGCGGAAATCGATCGCCTGCTGCGTGCAAGCGCTCGAGAATCCGCACTGCACCGTTGAGGATCAACAAGTCAAGCCAGCCATCATTGTCGAAATCCAGCCAGGCTGTACCAAATCCGGTGTAACGGCTGCTGCCCGAGCCCAGTCCGAACTGGCTGGTGCGGTCTTCGAACAAGCCCTTACCCTGATTGACGTACAGCGTGTTGGTTTCGCCCATCAAGTGGGTCATGAACAGATCGAGGTCGCCATCGTTGTCGAAATCGCCAGCATCGACGCCCATGCTCGCCTCAGGGCGACCGGCACGGTTGACCGCAGCGCCGGCAAACAGAGCATCGTCGACAAAGCTCCCATCGGTCTGGGCCAACCACAGCTGATTGGCATCGCCGTCATTGGCTACATAGATATCGATGCGACCATCGTCATTGAAGTCGGCGCTGACTACGCCCAGGCCCGCGCCCGGTTGGTAATTGCGCAGACGTTGTCGGGTGACATCTTCGAACCGGCCTCGGCCGAGATTGCGATACAGGCGGTCGCGCGCCGGTGCGAAACTGGCCGGGCCGCAATAGTCAGGGCGGGTGCTGCGAGCGAAACAGCGGGTGTTGTTTGCGAGCGAGTACTCGACGTAATTGGCCACGTAAAGATCGAGCAGGCCATCGCCATCGAAGTCCAGGAAGCTGGCCGCGACACTCCAGGCCTCATCGCCGGTACCCGACTGCGAGGTCACATCCTCGAAGCGGCCATTGCCCAGATTGCGCCACAACCGGTTGCGCCCGAAGTTGGTGACATAGAGATCGACGTGGCCGTCGTTGTCGAAATCACCGCTGGCCACGCCCATGCCGTACTCGGAGCCTTCGATGCCCGCGCTGGCGGTGACATCGACCCAGCGCGGGCCATCCTTGCCAAGATCATTGCGATATAGGCGATCGCTGAGCGGTGACCTGGGCGGAAACCAGGCCTGTTCGATCGGCTTGCCGAGCATGCCGCCCTGAACGATAAAAGCATCGAGATCGCCGTCATTGTCATAGTCGAACAGCGCTCCGCCATGACCGACCATCTCGACAAAATACAATTCCCCTGACATGCCGTTGAAGTGGACGAAATCAAGGCCGCTGCGCTCGGTGGCATCTTCAAACAGCGCCGGTGAGCTGGCATGCGCGGCGGCGGCCATGGCCAAGGCGCAGATCATCCATATAGGGTGCGTCGAGGACGCACTGCGGTCGCCCTTCATCGCAGCGGTGCGTCCAAGACGCACCCTATGGCGCCAGTCTCGCGTCAAGAACACACGCTACGAATACGCCTCGTTGTGCACCGCCTTGACTGCCCGGCCCGAGGGATCGACGATCGATTTCAGGCTGGGATCCCATTCCAGTGCAGCGGCAGTGGAGCAGGCCACCGAAGGCCCGCCCGGTACGCATTCGGCGGCAAAGCTCTGCGGGAAATGGCGATGGAACAGTTCGCGATACAGGTAGGCTTCCTTGGTCGTCGGTGTGTTGTAGGGGAAGCGGAACTTAGCGCTGGTCAATTGCTGATCGCTGACCTGCAATTCGGCATGCGCTTTCAGTGAATCGATCCAGCTATAGCCGACGCCGTCGGAGAACTGTTCCTTCTGCCGCCACAGCACACTGTCCGGCAGATAACCGGCAAATGCCTCGCGCAGGAACTGCTTTTCAATCCGGCCACGCTGCTTGCCTGAGAGCTTAACTTCTGGGTTCAGCTGCATTGCCTGGTCGATGAATCCGCGGTCGAGGAAGGGAACGCGCGCTTCCACGCCCCAGGCGGCCATCGCCTTGTTGGCACGCAGACAGTCGAACAGGTGCAGCTTGTCCAGCTTGCGTACCGTTTCCTCGTGCAGGGCGCGGGCGTCGGGGGCCTTGTGGAAGTACAGGTAACCGCCGAACAGCTCATCCGAGCCCTCGCCGGACAGCACCATCTTGATGCCCATGGCGCGAATGCGCCGCGCCATCAGATACATCGGCGTCGAGGCGCGGATGGTAGTGACGTCGTAGGTTTCCAGGTGATAGATCACATCGGACAAGGCGTCGATGCCTTCCTGCACGGTGAAGTGAAACTCGTGGTGCACCGTGCCGATGTGCGCAGCCACCTGGCGTGCGGCCTTGAGGTCGGGCGATTCCTTCAGGCCCACGGCAAAACTGTGCAGCTGCGGCCACCAGGCCTCGGTGCGCTCGTCTTCTTCGACGCGGCGGGCGGCGTACTTCTTGGCGATCGCCGCGACCAGTGAAGAATCAAGCCCGCCTGAAAGCAGGACGCCGTAGGGCACATCGCTCATCATGTGCGACTTAACTGCATTCTCCAGCGAGGCACGCAGCGCAGCGCGATCGCTTTCGGCATCGGCGACGGCGCTGAACTCGCGCCAGCCCGGATGGTAGTACTGGGTTGGTTCGGCATCGCCACTGCGCCAGAAGTGGCCGGACGGGAACTCGCGTGCGTCGACGCAATGTGAGGTCAGGGCTTTCAGCTCGGAGGCAACGAACAGATTGCCATGCTCGTCGTGACCAAAATAAAGCGGAATGATGCCAATCGGGTCGCGCGCCAGCAGCCATCGCTTGCTCGCAGCATCCCACAGTACGAAGGCGAACATGCCATGCAGCTCGTTCAGCCAGGTGGCCGGGTCGCCGCCATGCCGATACAGCGGCAGGATCACTTCGCAGTCGGAATGGGTCTGGAAGGCGAACTGCGGCTCGTACTGGGCACGAAGGCTGCGATGGTTGTAGATCTCACCGTTGACGGCCAGTACCTGCTGCCCGTCGTCGGTCTGAATCGGCTGGGCGCCGGAGTCGACGCCGACAATGGCCAGACGCTCATGGACCAGGATGGCATTGTCATCATTGTAGATGCCCGACCAGTCTGGGCCGCGGTGACGCATGCGGCGTGAAAGCTCGAGCGCCAGCGGGCGCAGGCCGGCGGCGTCGGTTTTCAGATCGAGGATGCCAAGGATGGAGCACATGAACGCGGTTCCTGAGAGTGAGGAGGAGCCTCGATAATGGCAGAGATCGCCGGCGATTGCTGCAGTGCCGCACAACCCCCTCCTGGCCTCCCCTCTGCCGCGTTGCCGCGCAAGGGGAGGAGACAAGCCGGTTCAAAGCCGCTGTGCAGGTGCAGGGTCGGCTCGGCTTCGACGCTGCGCGTGGAAGTTGGGCGCTTCGGTTCGACCGTGCATCTGACTGAGGTCGGCCGCGGAAGCGGTAGCGCTGACGTTTTGTCTCCTCCCCTTGCGGCGCGCAGCGCCGGAGGGGGAGGTTGGGAGGGGGTGATTTGGTGCCCTGCTACTTTCCCAATTCCGCTCTACGCCGTTCGAGCGCCAGCAGCATCTGCTCCAACACCGCTTCAGTTCTGAGCAACACATCGTCATTCCAGAATCGCAGCACCTGATAGCCGCCGGATCAATAACTTCAGCGCCGGACAGGCAAAGTCCAACACAAAGCGATCCACTGGATGCTGGCGACGAAACCGCGTATCGGCCAGCTGCCCCATCCTCAAGCAACGCCAAAGTTTAATCTCAGCGTCGGTCGGGGCGCTGCGCAGGCGGCGGGCACGCGCCCGTCCGCATGGCTCATCCCCACATTTGCTGCGCCCACTGCCAGGCATTGTCACCGAGGCTGATCAAGGCGATGCAGGCGGCGATGCCAACCAACCAGAGCACGATCAGAAACACGCCGTCGCGTTCGATCAGGGCGATGGCATAGAACAGGATCAACAGGCCCAGCGGATAGTTGGTCAGCGGAATCGGCAGCGACAACAGCAGGCCGAGTATGGCCAGCATCAGACCGGTCAGCGCTGGTGCCGGCTGCGTGGTGAATACGCCGGCGACGCGCGGCTTTACCAGGCGTTCCACCCGCAGCAGCCAGGGGCTCATGCGTTGACTGAAGCGGGCAAAGCGCTCCCGCCGCACGCCGCGTTGCCGCCAGCGTTGGGGAAACCAGGGGCGGCGCAGGCCAAACAGCATTTGCAGACCCAGCAATACCACCAGCGGGCCGCTGATGGCGCCGGCCCCGGCGGGCAGGGGCAGAAAGGCTGGCAGGGTGAACATCAGCAGTAACACGCCAAAGGCGCGGCGGTTGAAACGCTGCAGGATGGCATCCAGGCTGACCGTTTCCTTGGGGTCGCCCTCGCTCAACTTGACCAGCAACGCGCTCGTGGATTGTTCTTGCAATCATCTGCTCCGGAATGCGCTTTCGAGACTCAGCCTGGCAGGTCAGGACGACGCGCGTCGCGGGCCATCAGTCGGTGCCACCGGCGCGCTCTTCTTCGGGCTCGGAGCGGCGAATCAAGAGCTTGTCGATGCGTGCGCCATCGAGGTCGATCACTTCGAACACCCAGCCATTCCATTCGAACTGCTCGCCGATTTGCGGAATATGACCATAGTGGCTGACCACTAGACCGGCCACGGTGTGGTACTCGTGCTCGGTCTCATTCGGCAGCTCGCCGACGCCAAGTAGTTCACGCAGATCGTCCGAGGACAGGCTGCCGTCCACCAGCAAACTGCCATCGGCGCGCTGCACCACAGGCGATGCTTCATCGGGGTTGGCACCGATGGAGCCAAGGCGTCCGAGTACGGCACCCAGCACATCGTTCAGGGTGATCATGCCGACGATGTCGCCGTACTCGTCGACCACCAAGGCCAGTGAGGTGCTCTCTTCGCGAAAGGTGTCGAGCAGGTTCATCGCCCGTGTTCCTTCCGCCACATAGACCGGTTTTTGCAGATCGTTGAACAGGCCCGGATTTCGATGGCCGATCCGGCCGGCCAGCATCTTCACCTGCAGGATGCCGATCACATCCTGGTCTGAGCCGCGGTAAACCGGGTAACGCGAAAACGGCGTCTCGCGCATCGTCTTGAGGTTGGCCTCGTCGCTGGCGGTGGCATCGAGCCAGACGATTCGCGTGCGCGGCGTCATCAGGCTGGCGGCATCGCGATCACCGAGGCGCAGCACGCGGTTCATCATGTTGCGCTCATCGTTGTCGATGACGCCCTGTTCGTGGCTTTCGCTCACCAGCAGACGGATTTCCTCTTCACTGACGCGCTGAGTCTGATCTTCGTGCACGCCGAACAGACGCAGGATGCTGCGGGTCAGCAGGCTAAGCAGGTTGACTGCCGGTGCCGCGGCCAGGCTGAGTGACTTCATCGGCCAGCTGACCCGCGCGGCGATGCTTTCCGCGCGCAATAGGGCCAGACGCTTGGGTAGCAACTCTCCGATCAGCAGCGAAAGTCCGGCAATGAAGGCCACCGCGATGCCAATGCCGATGTTCTCTGAATAGTCGAACGGTATGTTGAAGGTTTCGGTCAGAAAGGCGGCAATCGCCAGCCCGATGGCCTCACCGCCGACATAGCCCGACAGGACTCCGATCAAGGTGATGCCGATCTGTACCGTAGAGAGGAAACGCTCCGGGTGTTCGTGCAGTTCCAGTGCCGCCTGAGCACCACGTCGCTCGGCGGCCATCTGCTTCAGGCGACTGCGGCGCGAGGTGACCACGGCCATCTCTGACATGGCGAAGAAGCCGTTGATCAGCACCAACAGCAGGACTATGACTAGTTCGATCATCAGAATTGAATCCTGGGGACCGGCATTCTAGCTTGGCCCAAGGGACTACACCCAAATGGAGCACACTACCGACGGGAAGATGACCGGCGCAGGACAGCAATGCGTCAGTAATGCGTCAGTAATGCGGCGGCTTTGTGACAAGCGAGGCGATCTCACGCGCTTATCAGTGCCTGCGAAAGTGAAATAAGCTAAGTGAAATCAGCTTGTTGCGTGTTTCGTGTGGAGTGATTCCGAGGTGTAACACGGCTGTCATAATGTCACCGTATTGTCACCGGCCTGTCATATGGCGATTGTGAGGGGCAACCATGAAGATCAAGCAGCTGACGGCGATGCTTGCTGCTGTCCTGGCAACGAGCGCGGCCAGGGCCGAGATCTCTTTGACCGAGGTTGGCGGGTTCAAGCTGGGTCTGGAAGGACTGCTGCAGGCCGACGGCAACTGGTTCGATAACGACCGGGTCGACCTCAACGGTGCCGGATCGGGCAACGGTGATGACAGTGAGTTCGGCGTACGTCGCGCCGAGGTGGCGCTGAAGGCCAAGGGCGAGCGACTGGACTGGGTGCTGGCCTATGATTTCGAGGCCGAGAAATGGCTGGATGCCAATTTCAAGTGGAAGCTGGATTTCGCCGCCATCACCATCGGTCAATACAAGCAGCCGATGGGGCTGGAAGAGCTGTCCAGCACCAAGTACAACGACTTCATCAGCAAGTCGCTGGCCACCAACCTGTTTGCGCCGAGTCGGCGACTAGGCGTCGGCCTGTCCCGGGACTACGCTGACTGGGGCTATCAGCTGAGTGCCTTCAGTCGCGAACTGACCCGCGACCGCGCCCGCGGCAGCGGCTTCGCCGGCCGCGCCTACTGGCGGCCGCTGATCAGCGAGCAGGCTTATCTGCATCTGGGGTTGTCGGCGATCAGTCGCGATACCGACGCTGATACCGAACGCCTGCGTGCTCGCCCTGGTGCTGATCTGGCGACGGTGCGTCTGATCGATAGTGGCACGCTGACCAATACCGATGCGCTCAATGGCTATGGACTGGAGGGGCTATGGGTGCAGGGGCCTTGGAAACTGCAGACCGAGTTCTTGAGCGGCACGATCGATCGGTATGACGCCCCGGGTGTCGAAGGCGCCGACTACGATGCCGACGCCTGGTATGTCAGTGGTGTCTGGAACATCACCGGAGAGGGCTGGGGCTACAAGGCCGGCACGCCGACGCCCAGCACCCACGACAACGCATTGGGCGTCTGGCAGGTCGGGCTGCGCTACGACGCCGCCGATCTCGACGATGGCGCGGTGCGCGGTGGCGATGCCGAGCATGTCACCCTGGGGGTCAACTGGTACTGGCGCAAGAACTTCCGGCTCAGTCTGAACTACGTCGATGTGCAGTCTGATCGGCGCGGCGTCAGCGACGATCCCTCGATCACCGAAGCGCGTATTCAGCTTTATTGGTAATCCAGACGGTTCCGATGTTCGGGTGACTGTCATCTGGAAGTAACACTCTTGTAATAACGTGCCTGCGGTTAACGTATTGCTCGATGCATGTTCGGATGGCGGTGTAACAGCCGATCTCGCCTGCGGGCCGATTCTCTCCTTCAAAGTTCAAAAGGTGTCTCATGACTAACTTCCGTCTGGCTGCTGCCATTTCCATCGTCCTTGGCCTGTCGGCCTGCGGCAAAGCGCCGGAACAGACTGCCGATGCCCCGGCCGCTCCGGCTACCGCTCAGCCCTCGATGATCCAGATCGACGGCTCCAGCACCGTGTATCCGGTCACCGAGGCGGTGGCTGAGGAATACCAGATCGCCAATCAGGGCAAGGTGCGGGTCACCGTCGGGGTGTCAGGTACCGGTGGCGGCTTCAAGAAGTTCTGCCGCGGTGAGACCTCGATTTCGAATGCGTCGCGTCCCATCCTGGAGGCCGAGATCAATGCCTGTAAGGAAGCCGGCGTCGAATTCATCGAGTTGCCGGTGGCGTTTGATGCCCTGACCGTGGTGGTCAATCCGAACAACAGCTTCATTGAGTCGGCCACGGTTGAAGAGCTGAAGACCCTGTGGCAGCCGGAAGCGCAGGGTACGGTGATGAACTGGAATCAGGTCAATCCGGCGTGGCCGAATGAGCCGGTCAATCTGTTCGGGCCGGGCGCCGATTCGGGCACCTTTGACTACTTCACCGAAGCGGTGATGGGCAAGGCCAAGGCCAGCCGCGGTGACTTCACCGCCAGCGAGGACGACAACGTGCTGGTCACTGGCGTGTCCAATGACGTCAATGCACTGGGCTTCTTTGGCTTCGCCTACTACAAGGAAAACGCCGACAAGCTGCGCGCCCTGCCGATCAAGGCCACTGCCGATTCCGCCGCCGTGCTGCCGTCGATGGAGACGGTGCTGAGCGGTGAATACGTGCCGCTGTCGCGCCCGATCTTCATCTACGTCAATGCCAAGGATGCCAAGACCCGGCCGGAAGTGAAGGCCTTTGTCGAGTACTACCTCTCGCATAGCGAAGAATTGATCACCGAAGTAGGTTACATTCCGCTGCCCGCCAAGGCGTATGAGCTGGCGCTTGGCAAGTTGAATGGCTTCAAGGCGGGCACGGTGTTCGAAGGTCACTCCGAAGTGGGCGTGAAGGTCGAAGACCTGCTGCAACGCGAACCCAAGTGAGGTAAAGCATGTCGGCCCCCGCTGCAACATCGACGGTAGATCCGCGCCGAGATTTGCGGCGGGACCGCCTGCGGCATCTGCCCGAGGTGGTGATCGAAGGGCTGCTGATGGCCGCGGCGCTGTCTGCCGTGGCCATCACCGTCGCCATCGTCGCCATCCTGGTGTTCGAATCCAGCGCTTTCTTCCAACACGTGTCGATCTGGACCTTCCTCACCGACACCCAGTGGACGCCGCTGTTTGCCAATGCCCGCTACGGCATCCTGCCGTTGCTGTCGGGCACCTTGATGACCAGCCTGATCGCCCTGCTGTTTGCGGTGCCACTGGGCACCATCACCGCGATTTACCTCAGCGAGTTTGCCTCGCCGAAAGTGCGAGAAGTGGTCAAACCGGTGCTGGAGCTGATTTCCGGCGTGCCGACCGTGGTCTTCGGCTACTTTGCCCTGCTGTTCGTTACGCCGCTGCTGCAGAAGTTCATTCCCGATCTGCCGGGGTTCAATATGCTGGGCCCGGGCATCGTGATTGGCATCATGATCGTGCCGTACATTTCTTCGTTGTCCGAAGACGCCATGCGTGCGGTGCCGATGCATTTCCGTGAGGCTTCCTTTGCCATGGGCGCCAGCCGCTTTCAGACCTCGGTGCGGGTGGTGCTGCCAGCCGCGCTGTCGGGCGTGGTGGCCTCGTACATCCTGGGTGTATCGCGCGCGGTGGGCGAGACCATGGTGGTGGCGATCGCCGCCGGCCAACAACCCAACCTGACGTTTGATCCTACCGAAGCGGCGGCCACCATTACTGCATACATCGTGCAGGTGTCGATGGGCGATGTGCCGCATGAGTCGATTGCCTATCAAAGCATCTTTGCTGCCGGGCTGACCTTGTTTGTGTTGACCTTGATGTTCAATGTGCTCGGCTACTTTGTCCGCAAGCGCTACCGCGAGGCCTACTGAGATGGCGCTGAAACAGACCGAGATTCGCGAGCTGATCGCGGGTCACAAGCTGCGCGACATGCTGTTCGATGTGCTCGGCCTGATTGTCATGCTGTTTGCCCTGCTGGTACTTGGCGCCCTGTTTGTGCAGCTGGTGGTCGACGGTTGGGATCGGCTCGGATTGGATTTCTTCCAGAGCTATCCCTCGCGACGTGCTTCTCAGGCCGGCATCCTGCCCGCCTGGGTGGGATCGCTGTCGGTGATGCTTGTGACTGCCATGGCCGCGGTGCCGGTGGGCGTGGCGGCCGGCGTGTGGTTGGAAGAGTACGCGCCGAAGAACTGGTTCACCGAAGTGATCGAGATCAATGTCACCAACCTCGCTGGCGTGCCTTCGATCATCTACGGTCTGCTCGGGCTTGGTCTGCTGGTGCAACAGTTCAGTCTCGGTCGTAGCGTGGCCGCGGCCGGCTTGACCTTGGCCATGATGATCCTGCCGGTGGTGGTGGTGGCTACGCGCGAAGCGATTCGTTCAGTGCCGCAGACCATTCGAGAGGCGGCCTATGGCCTGGGTGCGACGCGTTGGCAAGTGACCCGCGATCACGTGTTGCCGTACTCCCTGGCCGGTATCCTGACTGGCGTGATCATCGGCCTGTCGCGCGCCATCGGCGAGACCGCGCCGCTGATCACCATCGGTGCGGTCACCTTTATTGCCTTCCTGCCGGCTGCGCCGGTGATGAGCGAACCGCCGTTTCTCAATTTCGAATGGCTGACTGCGCCGTTCACCGTGATGCCGATTCAGATGTTCAACTGGGTATCGCGTCCGCAGGCCGACTTCCACGTCTCGGCGGCAGCCGCCGGCGTCGTGTTGGTGGCCATGACCCTGCTGATGAATGGCGCAGCCATCTATCTCCGTTATCGCGCGCGCAAGCGCATCAAGTGGTGAGCCCGATGTCGCAAGGCACCGAACGTAGCGTCAAAGCCGAAGTCAAGAATCTCGATTTCTATTACGGCGATTTCAAAGCGCTCAAAGCGATCAATCTCGAGGTTGAGGCCAACGAAGTGACGGCCCTGATCGGCCCGTCCGGCTGTGGCAAGTCGACCCTGCTGCGCTGTTTCAATCGCATGCATGATCTGTATCCGGGCAGCCGCTACGACGGCGAGATTCGCCTGTATCCGGACAATGTGAACCTGCTGGCCAAGGACATCGATCCGGTCGAAACGCGGATTCGCATCGGCATGGTGTTTCAGAAGCCCAATCCGTTTCCGAAGTCGATCTTCGAGAACGTGGCCTACGGGCTGCGTATTCTAGGCGAGAAGCGCCGGGCCGTTCTGCAGGAAAAAGTGGAAAAGGCCCTGCGTGATGCCGCGCTTTGGGATGAGGTGAAGGATCGTCTCGATAATCTCGCCACCAGTCTCTCGGGTGGTCAGCAGCAGCGCCTGTGCATCGCCCGCACTCTGGCCACTGAGCCGGAAATCGTGCTGTTCGACGAGCCCACCTCGGCCTTGGATCCCATCGCCACGGCCAGTATCGAAGAACTGATCATGGAGCTGAAAAATGCCGTGACCATTCTGATCGTGACCCACAACATGCAGCAGGCCGGGCGAATTTCCAAGCACACGGCGTTCATGTATCTGGGTGAACTGGTAGAGTTTGGCGAAACGGATCAGATATTCACCCGTCCGCGCAATCAACAAACCGAAAACTACATTACCGGTCGTTTCGGCTAGTTGATCGATGCGGGCGGCATCGGGAGAGGAAAACATGGCGATCAGCCATACCGGTCATACGGTCAAGAAGTTCGACGAGGAGCTCGGCACCCTGCGCGATCTGGTGCTGCGCATGGGCGGCCTGGTGGAAGAACAGCTGCGCCGCGCCGTGGAGGCGATGGAGAAAGGCGACAGCGCGCAGGCGCAGGAGGTGGTGCGTGGTGATCGCGAGATTGACCGCATCGAACTCAAGGCCGATGAGGAGATCGCCAACCTGCTGGCCCTGCGCACGCCGCTGGGCGTTGACCTGCGCACGGTGCTGACCCTGTCAAAGACGGTCAATGATCTGGAGCGCATCGGCGACGAGGCGAAAAAGGTTGCGCGCACCGCGCGTGATGTCTCGAGCAGCGATGCGGCCACTCGCAAACAGTTCAATCCGGTGGTGGTGGATCTGGCACGCACCGCGCTCACCATGCTCAGCGGGGCGCTGGATTCCCTGGTCCGACTCGATCTGGAGCGCGCGGAAGAAGTTCGCAAGCAGGACGATCTGGTCGACGAAGCCTTTATCCGTTGCATTCGCAGCATTTCAGAGCATATGGCCAAGGTGCCGGACAGCATCGAGGTTGGCGTGCACATGCTGTTTGCCGCCAAGGGCCTGGAGCGCATTGGCGACCACGCCAAGAACATCGCCCTGTACGTGTTCTATCTGGTGGAAGGGCGTGATATGCGCCACCCCAAGGTCAATCCCAATCGCGGCGGCGAAGCGGAAGGTTAAGGGGCACCGACGTAGGGTGGGCGTGCCGCCCACCATCATGCAATGTCCAGCACGTAGAGTGGGCGTATTGCCCACCACCGGTGGCAAGCCTGCTCAGTCCGCCGCGCTGGCCGCTGGCTTGCCCACCCAATGCACACTGCGCTGCGGGAACGGAATTTCGATTCCGGCTTCATCCAGTGCCGCCTTGATGCGGATCAGCAGACGCGAACGCGTGGGCCAGTAAACGCTGGTCTTGCTCCAGGGGCGCACGGCAATATCGACGCTGCTCTCGCCGAGATTCATCAGCATGTACACCGGCTCTGGATCCTGCAGCACGCCCTCGGTGCTCGCTACCACGTCGCGGATGATGTCGATGGCCTGCTCCGCCTGATGCTGGTAGCCGATGCCGATCACCAGATCGATACGGCGCTGGTCGCGGGCGCTGAAGTTGATGATCGGGCTGCTCATCACCTGCGAGTTCGGCATGGTGACCTGACGGTTGTCGCCGGTGATCAGCACGGTAAACAGCAAGCTGAGGTTATCGACGCTGCCGGAGACACCGCCGACCTCGACAAAGTCGCCGGAACGGAACGGCCGGAACAGAATCAGCAGCACGCCCGAAGCCAGATTGGACAACGAGCCCTGCAGCGATAGGCCGATCGCCAGACCCGCCGCACCAAGGGCGGTGAGCAGGGACGCATTCGGTACGCCGAGCTGATCGAGCGCGGCCACCACCACGATGGCGACGCCCAACCCGAACACCAGGTTGCGAACGAAACCAGCCAGCATGCTGTCCTTGCTGGTGCGTTCGACCAGGCCGCCGACCAGCTTGGAAATTCGCCGAGCCAGCCACTTACCGACCCAGAACAGCAGCAGGGCCAGCAGCAGCTTGCCGCTCCAGGTCATCGCCTGTTGGCTGACTGCTGTCCAGTCAATCTGATTGAGCAGTTCGTTCATCGTTGTTTTCGCCTCCTGGAGCTGGCTACGCCGCGGCGCGCCACGTCTTCAATGGTTCGAACAACGGCATAGCCTAGCCTGGTTCACATGCATGCCTTGTGACCAAGTCTTCATTGAACCTTGAGCTAAGGGCCATGCGCGCGGGATGGCGCGTTCAGAAAACGTCGCCGCCAGCTGAAAATGCGCGTTCCAGACCATCGCCAAGACCGCCGATCTCCAACACCAGTCGATCCACCTCGGCGGCGGTCAGTCCGGTGTAGGGACGGTTCTCGCACAGCTGCAAGTAAGGCACGCCATCCAGGGTCGACTGGGCCAGATAGCCAACCCGCTGCTCCCAGTTGAACGACAGTGCACGTTTGGCGTCGATGCCGGTCATCGGTGCGATCGAGGTGCTGACGCGCAGGTACTTGCGTTGATCCTCGCCCTCCAGCTCGGTCAGGAAAATGCCCTGTCGACGCTGACCATTGGCGATGCTGATTTCTATGCCCAGCAAGTAGGGATCGTTGGTGGTGACCGGGTAGTGGGCCGCCACATGGGCGCGAATCTGTTCGAAGTTCTGCATCGTAAAGCCGTCATCATCAAAGACCCACTATGCTAATGCCCTATGACCGACTTGTCTGCCGCAGCGGTGCGCGAAGCCAGGATTCTCGACGTCATTCGGCGCATTCCGGAAGGCCGGGTGCTGGCCTACGGCGAGGTGGCGCGATTGGCCGGGCTGCCCGGTCGGGCGCGCCTGGTGGCGCGAATCCTGGCGCAGAGCGGGCATGCCGATCTGCCCTGGCATCGGGTGCTGCGCGCGGGAGGGCAGATCGCCTTCGCTCCCGGCAGCCGCGGCTTCCGCGAGCAGTGTCGACGCTTGCGAGCCGAGGGTGTTCGAGTCAGCAACGGCCGGGTCAAGTCCACCGAGGACCAGGCCGAGCACTCGCTTGATCGGCTGCTCTGGGGCTGAGTGCTGGCCTCAGCGGCGACGGAACCAGGCCGCGATGCTGTAGCGATTGCGCTGTGCCGGCAGCACTTCGTGCTCAATTTCGTCGCTGAGGAACAATGATGCGCAGCCCAGGGTCGGCAGCACATCCAGCGGTCCTTCTGGCAGCCAAAGGCGCAGGGCGCCACCATCGGCAGCAGTCCAGGTCTGATTCAGATACAGGGTGAACGACAGCGTGCGCTTGTCATCGCTGCGAAAGCGATCGAGATGGCGGCGATAGAAGGCACCCGGCGGATAGGCGGCGTAATGCGTTTCCACGTCGGCCAAACCGAGCAGAAGCTCGCGATTGAGCTGGTGGCGCAACTGCTCGAGGACGGTAAGCAAGGCGCCACGCGCCGGTGCGGCCGGGTCGGCATCGATCCAGAAGGTCAGGTCGCTGCGAATGTCGGGCCGTGCCTGCAGTTGATCGGCGCGACCGATGCGCGCTGCCTGCATCGCGCTGCCATCGTGCAGGCAGCGGGCATCGGTCGCCAGCGCCTGCAATAGACCCGACTCGATGGCCAGCTCGGGCAGACAATAGCCGCGTTGACGCAACGCATCCAGGTCGGCAGATCGAAGCATCGCCTTGCGCAAATGGAAAGGGCGGCTAGCATACGGTGCTCGCCTACCCGGCAACAGGGGATTTTCCTCGTTCCGGGGCGGCTGTTCACCGATTATCCGGCCCGAGTCTGGACAATGGCCCGGAGACACTTTCCACAGGAGACACCATGCTCGACCATCTGCCACCGGTGACGCGTGCCCTGTTGATCAGCAACGTCGCCGTATTCGTGTTGCAGATGCTGCAGCCCGGCCTGTTCAACGATTTCATGCTCTGGCCCTGGGGCGACTATCTGGTGCGCGATCAGCAAGGGCAGGTGGTGAACGTCGGGTTTCTGCCCTGGCAGGTGTTCAGCTACGGCTTCATGCACGGTGGACTTAGCCACCTGTTCCTCAACATGTTCGCGCTGTACATGTTCGGCGGGCCGATCGAGCAGGCGTGGGGCACGCGGCGCTTCAGCATCTACTACTTCACCTGTCTGATCGGCGCCGGTCTGATTCAGCTGCTGGTTGCCACCTCGGCGGTGCAGGCAGATGGGGGGCTGTATCCCACTGTGGGTGCCTCGGGGGCGGTATTCGGCCTGCTGCTGGCCTTCGGCATGCAATGGCCGAACCGGCAGATCTTGCTGCTGATTCCGCCGATCCCGATGAAGGCCAGGACGTTCGTTATCGTCTATGGACTGATCGAGCTGGTGATGGGGGTGACCGGTACGCAGTCTGGCGTGGCTCACTTCGCCCACCTCGGCGGCATGGCATTTGGCTTCGGCCTGATCCAGTACTGGCGTGGTCGCTGGCCATTTGAGCGCCGACGGCGCTAGGCGCAGCTCAGCGAATCGCCACCCATAGGGTGCGCCTTGGGCGCACCAATAAGACCGTGAAGCCGCTCCCATCGGCGCGGCTCACATCAAGCGCCTTACACAGCCAGCCGCAGAAAATCCACGCTGGCGGTAAGGCGAATGGCATCCAGTCGCGGCCGCGCGCCGGGCAGGGCGGCCAATAGCGCCTCGCGCTCCTGTTCCAGCGCCTGAATCTCTTCGGCCTTCACCGAAGGATTCACCTTGGCCAGCGCCTGCAGACGCTCGATTTCGCTGCCCAGCCATTCTTCCGCCATGCCCAGGGCTTGCTCGATCTTGACTGCCGCCAGCTGCTCGGCCTCTTCCTTGGCCTTGTTCAGCATCGGCGGCACCAGGGCCGCCAATGGTTTGCGGAAGCGGCCGAGATCGACCAGGCGCTCGCCAGCCTTCTGCACCGCTTTGGCGCCGGGCATAAAGCCCTGGCGCACCTGAAGTCGGGTATCCACTGCCACCAGTTGTGGCTGTGCCGGCAGGAAACGCTGAACATGCAGTTTGCGCTCAGCGATGCACTCGAGCACGAATACCGCCTCCAGCACCACACTGCGTGGCGGCAGTGCTTCATCGATCAGGAAGGTGGCATTGCCGGTTTCGGCCGACAGCAGTAGCTCCTGCGCCGACAGCACCAGCGGGTGATCCGGTCGCAGGAACAGCAGATCGTCGCGGGCCAGGGCGGTGGCGCGATTCAGGGTGATCTGTCGCGGCCCATTCTTGAATTCCTCAAACGCATCCAGGGTGAGGTATTCAGGGTCGAGTACATGCACCGAACCGCCCAGGGACTCGTGGTGCACGCCGAACTGCTCGAGCAAGCGCAGGGCGTAGTCATCGGAGTCGGCCAGGGCGTCTTCGGCGCGCAACGATTCCAACAGGCGACCGCCGCGGGTGCCGCGCTGGCTGGCCAGCTCCAGCAGACGGTCGCGGCCGCGCTGAATGGCGTCGGTGAGGGTGGCGTGGCGTTCGCGCGTGCGCTCGATCAGGCTGGCCAGACATTGCTCCTGGCTGTCGAAGTCGGCGTCATTGGAAGCTATCTCGATCAGCTCGGGACCAAATTCACGCAACAACTCGCGTCCGTCGGCACACACCGCCTCGAACGCATCCAGTCCCTCGTCCAGCCAGCGCAACAAGGTGTGTTGGGCGCTACCTTCGATGGCGGCCAGATGGATGTGGACATTGCCTTTCTGGCCAATCCGGTCCAGTCGGCCGATGCGTTGTTCCAGCATGTCCGGGTCGATCGGCAGATCCCACATCAACAGGTGCTGGGCAAACTGGAAGTTGCGGCCTTCGGCGCCGATTTCCGAGGCGATCAGGATGCGCGCGCCTTCGGGGTCAGCAAAATACACGGCATTGCGATCGCGCTGCAGCAGGTTCATGTCCTCGTGGAAGCGCGCCACCGCGATGCCGCTGCGCAGTCTCAGTGCCTCTTCCAGCGCCTGCACCTTGGCCCGCGTCCGGCACAGCACCAGGCATTTTTGCTCGCCCAGCTGTTCCAGCGTGCTTAACAGCCAGTCGAGTCGCGGGTCGCGGGTGTAGTCGTGCTCGGGTTCGGCGTGGCCGGGGCTGCCGACATCGAACAGAAATTCGGCCAGCAGTGCATGCGCCAGCTGCGGGTCATAGCTTTCCAGCGGGCTGATCTTGCGCTGTCGCGGTGGAAATCCGCCCACCGCCTGACGTCGATTGCGCACCATCGAGCGGCCAACACCGTGGCGATCGACCAGATCGTCGATCAGAGCCTGGCGCAGCCGACCGCGCTGGACTTCATCGCTGGCTTCTTCGATCGAAGCCAGTCGGGCCTGCAGCGCCGCTTCGTCCTCGACGAACAGGTGTCGCAGGGTGGCACGGTCTGCTTCGCCAATGGTTTCACCGCCGAGCAGACGTTCAACCGCTTCGCTGACCGCGGTGAAGCGATCGCTCTCGGCGAGAAAATGCGCGAGGTCGCTGTAGCGATCCGGGTCAAGCAGGCGCAATCGGGCGAAATGACCGTCGCGGCCCAGCTGTTCGGGCGTGGCGGTCAGTAGCACTACACCGGCCGTTTGCGCGGCAAGCGCCTCGACCAGGGCGTACTCGGGGCTGATCTGATCGACCTGCCAGCCGAGATGATGGGCTTCGTCGACCACCAGCAGATCCCAGCCGGCGGCCAGCAATTGCTCTCGGCGCTTGCCATCGTTGGCCAGCCAGGTGGTGGCGGCGATGATGCCCTGTTCGTCTTCGAACGGGTTGCTGGGGTCGCCGCCCAGTTCCATCGACTCACAGCGCTCCTCATCGAAGATCGAGAAGCGCAGATTGAAGCGTCGCAGCAGTTCGACAAACCACTGATGCACCAGACTCTCGGGCAGCAGAATCAGCACGCGGCCGGCACGGCCGCTGGCGATTTGCTGGGCAATGATCAAGCAGGCTTCGATCGTCTTGCCGAGGCCGACCTCGTCCGCCAGCAGCAGACGCGGATGGCGCCGAGCGGCGGCCACTTCGGCAACCCGCAACTGATGCGGGATCAGGTCGATGCGCGCACCGAGCACGCCCCAGCCGGGATGAGACTGGGTTTCGGCGCGGCGGCGCAGGGTTTCCAGACGAAACTCGAATTGCGCATTGCGATCGACGCGGCCGTTCAACAGGCGGCTGTCGGCCTGCGACACCGGTTGTTCGGGGTCGAGCTGGCCTTCGGCGAAGCGCAACTCGCCGCAAAGATAATCGACCAGCCCCTGCGTTTCGATCACCTCGGTGACGGCGTGATCCTGACCATCAATGCGGATCTGATCGCCGGGGCGGAACAGGGCGCGCGACAGCGGCGCCGAGCCGGTGGCGTAATGGCGCACCACCGCGCTGCCAGTGAAAACGATCTGCACGCTGCGCCCTACCAAGCGCAGTACGGTGCCGAGTCCAAGTTCGGGCTCGGCGGTGGAAAACCAGCGCTGCCCCGGTACGAAAGTGCTCATCCGCATATTGTAGGCGGCCGGCCATCAATTGTCGGCGCTGAAGATGTGAATCAGGGCCAGAACTCAGGTGCCAGTGCTTGGCTGGTGCGGCACGAGTAGGCAGCGGCAAAGCCCGGCACCCAGGGCAGGGCGGCATTGACCCGCTGGGCACTCGGCCATTCAGGGGCGGCCGTACTCGGCAGCACGTTCTCGCGCAGCTGGCTGGCCCAGGCGACAAAGAAGCGCTGCTCCGCGCTGAGTCCGTGCAGTCGTTCCGAGCTTCCGGCCGGTTGCGCAAGGAAGGCGGCAAAGCTGAGACGCAGGGCTGCGAGGTCGGCAGCGCGTTCATAGCGGGTGTTGCCCAGCAAGGGCTCGCTCAGACCTTGCGCCTGGTCCAGTGCAGCGACCCGGGTCAGGAAGCCGGCGCGCTCCTGTTCGCTCCACCAGGGCTGCTGAGCCCCCGCGGCATCGAAGCTGGCGCCGCCCAGATCGAATCCATGGATCAGTTCATGAGCGAGCAACACGCCCAGGCCACCGTACTGCAAGGCCGGTTCGGCCGCGGGGTCGAACAGCGGGCGCTGCAGGGCGCCGGCGGCCAACTGCAGCTGGTTGTGCTCGGGCCGATACTGCAGCCATCCGAGATCCTCGGGCGGCGCCATATGCTGTTGCCGCCAGCGCAGCAAGGCCAGGGCGTTGCCGGGCAGGTTGTCCGCCGCCAGCCGCAGCTTGCCAAGGTCGGGACGTGCCTGCTGCGGACCAATCTGCAGGCGCACGGCGGCCAGCTTGTCGGCCGCGCGTTGTCGGGTCTTGTCGCTCCAGTCTGGATGGCGTTCGATCGCAGCGCCGAGCTGGGTGGTCAACGCGGCCCACAGCTGCTCGATGGCAGCGCGTTCTGCCTCGCCCACCTGCCGTTCGGCATACAGCTGTCGTATCGCCGTGCCGAGCAGCCGCTGAGCCAGATCATGCGCGCGTTGTTCGCTGCTGATCGGTAGCGTCTGCTGCAGCAATTGAGCGCGAATCAGCCGGTCATGCGGGTCGCGGAAGGGGGCATCCAGATAGGGCGCCAGCAGGTGGACGATGCGAAACCGCAACCAGGACTTCCACTGCACCGGGTGCGCTTCTGCAATCAGCGTATTGACGGTGGGGAACGGCGAAAAGTCACTGACCCGAAACTGCTTGGCGTCGTCCAGGTCGAGCGCCTTTAACAGTGGTTTCCACTCAAGGCCGGGGGTGCGCTGGTCGAGTTCGCGCAGACTCAGATTGGTCGGGCTCGGTCGGCGCATCGCCTCGGCCAGCTTCATCTCGAAATCCAATGCCCAGGCAGTTTCGGTGGCCAGATCGGTTGAGCCGGACGCCTGCAGCAGCTCTTCGATGTATTGACCCAAGCGACTGCGCCAGACCTCGCCCTGCATATGCGGCGAGAGATAGAACTGCGGATCGGGCAGGGTCAGCAGATCGGTTTCGATGATCACCGAGTCGCCGGCGCGGCGGGCAAAGAACAGCAGCGGCAGGCCGCGCTGCTGGTAGCGGGTAAGCAGCTCGCGCACATGTGCCGGGCGCTGAATCTGTTCCAGCGCGGGCAGCAAGGCAGCCAGCGCCTGCTGTCGCGCCCCGGGTAGGGATTCCTCGTTCTGCACGCTGGCGATCAGCGTCGCCACGCTGGCTTCCAGCGCGTCGTCGCTGTCACTGCGCAGACCGAGCAGCAGTTGCTGCTGTTGCCCGGCTACCGTCTGGCTCTGTTCTACTCGCCAGTCGTTGCGTTGCAGGCCCGGTGGTACCGGCGTGCTGGCCAGCCAGCCACCATTGGCGAACTGGTAGAGGTCGGTGCAGGCCTCGGCTTTGGGGTCGAAGTGGCGCGGGTCGATGCGATCGACCGCCAGCACACCGGTTCCGCTCAACAGGGCGCAGATCGACAAACAACTGGCGAAGCAGCGGGCAGCCATGCGCAGGACTCAGAGATGAAAACGGCCCGGGAGGATACCCCGGGCCGCGTTCGCTTTGATACCGATCCGATCGCAGTCGTTGCGATCGGTACTTCGGCGATGGCTTACCAGATCACGATGCGCTCGGCTTCGGCGCGCACCATCGGGTCGCCTTCCTGACAGCTGAAGGCGGTCGCCATGGCCGGCAGGTTCGACGGTGCACCAATGGCGCGGAAGTTGGCTGGCGCGTGCGAGTCGGTGCTGAGCCGCACTTTCAGCTCTTCCGGCTTGAAGTTGCGCCGCCACACGGTGGCCCAGTTCATGAAGAAGCGCTGCTCCTGGGTTTGGCCATCGATCTCGGTGTTCAGTGAAGGATCGGCCGCCAGGGCTGCCTGCAGGGCCGAATGAGCCACCGACAGGCCGCCGAGATCGGCGATGTTCTCACCCAGGGTCAGTTTGCCATCGACGTGGATGCCGTCGATCGACTCATACTCATTGAACTGTGCCACCAGCTTCTCGGTCAGTGCTTCGAAGCCTTGACGATCGGCGTCGGTCCACCAGTTCTCGAAGTTGCCGTTGGCATCGAAGCGGCTGCCCTGGTCATCGTAGCCGTGGATCATTTCGTGGCCGATCACCGCGCCGATGCCGCCGTAGTTCAGGGCCGGATCGGCACTTGGATCGAAGAACGGCGGCTGCAGGATGGCGGCCGGGAACACGATCTCGTTCTGCTGCGGGTTGTAATAGGCATTGACCATCTGCGGCGGCATGCCCCACTCGGACTTGTCGACCGGCTTGCCGATCTTGGCTAGCTCAAACTGATAGTTAAAGCCGTTGGCGGCCATGATATTGCCGACATAGCTGTCACGCGAGGTGATCAGGCCGGACCAATCACGCCATTTGTCCGGATAGCCGATCTTCGGGGTGAAGCTGGCCCACTTCTCCAGCGCCTTGGCCTTGGTCTCGGCACTCATCCATTCCAGGTTTTCCAGACGAATCTTCAGCGCATCGGACAGGTTCTTCACCAGCGCCTGCATCTTGGTCTTCGATTCCGGCGGGAAGGCGTGCTTGACGTACAGCTGGCCCAGCGCCTCGGCGGTGGTGCCATTGATGGTGTTGAGTACGCGCTTCCAGCGTTCCTGCATCTCTTCCTGGCCACGCAGTGCCTTGCCGTAGAAGTTGAAGTTCTCCTGGGCAAAGGCGTCGGCCAGGTAGGGCGAGGCATTGTCGATGGTGTGGAAACGCAGATAGGCCTGCCACTGCTCCGCCGGCACTTCTTCCAGCATGGCGCTGACTTCCTTGTGAAAGTCCGGCATCGCCAACGAGAACATCGCCGGCTTGGCCACGCCCTGTGATTCGAAGAAGGCGGTCCAGCTGAAGTTCGGCGTCAGCTCATCGGCCTGTTCAAGGCTGACCGGGTTGTAGTACTTGGAAACGTCGCGAGCGATTTCCTTGCGGGTCAGCGAGACCTTGGCCAGGCGGGTTTCGAAGGCCATGATCTGCTCGGCCTTGGCCTGCGCCGTGGCTTCGTCATCACCGGCCAGCTTCAGCACATTGGCGATATGCGCCAGATAGTCGGCGCGATTCTTCTGATGATCTTCGCGGTCGCTGGAGTAGACGCTGGGGTCTGGCAGGCCGAGACCCGCCTGCACGGCGTAGGCGATGTTCATGTTCGAGTCTTTGAAATCGGCCGAGGGGCCGAAGCCGAACAGGAAGCCATCGCCACGAGCAGCGCTGTCGCGCAGGTACTGGGCGATTTCCCTGCCGTCTTTCAGCGCAGCGATGCGCTGCAGTTCTTCGGCGATCGGGTTGATGCCGGCCGCATTGATCGCCGCCTCATCCATGCCGGTGGCCCAGATATCGCCGATCAGCTTTTCGACGCCGGTCGCGCCGGCATTGCCGCCGGCGGCTTCGACGATCTGCTTTTGCACGCCCAACGAGCGCTCGCCCAGGGTCTCGAAGCTGCCCCAGGTGCTGCGATCGGCCGGCACCGGATTGGCCGCCAGCCACGTGCTGTTGACGTGGTCGGCCAGATTTTGGCACACCGGTACCTCGGCATTCAGATCGCTGGCCTGATAGCTGACCACGGCCGGCAGCTTGCTCTCGTCGAGCTTGAACTCGACCGGCGCCGGGGCGGTGGCCTGCGGGGCCGGAGCTTCGGCTTGCTGCTGGCTGCAGGCGCCCAGCGACAGGGTGATGGCCAAGCTGAGCAGGCCGAGTTTCGGGGCGTTCAATCGCATGTAGTTCTCCAAACAGGGGCGCGTATATCGCGCCGTATCAAGCTAAACGTCACAGTTTCGCTGCGACGTCGCCGCAAGGGTGTGATGTGGATCACACTTGGTGCGGTGGCGAGGTCAGTCCTGCTGCCGGCCGCTGGCTGCTGCGCTGGGCGAGTAGCTGCCGTCGCTGATCGACATTTCGCTGACCGGGCCGTACTTCTTGGCCAGCTCGCGAATGGCCTCGGCTTTGCCGATCAGCACGATGGCCAGGCGGTCGGCCGGCGCAAATACCTGGGTGGCGGCATTGGCCGATTGCTCGGTGACCGCACGCAGGCGGCTGCCGAACTGATCGATTTGCTCGCGGCCCAGACCATGCAGCTCCAGGGTGGCCAGCTGATCGGCCAGTTGAGCGGCGGTTTCCAGCTGCGGTGCGAACTGCCCCAGCATGTAGTTTCGACCAGATTCCAGGGTCGCCTGATCGATGCCTTGATCGTGCAGCCGCTTGAGCGTATCGAGCGCCATGTCCAAGGCCTGTTCGGTGGCGTCGGTGCGGGTGAACGAGGTGATCGCCGCGACCCCGGTACCGCGCAGGCGATCAAGTCCGGCACGGGCGCCGTAGGTCAGCCCGCTCTTTACGCGTAACTCGGTGTTCAGCATGGAGGTGAAACGCCCGCCGAATACGGTGCGCACCAGATCCTGTGCGGGCCTTGCCGGATCATCGATGCCCGGGCCGAGGTTGCCGAGCCAGAAATACGTTTGGGTGGCATCGGGTTTGTCGATCAACAGCACGCGAGCTGTGCCCGAGGCCGGCGCGCCGGGCAGTTCGGCGAGCTTGCCCTGCGCGGGCTTCCAGTCGGCGAAGCGCTTCTTTACCGCGCCCAGCATGCTCTTGCTGTCGAAATCGCCGACCACGGTGATGATGGCGCGGTTGCCGCCGACGTGATCCTGCATGAATGCCTTGACGTCGGCATAGTCGATCCTGGCGATGCTGTCTTCGCTGCCGCTCACCGGGCGGCCGTAGGGGTGATCGCCGAACAACCAGGCCTGGCCGTAATTGCCGATCAATCGATCCGGACCGCTGTCCTTGGCCGCCTTCAGACTTTGCAGGCTGCGCGTCTTGACCTTCTCGAACTCGGCTTGCTCAAGCAGCGGACGACGCAGCGTGTCGGCCGCCAGGTCCAGCATCAATTCGCTGTCCTTGGCCAGGAACTCCGCGCTCAACGACAGCGCGTGTCGACCGCCGCCGACATTGATCCGGCCGCCCACAGCATCGATCGCCGCGGCATAGCTCAGGGCATCGCGCTTGCCGGCGCCCTTCTGCATCAGCTCCGACAATATCGTTGCCAGGCCGGCGCGATCCGCCGGTTCCTGTACGGCACCGCCGCGCACGCTGATATCCAGCGCCACCAGCGGAACGTCGTGCTTGGGCATCAACAGTACGGTGGCGCCGTTGTCGAGTTGATGGCGGCTGAATTCCGGCAGTTTGACATCACCGGCGTGCGCCTGGCCGAAGCTGAGGCCAAGCAACAGGCCCGCGGTTGCGGCAAGGCGATTGAGCGATTGGTTAAGGATGATCATTTCGATTCCTCCGCGCTGACGGCCGGGCGCAGCACGCCGACGGTGCGGTTGTTGCGGTTCAAATACCTGGCGGCAACCCGCTGAATATCCTCAGCGGAGACCGCGGCGTACTGCTGCGGTGCATCGAACAGCTGGCGATAGTCGCCATTGAAGACCTGATAGCTGCCGATGGCCTGTGCCTTGCCGGCGATGGTGGCCTGACGGCGCCAGAACTGCGCCAGCATCTGATTCTTGGCCTTGTCCAACTCGTCTGCCCGAATGCCATCCTTGATCAGACGGTCGATCTCGCCATCGATCTCGGTTTCCACCTTGGCCGGATCGCCGCCGGGCGGCACCACCGCGTACACCACCAACAGGCTGGGATCGAAACCGGCGCGGAAGAATGCGCCGGCACTCACCGCCACCTGTTTCTCCACCAGCCCCTGATGCAGACGGGAAGAGTCGCCCTGCGACAGAATCGAGGCCAGCAGTTCCACTGCCGGTGTATCGGCATCACTGGCGGCAGTGGCGTGATAGCCGATGGCAATCAGCGGGGTCTGCGCCTCCTTTTCCACCAGCACCCGGCGTTCGCCTTTTTGCTCCGGCTCCTTGGTGGTGATCGCACGCGGTGCCGGCTGCGCCGGAATCTTGCCGATCTTGGCCTCGGCCAGCGCGAAGATCTGTTCCGGCTTTACATCACCCACCACCACCATCACCGCATTGTTCGGCGCGTAGTAGGTGCGGTAGAAGTCGCGCAGCTGGTCGATGGTCCAGCTCTCGATATCCGAAGGCCAGCCAATCACCGGGAACTGGTAGGGATGTGCAACGTAGGCGGTGGCATTCAGCTGCTCGAGCAGACTGCCGAAATTGTCGTTGTCTACCCGCGAACGACGCTCCGAATAGACCACGCCGCGTTCGCTCTCCACCACCTCAGGGTCGAAGTCCAGATTGGCCATGCGATCGGATTCGAGATCGAAGATGGTGTTCAGCGCGCTGGCCGGGAACCAGTCCTGGTAGACGGTGAGGTCGTTCGAAGTGTAGGCATTGTTGGAACCACCGGCGGCCTCCATCACCCGGTCGAACTCGCCCGGCTTCAGGGTCGAGGTGCCGTTGAACATCATGTGTTCAAAGTAGTGGGCGATGCCGGTGATGCCCGGATACTCATTGCGCCCGCCGACCTTGTAGAAGGTGTACAGGGCGACGTTCGGAATGTCGTGGTCGGGCCAGACGATGATCTGCAGGCCGTTGTCCAGCGTTTTCGAGGCAATCGCCTTGGCGGCATCATCGCCAGCCTCAGCATGCGGCGCCTGTTTGGCCGCAACGGGCGACAGCAGCAAGGCTGCCATCAAGCCAGTAAGCACGCGTCTCATGAATCGGTTCCCCTCGGAGTGAGCCCCGCCTTATAGACGTGGGGGCTTGCTGCGGCAAGTGCCGAAGGTTTGGCCGGGGTGCTAAGGTGGAGCGCAGATCGCCAGCGCGAGCGGCGCGCCGGCCGGCCAGTCCAGGGAGGAGTCGACATGCGGGAGCCGTCGTTGCGGGTGCGTTTTCACGGGGCAGCTGGCGAGGTGACCGGCTCCCTGCATCGGCTCGAGTACGAGGATAGGCAGGTACTGCTGGACTGTGGCCTGATTCAAGGCGGCGGTAATGAAGATGCGCGCAATGCCGCCGGCTTCGGCTTCGACCCGCGACAACTCGATGCGGTGGTGGTCAGCCACGCCCATATCGATCACTGCGGTCGTCTGCCGCTGCTGGTCAAGCGCGGATACTCAGGGCCGATCTATATGACCGCGGCCACCGCTGACTTGCTGCGGATCATGTTGGAAGACTCGGCCCGGCTGGCCGCCGCCGACGCCGAGCGCGAAACTCGGGCACGGCAGCGCCGCGGCGAGGGTAAGGTCGAGCCCTTGTACTTGCTGCGCGATGTGATCGACACGCTCAAGCAGGTGAAGCCGCTGGAGTATGGCGAGCGCCGCGAAATCCTGCCCGGATTGACCTTACGCTTCGAAGACGCCGGCCACATCATCGGCGCGGCCATCGTCGAGCTGGTGTACCAGCAACGCGGCAAGCGCAAGACCTTGGTGTTCTCCGGCGATATAGGCCCCAATGCCGCGCCGATTCTGCGTGATCCAACAGCGATGCACGAAGCGGATCTGGTGTTGATGGAAAGCACCTATGGCGATCGATGTCACCGCAATCGGGCTGACACCGTGAAAGAGCTGGGGGCAGTGCTGCGTCAGGCCAGAGAAGATGGTGGAAACGTGTTGATCCCGGCCTTTGCGGTCGGTCGCACGCAGGAGATTCTCTACTGGATGGCGCGCTACTTTCGCGAGTGGGAACTCGAGCAATGGCAGATCAACCTTGATTCGCCGATGGCGCTGAAGGTCACCGAGCTCTACCAGCGTCATATCAACCTGTTTGATCGCGAAGCCAAAGAGCTGTTTGCCAAGGGGCTGAATCCCTTTGCCATGCCGAACTTGCGCCTGATCAGCGATGTGCAGGATTCGATGGCGCTGAACAAGCGCGCCAGCGGTCAGATCATCATTGCCGGATCGGGCATGTGCACCGGAGGGCGGATCAAGCATCACCTGCGGCACAACCTCTGGCGCGAAAACTGCGATGTGGTGTTTGTGGGCTATCAGGCCGCACGCACGCTCGGCCGTCAGCTGGTCGACGGCGCCGAGTTCGTCACCATCTATGGCGAAAAGATTCGCGTCCGTGCACGCCGCCATACTGTCGGCGGGCTCTCCGCCCATGCCGATCAGAATCAGCTGGCAGCCTGGTATGGCCATTTTCACCAGCGCCCACCGGTATGCCTGATTCACGGCGAAGATGCCGCGCGGCGGGCATTGAAGGAAAAGCTCGAAGCCGAGTTCAGGGCCGAAGTTCGCCTGCCAAAACCCGGCCAGGTGGCGAAGTTCTGAGCTAACCCGGATATTTCACGAGCCCCTCAAGATCGCGACGTTCGTCCCGACCGGACGTTCGTGTGGCCTTCGCAGACCGGATTTGGCTGCTTTTGGGATGTTTTTCCGGAATTCAGACGCAATGCCCC
>NZ_JACYTR010000063.1 GCF_014841215.1 Pseudomarimonas arenosa
AGCGGATTTCGACCTACTCTGAGGCCCCACTGGCCCGGGGCGATAGGGTAGACCTCCACTGACGGCGAGCCGCCAGGGAGGGCAGAGTTCAGAAAACCGATGGGTATTTCAGCGGCCTGCTAGGCCTCAGGCACGCTCAGTGGCTCGCGATGCAGGATGCGCCGGCTAGCGCGGAACTGGCTGCCGAACCGCTCCACGCCAGCGGCGCGCAGGCGCGCGGCGTGCTGCTCGAAGTACTGCTGCAAGGCTCGCCGGTCGTGCAGCCGATAGCACACGCTCCAGCATTGCCAGTCGGACCCGCTCTCGGCATCCGCTTCGACGCTGAGAATCTCCGCGCTGATGAAGCCGGGCAAGGCAAGTATTTCGCGCACATGCTCGGCCAGCCACTTCCGGTAGTCCGCCGCAATGGCGGGCGCAACCTGCAGATTGACCTCGTAAACCACTTCGCCGCTCATAAGGTCACCACGCTGATCAGAATGCTGGCGCTGACGCCGATGGCGAGCAGCAGCAGATAGCACATGCCGACGAAGCCGAACTTCAGGCTGGTCATCAACCAGCCCTGCCCGTACACCCGTTTCTGGCTCAGCCACAGGTAGACCGGCATCCAGATCCACAGCAGCACTTCGAGGAAGCGGCACAGCGCAGCCACCGCGCTGGATTCGCCAGCAGCACGCGCCAGTGCCTCCAGCCCGGCCAGCGCCAGCACCGCCACGCAGAGGAAGGCGTGGCCGTGCAGGGCCACGATCAAGTGCTCCATATACAGCCGACGCTTGAACACATAGGTCAGCTTCAACAACAGGGCAAACAGCGGCAGCAGAACAATGAAGGTCTGTGGCAGATTTTCCAGGAAGGCGTCCTTCAGTAGCCCCGGATCCTGCTGGATGCGCTCGATGTTCTGCTGCCCGCGGCCAACCCAGCGATTGATCATGTCGTTGAACCCGTCGGGCATTGCCTCGAAGCGCAGCGGGTTGTCGGTCGGGTGCCAGGGCTGATCGCCGAAACGGATATCAGGCTTGTCGGTCGGCTCGGGAGGCACCGGTAGGCCATTGCTGAGCGCGAGGTCACGCTGCTTGAGCCAGGCGATGCGCTGCTCGGCTTCGCGTTCGGTGCGCTGTAGGGCCCGCTCCACTTGAGTGCGACCCGGTTGTTCCGGCTTCATTCGCTCCAAGGTCGCGCGCAGCGCCGCAGACTGCCGATCGCGTACCGCTTCGGCTTCGGCCACCGTTGTGGCGCTGGCGATGTCGCTCTTGTTGCTGAGATCGGCGTCGAAGCTGAACTTGAGCAGGAAGAAGCTAATGATGCACAGGAAGACGAACAGTCGTACCGGGCTGACGTAGCGCACCCGGTGGCCCTGAAAGTACTGCAGGCTGAGATATCCGGGCTTGAACATCAGCGGGCCGAGGGTGCGTGGCACGCGCGCATCGAGGTCGAATACGCTGTCCAGGAAATCGCCTATGATCGAGCTGAAATGCCGCACCAGACCCTTGACCGGTTGGCCGCATTGCCAGCAGTGATCGCCGTACATGTCGGCGCCGCAGTTCTGGCAGTGGCTGGGGCGGGGCGTTGAGCTGGGCATCGGCGGCGCTGGGTGGCTGAAACTCGGCATACGATACTTGAGCCTGACCGGCGTTTGACCGGGCTAGCTCCAATGGCACAGGCCGCGCCATGCTGCAGGCGGCATGATGGCCTGGTGGGTCACTGCGCATTCGCGCCCGACTGCTGATCAGTGGGCGCTCGGGTTATCCTGCGCGCCTGCTGCGCCATGCGTGGCTTGACCCGGTCACCGATCGGGCCTTTCGTTTTCTTTGGGTAGTGCAATGGCTGACAAGAACACGTTTTTTCTCTGGCGCTGGATGCGCGGACTCTGGGATGCGCTGAATTTCACCCGCCGGCTGATCTTCAATCTGGTGTTCCTCTTCATTCTGGTGCTGTTGATCGCTGCGATGTTCGGCGATACCCCGGTGCTGGAAGAGAACACCACCCTGGTGCTGGCGCCACAGGGCTTTCTGGTCGAACAGTTCTCCACTGACCCGATGCAGCGCGCGCTGGGCAAGCTGACCGGCGACGGCAAGCTGGAGGTACAGGTACGCGATCTGCGCCGGGCGATCGACGCCGCGGCCAAGGACCAGCGCATCAATCGCCTGTTGATCCGGCCGGAAGGCCTGCTCGGCGGTGGCTTTGCCTCGCTGCGCGAGGTGGCCGAGGCGCTGCAGCGATTCCGCGCCGCCGGCAAGCAGGTGGTGGTGTTTGCCGATTTCATGGAGCAACGCCAGTACTATCTGGCCGCCCAGGCCGATGAGATCTATCTCAATCCCGAAGGTGCGGTGTTGCTGGAAGGTCTGGCTCGCTATCGCACCTATTTCCGCGAGGCGATCGAGGACAAACTCGGCGCCAATGTGCACCTGTTCCGGGTCGGTGAGTTCAAGTCCTATGGCGAGCCGTACACCCGTGATTCGCCCAGCCCGGAAGCGCTGCAGGCCGATCTGTACTGGATGGGCGATGTCTGGCAGCGCTACCTCAGCGAGGTGGCTGAGTCGCGCAAGCTCGACAGCGCCGACCTGCAGGCCGGCATCGACCAACTCGACCAGCGGCTGGCAGCGGTCAATGGTGATTTCGCCGCCCTGGCGCTGGAGGCGCGGCTGGTCGACAAGCTGCTGCACGAGAACGAAGTGGAAGCACTGCTGATCGAACGTGGTACTGCCGATGAGGGCGACCTGCGTGCGGTCGGTATGGAGCAATACCTCAACTTCCTCAAGCTCGAGCAGTTCCCATTCGATACGCGGCCGCAGATCGCGGTGGTGGTGGCCGAGGGCGAGATCCTCGACGGCGAACAGCCGCCGGGCACCATCGGTGGCCGCTCGACCTCCGACCTGATCGCCCGCGCGCGGGAGAATGACGAGGTCAAGGCCATCGTGCTGCGGGTCAACTCGCCCGGTGGCAGTGCCTTTGCTTCGGAGCAGATTCGTCATCAATTGGCCCTGGCACGCGAAGCTGGCAAACCGGTGGTGGTGTCGATGGGTGATGTTGCTGCGTCGGGTGGTTACTGGGTATCGATGGCCTCCGATCAGGTAATTGCCGACCCCAGCACGATCACCGGCTCGATCGGCGTGGTGGGACTGTTCTTCACCGTGCCCGACACTCTGGCCAAGCTCGGCCTGCACGTGGATGGCGCCGGCACCACCGAGCTGGCTGGGGCGCTGGATCCGCGTCGGCCGCTGAAACCGATGGTCGGCAATATCATTCAGAGTTCGATCGAGAACACCTATCGCGACTTCATCCAGAAGGCCGCCAACGCGCGCGAACTGGAATTCGACGCGGTCGATGAAGTGGCTCGCGGTCGGGTCTGGACCGGCGCGCAGGCACTGGAGCGTGGATTGATTGATCGCCTGGGCAATTTTCAGGATGCCATCGATCACGCCGCCGAGCTGGCCAAGCTGGAGCAGGACAAGTACCAGCTGAGCTACATCGAGGGTGAGCTGACCCCGTTCCAGCAGTTTCTCAGCGAGATGGGCCAGCAATCGCGTGCTGCTGCATGGCTTCAGGGTAGTGGCATGTTAAGTCTGCTGGCCGACCAGGGCAGTGCCGCCGACCTCAAGCCGATGCTGCGCTGGTTGCAGCAGGAGCAGGGCAAGGGCCCGGTGCGGGCGGTGGCGCACTGCTTCTGCGGGCTTTAACCAGTGGTTTGACTTTGGCTGCACGGGGGCGGGTCTGAGCCCCCCGCTTTCCAGCGCATGATCTACCGCTGCGAGCCAGCGGAAGAATAACGTTGATCGATTGAAGTCGGCGGGTCTTGACCTGGAGCCTCCCCAGAAAGCCATTAACAATTTCCATCGTTTGCTGGAAGCAAGAACGAAGAACAGGATCCAGATCGACAGCGTTTCGCTCCGCCCTACGGGCGGCCCGAGCCACCTTTCTTTGCTGCCACGAGCCGAGCAGGAGCGAGGCCGTAGGCCGTCAGGCCTCCCGTAGGGCAGCGGGCAGGACGCCCGCTGTAAAGAAAGGATGGCCCAAAGAAACCACCCAGTGAATGCGCCTTCCGGGCTCCTGCCCTCCAGGTCCGCACGTGGGGGCCGGGTTTTTCGCCAGCACATCCCTGTGCCGGCGAGAAACACTGGCACAGCTCGTACACCGAGCGTTCGGCACGCAACCTGGTGTTCAGCAAGCTGCAGTGTTTGGAAGCGCAGCCCAACAAGCAGCGCAAAAAGTGGGGAGCTGCCCTCAAAGGGTGCGCCTCGGCGCACCGCCTGCGCGGGTCTGCCAGCATCGCATCGCCACGGTTTCAATTCCCCCACCACATAGCGTTGCGGTGGGCGGGGCGATAGCGGGCCAGGGCGTCTTGACCTGCCGCCTTGGGTCGCACATCGAATCGGTTGAATTCAATGATGATGATCTGGGCAGATCTCAGGTCCAGACGCGCTTGAGCCAGGACCATCGACCTTGCGAAGGCCTATGGGCCGCAGGGTCGGCAGCGGGCGCCGGCAATGCTCGCTTCCAGTTCGAAATGGGCCGCTCCAGCAACAGCACCATGGCCCAGGAAGCCAGCAGGGTCAGCAGCAAGGCCAGTACCGCGAACAGTGCCGAGCGCGCCGTGCCAAACCAGGGCAGCAACACGGCACCGGCGGTGGTGTGCAGCAGGTAGATCGGATAGGACAGCTCGCCGGCCAGGCGATCGCCGGGCCACGGGCGATGCTCGGTTGAGTACAGCGAGATCACCACCCAGGCCGAGAGCAGAGCGCTGACATACAGGCCGAAACTCCATGGCCAGCTGCGACCGAGCAGCCAGAACGCGCTATGCAGCAGCCAAACGGTGACGCTGAGCTCGGGACGCGCCCAGCGGACCAGTTGCTGTCGATAGTGGCAAAGCAGTGCGCCCAGGGCGAAGGCCGGCGCGCAGGGCCAGAACAGCGCGTAGCGGTCGGCGAAGCTCGCCACCGAAAAACCGTAGCTCGCCGCCCAGGCGCTACCCGCCAGCAGGCCGATCCAGGCCAGCCAGCGCCGCGCGGCCATCAATGGCATCAGCAGGTAAAAGCCGACTTCGATCGATAGCGCATTGGCCACCGGTACCGGCCCATTCCAACGCGGAAACACCGGCAGCAAGGTGGCCAGAAAGCCCCATTCCGGCAGCGACTGCGGCAGGCCGAAGCCGGGATTCAATGCGCGTGGATCGTGGTTGGAGGCATGCGCCACCCAGATCAGCGCCACTGCACCCAATAATGAGGCCAGCCAGAAGCTGGGGAAAATCCGCAGAAAACGCTGTAGCCCGTAGCGCAGCAGCCCTTGCCGACCGAAGCCGTACTTCTCCTGCAGGACCAGGCACATCAGAAAACCGCTGAGCACGAAGAAGCCCCATACCGCGTAGGCGGCGGGGCCCGGCAGCATGAATGACCAAAGATGCGATACCGCCACCAGCAAGGCCAGCAGTAGGCGCCAGTGTCCCAATCCGAGGCGGATGTGCACGTGCGAGGACTCGAAGTTACAGGCGGCTCAAGACCGGCGGAGATGAGCTGAAGTTCCCGGCCGGCGATCTGTGCTTGCGTAGCAGGCCGCCGCGAATCGCAGTGGCGCGCTCAGGAGCCGCTGCCGTCCGATTTCTCCTGCTCGTCGAGCGCCCGATCGGTCTTTTTCACGTTGTCGCGAAGCTGTTGCTCGACCGCGCGTGCACGATCCTGCGGTTCCTCGATTATCTTCTGCAGATCGTCGTGCTTAGCGTCTTGTTTCGCCTCCTTCTGGCTGGCTGCGCTAGCCGGAGGTTCGGCCTGCTGGCAACCAGGCAGCAGGGCTGCCGAAGCCAGCAGGAGGAGGCCGATGGGCAGGCCATGGCGACTAGCGGGCAGTGGCAATGCGGGCGTAACTGGCTTGCTCACGGAGAGGTTTCCTTGGGTATTCGTATTGATCCGGATGTTCAGTTTGGCATAGGCGGCCTCGAAGTGCTGAGTGCGGACTGCGCAGTTTGGGTTGACTGAGGAGTCGACAGCCAGCGCCCGGCTCCTGGATCATGAGGGCGTAGCCAAGGACAGGAACGGCAATGAATCCACTCACACGATGGCGTCTGGACGGGCAGCGTGCCTTGATCAGCGGCGCCAGCACCGGGATCGGCGCGGCGATCGCCGAGCAGTTGCTTGAGCTCGGTGCCGAGGTCTGTCTGGTGGCCCGCGATGAGGATGCGCTGGCCGACTTCGCCGATGAGCTACGCGAGGCGTATCCGCAGGGCCGGGTGTTCGAACTGGCCGCCGACCTCGCCAATGGCGAGCAGCGTGCCGAGGTGTTCGACTGGCTCAATGATCTTGGCGGCGATCTGCATCTGCTGATCAACAATGTCGGCGGCAATACACCGATGCCGGCGTTGGACATCCGCCCAGCCGACTGGCAGACCCTGTTCGAACTGAATGTGTTCAGCGCCCTTGACCTGTGTCGCCGTGCGCACCCGCTGCTCTCACAACACCCGAGTTCAGCGATCGTCAATATCGGCTCGGTGTCCGGCGCCATCCACGTGCGCACCGGCGTGCTGTACGGCATGAGCAAGGCGGCCATCCATCAGATGACCCGCAATCTGGCCTGCGAATGGGCGGACGACGGGATTCGGGTCAATGCTCTGCTGCCCTGGTATATCCGCACTCGGCGTACCTCTGAATTGCTGGCCGACCCTGATTACTACGAGGAGGTGATCGGGCGTACCCCGCTGGGACGGATCGGCGAACCTGAAGAAGTGGCCAGCGCCGCGGTGTTCCTCTGCCTGCCGGCGGCCAGCTACATCAGTGGCCAGCTGTTGGCGGTCGATGGCGGGTTCCAGAGCTTTGGCTTTTAGGCCTGGGGCAGTGCTCAGCAACCGGCTAGTTCTGACTGCAACTGTTCGATCAGCACGTCGCTTTCGGCGCGGCCGCTGGGCTGCTGATTGAAGCGCCGGCGCCGGGTCTCCTCCAGCTGCTCGCGCAGATGCTGGCAGGTCTCGGCCAGGCTCATCGGCCGGCAGCGATCCTCGACATAGACCTGGGCCTGGGCGCGTTGTCGAGCGGCCGCCACCTCGGCCGGCGGCGGCTGGCTGGGCAGCTGTGGCGGTGCGCGACCGGCGCGTCCGGCCAATCCGGCGGGTTCGCTGCTGATCCCCAGTGTCCAGGCCGGCACCCAGCGCCCCCGCGGGTCGTTGCGATCGCTGACCCGCGCCTGACCATCGATATCGACGCAGCGCCAGCGCGCTGGCGGCGGTCTGGGCGCTGCCACCGGCGACACCGGGGGGCTTGTTGTCGGGTCGGCGGGCACAGGCGGAACAGCGGCGACCGGCGCGGCGGTGCCGCCCTGATCGCGAAAACGCCGCTCTTCACTGTCGCTGTCGGCTGGACAGGGCTGATCCTGCAGGGTCACCGCACCGTCCGCGCTGACGCAGCGATACACGGTGTAGGTTTCCGCTGCGTCAGCGCCGAGCACGGCGCTGAGCAAACCCACTATGCTGAGCAGCCCGATCATCCGGCTGCGAGGAATCCAAGGTGCTGAAACGGAGACTGTGCGCATGGCAGCACTCATTGTGCGCCGCTTGGCTGTTGTTTGCAGGAACTGTGAGTCAGGCCGCCATTGAAGCGGCACCGCCACGCGGGGAAGGCGCGGGCCCGTTTCAACGGCTGATCCTGCAAAACGTCGTGGTGATCAATGGCACCGGTGCGCCCGCCTTTGGCCCGGTGGATCTGGTAGTGGAGGGGGATCGGATTGCCGCCCTGCGCAGTCCCGATGCGCGCCAGACAGTCAGCACAGACAGCGAAGTGCGCGATCTTTCTGGTCACTACGTGCTGCCCGGGCTGATCGATCTGCACGGCCATATCGGTGGTGATGAGCAAGGGGTGCCGGCTGAGTACGTGTACAAGCTGTGGTTGGCCCACGGCATCACAGCAGTACGCGATCCCGGATGCGGCAATGGCATCGACTGGTGTGTGTCGGAGCAGAAGCGCAGCGCCGCCAATCAGATCACCGCTCCACGCATATATCCCTACGTGTTTTTCGGTCAGGGCCGCGAGCAGCCAATGACCACGCCGAAGCAGGCGCGCGAATGGGTGGCCGAAATGCAACAGCGCGGCGCGGTCGGAATGAAGTGTTTTGGCTATCGACCGGATGTGCTGCAGGCAGCCTTCGATGAGCTGGGCAAGCGTGGCATGGGCATTGCGTGTCATCACGCCCAGCTCGATGTGGCCCGGGTCAATGCGCTCACCACCGCGCGCTGGGGGCTGACCACGCTGGAGCACTGGTATGGTCTGCCCGAGGCCCTGTTTGATGATCGGCAGGTGCAGGCCTACCCGGCCGACTACAACTACTACGACGAGCAGCAACGTTTCACCGAAGCCGGCAGACTGTGGGCGCAGGCAGCGGAGCGTGGAACCGAGCGTTATGAGGCGGTGATCAAGGAGTTGCTGGAGCGTGGCGTCACGCTGGACCCCACCTTCAACATCTACGCCGCCTCGCGCGATGTGATGCGCGAGCGTCAGGCCGAGTGGCATCAGCGCTACACCCTGCCGCAGCTCTGGGCCTTCTTCAAACCGAGCAAGATCAGCCACGGCAGCTATTTCTTCGACTGGGGACTGGAGCAGGAGCTGGCCTGGCGCGACAACTACCGGCGCTGGATGGCCTTCGTCGACGACTACAAGAACCGCGGTGGCCGGGTGACCGTGGGTTCGGATTCAGGCTACATCTACAAGGTCTACGGCTTTGGCACCATCCACGAGCTGGAGATGCTGCGCGAGGCCGGCTTTCATCCATTGGAAGTGATTCGCGCCGCGACTCTCCACGGCGCCGAAGCCCTGGGTGCCCAGACCGAGATCGGCAGTATCGAGATCGGCAAGAAGGCCGATCTGCTGGTGATTGGTGAAAATCCCCTGGCCAATCTCAAGCTCCTCTATGCCACCGGTCACCCGCGCCTGCGTGAAGACGGCGAGATCGAACGCGTCGGCGGCGTGCGCTATACCATCAAGGACGGCATCGTTTACGACGCCAAGGCCTTGCTCGCCGATGTCGAGGCGATGGTGACGGCGGCCAAGCGAGAACGCGGCATCGAGCAGTTGCCGCAGTACTGAACTCGGCGTTTGGTGATGTGACGGAGGGTGCTGATGGACGAGCAAAAGGAACGCCGCCTGGATGCCATTGTTGCGCAAGCACGTAAGGATGCCGAGCAGCGCCAGCGTGGCTATCGCGAGCAGGCGCTGAAGCTGTATCCGTGGGTTTGCGGTCGCTGCGGCCGCGAGTTCAGTCGCGCCAATCTGCACGAACTCACCGTGCATCACCGCAATCACAATCATGGCGACAATCCGCCGGACGGCAGCAACTGGGAACTGTTGTGCCTGTATTGCCACGACAATGAGCACCAGCGGCAAATCGAATTGGGTAACTCGATGGGCTTGGAGTCCGAGCCGACGCGGCCCGCCACCTCCAACCCGTTTGCCGATCTGGCTGAGCGGCTGAAGCGGAAAGGTGGTTAGCCCGGATATTTCATGAGGTCGCGCCGAAAGATCCGGCAATTCCAAGCGGGGCGAGAGTTTCGACCGATGGTGTTGAGATAACAAAGTGTTCGCGATCTTTCGGCGCTGGCACGGCCCTCATTCGGCCGCTGCGCGGCTACGCAGGGCATTCGCCCTGAGGTCCTTTGCGCGCTTGAGGGCAGGGTTCGGCTTGCTGCCTGATTTGGTCAGAATTCGGCCCTCGGCACGCCCCGGTTCGGGGGCAGGCTGTGCGGCGCACTGCAAGGAGTCTTCATGAACATGACATTTCATCGCCAGCAGTTGGCTGGCATTGCTCTGGCACTGGCCCTCAGCGCACCGGCCGCCGGCACCGAGGGACGCGGCTTTGACGCCCATCTTGAGTGCCGCGCATGTGCCGGCTGGAATGCCGAGCAGGCGCCGTTCCGGTTGGCGCCGAATGCCTGGTATGTCGGGCCGCGCGGCCTCAGTTCGGTGTTGATTGCCACCAGCGACGGACTGATCCTGATCGACGGCGGCTTGCCGCAATCGGCGGCGCAGATTGCCACTCATATTCGCCAGCTCGGTTTCGAGCCGCAGCAGATTCGCTATCTGCTGAACTCGCATCCGCATTTTGACCATGCCGGTGGTCTGGCTGCGCTGGCCGAATGGAGTGGGGCGACGGTGGTCAGCAGCCCGGTGGGCTTGGCCACCCTGCGCGCCGGCGTGGCGCCGGCCGACGATCCGCAGGCTGCGTTCGGCACAGACGCCGCCTTTCCCGCCCTGCCCGCCGATCACCCAACACGTAGTATCGCCGACGGCGAGGTGCTGCGCCTCGGCGACACTGAATTGATCGCCGAGTACACGCCAGGCCATGCGCCGGGTGGCATCAGTTGGCGTTGGCAGGCCTGTGATGCCAACCGGCAATGCACGGCGATCGTGTATGCCGACAGCCTCAGCGCGGTCAGCGCGCCGGACTATCGTTTCAGCGATCATCCGGCCGCCATCGAGGCGGTGAATGCGTCAGTTAAGCGGGTAGCCGGGCTCGATTGCCAGTTGCTGGTCTCGACCCATCCGGAAATGTCGCAGCTGTTCGAGCGCCATGCACGGGGCGAGCTGATCGATGCCAGCGCCTGCCGCCGGTATGCCGAGCAGGCGGCGCAAGCCCTGCAGCGCCGACTGCACAACGAGCGGTCGGCGGGCACATAACCTGCGGTTTCGCCAGGCGGGTCGGGTGACAGTGGCGCTTCAGGCCGGCCTATTGGGCCGGAAACGAGATCAGATAAAAGCCGGCGCCGGCTGGATCATTCAATCGCGCGATGCGCCCGACGCCGGGCGCATCAAAGGCCGGCACACAGATCTCGCCGCCGGCCTGCTGGCCCTCGATCAGGGTTTGGTCGACATCGGTCACCTGCAGGTAGATCGACCAATGGCTGGGCATGTCGCCCCAGTCGGCGGTCATCTGCATCATGCCGCCGATCTGGCCATCGGCCGTTGCCGCGATCTTGTACGGCGCCGGCGCACCTGGATGTTGGGTGAGTTGCCAACCGAGCAGTTCGCGATAAAACGCTTCGGCCCGACTCAGGTCGCGGGTAGCCAGCTCGACCCAGGTGATACAGCCCGGTTGACGGATCCGACCCACCCCAGGATGCGATTTCAGCTGGGCAATGCAGAAGGTGGCGCCTTCCGGATCCTGCAGAACGGCGATGCGCAGCATGGCCTCCACATCCAGCGGGGGCACCACCACGCTACCACCGAGGCGCTCGGCCAGGGCGGCGCTGGCATCGCAATCCTCGACCCGAAAATAGGTGTACCAGGTCGGTGGAATGCCTTGCTCGAGTTGATCGGGCATCAGGCTGTAGGCGGCGGCCACTTCGTCGCCGTCCAGCTTGAACAGGGTGTACAGGCCGGGCTGGTCGCTCATCGGAACATCCTCGGCCTGCCAGCCAAACACGTGGCCGTAGAACGCCTTGGCTGCCGTTTGATCGCTGGTGGCCAGTTCGAACCACACCGGTGAACCTACACTATGGGCTTGCGATTGCATCGATTTGCTCCGCCAGGGTGTGCTCCGATGGTAACGCGTCGCTGGCCCGGCTAGCGTCTGGTCTGGGTTCATCCGCAGCTCCTGACTGGCGCTACACTATGCCGCCCAGCCGGCGGCCGGTTTGATCTTGCGCAAGCCTCACCGCCCCGCTCGCCGCTAGATTTGGCTGCAGCCAGGGACCCTGTCGTCGCCGACTTTGATCGGCGTCCATCGACGAGAGCCGCTATGTTTGATCAACACACCCCGGTGCAGGACGAGTCTGTGCCGGCCGATCTTGCCAACAAGCCGTATCGAATCGAGAAGGTGCTGTCGGTGCGTCATTGGACCGAACACTACTTCAGCCTGCGCACCACCCGTGACCCAGGGCTGCGCTTCGAGAACGGCCAGTTCGTCATGCTCGGCCTGTGGGTCGAGGGACGGCCCCTGCTGCGCGCCTATTCGATCGCCAGTGCCAACTGGGAAGAACAGCTCGAGTTCTTCAGCATCAAGGTGCCAGACGGGGCGCTGACCTCGCGCCTGCAGCACGTGCAGCCGGGCGATTCGCTGCTGGTCAGCAAGAAGCCCACCGGTACCCTGCTGATCTCCGACCTGCTGCCCGGGCGTAATCTCTATCTGTTGGCCACCGGCACCGGCCTCGCTCCGTTCCTGTCGATCATTCAAGATCCGGAGACCTACCAGCGCTTCGAGCGGGTCATTGTCACTCATGGCGTGCGTCAGGTGCAGGACCTGGCTTACCGCGACCTGATCGAAGGCGAGTTGCCGGCCCATCCCTACCTCGGCGAGATCGTTGCCGGCAAGCTGCTGTACTACCCCGCGGTGAGCCGCGAGCCGCATCGGCATCAGGGCCGCCTGACCGACCTGTTCGGCAGCGGACGCCTGATGCAGGATCTCGGCTTGCCGGCCCTTGACTCGGCCCTGGATCGGGCCATGATCTGCGGCAGCCCACAGATGCTGGCGGATTTTCGTCAGCAGCTGAACGCGGCCGGCATGCAGGCTTCGCCGCGCATTGGTACGCCCGGGCACTACGTGTTCGAACGCGCCTTCGTCGACTGAGGTCAGGGTCAATCACCGGGTTGCCGTTGGCTGCCAGGCGGCTACGATCCTATCCAGAAGATGAGTTGTGACTGTGCCTGCACATCGCAGCGCAGGCGGTCGTGTACTCTGCTCCCAGGTGACCTGCATGAGATCGACCTAATCCGATGGCAGGCTTCGATCTGCCCTCCCTGCGCGATTGTCCGGCGTATTTGCCGTGACCGGGCTGCTGCCCGCATACCGTTTGCTGTTGTTGGCGCTGGCCTACTACGGCTGCGCGCGTCTTGGGTTGTCCCTGCCCCTGGTCACCGGCTACGTTACCGTGCTGTGGCTGCCGTCGGGCATCGCAGTGGCCGCGCTGTATCGCTGGGGCCTGGGCTATTGGCCGGCGGTATACCTTGCGGCGCTGGCGGTGGAATACAAGCTCAGTCAGGACTGGGGCGTTTCGCTGGGAATTGCCGTCAGCAATACACTGGCCCCGCTGGCCGCCGCCTGGGTGTTGCGTCGAGGGCAATTCTCAACCACTCAACCGAGTGCGCGGGACTTGCTGGTGCTGCTGTTCGGCGCGGCGCTGGGCTGCATGCTGATCAGCGCCAGCGGCGGCACATTGGGGCTTTACCTGTCGGGAGCAGTGCAGGCGCCGCAGCTGTCGGGTACATGGCTCAGCTGGTGGCTGGGCGATGCAGTGGGCGTGCTCGCCGGCGGCTTGCCGCTGCTGCTGTTGCATCGCCAGGATCTGCATTGGTCTCGCTATGCCGAGCGGGCGCCCGAGTTGCTGGCAACGGTGGGCTTTGCCTTGATCGTTGGGCTGTTGCCTCTGCTCAGTGGCGTTCGCACCCTGGCCTTCGATCTGTTGCCGTTGGCCGGGGTGATTTGGCTGTCGCTGCGCTTTTCGCTCTGGCCGGCCCTGGCCTTGGCCCTGGCGTTGTCTCTGCTGCAGGCGCTGGAGGTTTCGCGCATCGGTCCCAGCCTGTCGGCTGAGGCGGCCTTGGCTGAGCTGATCCATTTGTGGACCTATGTCACCACCCTGTTTGCCGTGGCCATGCTGGTGGCTGGCCTGAATGCCGAGCGCGAGCGCAGCCGGCAACAGTTGCAGGAGAGTGAGCAACGCTATCGCAGCCTGATCGAACATGCGCCGGAGGCGATCGTCGTGCTCGATCCTGAGCTCGGGCACTTCGTCGAGGTGAACCAGGAGGCCGAGCGCTTGTTTGCTTGCTCGCGGGCGCGCCTACTGACCCTGGGGCCGGCCGAATTGTCGCCCGAGCGGCAGCCCGATGGTCGCTTGTCGGCCGAGGCGGCAAGAGAGAACATCGGCCGCGCCCTGGGCGGGGAAATGCCGCAGTTTCGTTGGACCCATCTCGACGATCAGGGTAGGCAGTTCACCTGTGAGGTGCGTCTGCTCTGCCTGCCGGCCACCGATCGTCGACTGATTCGCGGCAGCCTGATTGATATCAGCGAGGAACTGCAGCTTGAGCAGCTAAGGCAGGAGCAGGAAGACCGCCTGCGACTGGCCTTGGAGGCCAGCGGCGATGGCGTCTGGGACTGGCATATCCAGAAGCATCGCGAATACTACTCGCCACGACTTCTGGCCATGTACGGCTATAGCTCCGAAGACATCGAGCCGAGCCCCGATTCGTTCGATCGTCTCACCCATCCCGACGATGTGGCCGCCATGCAGGCTGATCGTGAAGCCCATTGGCATGGCGAAACCGACAGCTATGTGAATGAGCATCGAATCCGCTGCAAGGACGGCAGCTGGAAGTGGGTGCTAAGTCGGGGCGCGGTGGTGAGTCGAGACGGAGACGGTAGCCCGTTGCGCATGGTCGGTACCCACACCGACATCAGCGCGCGCAAGGAGATCGAAGACCGGGTCTGGCGGCAGGCCAACTTCGATGGTCTCACTGGCCTGCCGAACCGGCACTTCCTGCGTCGCGCCCTGGAACGGATGGTCGAGGAAGGTATCGCTGTCCAGGGCGGTCTGAGCCTGCTGTTCATCGACCTTGATGGCTTCAAGGAAGTGAATGACACCTACGGCCACGATCTGGGTGATCAGTTGCTGATCGAGGCGGCGCGACGCATTGACAGCCTGATCAGCGCGCCGCATCAGGCCGCGCGGCTGGGCGGCGACGAATTTACCGTGGTGCTGCGTGGTGTGGTCGATATCGAAACAGTGGACAGCATCGCCACGCAGCTGGTTGCTGTGCTGGATCAGAAGTTTGAGTTTGCCGGCCACGAGGCATTCGTCTCGGCCAGTATCGGCATCAGCCGCCTGCCGCAGGATGCGCATAGTGTGTCCGAGCTGTTCAAGCATGCCGATCAGGCCCTGTATGTGGCCAAGGATCTCGGGCGCAATCGCTACGCCCATTTCAGTCCCGAGCTGCAACGTGCCACTGAACACAAGGTTCGACTTGGTCTCGAGCTGCGCACGGCATTGGCCGAGCAGCAGTTCTTTCTCTGTTACCAACCGATCGTCGATCTGCAGCAGGCCAAGGCTCAGGAGGTCGAAGCCCTGCTGCGCTGGCGCCATCCTGAGCGCGGTCTGATCAGTCCCAACGAATTCGTGCCGGTGGCCGAGTCGGCCGGCCTGATCGCGGCGATCGGCGATTGGGTGTTTCGTCAGGGCGTGCGCCAGCTGGCCCACTGGCGCCGCAGTCTCGATCCCGATATGCGCCTGTCGATCAACAAGTCGCCTGCGCAGTTTCGTGCGCCGACCAGCTATCTGGAGGAGTGGCTGCAGCTTCTGGCCAGCCTGCGCTTGCCGGGGGCGGCGGTGTCAATCGAAATCACCGAGGGCCTGCTGCTCGAACGAGGAAGTGACGTTTCCAGCACCTTGCAGCGCATCCGCGACGTCGGTCTGACCATCTCGATCGACGACTTTGGCACTGGCTATTCCTCGCTGGCTTATCTGCAGGAGTTTGCGGTCGACTTTCTCAAGATCGACCGCAGCTTCGTTCGCCATCTGCCGGATGACCCGCGCACGGCCAGTCTGTGCCGGGCGATCATCGTGATGGCGCACGAATTGGGCTTTCGGGTCATTGCCGAAGGTGTGGAGACGCAGGCGCAGGCGCTATGGCTGCTGCGTGCCGGGTGTGACCTGGCGCAGGGCTTCTACTTTGGCAAGGCCGTGCCAGCCGACGAGGCGCCAGACGTGCTGCGCCACCTTAACCAGCAGCTGCCGCAACTGCTTGAGGCAGAGTTGGGTCTATCCGACGTGCAGCGGTAGCGTGCTGAGCAGGATGCCGTCTTCGTCGGCATACAGCCAATGGCCGGGCATGAAACTGGCATCGAGGAAGTGCAGCACCAGATTGCTGGCGCCGCCGTGCAGCCCCTTGGCGCTCTTGCGCGGGTGGCTGGCCAGGGCGCGCACGCCCAGCGGCTGATCACGCAGTTCCACTGCGTCGCGTACGCAGCCATTTACCACGATGCCGGCCCAGCCGTTCTGCACCGCCATTTCACCCAGCAGCCCGCCGACCAGGGCACAACGCAACGATCCGCCGCCGTCGACTACCAGTACCGCGCCATGCCCCGGCTGCTCCAGTTCGGCGCGGACCAGGGCGTTGTCTTCGAACACCTTGACTGTCTTGATCGGGCCAAAGAAGCGCGTATGACCGCCGAAATCATGCAGACCCGGACGCAGCACCGGGCAATGCGGATGGGCATCGGATAGATCAGCGACCACATGGCTCATGGGAATCTCCCTGGTTGCAGGACTCGATCAGTCGGCATTTTCTTTCAGTGACGCCTCGGCAGCCCTGAACGAGCGCGCCATCAGGCCGACGCCGGCAGCCAGCATGCCCAGCATCATCAGCGTATTGAACAGGCTGGTCGGCTTGAAGTAGATGTTCAGATTGATCAGGATGCCGGCGACGATGATGGCCAATCCCGCGATCAGCAGCAGCCAGCCCGCTATTGAACGGCCATTGAAGAACAGCAGGCCGACGCCGGCGATGAACGGGATTAGCGACAGGCCGAAGGAGTTGAACCCCCACAGATGCCAGCCGCCGAAGCTACCGACCTGCACCTGGTTGACCAGCAACCAGCCGCCGGCCACGGCCAGCACGAAGCCGATCAGAAACGTGCCCAATCCCCCTGGTGTTCCGCCTGGTCCTTGCATTGACCTACCTCTGAGTTGTGTCGCACCACGCGCGGCTGATCATAGCGCTGTTGTCAAGGCGCCGACGAGCGCAGCATCGATGCGTCGGCGCCGCTGTGCGGTGGCTACGGCAGGGTGGTTTGCTGGCGCAGTTCGATGCCGCGTGCGGTGAACTCGATGCGGCTCTCCATTCGCGAGAACAGCTTTGGATACACCTCACGCATCAAGCGCATCTGCATTTCCAGCATCGCCTCGCCTTGCTTGCGCTTGTCAGCGCGGCGCTGGGCGGCTTCGGCGGCGGCCTCGGCATCCTCGGCCAGGGCCTCGTCCTGTTCGAGCTGCAGTCCATCGGCCTTGTCCAGCGAGTCGCGGAAGCTCTTTTCCACCGCATCGGCGAATTGCGCGTATACCGCTGAGCGCATGCCGAACAGCAGAATCGGCTGCTGCGCCTCATCGAGGCTCAGCAGTTGGCTTAGCGTGTCCGCGCCCGCGGCGTGGCTGCTCAGCGCCAATGCCTTGTTGCTCATGGCAATCTGCGGGCTGAGTTCGGGCGGCATCCCGGGCAGGGCGGGCAGGGCCACGGCCTGACCATCGGCGGCCAGATTGAACTCGGCCAGCTGCGGCACGAAGCTCTTGCTCATGCCGACCAGCGAGGACGGGTTGTCGGAGCCGATCGCGACCCGAATTTCGCCCTTGGGCTGTTCTGCAGACAGCGCCATTGCGCCCAGGTCGAGGCTGTCGACCAGAATGTGGATCGCATTGGCCATCGGTGCCACGCCGTACAGGCCGGGGTTGTTGATCTGTTTGCGGCCTTCGGCAAACGCCATGTTAAGGGCGGCCAGCTGCTCGCATTGATAGGGCGATTGGGCCACCTTGTTGGCAAAGCCATCAACCACGCCGGGCAGAGCAGAGAGCTTCAGTGCCAGGCCAATATTGATCAATGCCTTTTCGCTGCTAGCGCCGGCACCCGGCAGCGGTGCACGCAGCTTCATCAGGCTGTCGGCGATATCCTGGCGCGTCTCCAGCACCCACAGCATGTCGTTGGCGCGGGTATCGTAGCGGGTGTAGCCCACCACCAGGCGCGGCCAGGCCTCTGCGATCGACTCGAACTCGGCCTTGCACGTCGGGTTCAGCTCGGGCTTGTCTATCTGCAGCGCTGTCAGAAAGGCCTGCTCGACCGGGTCGTTGCCCTCGGTCAGTGCCCGCAGCAGACGTTGGCTATCGATGAATCCGCTGGCGAAGGGCACAAAGCCATACTGGTTGTTCAGGGCCTGCAGACCGCCGCTGGCAGCCAGACTGTCTGCCGGGCGATCCAGGCCCAGCACCGCACGCAGTGCCGTGCGATTGGCATCGCCCGGAGCCAGGGTCAGCACCAGATCCGTGTCGATGATGGCTGCGACCAGCATCAAGGGGGTTTCGGGCGGTTGCAGCCTCCAGTACGCGGTGCCGTCGATGTCAGCCACTGGCATGGGAGTGCCGGCAGCGGCCTCCATCCGCGCTACGAAGGCGCGGAACTTGTCCGGGCTGGCCAACTCGATACGCGCCACCGGCACCAGGCCGACGCCGTACACCGCCGAGTGGCTGCGCAGGCTCAGGCCAAGATCTTCAATCGATTGCGCCAGCGTTTTGTTTTCGAACTCGCGGCTCAAGGCCTCGATGATCGCCAGCGATTTGGCATCTTCGGGCTTGTCTGACTGCCGCAGCTCGGTAATCAGCGGTTCCATCAGCTGCCCATAAAGGCCGACCAGATCCTCACCGAGTTGCAGATAGCTGCGGCTGACGTCCTCGGGCAATGGCTCGAGCATGCCGATCACATAGGGTGTGTCGGCCGGTACGAAGTGCAGCATCCGATCGTTCTGGCTACTGAACTTGCCCTGGCTGGACAACCACCAGATCGCCGCTGCCAACAGCAGCAGCACGGCAAAAAGTCCTAACTTCTTCATGTGAATTCCCCGTCAAACCGCTGGCGATGGTAGCAGGCCTGTGCCGGCCCGATGGCATGGACGCTGCCCGCAGCGTGGCTGTGACGGTCAGATTTTCGCCCGAATTCGCCCACCGCCGCGCCGCATCGCCAGCGCAATCTGTACTCACGGACGCCGCCGCGGCCGGCGCGGAGCCCTCCCCGCGAACGCGGCGGGCGGCGGCGGCGCCCGACCATCCCCAGCCAGAGAGACCCGATCATGAGCCCCACTCGCATCACCCGCTTGACCAGCCTGTTCCTGATCTGCGCTGCCTTTGCCGTTGCCGGCTCGGCCAGGGCCGGAGCCGACATCGGCAACGGTAAGCCGCAGCGCAAGGCCTGTACCGAGCTGAAGCAGGAAATCGCCGCCAAGATCGAGGCCAATGGGGTGCGTCATTTTTCGCTGGAAATCGTTGCGCCCGATCAACTCGATGGCGCGGTCAACGTGGGGCGCTGCGACGGCGGCACGCGACGCATCGCCTACCGTCGGCTATCGGCGCCGTCTGAGGCCATCGCGCTAGGCGAGGCTGAGCCGGCGGCAATCGAAGTCCTGGCGGTGGTGCCGCAGGCCAAGTAGTCATAGCTTGTCGGGCTGGCCCCGCGCCTTCGGCAGGCGCGGGGCAAGGAGCGGGCAGGGCGCCGAACTGCCCGATCAAAGCCCCAGGCCCGATCAAAGCCCCAGGCCCGATCAAAGCCCCAGGCGATCGCGCAGGTCGTACCAGACGGCACCGAGCGCGGTAAGCGGTACGCGCAGCAGACGTCCGCCGGGGAATGGATAGTGCGGCAGCCGGGCGAAGGCATCGAAACGCTCGGCTTGTCCGCGAATCGCCTCGGCCAGCACGCGACCGATCAAGTGGGTGAAGGTGACGCCGTGGCCGGAGCAACCCTGCGAGTAGTAGATGCCGGGATGCAGCCGGCCGACCTGCGGCAGTCGCGATAGGGTGAGCAGGAAATTGCCGGTCCAGGCATAGTCGATCTTGACGCCACGCAGCTGTGGAAAGGTCTTTTCCAGGCTCGGTCGAACCCGTTGTTCGATGCGTGCCGGGTCGCGGGCGCCATAGATCACCCCGCCGCCAAAGATCAGACGCTTGTCGCCGGAGAGACGGTAGTAATCGAGCAGGAAGTTGTTGTCCTCGACGCAGTGGTCAGTGGGCAGCACCTGCTTCCAGCGCTCGCCGAGCGGCTCGGTGGCGATCACCTGGGTACCGCAGGGCATCGATTTCGCCGCCAGCGCCGGTTCCAGCTGGCCGAGATAGGCATTGCCGGCCAGAATCACGAAGTTGGCTTCCACTGTGCCGGCCGACGTATGCACGCGCGATTTGCCGCCCTCGCTGTCGGGTCGCTCCACCCGCATCACAGGGCTGTGCTCCGAAATCACGCCGCCCAGCGACTCCAGTGCCGTGGCCTGGCCCAGGGCCAGATTGAGCGGGTGAATATGGCCGCCGGTCGGATCTATCAGAATGGCGTGATACAGATCGCTCTGAACATGGTGTTTGATCTCATCGCCAACGATCAGTTGCATGCCCGGATGGCCCCAACGCTGCCATAGCGACTGGTGCTCCTGCAGCTGTTTGGTCTTGCGCGCGTTGTACGCGGCATAGATTCCGCCAGACTTGAGGTCGCACTGGATGCCGTAGCGTGATACCCGTTCGCGAATGATCTTCGCCCCCTCGAAGATCATTGCCCCCAGAGGCTTGGCAACGTCGGGCCCATAGGTGCTCTCTATCGTGTCCATGTCGCGCGAAAAGCTGTGCACGATCTGCCCGCCATTGCGCCCGGAGGCGCCCCAGCCGACCTGCTCGGCTTCCAGCACATGCACCTTGTACCCCGCCTCGGCCAGATGCAGCGCCGCCGACACGCCGGTGTAGCCGGCGCCGACGATGCAGACATCCGTCCGATGCGTGCCCTGCAGGGCGGGCCGCTGCGGCTGTGGGAGGGCGCTGGCGGCGTAGTAGCTGGGTGCGTGCGGCATGCGGCGCTGACTCAGGTGCGGTGCGATGGGGTCATCGTGCCAGAATTGCCGCGCCACTTCCGAGCGAAGGCTGAGGAGAGCCGCCGTGATTCATCCCGACACGCGCACCTACAACCAGGCCCTGGCCGCGCCCGATGATGCCATCTGCGCACGGCTTGCCGAGCTGGTCGACCAACACCTGCCAGAGGCCGACAACAAGATCTGGCACGCGCATCCGGTGTGGTTCCTGGACGGCAATCCGGTGGTCGGCTACAGCAAGTTGAAACACTGTGTGCGCCTGCTGTTCTGGAGCGGCCAGGGCTTCGATGAGCCGGGTCTGGTTATGGAAGGCAGCTTCAAGGCAGCCGAGGCGCGCTACACCCGCCCCGAGCAGATCGACGCTGAGACCCTGCAGCGTTGGCTCGGAAAGGCGCGTGATATCCAGTGGGACTACAAGAACCTGGTGCGCCGCAAAGGGCGCCTGGAACGCCTGTGAGTTGTCCGCTGCGCTAGCGCCGAACCTTGCCAATTGGCCGTACACCCGCGCACGACCCAGGAAGTCCAAGCGCAGTGAGGGCTGAACGGCCCGCCAGAAAGCTCTGGCGCAACGGCCGACAATCGCGTAGAGTGCGCGCCGCCTGACCGGCTGCGCCTGCCGTATTCCCTTCGGATCGCCCCGCCTGCTGTTGCACGCGAGCATCGCGCTCCATACCGGCCCACCAGTCACGCCAGACGCTGCCTTGCAGCGCTGACAACCGTTCGTCCGTCGCGTGGTTTGGGAACGCTCCGGGTCTAATCAGGAGACTTCCATGTCCTTTTCCACGCTCGGGCTAGCGCCCGAACTGCTGGCTGCGCTTGACCTTTTGGGCTTCGCTCAGCCAACCCCGATCCAACAGGCCGCCATTCCTGCCGTGCTCGAAGGCCAGGATGTGCTGGCCGCGGCACAGACCGGCACTGGCAAGACCGCGGCCTTTGCCTTGCCCCTGCTGCATCACCTCAAGGGCGGGAAGCGCGCTGCGCCGACCCGTCCGCGTGCCCTGGTGCTGACCCCGACCCGCGAGCTGGCAGCGCAGGTTGAAGAAAGTGTTAAGAGCTTTTCGACCAAGCTGCCGATGAAGAGCTGCACCATGTTCGGCGGTGTCGGCATGCAGCCGCAGATCGATGCGCTGCGTCGCGGCGTCGATATTCTGGTCGCCACGCCGGGTCGTCTGATCGATCATCTGCAGCGTCGCACGCTGGATCTTTCGGCGGTGGAATTCCTGGTACTGGACGAAGCCGACCGCATGCTCGACATGGGCTTTCTGCCAGCGGTACGTCGCATACTCTCGGCCCTGCCGCGCGAGCGACAGACCCTGTTGTTCTCGGCTACCTTTGCGCCGGAGATCAAGGCCCTGGCGCAACAGTTCATGCAGAACCCGGTCGAAGTGCAGGTCAATCCGGCCAACAGCGCGGCGCCGAAGATCGAGCATCGCCTGCATCCGGTCGATCATGGCCGCAAGCGTGAGCTGCTGCTGCACCTGCTGTCGATCGACAGCCGTCAGCAAAGGCTGGTGTTTTCGCGCACCAAGCATGGCGCCGACAAGCTGTGTCGCGCGCTCTGTTCCGCCGGTCACAAAGCGGCGGCGATTCATGGCAACAAGAGCCAGAATGCCCGCATCCGCGCGCTGGATGATTTCAAGAGCAATCGCATTCAAGTGCTGGTGGCTACCGATATCGCCGCCCGCGGCATCGATATCGAAGACCTGCCGGTAGTGATCAACTACGACCTGCCGATGGTGGCCGAGGACTACGTGCACCGGATTGGCCGCACCGGTCGCAACGGCCGCAGCGGTGAGGCAATCTCTCTGGCCTGTGCGGACGAATCGGACCAACTGCGCGCCATTCATCGTCTGCTCGGCCAGGAAATTCCGCGCAGCGAAATCGAAGGCTTCATCCCTACGCAACCGCTGCGCCTGACGGCGCGCGGTGGCCAGCGTGACGGCGGTCGTGCGGCGCAGCCGCAAGGGCAGCCGCAGGGGCAGCGTCGCGACAACCCGCGCTCGCCGCAGCCGCGTCGGGGTCATCCGCAGGCGCCGCGACATGCGCATGCCGGTCGCCCGCAGCGTGGACACGGTGGTGAACAACGCCAAGGCCAGCGCGCACCGATGCGTCAGCGCGGCGAGAGCTGAGTCAGGCCGCCTATGGCGGGTGCGTCCTCGGCGCATCCGCACAGCGCCAGTCACTACAACGCCGACGACCGTTCGTCGGCGTTGTTGTTTCTGTTACAAGAATTTCTTGACATGTCGATCAATCGGCGTATCTTGCGCAGCCACTCGCCGCAAGCGAGTGCGCATTAACATGTTGGTCAACCACCACTCGTCGATCAACCGCGCTTCGATCAACAACGTATCGATCAACCAATCAAACTTCGGAAATCATCATGTTTCGCCTGCCCCTTAACCCACAACATCGCCGATCGAACGCGCCTAAGCGCGGCGCCTGGCTGTGCCTGGGTGGCAGCGAATTCCGATCCGCGGCCAGTCGCCGTATCGACGCAGCTTTCTAAACGCTGATCTCCTGGGAGATCGGCGACCCCGATCTCCCCGAGGCCTTCGAACGCCCTCGGGATAACCCCCGGGGGCGTTTTGTTTCTGCCGTTCGAAAGGAGAATTCGGCCACGTCACTGCGGCTGCGCGGGGTGCGCAACTGAACAGGTGACTTGGTCACACGGAATTGCCACCGCTCGGTGGCAGTCAGGAGTTGTTTTCTCATTCAAGCAGCACAGCGGTCGATGTTCAATGCATCGCCGGTGCGCGCGACCCTGTCGTGGCGTATGCCGTGCTGCATTCGAAGAGACGATTCCTCGCTTGGGCCTTGCTCGTCGGGAGCGTTTGTCGGTTCGATTCCGGCAGGGTCCACCACAAGGTAGCTCAGTCGGGAAGAGCATCGAACTTCAAATTCGATAGTCGCGGGTTCGAATCCCGCCCTTAACGTAGAACCGAGCCTTCGGGCTCTCTGGAGGTGCCTGGCAGGGAAAGGATTGTCGGCATGAAATTCTGACCCTGCCGCCGTCGAATGGCCGAGCAGTGGCCGGATCCGGCGCCGCCAAGACGATCTGTTCAGAAGCCCACTTCCGAGGTGGGCGCAAGCGGCGGGAGCTCTGATCCTGTCGTTTCACTGATCGGCGTCGCGGCCGTGCCGAGGTCTCGTCAATGATCCGCCACTTGACGGTGCCGGCACCTCCACCTTTCCCCAGTCGCTTTGCGAGAGGCGACTGGGAAAAGGTGACGGACAGCCGCACAGCGGGCACATCGCACCCGGTCAGCAATGACAAAGGAATATTCCGGCGATCCACGATAACTACAAGGGAGTACACCGATGTTTGGCTTCAAGCGATATGTGATTGGCGACGGCGAGCGCGGCTTGCTGTTTCGGAACCGTCGGTTCGAGCGCATGCTGGCGCCGGGCGTGCACACGCTGTTCGACCCGCTGGCGCGCTGCGACGTGGAAATCAGCAACCTGAGCCTGGCCGAGTACAGCGGCAAGCAGATGGATGTGCTGATCCACTCGCTCGGCGCTGATTTGGAGCGCTACTTCCTGCTGGCCGATATCAGTACCGGTTCGCTGGGTCTGGTGTACAAGAACGGCAAGCTGGAAGACGTGCTGGCTCCGGGTGCGCGTCGGCTGTACTGGAGAGGCTTGGTCGAGGTGCGCGTTGACACTTTGATGCTGCAGCCGGGTCTGGCGGTGGAAGCCGCGATGGCGCAGCGTTTGAAGCAACTCGGTGTGCTCGATCGACTGGCTCTGTCGGTGACGGTGCCGGCTGAGTCGGTGGGCCTGAAGCTGGTCGACGGCAAGTTGACCGAGGTGCTGTCGGCGGGTGCCTACGCGTTCTGGAACCTGTTCAAGAACGTGGCCGTCGAGGTGATGGAGCTTCGTGTTCAGAGTCTGGAGGTGTCGGGCCAGGAGTTGTTGACCCGAGACAAGGTGACCTTGCGGGTGAACCTTGCCGCCAGCGTGAAAGTGGCCGATCCGCTGAAAGCGCGAACGGTGGTTGCGAAGTACAACGATTATGTGTACCGCGAGCTGCAGTTCGGTCTGCGCAAGGCGGTCTCGTCGAAGACTTTGGATGAGCTGCTCGGCGACAAGGCGCGTCTGGATGCTGACATCTATGCCTACGTGAAAGCGCAGGCCGAGGCGGTGGGTGTCGAGTTGCTCGGCGTGGGTGTGAAGGACGTCATCCTGCCGGGCGAGATGCGTGAGATCCTCAACAGCGTTGTATCGGCGGAGAAGCAAGCGCAAGCCAACGTGATCCGTCGGCGTGAGGAAGCGAACGCCACCCGCTCGCTGCTGAACACTGCCAAGCTGATTGAGGACAGCCCGACCCTGTTGCGCTTGAAGGAGCTCGAGGCCCTGGAAAAGGTCACCGAGAAAATCGACAAGCTGACCGTGTTCGGCGGCCTGGACGGCGTGCTCAAGCAGTTGGTCACGCTGAAGGGCTGATGTGGGAAAAGTTGAGCCCCTCCCCCTGGTGGGGGAGGGGAGCAATCTGCGGAGATAGGAAATGACTCAGTCAAACTATGTGTATCTAAACGAAGACGGCGCTGGCGCGCCAATCAAGGGCTGGGTGCAGGGCGTGCCGCTGGAGCATGAGGCGCACCAGCAGCTGCGCAATATCGCCGGCTTGCCCTTTGTCGGGCCCTGGCTGGCGGTGATGCCCGATGTGCATCTGGGCAAGGGTGCAACCGTAGGTTCCGTCGTGCCCACTCGCGGAGCGATCATACCGGCGGCGGTGGGAGTGGATATCGGTTGCGGCATGGCGGCGGTGCGAACCAGTCTGAATGCCTCCCAGTTGCCCGATTCACTGGCCGCCCTGCGTTCGGCGATCGAGCGCAAGGTGCCGGTGGGCAATGGGCCGGGCGGCGATCACCGCAAGCCACCGGAGCGCATCGGTACCCGGCTCAAGCACAGCGGCCTGGCGGAACGGCTGGATAAGATCCGCCAGCGTCATCCGCGCCTGCCTGAGCACAAGGTCGAGCGACAGCTGGCCACGCTGGGCGGCGGCAATCACTTCATCGAAGTCTGTCTGGACGAAGATCAGCGGGTATGGGTGATGCTGCATTCGGGCTCGCGCGGCACCGGCAACCTGATCGGCACCTACTTCATCGAACGGGCGCGTGAACAGCTAGCCAAGAGAGTGCTCGGCTTTCACGTTCCGGATCGCGACCTGGCCTTCTTTCTCGAGGGCGAGCCGCTGTTCGATGAGTACGTGGAAGCGGTGGGTTGGGCGCAGGACTATGCTCGCACCAATCGCGAGCTGATGCTGGAGCGGGTGCTGGAAGCGATGCGCGACCAGCTGCCGAGCTTCCAGCTCGACAAGCGGGCGGTGAACTGTCACCACAACTATGTCGAGCGCGAAAACCACCACGGCGAGAGCTTGCTGATCACCCGAAAAGGCGCGGTCAGTGCGCGCGAAGGTCAGCTCGGCATCATTCCGGGCAGCATGGGCACGCAGAGCTATATCGTGCGCGGCCTGGGCAATGTCGAGAGCTTCTGCAGCTGTAGCCATGGTGCGGGGCGGCGAATGAGCCGCACCCAGGCCAGGAAAGTGATCAGCCTGGAGCAGCACCGGCAGGCCACGGCCCACGTCGAATGCCGGCGCGATGCAGCGGTGATCGACGAATCGCCTGCGGCCTACAAGTCGATCGACGCGGTGATGGCGGCCCAGCGTGACCTGGTCGAGATCGTCCACACCCTGCGTCAGGTGGTGTGTGTGAAGGGCTGATTGGGTGCCGACCCGGCGGGTGCGCTGTGCTGAGCGCAGCGCGCCCGCTTGTGTTGCCGAGGACGACACAGGACACTTCCCGCTTTGCGCGGGCGGGGGTTCGATGCTCAGCGGAGTGGCTACGGCAATACGCGTTGGCGTATCGCTCTTGCTTGCCGGGTCGACGGCGGTGGCAGTTGAGGCATCGACCTCGGCCGGCGATGGGCTGCTGGAACAGTGCCGCAGCTTGCGCAACAGCGATCGGCAGGCGGCAGCGTCGATCTGCAGCCAGGCATTGGCGCAGGCTGAATCGGCCGATGCGCGTTTTGAGCTGCGCATGCATCTGGCCGATCTAGCTGTGGCGTCGGCCAAGTGGCAGGACGCCGAGCAGCTACTGCAGGAGGCCGAGGGCGAGCTGGGTGCGGTCAGCGATCGTCTGGCCGAGCATCGTCTACTACGTCGTCGCGGCATGCTGGAGTTCAGGCGTGGTGACCTGGCGCGCGCGCTGGCGCACTTCCTGCGGGCGAAAGAGCAGGCTAAGTCGCTGGCCGACCCACGCGCCGAAGCGATCAGCGAGAACGATCTGGGCATTGTCTATCGCCGCCTGGGCGAGGATCGCGAAGCCCTGGGGCATTGGCTGGCCAGTCTGAAGCTGAAGCGTGACAGCGGCGAGCGTGATCTGGCCGCCACCGAGGATAATCTCGGCAATCTATACAAGGATCTGGGCGAGTACTCACAGGCGGAGCAATTTCTGCAGCAGGCCATCCAGGGTCATCAGAGCGCCGGCCGGATTCTGCCCAGTTTGCACAGCCAGGAGGCGCTGGCGGTGTTGCAGGCCGAGCGCGGTGAGCGGGCGCAGGCCGAACAGCAGTTGCTGTCGATCTGGGAGCAGTTCAACGGGGTGGGCGCGGCGCCCGATCGGGGGCGGGTCGCGCAACATCTGGCGCGGCTGGCCTTGCAGGGCGAGCAGCCAGAACAGGCGATGCGCTGGCTGCAGATTGCCAAGCAGCAATGGTCAGCTGCGCCTGTGCCGCTTGAACTCAGTGTTCTGGAGGCTCGATCCTTGCGCATCGCCGGTAAGGCGGAGCAGGCGGTGACCCTGCTGCAGGCAGCGCAGCCTTGGCCCGAGCAGGGGGCGCCGGAAGCGCAGGTCGAGGCCTGGCGGGAGCTTTCGACCAGCGCAGAACAGGGCGGCGACCATGAGCTGGCCCTGCAGGCATCACGCAGCGCCGAGGCGATGTCGGAAAAACTGCAACGCGATCGCCACGATCAGCGGATGAATGCCTTGCGGGTAAGATTTGAGCTGGCTGAGCTTGAGCACGAAAGAGCCCGACTGCAGCGCCTCAGCGCTGAGCAGGGTCTGATGCTGGAGACACGCCGACGTCAGTTGATCAGCATCGCCCTCGGTGGGTTAAGCCTGCTGGCCGTGCTTATCGTATGGTTTCAGCGGCGCATGTATCGCCAGCGTCTGAGTCTGCAGGCACGCGAGGCCGCCGAGCGACGGCGGGCGGATCGGGCAATTCGTGAGGCCGAGGCACTACGTGCTGATCTTCGCTCCATTCAGCTCGGCCTGGATGAAGCTGCCGAAGCCATGCTGGTGATCGACGCCGGCGGTCGCGTTCGCAGCGCCAACCAGCGCGCCGCCGACCGCCTGCAGCGCTCATTGGACGATCTGATCGGCAGTTCACTGGGCACCTTGTTCGATCAGCAGACTGCCGCCGAGATCAGCCGTGCACTGGATCAGGCACTGGAGGCCGGCAGCGATGCCGCCGCACGACATGCGCCGCAGATCGACGCCACCCTGGCGCCCGGTGTGCCTGCGCTCCGGTTGCGCGTACTTGGCCTGTCGCTGGAGGAAGAGCTCGGCGTACTGGCGCTGGAAGGGCTGCCGGAAGCATCGGTGTGGGTGGACCGGATGAACATCGCGCATACCCAACGCCAGGCCAAGCAGCCGACAGCGGCCGAGGTGGAGCCGGCGTTTCGCCAAGGGCTGGTCGATCTGCTTAACCAGTGCCTTGAGCTATGGGAGCGGCACACTCAACGCGGTCGGATCGAGCTGGCCGAGCGCAGCGGCATCTGGCGGGTGACGATCGATGATGGTCGACTGCGCACCCGCACCCTGGATCGTTATCTGGCGCTGGATACCCTGCCGGCCAAGCCGCGCTGGCGCGAAGCCGTGCGCACCGCCTATTTCATCCTGGCCGAGTGCGAACTCGATGCCGAGCGGCGGCAAGCGCTGGAGGCGGAGGTGCAGCGGGTGCTGTCGCTGGCAGGGCAGCGCTAGCCCGGATATTTCATGAGGTCGCGCCGAAAGATCCGGCAATTCCAAGCGGGGCGAGAGTTTCGACCGATGGTGTTGAGATAACAGAGTGTTCGCGGTCTTTCGGCGCTGGCACCTCCCTCATTCGGCCGCTGCGCGGCTACGCAGGGCATTCGCCCTGAGGTCCTTTGCGCCCATTGCCGCGTTGTTCGGCTGCTACGCAGCAACGGCTACTTCGTAGCCTGCGCCTTCGCTACGCTCGGTCGGCTGCTACGCAGCAACGGCTACTTCGTAGCCTGCGCCTTCGCTACGCTCGGTC
>NZ_JACYTR010000064.1 GCF_014841215.1 Pseudomarimonas arenosa
AGCTACGCGGGACTGCGTCCCGATCTCGCCCAAGTGGGCCCACCACTTGGGCTCGTCGCGCCTTGCACTCGACGCAAAGTCCTCGGTGATCATCCGCGCCCCCTCATGAAATATCCGGGTTAACGCATGACTCCACCACCCGACGGATCCAAGTCGGATGGCGCGATAACTTGATCTCAACCTGAGGCAGGCTGCGGGATGCGTCCCAGCAGCCTGCCAGAGCCGAAAGCGCAGCACCTGATCACTCTTCGCTTGCAGGATCGTGCGCACTACTCCAGTCATTGGCCCGGTAGTCGCGCATCCAACTGATCAACGCATCGATCGGCATCGGCTTGCAGATCCAATAACCCTGAATTTCGTCGCACTGCCACTCGCGCAGCAGTTCGGCCTGAGCTTCCTGCTCAACGCCCTCGGCCACTACATCCAGACCCAGCGAATGAGCCAAGGAAATGGTGGTGCTGACAATGAGTCGACTCTCGCGCAGTTCCAGCACGCCGTTGACAAAGCTGCGATCAATTTTCAAGGCACGCACTGGCAGGCGAGCAAGGTAGGCCAATGACGAATAGCCGGTACCGAAGTCGTCGATGGCGGTATCGACCCCGGCCTCGCCCAATGACCTCAGCTTCTGGATATTGGCTTCAACGTCATGCATCAGCAGGCTTTCGGTGACCTCGAGCTCGAGTTGACGGGCGCCGGCAACATCACCGGTGCAAATTTTCAATACCCTCGGCACGAAGTCGGGCTGGGCAAGCTGCAAGGCCGACACATTGACCGCGACGCGGAGAGGCAGATTGCCCTCGTGAGCGCAGCGCCGCACATCGTTCAGAGCCTGCCGCATCGCCCAGTCGCCCACTTCCAGAATCAAGCCGGTCTCTTCCAACAGCGGCACGAAAGCATTGGGTGGTACATCGCCGAGCTCATCGTCAGTCCAGCGCAGCAAGGCTTCCAGCCCGCGCAGCTCGCCGCTGGCCAGGGACAGCTTCGGCTGATAGTGCAGGCGCAAGCGTTGATCGCGGATTGCGCCGCGCAAACGACTCTCCAGGCGCAAACTATCCGCCACACGAGCGGTCATTTCTGGACGGAAGAACAGATAATGCTGTCCACTTAGCTTGCAGTTCTGCAGCGCTGATTCGGCCTTTTGCAGCAATGAGGCAGCGTCATTGGCGTCACCCGGAAACAGAGCGACACCAAGCCGAGCGCGGGTAGCGATCTGTTGCCCCCCGATGTCGAACGCTCCTCCCAGGTCCTGACTGCTCCACTCGACGAAGCGCTGCACGCGTTCGTTAAGCTGTCGCGGGCGCAGAATCAAGGCCGCGAACACATCGCCGCCCAGTCGAGCGATGTCCGCGCAGTCGGCCCAATGGCGCTGCAGTCGTTGAGCGAACTGGCCCAGCATGGCGTCACCGGCGGCCCGGCCCAGGCTTTCGTTGATCTGCCGAAATCGTTTCAGATCGCAACAGAACAGCGCACGCGGATGCTCCGGATACTGTTCCAACACCTGCGACAGTCGATGCAGAAAACCCTGCCGACTCAGTAGGCCGGTGACAGCATCATGCTCCTCCGAGTAGTCCAGCAGTTCCCGGGTGTAGATGGTACTCAGGGCGAAGGCAATATCTTCCGCCAACTCAGCCAACAAGGTGAGTTCGCCTGGATGAAATACATCAGGCTCACTGGAGTAAAGGGACAGTACTCCTCGCTCACCGTTCTCGGCAATCAGTGGCAGCGCTGCGTAGGCGCGCATGCCGGCGGCCATGGCTTCGCCGCATTCTCCGGCCGGCAACTGCGGCTCGCTGAACAGGTCGTTCGAACAGACGATCTGCCCGGTAGCCAGAGCTGCCTCGGCCAACCTATGCGGGTAGCGCCCCGGCTCGGCATTGGCAAGCTGCAGGTCGTGGTTGTCGCTATGCCGGGCCCACACCCGTAGCGGTGCATCTGCGGTCTCAGCCAAGGCGATCCAGGCCACCTGGAAGCCGCCCTCACGAACCGCAATCTGACAGGCCTGATTGAGCACTTCAGAGCGTTCACGCACCCGCACCAAGATGGCATTGATGCTGCTGAGCACGGCGTGGATTCTGTTCAGCCGGCGAATCTGCGCGTATTGACTGCGCCGCTCGAGAAACTGGGCGATCTGACTGCCTATGGCTGTCAACGAGTCGATGAATTCACCCGACCAAGGTCGCACTTCGTCGCTAGCCAGTTCAATCGCGCCGATGACGTCGTCCTGCATCTGCAAAGGGAAGGCCAGCCGGGTACCGAGCTGTTCATCGACTCGCCAGACCGGTTGGGCGCCTCCCCAGCTTTCGCCTACCACGTCCTCGCCGATCCGCAGCAGACGCGGGGCCGAATTGCTGATTGCGGCCACTCCGGAAACCCGAATCGCCAGCGCCAGGCGACGCAGACAGCGATTCGTCCGATCACGCTCCCAGAGACTGGCGCTGTCCACATCCAAGCGTTCCACCAACGCCTTCAGCAGTTGGTTGATTGCCTGATCGAATCCTTCACTCTCGACAAACACCTTGGCAACGGCGTACTGCAATTCGACCCGACGCTGCATGCCGATCCGCATGGCAACTTCAGTCTGTAGTTGATCTGCGTGGCGTCTCGCACGCTCGAGCAGTTGTTGGTTCTCATAGATGCGCCCAGCATGCGCCGCAAGCGTGGCGATCAGCGCGGCTTCGCGCTCACTGAAGTCATGACCATCCACAGAATCGGCCAGCAGCAACCAACCGTAGCGGCGATCCGGCGACAGTATCGGGACTGCAATGGCCTGCTTGAACGGCGGGAAATGTGCAGGCAATCCGGCCAACTGACGCAGATTCGGCTGGCCTAGAAAGCGAATGGCGCCATCCACACCGGGCGCGCAGTCGGCCGCCTTCAGACGCAGGGGATCAAACTCACGCCAAGCTGCGCTGTCCGTGGCGCTGCGATAGCCGACCACGAAGGCTGCGGTATCAGCAAAACTGCTGGGGCTGTACATGGCCGCCACCGCATAACGGGCGCTGAGCAGCTGCTTGGCGCCGTTGGCCAGCGCTTCGGCCATGCTGTCGGATGAGCGCAGCTCGGCCAGGGCCAAATTGAGGTCGACGTAATCGATCAGCGTGCGGTCCACCCGTTCCAGGGTGTTGGCCGTGGCGATCAGTTGATCTACGAACAGGCGTCGCTGCTGCCGATCGAGGTCTTGGTCGGCACTGGGGGTGGAGATCTCCGGCGGCTGACTGAAAATCTGCTCGATCAGACTGAGCAGTTCATCGGGCTCGCAGGGTTTCGACAACACCCGCCGCACGCCGACGCGCTGCGCCAGACGATAGGCTTCGTGCTCGTGGAAATAGGCTGTCGACAGTACCACCTCGGTGTCGGCAATCTGCGGCTCGAGTCGCAGCTGACGAACAAACTCATAGCCATCCATGATCGGCATCAGCACGTCGCAGATGATCAGATCGGGTCGCTGTTCGCGCGCACGCTCAAGACCTTCCAGACCATCATTGGCAGTCACTACCCGATGGCCGGCGTAGGTCAGCAACGAGCGCAATAGGTCGCGGTGACTCGCTCGGTCATCGATGACAAGGATGGTGCGCGATTTCGCCAACTCGCCGTCTCCTTACCGGCACCGCCAATGCAGAACGGAAGCCTGATGTCAGTTGACCAGCGCATTCGATCGCAGAATTTGCCATCGATCACGCTTTACCGCGCGCGCCGCCCGCTGTTCAGCTTGCGCCGTCGACGGCACCGTGCCACGGCTACTGTGCTGCCGTCGTGATGGCAGCTACGCCTGGCCCCATGTACAAATTGTTGCTTTTGAACATTATGCGCAGCATTTTCGACGCAAATCCAGATCAGAAGAACTCGCCCTGCTCCCCTCGGCTCCGACAAGCGAAGACTTTCGAGTGGCCACCTCAACCTCGACCTCACTGGCCGGTCGGACGCAGGATCTGGGCTACCAAGGCAAGAAACTGCTCGGGCTCAATCGGCTTCGACATGTAGTGGTCGAAGCCAGCCTGCAAAGCACGCTCGCGGTCCTCACCGCGAGCAAAGGCGGTCACCGCGACCATCGGCAAGTGCCGCGTCTGTGGCTGGGCGCGCAGACGCCGCGCCACTTCCAGACCGTCGATGCCCGGCATCTGCAGGTCACACAGCACCAGATCAGGCAGGGCCTCCCGGGCCAGCTGTACGCCGCGCAGGCCGTCTTCAGCGCACAGCGTCTGGTAGCCGAAAGCCTGCAACAGATAGCGCAGCAGCTCGAGATTGTCCGGGTTGTCTTCGATGATCAGAACCCGTTCGCTCATCCGTCGGTCTCCGGCAGCACCACCCGGAACTCGCTGCCACGACCAAACGAACTCTCGAGTTCGATCTGTCCGCCGAGCAGGCCGACCAGTTTTTGAGTCAAGTGCAGGCCTAGCCCGGTGCCCTCGCGCTGATCATCGCCGCGACTGCGAAGCCGGGTAAATGCTTCGAACAGATGCTGCTGATCTTCGTCGCGAATTCCCATACCGGTATCTATCACCGACAGCACGATGGCACTGGCGGCATCCTGCACCCGGCGCCAGACGCGAAGTGTGATGCTGCCCTGGTCAGTGAACTTGATGGCATTGCTGCTGAGGTTGAACAGAATCTGCCGCAGCAAACGCGGGTCGCTGACAAATTCGATTGGCGCTGCCTGATAATCAACATGCAGTGACAGGCCTTTGCGCTCGGCCGACAAGCGAACCGCCTCCACCACTTCATCGAGCAGTTCCGAGGTGCGCAGGCGCTGGTTGTTGACCTCGGTCTTGCCAGCATCGATCTTGGCCAGATCGAGCAGATCATTGATCAAGGACAACAAGTGCTTGCTGCTGGCCTTGACGGTCTGCAGATGGCGCTCCTGATCCAGCGTCAGCGGTCCCGGCAACTTCATCAACAAGGTGCCGGTGAAGCCGATGATCGCATTCAAGGGGGTGCGCAACTCATGACTCATGCCGGCCAGGAATAGATCCTTGGCCGCATTGGCACGCTCCAACTGGGCATTGGTGTCACGCAGCTCGGTTTCGATGCGCTTGCGATCGCTGCTATCGCGAATGGCGCTGAAGATCAGCGTGCCCTCATCGGTCTGCAAGGGACTGAGGCTGATTTCGACTGGAAATTCATCACCATTCTTGCGCCGACCGTAGAGGTCAAGTCCGGCGCCCATGGCACGCACGCGTGGCTGGGCCACATAGCTGGCACGGTGACTGACATGCCCACCGCGCAGCCGCTCGGGCAACAACTGCTCCACCGCAAGGCCAATCAGGCCATCGTTCTCGTAGCCAAAGATCTGCGTAGCCTGGCGGTTGGCCAACACGATGCGACCGGTCGGATTGACCAGCAGGATGCCGTCGGGCGTGCTGTCCAGCAGCTCCCCGAAGCTCGATCGCAGATGCTTGGCATCGCGCCGCACCTTGAGTTCGGTGACGTCCTTCTTGGCGTAAACGATCACCACGCCTCGGTCGGCCGACTCGACACGACGGGCTGAGATATCGGCATACAGCAACACGCCGTCCTTGCGCCGGCGCATCGACTCATACACCACCTTGCCACTACTCAGCGCCTGCGCGCGCATGCGCTGCTCCTCATCCTGTCGCTCGGGCGGAACAACGAGTTGTGACAGCGCGCACCCAAGTGACTCGCTTTCAGCAAAGCCCAACATGCGCTCAGCGCCGCGGCTCCAGAAACAGATCAGGCCATCCGCGTCGGTGGCAATGACAGCATCCGGCGATTCCTGGTTGATCAGGTCGTGCAATCGGTCTTGCATGAAGATCCTTTGCCTTGGCTGTGTTCACGGGATGAGTTCCGGAACGGACTGCCAGCACCCGTCGACGCAGGCGCGTGGCGGCGACCGGTCCGCTGGCCCTGAACGGTACCACCTTGCATTTGGTACTTGTGCAATCGAGCCTGACAGTTCATCAGCACTTGCACCTCGAAGAGTGAGCCAGTCCCGGGCGCAGCAAAAGAAAAACCCCGGCGACTGACCGGGGTTGTTCGAGGCCGGCGAGACTATCGCGCCTTAGGCCGGCTGATCGCCACCCTCGGCCGGGGCCTGAGTTTCAGCGTCCGGGACCAGTTGCTCGACAGCGACTGGCTCGACACCCAGCTCAGCTTCCGCCTCTTCGTCGTCCAGCGCTTCGATGCGCACCACGCCAACCAGACTCTCATCATCCGGCAAACGAATCAGGGTAACGCCCTGCGTGTTTCGGCCCACCACAGCCACTTCCGCCGCGCGCGTACGCACCAGGGTGCCCTTGTCCGAGATCAACATCAACTCGTGGGTATCGTCGAGCTGCACGCCGGCCACCAGGGCGCCATTGCGCTCGGTGGTCTGCAGGGCGATCACGCCCTGCGTACCGCGGCCCTTCTTCGGATACTCCTCGATCGAGGTGCGCTTGCCGAAGCCGTTCTCACTGGCGGTAAGAATATCGCCCTCGCCTTCCACGACGACCATCGATACCACGCATTCGCCATCGGCCAGACGCATGCCGCGCACACCGGTGGCGGTGCGGCCCATCGAGCGCACCGAGTCCTCGTCGAAGCGCACTGCCTTGCCGTCAGAGGAGAACAGCATGATGTCGCGCTTGCCGTCGGTGATCGCCACGTCGACCAGTTCGTCGCCCTCTTCCAGGTTGATCGCGATCTTGCCGCGCGCCAGCTGGAAAGCGAACTCGCCCAGCGGCGTCTTCTTCACCGTGCCGCGAGCGGTGGCGAAGAACACAAAGAGATCATCGGGAAACTCGCGCACCGGCAGCACCGCCTGGATCTTCTCACCCTGTTCCAGCGCAACGAAGTTGATGATCGGCCGTCCACGCGAGTTCGGGCTGGCATCAGGCAACTGGTAAACCTTGGGCCAGAACACCTTGCCGTTGCTGGTGAAACTCAACAGGGTGTCGTGGGTATTGGCGATCCACAGCCGCTCGATGAAATCCTCTTCCTTGGTCGCCGCTGCCGAGCGTCCCTTGCCACCACGACGCTGGGCGCGATAGGTGGTGATCGGCTGACGCTTGGCGTAACCGAGATGCGACAAGGTCACCACTACATCTTCCGGCGCGATCAGGTCGAGGATATCCAGGTCTTCCTGACTCTCGCGGATCTCGGTGCGGCGGGCATCGCCAAACTCTTCGACCAGATTGCTCAGCTCTTCGCGAATGACCTGCAGCAGACGCTCGGGATCTTCCAGGATTTCGATCAGGCCGCGAATGGTCTCCAGCAGCTGCCTGTACTCATCAGTCAGCTTTTCCTGCTCCAGCCCGGTCAGGCGGTTCAGGCGCATTTCCAGGATCTGCGTGGCCTGTACTTCAGTCAGCTGGTAACCATCGGACACCAGGCCGACGCCCTTGGGCAGGTCTTCCGGGCGTGAGGCATCGGCGCCGGCAGCGCCCAACAGGGCGCGGACCATGCCCGGCTCCCAGCGCTTGGCCAGCATGCGCTCCTTGGCGATGGCCGGGCTTTCCGAGGTCTTGATCAACTCGATCATTTCGTCGATGTTGGCCAGGGCAACGGTCAGGCCTTCCAGGATGTGCGCACGCGCACGAGCCTTGCGCAGTTCGAAGATGGTGCGACGGGTCACCACCTCGCGACGGTGGCGGATGAACGCCTCCAGCATCTCCTTGAGATTGAGCAGTCGCGGACGGCCATCGACCAGGGCCACCATATTGATGCCGAACACGCTCTGCATCGGCGTCTGCTGATACAGATTGTTAAGTACGACATCGGCGGCCTCGCCGCGCTTGATTTCGATGTAGATGCGCATGCCGTCCTTGTCGGACTCATCGCGCAGCTCGGAAATGCCCTCCAGCTTCTTCTCTTTGACCAGTTCGGCGATCTTCTCGATCAACCGCGCCTTGTTCACCTGATACGGCAGCTCGGTGACGATGATCGCCTCGCGACCATTGTTGTCGTCGGTTTCGATCTCGGCCTTGGCGCGCACCAGTACGCGGCCTCGGCCGCCGTGGTAGGCGGCGTGGATGCCCGACGAGCCATTGATGATGCCGGCAGTGGGAAAATCCGGCCCCGGAATGTGCTCCATCAACTCGTCGATGGTCAGATCCGGATTGTTGATCAGGGCGATGGTGGCATTCACCACCTCGCGCAGATTGTGCGGCGGGATATTGGTCGCCATGCCGACCGCGATGCCGGCCGAACCATTGATCAGCAGATTGGGCGCACGCGCCGGCAGAACCGTCGGCTCCAGTTCCTTGTCGTCGTAGTTGGGCTGGAAATCGACAGTTTCCTTGTCGATATCGGCCAACAGCTCATGCGCCAGACGCGACATGCGCGCCTCGGTGTAACGCATCGCCGCGGGTGCATCACCATCGACCGAGCCGAAGTTACCCTGACCATCCACCAGCATGTAGCGCAGGGAAAACGGCTGCGCCATGCGCACCAGGGTGTCATAGACCGCACTGTCGCCATGCGGGTGGTACTTACCGATCACGTCACCGACGATACGCGCCGACTTGTAGTAAGGCTTGTTGCTGTGGGCACCGAGCTCGTTCATTGCGAACAACACACGACGATGCACCGGCTTCAAACCATCCCGAACATCGGGGAGCGCGCGGCCCACGATCACGCTCATGGCGTAATCGAGGTAGCTCTTGCGCATCTCGTCTTCGAGGTTGACCGGGATGATTTCCTTGGCTAAATCGGACATCAACAGACCTTGTGACAGCGAATATGGGGCACGAGGATGGCGTGCTCGCAGTACCAGCCGCGAGTTCGCTCAGCCCCCGGGAAGCCCCGAATTCTAGCATGTAGGCCGCCACAGCGCGGCCCTATGCCCAGGGCTGTGCACCCGGCCCACGCCCCCCGAATGTCCTCAGCGGGGCGCTCACGGCGATTCTCGCGACATGCCCCGACCGTACCGCTTCGCCAGCAAGCCCAGGACTGCGGTCCGCCGGGGCGCCGGCCGCGCCTCAATCGTCCTGCTGCAGCGCCTGCTGAATCTCGCGCTCGCGCTTCTTCTCATCCCGCGACATCAGCCACCAGCCGACCACCGCGGCGGTGGTGGCGGCCAGAATCAACAAGGTGGCCAAGGCATTGACCTTGGGGCTGACACCCAGCCGCACCGAGGAGAACACCTTCATCGGCAGGGTGGTCGACGCCGGACCAGAGACAAAGCTGGCAATCACCAGATCATCCAACGACAGGGTGAAGGCCAACAGCCAGCCCGAAACCAGGGCTGGGGCGATGATCGGCAGGGTGATGACGAAGAACACCTTGATCCGGTTGGCGCCGAGATCCATGGCGGCCTCTTCCAGGGAGCGATCGAGTTCGCTCAGGCGGGAACTGACCACCACGGTAACGAAGGCCATGCTGAAGGTGACATGTGCGGCCCAGATCGACCACACCCCGCGGGTCTGACCGATGCCGAACACATCGGCCAGGGTCACGAACATCAGCAGGATGGACAGACCGGTGATCACTTCCGGCATCACCAGGGGCGCCGTAATCATCGCACTGAAAAGGGTCTTGCCGGGAAAGGCGCGCAGGCGAGTCAGGGTCATGGCCGCCATCGTGCCCAGCACCACCGAGGCGAAGGCGGTGTAGACGGCGACCCGGATACTGACCCAGGCAGCGTCCATCATCTGCTGATCGCGAAACAGCTCGCCATACCACTTGATCGAGAAACCCGACCACACGGTAACCAGGCGTGATTCATTGAACGAGTAGATGACCAGACTCAGAATCGGCGCGTAGAGGAAAATCAGCCCGATACCCAGCATGTATCGGGCCAAAGGCGAGGAACCCGAGGTCACCGACTTCATGTCAGCTTGCCCTCCAGCTCCTTGGCCTGCGCGCGGTGGAACAGCACGATGGGAATCATCAACAGCATCAGCATGACGATCGCCACCGCCGACGCCACCGGCCAGTCGCGATTGCTGAAGAACTCCTGCCACAGCACACGGCCGATCATCAGCTGCTGCGGATTGCCCAGCATCTCAGGTATGACGAACTCGCCCACCACCGGAATCATCACCAGCATGGAGCCGGCGATGATGCCGGCTTTGGATAGCGGCAGGGTAACGCGCCAGAACACCGTGAACGGCTTGGCGCCGAGGTCGTAGGCCGCCTCCAGGCAGCGCAGATCGAGCTTGACCAGATTGGCGTACAGCGGCAGCACCATGAACGGCAGATAGGCATACACGATACCGATGTACACGGCGATCGGTGTGTAGAGGATCTGCAGCGGCTCGTCGATCAGGCCGATCCACTGCAGGAAATTGTTGATCAGGCCGTTGGGTTTGAGAATGCCGATCCAGGCATATATGCGAATCAGGAACGAGGTCCAGGACGGCAGGATGACCAGCATGATCATCACGTTGCGCACCGCCGGTTTCATCCGCGCGATGGCGTAGGCCATCGGGTAGCCGATCAGCAGGCAGAAAAAGGTCGAGATTGCGGCAATCATCAGTGAACTGATGTAGGCGTCGACGTACAGACTGTCGCGCACCAGGTACAAGTAGTTGTCCAGGTGCAGGATCATCTGCAATGCCTTGCCATCCCAATTCAGCAATCCGCTGTACGGCGGCATGGCGATCATCGCCTTGGCCAGCGAGATCTTCAGCACAATGGCGAAGGGCACGGCAAAGAACAGCAGCATCCAGCCATAGGGAATGCTGATCAGCCCCCAGCGCGGCCCCGGCAGGTATCGCTTCAGGGCGGCAAGCTTCATGAGCTGAGCACCACCCCGGCCAATTCGCCCCAGCTCAGCCAGACCTGGTCGTTCCAGGTGAATTGCTCCGAAGCCCAGCGTTTGGCGTTGACGTGGTTGACCAGCAAGACCTTGCCACTGGCCAGGGTGACGTGGAACACCGAGTGGCTGCCGAAGTAGGCGATATCCTGAATCATGCCGCGCGCCTTGTTGCAGGCCTGCTGCGGCTCATCGCGGTGGATGCGGATTTTCTCCGGCCGCAGGGCCAGCGCCACGTCCATGCCCTCATAACCAGTCACACCGTGCCCCACGTAGATCTGATGTTCCAGATCCGGACAGACGATGGTGATGTGATCTTTCTCGTCGGTGTCGATCTTGCCCTCGAGCAGATTCACCTGACCGATGAAACCGGCGGTGTAGCGGCTGTTGGGCTGCTCGTAGATTTCGTCCGGCGACCCGACCTGACGGATGCGACCGGCCTCCATGATCGCGATGCGATGCGCCATGGTCATCGCCTCTTCCTGATCGTGGGTCACCATCACACAGGTCACCCCCTGCTTCTCGATGATATTGACCAGTTCGAGCTGCATCTGCGAGCGCAGTTTCTTGTCCAGGGCGCCCATCGGTTCGTCCAGCAAGAGCAGCTTCGGGCCCTTAGCCAAGGAGCGCGCGAGTGCTACGCGTTGTTGCTGACCACCCGAGAGCTGGTGCGGCTTGCGCTTGGCCAGCTTGCTCATCTGCACCAGGGCCAGCATCTCGCTGGTGCGCCGCTGAATCTCCTCGCGCGGCAGCTTTTCCTGCTGCAGACCGAACGCTACATTCTGTTCCACCGTCATATGCGGAAACAGAGCGTAGCTCTGGAACATCATGTTGGTTGGACGGCGATACGGCGGCAGGCCAGCCATCGACTGCCCTTGCAGATGGATGTCACCTGCAGTAGGCCGTTCGAACCCAGCCAGCATTCTGAGCAGGGTTGACTTGCCGCAGCCCGAAGCACCGAGCAGAGCGAAGATTTCGCCCTGACGAATGCTGAGCGAAACATCATCGACGGCGACAAAACCGTCGAATTCCTTCCTCAGGCCTTCGACCTTGACGTAGTCGTGCTCGCCCAGCTGGTCGGTCTTGGCGCCGCCCGGGCCGCCCAAGCTCAGATCCGCATTCTCCGCCATTCAGTGTCTCCCCGCGCACTACATCCGGATTCGCCGCCGTACCCCAGACCGCTGATTCTCAGCAGCCAGACACGGGCGAGCCAGACCCTGGCTCACCCGCTTCTTCTTGCAGAAGACTACTTGCCCGTTTTCAGCCGGGTCCAGATGCGAGTCTGGAGCCGGTCCACTTCGGGTGGCAGGACAGCGAAAGTGAACAACTTCTGCCTGGTTTCGTCGCTGGGGAATACCCCGGGATTGTTGCGCAGGGATTCATCGACCAAATCGAATGCCCCGGTATTGGCGCTGCCGTACGAAACATAATCCTGCACCGCCGCAATCACCTCTGGCCGCAGCACGTAGTCGATGAAGGCATACGCCTCGTCGACGTGCTTGGCATCCTTCGGGATCGCCATCATATCGAAGAACATCGGTGCGCCTTCCTTCGGAATGACGTAGCTCACCTCGACGCCGTTCTCGGCGTCAGCGGCACGATCGCGGGCCTGAAAAATGTCACCCGACCAACCCACTGCGAGACAGACATCACCATTGGCGAGATCGTTGATGTACTGCGATGAGTGAAAGTAGGTGATGTGAGGACGGATCGATTCCAACAAGGCCGCGCCCTTTTCGATCACCGCCTCGTCGAAGCTGTTCGGATCTTCGCCCAGGTAGTTGAGGGCAATCGGCAAGAGTTCCTGTGGCGTATCCAGCATCGCAACGCCGCAGCTATGCAGCTTGGAGATGTTCTCCGGCTTGAACACCAGATCCCAGCTATCCAGGGGCGCATCCTCGCCGAGCACCGCCTTGACCTTGCCTGCGTTGTAACCGATACCGGTGGTTCCCATCAGATAAGGCACTGAATGGCTGTTCTCCGGATCGACCTCGGCGATACGGGCCATGATGCCTGCATCCAGGTTGCCGTAGTTCTTCAACTTCGACTTGTCGATCGGCATGAACACACCCGCCTGAACTTGCCGCCCAAGAAAGCTCAGAGAGGGCACAACAATGTCATAGCCGGTGCTGCCCGAGAGCAGTTTGGCTTCCAGCACTTCATTGGAGTCGAACACGTCGTACACCACCTTGATGCCGGTTTCCTTGGTGAAGTTGGCAATGGTGTCTTCGGCAATGTAGTCCGACCAGTTGTAGACATGAACCACCCGCTCGGCGGCGGCTGGCTTGGCTTCGGGCACCGCCTCCTTGGGGGCTTCGGCTTGTTGACCGCAGGCTGCGAGTCCGAGGGACAACGCGACCAGAAGAGAAAGCTTGGACTGGTACATCGGCAAACTCCTTGCTGGGTGCTTCACGAAAGGTCGATCATAACGATTCAGCTGCGCGGCGCCAGAGCTAGATTGCCTCGGCAATGGCCTTCTCCGTGCGATCGAGCGCGCGCCAGGTTTTCTCCGCCAGCTCGTCGATTTCCGACCGGCTGATCACCAGCGGTGGCGACAGCAACATGGCATCCCATGTGGCGCGCAGGATCAGCCCCTCTTCCAGTGCGATATCGCGACACAGGCCACCGACCCGGCCACGATCGGCGAAGAACGCCCGCGAGGGTTTGCGCGGCACCAGTTCCAGCGCGCCGACCATGCCACAAATGCGCGCTTCGCCGACCAGCGGATGCTCGCCCAACGCCCGCCAACGCTCGGCCAGATACGGCCCGGTGTCGTCTGCACAGCGCTCGACGATGCGCTCGTCCTGCAGGATGCGCAGAGATTCAAGGGCCACTGCGCAGCACACCGGGTGGCCGGAATAGGTATAGCCATGGGCCAGTTCACCGCCCTGCCCGGCCAGCACTTCGGCCACCGGATCGGAGATCAGAACGGCGCCCAGCGGTAGATAACCCGAGGTCAGACCCTTGGCCACCGCCATCAAGTCGGGCTCGATGCCAAAGGTCTGCGAGCCGAACCACTGGCCGGTACGACCAAAGCCGCAGATCACTTCATCGGCGATCAGCAAGACCTGATACTGCTTGCAGATGCGATTGATCTCGGGCCAGTAGCTATCCGGCGGAATAATCACCCCGGCCGCGCCCTGAATCGGCTCAGCGATAAAGGCGGCGACGTTTTCCGCGCCCAACTCAAGAATCTTGGCTTCCAATGCCAGTGCGCGTTGGCGGCCGAACTCTTCCGCTGACAGCTCGCCGCCTTCGCCAAACCAGTACGGCGCAGCGATGTGTTCAATGCCAGGTATCGGCAAGCCACCTTGCTTGTGCATCGCACCCATGCCGCCCAAGCTGGCGCCGGCCACGGTCGAGCCGTGGTAACCGTTCTGGCGACCGATGAAGATGAACTTTTCCGGCCTGCCCTGCACCGCCCAGTAGTGCCGTACCAGACGCAGAATGGTGTCATTGGCCTCTGAGCCCGATCCGGCAAAAAACACGTGGTTCAGCGCACCCGGCGCCAACTCGGCCAGCTTGGCTGCCAGTCGAACGGTGGGTTCAGTGGTGCACTGGAAAAAGCTGTTGTAGTAAGCCAGCTCGTTCATCTGCTTGGACGCTGCCTCGGCCAGTTCGCGCCGGCCATAGCCAAGATTCACGCACCACAGTCCGGCAAACGCATCGAGCAGCTTGTGGCCGTCCTGATCGTAGACGTATACGCCCTCGCCACGGGTAAGTATGCGGGTGCCTTTCTTGGCCAGGGCGGCATTGTCGGTGAACGGATGCAGATGGTGATCGGCGTCCAGGCGACGCAACTGTTCGATATGTTGGTGCGACATTGCAGATTCCAGGCTAGACGGTCAGCAAAAGGAACTCGCGCTCCCAGGAACTGATCACCCGTAGATAGGCCTCGAATTCCTTTTCCTTCACCGCGACATAGGCTTTGACAAAGCGCGGCCCCAACAAGTCGACCAGCGGCTGGCAGTCGGTCAACAGATCCAGGGCCTCGTGCAATGACCGCGGCAGCATGAATCCACGCGGATGCGCACTGCCTTGCAGCGGCTCGGTGGTTCCAAGTTTTTCGCGCACCCCAAGCAGACCGCAGGCCAAGGTGGCGGCGATCGCCAGATAGGGGTTGGCATCAGAGCCGGCAAAGCGGCTTTCCACGCGAGTGTTCTCCGGCGTATCGACCGGCACGCGCAAACCGCAGGTTCGGTTGTCGTAACCCCACTCAACATTCTTCGGCGAAACCTCGCCCAGAATCAGCCGCCGATACGAGTTGATGTTCGGAGCGAAGAAGCCCATGGCCGCCGGCACGTACTTCTGCAATCCACCCAGGTAGTGGGTAAACACCGGACTGGTCTCGCCAAGCCGCTTGCCAGCAAAAACATTCTGACCGGTCTTGGCATCGAGCAAGCTTTGATGCACGTGCAAGGCGCTACCCGGCTCAGACTCCATCGGCTTGGCGAGGAAGGTGGCGTAAACGCCGTGGCGCAAGGCGGCCTCACGCATCGCGCGTTTGAACATGAACACCTGATCGGCACGCGACAGCGGATCGGCATGCTCGAAATTCACTTCCAGCTGCGCCGCGCCGCTCTCGTGGATCAGCGTATCTACATCGAGTTCCATCGCCTCGGCGTAGTCGTACATCAGATCGAGCACCGGATCAAACTCGTTGACGGCATCGATGGAGTAACTCTGCCGCGCGGTTTCCGGCCGACCCGAGCGCCCCGCTGGCGGTTGCAGAGGAAAGTCCGGATCGGTGTTCTTCTGCACCAGAAAGAATTCCACCTCGGGCGCCACGATCGGCTGCAAGCCCATCGCTTCGAAGGCGGACAACACTCGGCGCAACACGTTGCGCGGTGAAAGCTCGTGCGGCCGGCCATCACGGGTGTAGCAGTCGTGGATGATCTGCGCCGTCGGGTCGGTGGCCCAAGGCACTACGCGGCGGGTTTCCGGATCGGCACGCAGGATCATGTCTGAATCAGATGCCGAAACCAGATCATCGTAGCTGTCCGGATATTCGCCGGTGACGGTAGTAACGAACAGCCCTTCAGGCAGTCGGGTACCGAAGTCGTGGGAGAACTTGCTCGCCGGCACGATCTTGCCGCGCGCATTGCCGGTGAAGTCGGGCACCAGACACTCGACTTCGGTGATGCGATTGTCCTTGAGCCAGCGCTTCAGCTCGTGCTCCTGCGGCAAGGTAGCCACCGTCGCTTTCTTCTTGCTCATGGTGAACTCGAGTTAGCCAATCGATTCGCTGCAAATTGCCGACATGCAGCACCAAACTGCTCAAACAGCGCTAGATAGAACGGATTTTCCGCCACCTTCCACTCAGGGTGCCACTGCACCGCGACACAGTACTGCCCAGCATGAGCGAGCGAGAACGCCTCGATCAGCCCGTCCTCGGCCCAGGCATCGGCCTGCAGCCCGTCACCCAAGCGGTCAATGCCCTGGCCGTGCAGGGAGTTCACTTCGACCTCTTCTTTGGCCGCGGCCAAGGCCAGCAGGCTGCCCGGGCGAAGCCGGACCTTGTGCGCTGGCGCGTACTGCTGATCGAGCGGCTGGTTGAGATCTTCGCGATGATCGAAGTGACCGGGCTGTTCATGCACGCGCTGCAACAGGGTGCCGCCGCACACCACATTCACTTCCTGCAAACCACGACAGACGGCGAACAGCGGCAGTCGGCGCTGCAAGGCAGCGCGTATTACGGCCAGACTGAGCTGGTCGCGCAGTGGATCGAACAGAAAGTCGTCATCGCCCTTGCTGGCGCCGTAGTGGTGCGGTTCCAGATTGCTGTGTGAGCCGGTCAGAAACACGCCGTCGACGCGGTCGAGCCAGGGGTCGATCTCCCCGGCCGGCACCAGACCCGGCACAATAAGCGGCTCGACGTCAGCGGCCTCGCGCAAGGCGCGCAGGTATTTTTCACCGACCGACTGGAACGGATGCGGCCCGATCATCTTGCGATCGGCCGGCACTGCCACCCAAGGTCTTGCCGTTGCCACGCCACCTCCGATGCCGCTGCACGAATAACTCTGCCATTCCTGCGCCAAGCTAGGGCAAGTCTGAATAAGTCCGTCCCGAACGTACTCAGACGCGCCGAGTCCGGCACAGGTCCGGACTCGGTTCGGCCGCTCCGCGGCTACGTCGAGCTTCGCTCGAATACGCTGATCAACAACTTACGGTTGTTGATCGCGGCGGTGCATCCGTGCACCACAGGAATCTCTGAACTTGTTCAGAGATTCCCTAGGGCAGAAACGGGCCAGGGAGCGCACCATGAACATAGCTCATGCTGAGGCGACACTACTCGCGCTGTTTGATTTTATCAACACCAATTCGCTAAACAGCTGTTGCCAGACGAATCTTTCTGCTGAAATAGCAAACAAGTGATGAGTATTTTTGACATCCCGCAAACTGATAGCATCCTCGCTCCTTGTTGCAGCGCACACCTGAACGAGCACCATCATGAGTAGCCCTGAATTCTGCGCAGCCGATCGCGACGTTCTGGATCGTACTTCCTCACCTGAGTACGTCGACCTGATCCTGGCCGACATGAATGGCCTGCTGCGCGGCAAGCGCATCGCGGCAAGCGCATTGGGCAAGGTGTGGAAACAAGGCGTTTGTCTGCCGATGTCACTCATCGCTACGGACATCACCGGCAATACGGTGGAGGAAACCGGCCTTGGCTACGACATCGGCGATGAGGATCGCGTCTGCATGCCGCTGGCCGGCACCCTGCGTCCGGTGCCCTGGGCCGAGCGTCCTGCTCTGCAAGCCCTGCTCAGCATGCAGGACATCAACGGCCAGGCCTTCGCGGCCAATCCGCGCGAAGTGCTGAAACGAATTGTTGCCGCATTTGCAGCGCGCGGCCTGAAGCCGGTCATTGCTGTCGAGCTGGAGTTCTATCTGCTGGATCGAAAGCTCAGCGCTGATGGTCATCCGCAAGTATCGCTGAACCCCACCACCGGCGAGCGCAACCACGCCACCCAGGTCTACTACCTGCAGGATGTAGATGACTTTCGCGGCTTCATCAATCAGGTCTCCGCCGTATGCGCTGAACAGGGCATTCCAGCGGACACCGCCGTGGCCGAGTATGCGCCGGGTCAGTTCGAGATCAATCTCAAGCATCGTGACGACCCGTTGGCGGCCTGCGATGACGCACTGATGCTGAAACGCGCGATCAAGGCGGTAGCCGAGCGCTGCGGCTATCAAGCCAGCTTCATGGCCAAGCCGTTCGCCGAGCAGGCCGGCAGCGGCATGCATGTGCACGTCTCCCTGCTCGATCAGCAGGGCAACAACGTGTTCGCCTGCACCCCGGACGCACCGGCCGATGCGCTGCGTCACGCCATTGCCGGCCTGCAGCGTCATGCCGACGATTGCATGCTGATGTTCGCGCCGAATGCCAACAGCTATCGTCGCTTCGTGCTTAACGCCTTTGTTCCGCTCAATGAGTGTTGGGGATTCAACAATCGCACCGTCGCCATGCGCGTGCCGTACAGCGATCCGGCCAATGTCCGCATCGAGCATCGCATCGCCGGTGCCGATGCCAATGCCTATCTGGTGGTGGCCAGCGTGCTGGCCGGCATCCTGGATGGACTGGCCTCACCGGCTGACCCTGGCCCGCCGATAGTCGGCAATGCCTACCAGCAGACCGAATCGCGGCAGCTGTTCTGGCGCGACACGATCGCGCAGTTCGCTGCCAGCGAGTGGATTCGGCAGCGCTTCGGCGACGACTTCCGGCACATCTATGCTGCTCAGAAACGCAAGGAAATGCTGACCTTCAGCCGCCAGGTGACTTCGCTCGAAGTCGACTGGTATCTGCGTCATGTCTGACCGAAAAGGTCCGACGCCAACCTGGTACCAGGCCTCGGCGCCACAGCGCACCGCCGCGCCGCCCTTGTACGGCCGCCGACAGGTCGATGTCTGCATTCTGGGTGGCGGCTTCACCGGCCTTTCCTGCGCCTTGAGCCTGGCTGAGGCAGGGCTGCGCGTAGCGGTTATCGAAGCCGAACAGATCGGCGCCGGCGCCTCCGGCCGCAATGGTGGCCAGCTGATCTTTGGCTACAGCTGCGAGCAGCACAAGCTGGTTGATCTACTCGGCAAGGCTGATGCCCGCCGGGTGTTTCAGTGGTCGCTGGAAGGCGTGCAGCTGGTCCATCAGCGCTGTGCCGACTACGCCATCGACTGCCACTGGCGGCCTGGGCACGCCCATGTGCCGATCAGGCCACGCCAGGTCGACGAACTGAAACGCTGGCAGGACAGCCTGCATCACGACTACGACTATCCGCTGGAGTGGTGGTCGGCCGAGCGATTGCAAAGCGTGCTGGCCAGCCGCCGTTACCGCGGGGCGCTGTTCGACCCGCGCAGCGGACACCTGCACCCGCTGCGGCTGCTGCAGGGCATGACCGAAGCGGCGATCAAACTCGGCGTAGAGGTGTACGAATGCAGTCGGGTCACTCGGGTCGAGCGCGCGCCAAGACTACGCTTTCATACCATCGCAGGGGAAATCGAAGCGGAGTTCGGCGTCTTGGCCGGCAACGCCCTGGTACGCGGCATCGCTGCCGAACTCGACGCACGAATCATGCCGGTTGCAAGCTATATCGCCGTCAGTGAACCTCTGGGTGAAGGGCCGGCTCGCCGCCTGATCGGCAATGACATGGCGGTGGCCGATATCAACTGGGCGGTCGACTACTTTCGCCTCACTCACGACCATCGACTGTTCTTTGGCGGTCGTGCCAGCTATTCCACCCTGCCACCACCGAGTCTGCGCGGCACCATGCAAGCCAGGGTGCGCAAGGTCTTTCCGCAACTGCAAGATCTGCGCTTCGATCATGTGTGGGGTGGACTGATCGATATCAGCCTGAACCGCGCCCCCCATTGGGGCCGCCTGCAACCCAACCTGTACTTTGCGCAGGGATTCTCCGGCCACGGGCTGAACACCGCCAACCTGGCAGGCAAGGTGATCGCCGAGGCCATTCGCGGTCAGGCCGACCGGCTTGACGTGTTCGAGCGCATCCGTCACCTGCCCTTTCCCGGCGGTCGCCTGCTGCGCACGCCCCTGCTGGTCGCCGCTATGTCCTGGTACAAGTTGCGCGACGCGCTTTGGTGATCAGTCACGGCCTGCTAGGCTAGGCGCATCTTCTGGGGCGCGAGCATGGACCAAGGTCACGGGTTCTTCCAAAGCTTGGCCATAGTCATCTGTGTGGCATCGGCCACGACCTATCTGTCGATTCGGCTGCGCCAGCCGCCGGTGCTGGGCTATCTGTTGGCCGGGGTGATTGTCGGCCCGACCATGGGGCTGGCCCTGGTCACCGATCAATCCACCATCACCTCGCTGTCGGAACTCGGCGTTATTCTGCTGATGTTCTTTCTCGGCCTGGAATTCAGCCTGCGTCATCTGCTGAAGGTGGGCCCACGCGCCTTCATCATTGCCTTCCTCGAAGTGGGCGTGATGATGTTTGCCGGCCTCTCGATCGCCCGCGGCTTTGGATTTGGCGGGCTGCAGTCGCTGTTTTTTGGCGCTGTGGTGGCGATTGCCTCGACCACCATCATTGCCAAAGTGTTCGAGGAGCAGAATATCGAGAAGCCGCTGCGCGATCTGGTGCTGAGCATCCTGATCGTCGAGGATCTTCTGGCCGTGATCCTGCTTGCGGTACTCACCATGGTGGTGCAGCAAGGCGAAGTGACACTCGACAGTCTCGGCAGCACGGCCTTGCAGCTCAGCACGTTTCTCGCCGTGCTGCTGCTGGCAGGCATGTTCGCGGTGCCGCGCATGATCGCTGCGGTGGTGAAGCTCAACCGCCCGGAAGTCACCTTGCTGTCAAGCGTCGGCATCTGTTTTGCCGCCGTGCTGGCGGCGCAGTACTTCGGCTATTCGGTAGCACTGGGCGCCTTTCTGGCCGGTTCGCTGGTCGCCGAGTCGGGCGAAGAGCGACGGGTGGAACACCTGGTTAGGCCGTTGAAGGATTTGTTCTCGGCGGTGTTCTTTGTCGCGGTCGGCATGTCGATCGATCCACGCATGCTGATCGAACATTGGTCACTGGTGCTGCTATTCACCCTGGCGGTGGTGTTCGTCAAACCATTGGCAGTGGCTTTCGGCGCATTTGTCGGCGGCATCGGTGTGCGTCGCTCGGTGCGTGCCGGCATGATCATGAGCCAGATTGGTGAGTTCAGCTTCATCATCGCCGCACTGGGGCTCAGCCTCGGCGCCGTCGATCCGGCGCTGTACCCGGTGGCGGTCACCGTTTCGGCCATCACCGTGCTGACCACGCCCTGGATGGTGAAGCTGTCCGGACCGCTGGCCAGCGCGGTGGATCACAACCTGCCCAAGCCTTTACAGACCTTCGTGTCGCTGTATGGCGGTTGGATCGATGACTTGACCCGCGCGCGGCAACGCGGTGCCCTTGGTCATGGCGCACAGCTGCGGCGAATCGCTGGATTGCTGCTGATCGATGCCGCCCTGCTCTGCGCCCTGGTGATCGGCACCTCACTCGGAAGTGAACGCCTGGCCGAGTGGCTGAGCACGCGCTTTCCGGCCCTCAGCGAAGTGGCACGCATAGTGATCTGGGTGGCTGCGGCGCTGTTGGTCGCGCCGTTGATGTTGACCTCGGTGCGTCTGGCGCGCGCGCTGGGTCGACGGATGGCGCAACTGGCGCTTCCACACACCACCGAGGGCGTCGATTTCGCTGCCGCGCCGCGACGGGCCATGACCCTGGCGCTGGAGATCGGCATCGTGGTCTTCGTCGGTCTGCTGTGTCTGCTGATCACCTCACCTTTTCTGCCACCGATCGGCGGGCTGGCCGTGCTGATCTTGTTGGTGCTGATTCTGGGCATCGCGCTCTGGCGCAGCGCCACCAATCTGCAGGGTCATGTTCAGGCCGGCTCGATGGCCATTCTTGATGCCCTGGGAAAACGCGCTCCCGGCGCTGGCGCTGGCAGCACCGCCCTGGCCCTCGAGCAAGTGCGCGAATTGCTGCCCGGCTTGGGCGACTTGCGCCCGTACTCGGTGGATCAGGACTCGCCCGCCATGGGCCTCAGCCTGGGAGAACTCGATCTGCGTGCCCGCACCGGCGCCACCGTCCTCGGCCTCAGGCGCAACGATGAGTTCATCACCGAGCCCGACGGCGAAACGCGACTGCTGGTCGGCGACGTCCTGGTGCTGTCAGGCTCACAACATGCTGTTCGCGAGGCTTTCGATTACCTGATTGACCCCAGGCATATCGACCGACCACGATCAGTGGTGGATGTGGGGTAGCTTTTCCCGCCTTTCAGACCGGTGGGCGCGGCCCATACGCGCGGGCGCTTCACCGCGCCTACGTCACTGCGCGCGAGCAGTCCGCCGATGGACTGCTTGATTGAACCGGCTAACCCGGATGGCCGGGCTAAACAGTCAACCGCGCAGATTGATCCAGGTCGCCTTCAACTCGGTGTACTTGTCGAACGCATGCAGTGACTTGTCGCGGCCGTTACCGCTTTGCTTGTAGCCACCGAAAGGCGCGGTCATATCGCCGCCGTCCCAGTAGTTGACCCAGACACTGCCGGCGCGCAGGCTGCGGGCCATGCGGTGGGCGCGATTGATGTCGCGGGTCCAAACGCCAGCCGCCAATCCAAACGGAGTGTCATTGGCGAGTCGCAGCGCTTCCACCTCATCGTCGAAGCCGATCACCGACAACACCGGGCCAAAGATCTCCTCCTGGGCAATCACCGCATCCTGTTTCACCTCATCGAAAATGGTCGGCTCCACATAACAACCACCTTCGACCGGGCTCACACGTGCGCCGCCCAGGGCGAGACGTGCGCCAGATGCCTTGCCCTGTTCGATATAGCTCAGAACGCGCTGAGTCTGCCCCTCATCAACCAAGGCGCCCATCGGCGCACGCGGGGTGAATGGATGCGCTGGCTGCATCTCGCGGCCAAACTCGACCACCTTGGCGACGAACTCGTCCTTGATTCTGCGATCGACATACAGCCGTGAGGCCGCGGTACACACCTCGCCCTGATTGTAGAAGATGCCACTTGCGGCACCGCGGGCAGCGATCTCCAGGCTGGGCGCATCGGCAAACACAATGTTCGGACTCTTGCCGCCGCATTCGAGGTAGGTACGCTTCATGTTGGAGCGACCGGCACACTGCAGCAGGTACTTGCCGACCGCCGTCGACCCGGTGAATACCAGCCCGTCGACATCCATGTGCAGGGCCAGCGGCTCGCCGGCCTCCTTGCCAAATCCGGGCACCACATTCAGCACCCCGGGCGGCAGCCCTGCTTGCAGGGCCAGCTCGGCAAGGCGCAGCGCGGTCAGCGGCGATTTTTCCGAGGGCTTCAGCACCACTGAGTTACCCATGGCCAGCGCTGGTGCCAGCTTCCAGGAGGCCATCAGCAACGGAAAATTCCACGGCACGATGGCGCCGATCACGCCCAGCGGTTCGCGGGTGATCAGACCCAACTCGTCAGGTCCGGTGGGCGCAATTTCGTCGTAGATTTTGTCGATGGCCTCAGCGGTCCAGTTGAAACAACGCACGCTGGCCGACACATCGACCTTCAGCGCATCGCCAACCGGCTTGCCCATATCCAGACTTTCCAGCAATGCAAGCTCCTCAGCATGCTGTTCCAGCAGCGCAGCCAGTTTGAGCAGTACCTTCTTGCGCGCAGAGGGCTTGCTGGCCGACCAGTCACCTTTGTCAAAGCTGCGCCGCGCTGACTGCACCGCTCGATGGATATCTTCTTCGCCGCACTCGGCCACCTTCGCCAGCACGCGCCCATCGATCGGGCTGATGCAGTCGAAGGTCTTGCCCGAGGCCGCCGCCACCTGTTTGCCGTCAATCAGGGCCTGATGCGGAAAGGCCAGGGTCGCGGCGGCGGCCTGCCACTGCTCAAACGACTTGCTCATCTGCGGCTCCTCAGAAAGTGCATCCGTCACTCGCATCGCTGCGCTCACCAGCCTACAGCAGCGAGACATTCAAAATGTCGGCGGCGTGTTCGCGCTGATCAACTCCGCCTCGCCCTCACCGACATTGCGAAAACGGTGCGGGGTACGGCTCTCGAAATAGTATGCGTCACCGGCACGCAGCACACGGCAGTGCTCGCCGACCGTCACTTCGACTTCGCCGCGAATGATCACCCCCGCCTCTTCTCCTGCATGGCTGTACATCGACTCACCGGTGTCCGAGCCCGGCGGCATGAGTTCGCGCAGCATGCACATCTGTCGCTGCGGCTGGCGCTTGCCGACCAGGAAATAGTGGACCTCGTTGTTGCCGACGTCGGGCAGTTCGGTAGCGCGATAGAACGGCCCATCCTCGTTTGCCTGCACCTCCTCGAAGGTAAAGAACTCGGCCAAGGAAATGGGGATGCCATCCAGCACCTTCTTCAATGAGCTGATCGACGGACTGACCTTGTTCTGCTCAATGAGCGAAATGGTGCTGTTGGTGACATTGGCGCGTTTGGCCAGCTCCCGCTGGCTCAGCCCGCGGGCCAGCCTGACCTTTTGCAATCGTGCGCCGATATCCATGCCGCAGTTCCCTGTACCACCAGTCTTTCCTGTGTAACAGGCCCTCCGCCTCGACGCAATAAATTTGACGACTTCGCACCAATTGTAAAGTTTATTCAACACTGCTAGCGTCATCGCGTGTTCGGGAGGACCGCCCCATGAGCAACGCACAAGCGCCAAATGCCGATCTGACCGGCCCGGCGTACTGGATGCCATTCACCGCCAATCGGCGCTTCCGGCAGTCGCCACGCCTGTTGGAGCGCGCTGAGGGGATGTATTACTACGACGTCGACGGCCGTCAGGTTCTCGATGCAGTCGCTGGGCTGTGGTGCTGCAACGCCGGCCATGCGCGTCCGAAGATCGTCGAAGCGATCCAGAAGCAGGCGGCCAAGCTCGACTACGCGCCCAGCTTTCAGATGGGCCATCCGCTGGCGTTTGAGCTGGCCGAACGTCTGGCCGAGCTGGCTCCATCCGGGCTGAATCGGGTGTTCTTTACCAACTCGGGCTCGGAGTCGGTCGATACCGCACTGAAGATCGCGCTGGCCTACCACCGTGCGTGCGGCGAAGGTCAACGCAGCCGCCTGATCGGTCGCGAAAAGGGCTATCACGGCGTTGGCTTCGGCGGCATTTCGGTCGGCGGCATCGTGCACAACCGCAAGCACTTTGGGCCCCTGTTGCCGGGCGTCGACCATCTTCCACACACCCTGGACCTCGACCGCAACGCATTCAGTCAAGGCCTGCCCGCCCATGGCGCCGAACTCGCCGATGCGTTGGAAGCACTCTGTCAGCTGCACGACCCCAGCACCATTGCAGCGGTGATCATCGAGCCCATCTCAGGTTCCGCCGGCGTGATCCTGCCACCTGTGGGCTATCTGCAGCGGATCCGCGAGATATGCAGTCGCCACGGAATCCTGCTGATCTTCGACGAAGTGATCACCGGATTTGGGCGGATCGGATCGGCCTTCGCCGCCCAGCAGTTTGGCGTGGTGCCGGACATGATCACCAGCGCCAAAGGCCTGACCAATGGCTGCGTGCCCATGGGCGCTGTGCTGATCAATGAGGCCATTCAGGATGCCTTTATGCACGGCCCGGAGGGCATGATCGAGTTGTTTCATGGCTACACCTACTCCGGTCATCCGCTGGCCGCCGCGGCTGGGCTGGCAGCGCTGGATGTGTATCAGGAGGAGCGACTGTTTGCTGTCGCCGATCGGCTCAGCCCCGATTGGCAACGCGCAGCCCATGCGCTGCACGGCTTGCCGCATGTGATCGACATCCGCAACTACGGACTGATTGCGGCGATCCAACTCGAACCACGACCGGGGCAGTCAGGCCAACGAGCGTTTGAAGTGTTTGAGCGCATGTTCCGCGAAGCCGGCATTCTGGTTCGCGTGACCGGGGACATCATCGCCCTGTCACCGCCGCTGATCATCGAACCGTCGCAAATCGACCAGATTTTTGCCGCGCTCGCCGATACCATACGCGCCACAAGGTAGGCCCTGGCCCGCCGTCGTGTTCCTGCACCGCCCGGCGGTGACGGGTTGAGTGGATCAAGATCCTAGCGGCGGGCCAGGGCCCGCCCGACACAATCAAAATCATTGAACGCCCCGGGAGGGCAGCGAAATGCTTATCGGCGTACCCAAGGAAATCAAGAATCACGAGTACCGCATCGGCCTGACGCCGGCCGGCGCCCGCGAACTGGTGCAGCACGGTCATCAGGTCATCGTGCAGAACGATGGCGGCAAGTCGATCGGTTTGACCAATGACCTGTACGAAAAGGCTGGCGCCAGGATCGTCGATACGGCCGAAGAGATCTTTGCCAAGGCCGAGATGATCATCAAGGTCAAGGAGCCGCAGGCGGTCGAATGCCAGATGCTGCGCGAAGGGCAGATTCTTTACACCTACCTTCACCTGGCGCCGGATCCGGAACAAACCGCCGGCCTGGTGAAGTCGGGCTGCACCGCGATTGCCTACGAAACCGTGACCGACCGCAAGGGCGGCCTGCCACTGCTGGCGCCGATGTCGGAAGTGGCCGGTCGCATGTCGATCCAGGCCGGCGCTCACGCGCTGGAGCGCGCTCAAGGCGGCAGCGGTGTGCTGCTCGGTGGCGTGCCGGGCGTGAAGCCAGCCAACGTGATGGTGATCGGCGGCGGCGTAGTCGGTATCAATGCCGCGCGCATGGCGATGGGCATGAATGCCCGGGTGACCATTCTCGATCGCTCGCTGGATCGACTGAAGTATCTCGATGAGCTGTACGGCGACCGCATCACCACTCTGTATTCCACCGCCGATGCCATCGAGGAAACCCTGCGTTATGCAGACCTGGTGATCGGTGCGGTGCTGATTCCGGGCGCCGCGGCACCGAAGCTGGTCACCCGCGCCCAGCTCGCCCTGATGAAGCCGGGCTCGGTGCTGGTCGACGTTGCCATCGATCAGGGAGGCTGCTTTGAAACCTCCAAGGCCACCACTCACCAGAACCCGACCTACGAGGTCGACGGCATCATCCACTACTGCGTCGCCAATATGCCGGGCGGTGTGGCCCGCACCTCGACCTTTGCCCTGACCAATGCCACCCTGCCGTTCGCCGTGCAACTGGCCAACAAGGGCGCCAAGCGGGCGCTGCTCGACGACACCCACCTGTTGAACGGATTGAACGTGCATGCCGGGCAGATCACCTATGAAGCGGTGGCCCGCGACCTGGGTTACACCTATGTGCCGGCGGCGAAGGCGCTGGGTTAATCAAAGCGCTGTAGTGGTGGGCCACAGGCCCACCCTACTCCAGCTCGCTTTCATAGGGTGGGCCTGTGGCCCACCGAAAACTGAGCACCTAGATTCACCGGCATTGCGCTGAACCCACCTCCGGTTCCCGACGTCCCGGCCGCCTCGCCCGAGGCGGAAACGACGACGGATCAACCGAACCGGAGGTTCCGATGTCTTCACAGTATCCCCCGCGCCAACACCCGGTCGATCAGGCCCTGACCCGCGAATCGCTGCACGGCACACACAGCGAGCCGACCTACTCCGGCATTACCAGTTATCTTCGCCGACGCTACAGCAAGTCACTGCAGGGTGTGGATGTGGCGGTGATCGGCGCGCCGTTTGATCTTGCCACCACCAACCGCGCAGGCGCCCGCCTTGGCCCGCGCGCCATCCGCGCGGCCTCGGCTTCGCTGGCCTGGTGCCAGCCGTACGCCTGGCCGGGCGACCCGCTGGAACAGCTGGCCGTGATCGACTACGGCGATCTTGACTTCGACCCCGGCCGTCCAGATCAGATTCCTGAGCGGCTATACGCTCAGTATCGTCCGCTGGTCGATGCCGGAGTCGTGCCGCTCACCCTCGGCGGCGATCACTTTGTCAGCTTTCCTGTGCTGCGCGCGCTGAGCGAAAAGCACGGCCCCCTCTCACTGATCCACTTCGACGCCCACAGTGATACCTGGGACGACGAAGACAGCCGAATCGATCACGGCACCATGTTCTTCCATGCTGCCCGACTCGGCTATGTCGACCCGGCACGTTCAATCCAACTGGGCATGCGCACGCACAACGCCGAAACTCATGGTTTTGAGCTGATCAATGCCATCGAGCTGCATGACATTGGTGCGGAGATGGCGATTCAGCGCATCCGCCGGCGCGTCGGTGAATCTATGTGCTATGTAAGCTTCGACGTCGACTTTCTCGACCCGGCCTTCGCACCCGGCACCGGTACGCCTGTGGTTGGCGGCTTCAGCACGCATCAAGCGCTGCAGCTGATCCGCGGATTGGCGGGACTCAAGGTCATTGGCGCCGATGTGGTCGAGGTTGCGCCGGCCTACGACCACGCCGAGATCACGGCGTTGGCCGCTGCCAGCGTGGCGCAGGAATGTCTGGCCCTGATTGCCGCCGGACCGCAGCATGGCTGACGGCTGACAGGGGTTCTCTATTTTAGTTGCACATTGATGCCAATCAGGCGCCAGTCGGTGCCTTCCAGGATGTAGCGATGGCTGAAGTGAACCACGCTGGGCGAGGTATCGTAGCGACCCTCAATGGTGAGCACGCCGTTCTCATCAATGCTGGCCTCGGCATCAAACTTCGGCTGCATCGCATCGATCATGAGCAATTGAATCTCTTTCTCGAAGAAAATGGAGAACGCATGATTCAGTTCCTCGACACTGGTCTGGCTGCGCCACAGCGCCGATAGGGTTGGGTAGAACGACTCCATGTTGCCCTGCTCCAGCGCCAGCGCAAAATCGTGCATCGGAATGTGTCAATGGTTTGAGACAGCTTGAATCGTGATTTTAGTGAGCTTTGTTCCCCGTTGACGCTGATTGATCGAGCGGTCGATTGATAAAGACCTGTTCTGGAACGATGGGTGGGCTGG
>NZ_JACYTR010000065.1 GCF_014841215.1 Pseudomarimonas arenosa
ACGGCTACTTCGTAGCCTGCGCCTTCGCTACGCTCGGTCGGCTGCTGTCGCAGCTACGCGGGACTGCGTCCCGATCTCGCCCAAGTGGGCCCACCACTTGGGCTCGTCGCGCCTTGCACTCGAGGCAAAGTCCTCGGTGATCATCCGCGCCCCCTCATGAAATATCCGGGCTGGCATTGGGTGCGCCTTTGAAGGCGAGCGCGGAAATCGAGCACAGCGCGTGTTTGCTTTCCGGCAACGCTGGCGCGGCTTTGCCGCGACCGGCTTGCCGTGAGCTGGTCGAACGGTTGCGCCGAAAGCCTCCAGAGCCTTCCCCGGACTGGATTCGGGGAAGGAAGTACTTCAACGTCGGTTAGATAAGTGCAGCGCGGCGAATAGGGTGGGCGTGTCGCCCACCTCCACAATACGCCCAACTGACATGCTAAGCAGGCTCTACTTCTTCCAGTCTTCCAGGCCGTACTTCGCCAGGATCTGCTTGAGCTCGCCGGAGGCGCGCAGCTTGGCCAATCCCTCTGAGAGAATCTTGGCATACTCAGCGGATTCCTTCTTGGCTGGGGAAAAGGCGATGTAGATCTCCGCGTCGCTGAGCTTTCCGGCCAGATCGAAAGCGCCGGACTTTCCCGCCTGCGCCAGGGCATAGTTCAACACTGACTGATCCTCCACCAGTGCGTCGATGCGTTTGGCTTCGAGTTTCTTGATATTGGTTTCCAGGGCTGTTTCGCCAGCAGCGACTTGCACCTTCGCGCTGTCCTTGGCATTCGCCTCGATATACTGGTCAAGCTCGTCGTCGTAGCTGTAGTCCTGAATCACGCCAATCGCGTGCCCGGCGAGCGAATCCAATCCGGCGTATCTCCAGGCCTCACCTTTGCGCACCACAAATATCGAGCCGCTCAGGCCGAGTGGCTCGGCTGGATAGGTGAAATCCGGCGCATCGTCCTTGGCTGCGCCGACAATGGCGTCGAACTTGCCCTTGCGCGCCTCATCGATCGCACGCGACCAGGGCATGTTCTTGTAGTCGATGGTGTGCCCGGCGGCGCCGAGGGTTTTCTCGGCAATCTCGATCATGAAGCCGGGCTTGTCGCTGCCGGGCTCGCAGTTATACGGGCACCACTCGTCGGCAACGATGCTGATGGTGGCGGCCTGGGCCGTGCCGAAACACGCCATCCCTGCCAGGCTGAGCAGCCAGCCTGCGCGTCGAACCTTGGTCATCTTCATTATTGCCTGATGCGATTTCATGCCGAATTCTCCTCGTTCAACACACCGTTCCGCTGGGTCAACCTTGCAGGATGCGCGACAAACGCTGCGTTGCGTTCGATTGTCGGGTCAGATTGGCGAACCTCAGGGGGTCAGGAACTTGTTCATGACTGCATTGACATCAATCTTCTTCAGGCCGTCATTGATGACCTTGGCGGCGGCAGCGCCCTTGTCTGAATTCTGGAAGGCGATGAACAGTTGCTTGTCTTCCAGCAGCTTGCTGTTGAACTGAACCTTGTCCTTGGCTGCCGCCAGGCTGGCTTCATTGGCAAGCAGATAGCCCAGCACATTCTTGTCGATCACCGCGAGCGCGATGCGACCGGCGGCCACCTTCTTGATATTGGTCAGATCGTCGCTCACCGCTTCTGCTTTCAGCTCGCCGGATGCAACCTGGGCGTCGAAGTCGGTGGTGTTGACATAGCCATCGACCACACCGATCGGCTTGCCCTTGAGGTCGGCCAGGGAACTCCAGCTGACCGGGGCTGAGCTCGACTCAACGAAGCCCAGCGGTCCGCTGCCAATGCTGTCGGAAAGCTTGAACTTGCTGGCCACATCGTCCGAATGATACTCGGGAAAATAGCCGTGGTAGCCGCTCTTTGGGTCTTCCGCTGCGGCCACAGCGCGGTTCCATGGGAAGAACTTGACCTCAAGCTTATAGCCCATGGCTTCGGCGGCGGCGCGCACCACGGCCACGCTGGCCCCTTGCTGATCAATGGCAGCGCCGGAATAGGGCGGCCACTCAAGGCTGGTCAGGCGGATGACTTTCTCCTCTGCCTGCAGCGTCCCGGAAAACAAGGTCGTGCAGAACAGCGCACTCGCAATCAGCCAGCTGCGGCGTCCAATAGCTTGTTTCATCTGCGCTTCTCCTTCTTAGCACTTGGTTTAGATGATCCCGTGGTGTCCAGTTGAAAGCGGGCCAGCATCGACATCACGACTTCGGCCTTCTCATCCAGCGAGGCCGACACGCCAGCGGTGCGCTCAGCGATACCACTGTTCTGCTGGGTGATGTTGTCGAGATCGCTGATCACCGTCTGCACTTCACGTATCGAATTGGCCTGTTGCGATGTGGCCTCGGCTATCTTTCGGGCCAGGCGGCTTGAGCTGCCCACCGCCTCCGAAATCGATGCGATGGCGGTGGACAGTTCGCCGGCCAGACGAATGCCTTGTTGCACTTCACCGTCACTGCTCGACAGCAGGGCGCGGATGTCCTTCGCATTGTCGGCGGCACGCTTGGCCAAGGCCCGCACTTCAGTCGCCACCACAGCGAAGCCACGGCCCATATCGCCGGCCCGGGCGGCTTCGACCGCCGCGTTCAAGGCCAGCAGATTGGTTTGAAAGGCGATGTCGTCGATCAGCTGCACGATCTCCATGATGCGCCGGCTGCCCTTGCCGATTTCGCTCATGCGCGACTGCATGCGGCTGATGGTCTCGCCACCTTGCTGGGCTGCTTCATCGGCCACCGTGCTCTGTTGGCTGGAGTCGCGCGAATCGCGCTCATTCTCGCCCACCAGATCGGTCAACTCCTTCATATTGGCCGCCGACTGCTCCAACGACGCCGCCTGGGCTTCGATACGACGCGACAGATCATCGGTGCTGGTGCGGATTTCGGCGGCGTGATTGGCCACGGACTTGGCGGCTTCGCGTAGGCTGGAAACCAGCTCGGACAATCGCTGCAGCGTCTCATTGGCGTTATCACGGACGTCGGCGAAGGCACCTTGCCAGCTTGGCTCCTGCATTCGATGGGTGAGATCGCCGGCGGCCAGCGCATGATGCATGTCCTGAATCTTTACCAGGGCATTGTCGAAGCCGGAGAGCAGGCTGTTGACCTGCTGTGCCAGCTGCGCCAGCACGCCTTTCTCGTCGCCGACCTGAATACGCGCCTTGAGGTCGCCGACGGTGGCGGCGGCGACCACGGTGGAGAGCTCCTGGGCGATGCGACGCTCCAGTTGCTGTTGCTTGAGCTCCTCGGTCATGTCGTACCACTGCACCACATAACCCAGACGTTCACCGCTGGTACTGGCCACCGGTGAAATATCCAGTGAACCGTGGGCATGCGCCAGTTCGCACTCAAGATTGAGCGGCGCCTGCAGCGAGGGTAGCGACTGTCCGATCTTGGCCGCCAATGATTCGGCGACTTTGCATTTGCCGGTCAGCTCGCCTTCGCAGGCCCCCAGGGCGTCGGCGACGTCCGGTTCCTTGTGCAGGTAGTTGGCAAACGCGTCGTTCAGCAGCACCAGGCAACCGTCGCGGTCGAGCAGCGCCAGGTTGGCCGATGCACAGGTCAAGCCGCGGCCGGCGCGCTGCGCGGAGTCGGTGGTTTCCTTCAGCTCGCCGAACAGATCGACAAAGCGGTCGAGAGAGCGGGTCAGCTGACCGGTTTCCGAGGAGTCGCGTCCGTAGCGTGCCTTCAGTGCCGACTGCTGGCGACTGATCTGTTCCAGCGATTCACCGGGTTTGAGCTCGACCAGCTTGCCGATGATCTGGCTCATCTGTCCCAGCGGCGTGGTCACCCAGCGCCTTAGCAGCAGATTGAGAATCAGCACCAGGGCAATTCCGACGCCAGCGAACTTGCGCATGTCTGCCGACGAGGCGGCGTCGAGCTCTTGCTGAATGGTGATGTCGCTGAGCCAAAGGCGAATGGTGCCGATACTCTCGCCTTCGCGATCGATCTTGGCCTCGCGAGTCAGGTAGAAGCTGGCGGGAGGCTCAGTGAACTCCAGTAATTCGCCATCCTCAGTTTCACGCTGCCGCAGGCCGACGATCTGAGTGCCCGATTCGTCACTGACCTGAGCGGCGATCAAGCCCGGAAAATTCAGTTCCACCGCCACCAGCTTGTTTGCCTGATCGGTGTTCAGATTCCAGACCGGTTCGATCAGGCTGAGTTGCAGGCGCGCTACGATGCCATCGGCGGCACTGTTGAGTTGCGCCTCCATGCGCTCGCTTGTGGCGGCTGCAGATAGCCAGTTGGCCGCCCAGACGACCAGCACCAAGGCAAGAATTGATGCGACGGTAATCCGTGTACCGAGACCCTTCCACCAACGCATCGAACACCCCCGCGTAGACGAGCGAAGGCGGGCCGTGATGGACAGCGTGCGATGGGGCAACTGCATGCCGGCATGAGCCGAGCTGTCAGCAACTCACCGCGTGAGAATCGATCGTCGCCCGCCAGCCGATCGCTCTCGGGTATCGCATCGACAACAGGATGGTTCACGGTCTTCCTGACCTGGCCCCCTTGGGGCCTTGGTGAAGTTTCGCACAATGAGGGAAAAATGGAACGGGTATGGCGCCACTATTGGTAGAACTGTCGACCTTGAACCTGCAGTTGGGCCGTGTCTCTTCACGTGGTGCGCACATTCGCCTGAATTTGCCCGGCGAGGCGCGCCATCGGAGGCTGATTTGTCGAGAGAATCGAGTACGCTTGCGAGCTGTCTCATGTTTGCCGGAGTGCTCATGCCTCGTCATCTTCTTGCTGCTGCCCTGATGCTCGCCTTGCCGCTGTCGATTCAGGCGGCGAAATCCAACCAGGACCGAGGCAAGGACAACAGTAAGGAATGGTCGGTGGAAAGCAGTCTGCCGGCAGCCAAGACCATCCGCTTCAGTACCGACGAAGGTACGTGGATGGATCTCGATGTGTCGCCGGACGGCAAGCACATCGTGTTCGACTTGCTGGGGGACCTGTATCTACTGCCGATCGACGGCGGCCAGGCCAAGCGCCTCACCTCAGGAAGGGCGTTTGATGTGCAACCGCGCTTCTCTCCTGATGGCAAGCAGATCGCTTTCACCTCAGATCGCGGTGGCGGCAACAATCTCTGGCGCATCGGCAGCGACGGCAAGAATCCGGTGCAGGTCAGCAAGGAGGAATTCCGCCTGCTGAACAACCCGGTGTGGACGCCCGATGGCCAATATCTGATCGGCCGCAAGCACTTCACCGGTCAGCGCTCGCTGGGTGCGGGCGAATTGTGGATGTACCACGTCAGCGGCGGCATGGCGGGCCTGCAGCTCACCAAGCAGAAGAACAATCAGCAAGATCAGGGCGAGCCTGAGATCAGCCCGGATGGCCGCTATGTCTATTTCTCGGAAGACGTCAGTCCAGGGCCGAGCTTTCAATACAACAAGGATCCACACGGTCTGATCTACGCGATTCGGCGCCTCGATCGCGAAACCGGCGAGGTCGTGGACGTAGTGCGCGGTCCGGGCGGTGCGGTGCGTCCGCAGATCTCGCCCGATGGCCAGACCCTGGCCTTTGTGCGCCGGGTGCGCGACAAGTCGGTACTGCACCTGATCGATCTCGCCTCCGGCAAGCTGCGGCCGCTGTGGGACGGCCTCAGTCACGACCAGCAGGAGGCCTGGGCGATCTTCGGGCCGTACGCCAACTATGACTGGCTGCCCGATGGCTCTGCTCTGGTGATCTGGGCCCAGGGCGGTCTGTGGAAATTGCCTACCGATGGCGCTGCGCCAAGCCGCATTCCGTTCGTGGCCGAGGTCGAGCAGCAGGTGGCCGAGCCGCTGCGCTTCGAGCAACCACTGGAGAGTGGAGAGTTCGATGCCAAGATGATTCGCGACGTGGCCACCGCTCCGCATGGCAAGACGGTCGTATTTCACGCCGTGGGCAAGCTATGGACGCGAAATTTGCCGAGCGGCAAGCCCAGCCGTTTGACCAACAATGACAGCGACTTCGAGTATCAGCCAAGCTTCAGCGCCGATGGACGCAAGCTACTATACACGCGCTGGAACGATCAGGATCTGGTGCGAGTGATCGAGCGTGAGCTCGACAGCGGCAAGGAACGCGAACTGCCGCTGCCGCCCGGCTACTACTACGGGCCGCGATATTCGCCGGATGGTTTAAACATTGTGTTAAGCAAGGACTCGGGCAGTTCGCTGACCGGACAGCTGTGGAGCGGCGATGCCGGCATCTACCTGCTGCGTGCCGGAGCCGAGCAGGCTGTGCGTATTGCCCGAGAAGGCGAGCGGCCGCAGTTCAGCGTCGATGGTCAACGGGTGTTGTACTTCACTGGCAACTTCAGCGACAAGGAGCCGGCTCGCAAACTGGTCAGTGTCGGATTGGCCGGGGAAGAGCCGCGACAGTTGCTCAGTCTCAAGTATCCCGATCTGGTCGAGCTGAGCCCGGATGGCCGCTGGGTGGCGTGGACCGAATTGTTCAATGCCTATGTTGCGCCGATGCCGCGCACCGGGCAGTCGATCGAGCTGAGCCGCGAAAGCAAGAGCGTGCCGGTAGCGCAGGTCAGTCGTGATGTGGGCTCGTACCTGCACTGGTCCGATGCCGATAGCCTGCATTGGGTGGTGGGCAATCAGTACTTCAGCCGCGATCTGCAGGAGACCTTCGCCTTCTTGCCCGGCGCCAAGAGCACGCTGCCTGAACTGAAAGACCTGAAGGGCATCGAACTGGGGTTGAGTCAACCGGTGTATGCGCCGGAAGGCTACGTGGCCTTGGTCGGCGCACGGGTGATCAGCATGCGCGATGCCGAGAACGCAGAAGAGGTGATCGAAGATGCCGTCGTGTTGATTCAGGGCGACAGCATTCGCGCGGTGGGTAAGCGTGGAGAGGTTCGGGTGCCGGATGGCAGTCGGGTGGTCGATATTCAAGGCAAGACGGTGATCCCTGGCATCATCGACGCTCACGCTCATGTGTCGCATTTCGAGGGCGGGGTGATTCCGCAGCAGAACTGGGCCTACTACGCCAATCTGGCCTTCGGTATCACGACTGCCCACGATCCCTCGGCAACCAGTGAATTCGTGTTCTCACAGGCTGAATTGGTCAAGGCCGGCAAAATGGTCGGGCCGCGCGTGTTCTCCACCGGCACCATCCTGTACGGCGCCGACGGAGACTTCAAGGCGGAAATCAATTCGCTCGATGACGCTCGCTCGCATCTGCGTCGCATGAAGGCGCTGGGCGCTTTTTCGGTCAAGAGCTACAACCAACCGCGTCGCAATCAGCATCAGCAGATCAATCAGGCTGCGCGTGAACTGGGCATGCTGGTGGTAGAGGAGGGAGGCTCGACCTTCTTTCTGAACCTGCCAATGGTGTTGGATGGTGCAACCGGGATTGAGCACAATCTGCCGATTGCGCCCTTGTACAAGGACGTTATTCAGCTGATGGCCGGCACCGACGTGCGTAATACGCCGACCCTGGTGGTGACCTACGGTGGGCTGTCGGGCGAGCGCTGGTTCTACGCCCGTGACCCGGTTTGGGAAGACCGCAAACTGAACAGGTTCTTCCCGCGAGAAACGCTGGATGCCATGTCGATTCGACGAGAGATTGCGCCAGACTGGGACTACTACCACATCGAAGTGGCCAAGGCAGCGAAGCAGCTGCGTGACGCCGGGGTCAAGATTCAGGTCGGAGGCCACGGCCAGATGCAGGGCCTGGCGCCGCACTGGGAAATCTGGATGCTCGAGCAGGGCGGTTTCTCGCCGTTCGAAGCGTTGCGAGCGGCCACCATCGATGGCGCTGACTACATCGGCATGGGCAAGCAGCTGGGCTCGATCGAAGTCGGCAAGCGGGCGGATCTGGTGGTGTTGAATGGCAATCCACTGGAAAACCTTCGCGTCACGGCCGATAGCGCCATGGTGATGGTGAACGGTCGCCTGTTCGACACCCAGGACATGGCTGAAGTTGGCGGACAGCAGGTGCCGGCGCCGCAGTTTCACTGGCAGCGCCACCGCGCCGGTCGCCAGTACGGTTTGCAGTATGGGCCGACTGCGCCCTGTCATTGTCCGAAGAGCGGCGCTCACACGCACTGAGCAACTGTGCGAGCATTGCTGTGGCGTGTTTGCTGGCGGCATCTGTACCCGGAGGATCGAATGCCTAGCCTATCGATGATGCGTCTGGCCCTCGGCATGCTGGCCTTGCTGCTGGCGCCCTGGGCATCGGCGACGGAGTGGCTGCCGCGGTCGGCGGAAACCAGCTTCCGCGTGTTGAGCTGGAACGTGTCACGCGAGCAGTTCTTCGAGCACACGGAGCTCACCCGGCGGGTGTTGCAAGTCAGCAAGGCTGATATTGCCCTGCTCGATGAGATGCCCGGTGACCTGCAGGATAGAAGGCTGCGCCAATGGCTGGATGCCGATGTCTCGACCCGGGGATGGAGCTTTGTGATCGGCCGGCAGGGCAGTGGCGATCAGAAGGCCGCGGTGCTGTCGCGCTGGCCGCTGGAACGCGTGGATGAGTTCGATCAGATTCGCTACCCGGAAGGCAAGATGGCCGAGTGGGTGGCGGCTGCCGGCAGCGCGCGTCCGTTGCGGGTGGGGCCAACCGGCGAGTTTCCCTCGGTCGGCGCACTGCTGAATCATCAGGGGCGTCGTGTGCTACTGGTCAGTGCTGACTTTCAATGCTGCGGCGACACCGCCTGGAGCTGGCAGGAGCATCGCCGCCAGCTGGAAGCCTGGATGCTCCGCAATGCTGTGCTGGCAGCTTGGCAAAGGACACAAGCCGATGCGGTGGTGGTGGGTGTCGACCTCAACAACGTGCAGGGCCAGCAGCCCTACGATCTGCTAACCGGTCGCGGCGAACAGCGCCTGTGGGCGGTAGGTGCCCTGCATCGCAACAGTCGCCATGACTGGACCTGGGATGGTCGCGGCACCCCCTTCAAATCGCAGCGAATGGATTTTCTCTTCTACACATCGCGTTTGCGCGAAGTGAGATCGCAGATCTTCGACAGTGAGCGCTTCAATCAGCTCGAAGCGCTGGAGTGGGGGCTCAACAAGCAGGCTTCGCGCAAGATGTCGCAGCACCGGCCGGTCGTGGCTGATCTGGCCTGGCAAGACGCCGCGTCGGACGCGGCGGCTGAATAGGGGCTTCAGCCTGACTCTGCCGAAAGCGCACCCTGAGCCTGTCGAAGGGCGGTCCCTGAGCCTGTCGAAGGGCGGTCCCTGAGCCTGTCGAAGGGCGGTCCCTGAGCCTGTCGAAGGGTACCTGGGGCGAAGCAATCAGCCAAGGTTGCTGCCATGGTCTGCCACCGCGCGAGACCCGAAAGGCCACGCCACTGACTGGTGCGACGCGCTGTCGAGGCTCGCTTCGACAAGCTCAGCGAGCGCGTGGCCGCAATGACGCGCGCTGAGCGTGTCGAAGGGCATTGGAAATCAACGCGTGCCTTGCTCGACCTCCGCGCGCCGTGCATGGCTCGCCCTGGCAGGCCGTTGTCTAGCCTAAGCAGCCTGTTAAGCCGGTCGCTCCAGCACCTCAATAACAATGCCGGCATGCGCTTGCAGCCTGGGAATCAGCTGCTCGCCCATCGCCGTGGACGGGGTCCAGAAGCCGCCGGGCAATTCGTTCTTGGGGCGGTCGAGTGCCAGGCAGGCGGCGGCCTGGCCGAGCATCTTGGCGGTCGAGCCGTAGCCGGGGTCGCGATCGCCGGTGAACTTGCAGCGCAGACTGCGGCCGTCGTCGATGCTGCCGTGGAAGCGCAGATCGAAGAAGCCCTTCTGCTGCTGCTCCGGCGTCGGACCTTCGCCCGGTGCCGGCACGAACTTCTCGACGATCCAGCGCGTCGCCTGGGTGGCGCTGGCGGCCATGAATACCAACATGCCGCTGGCCATGCTGGTGGCGCGCATGCGACCGGCTAGGCCCGCGCCGGTCAACATCGCCTCGTCGTAAACGAAGCGCTCGGTGTAGGGCTGCCCGCTGAGCGCGTGACTGCGCTGTACAATGCGAGAGTTGATGGCAGCCATCACGAAGGGCGCAATCCAGGACTTGAAGTCGCGATCAAAGGCGGCGAACTTCAGGCTCGGCTGCCGGGTCTTCGGACGTTGGTCCGCCGGGCACAGAGAAAACGGATTGGCCAGTTCCTTGCGAACCTTGGGGTCGCGGGTGGCCTCTTTCACCGCGTTCAGCAGACTGGCCACGGTGCCACCGGAGAACCCGCCGCGAATCGCCTTAACCCGCATTTTCACCTGGGTGCAGTACTGACCGTAACGGCGCTTTGCTTCCTGTTGCAGGAAGTACACGCCAAGATCGGAAGGGATCGAGTCGAATCCGCAGCAGTGCACGATACGTGCCCCGCTGGCCTTGGCCTTGGCTTCGTATTTGGCCAGCATCTGGGCGATCCATTGCGGCTCGCCGGTGAGGTCGCAGTAGTCGGTGCCCGTCTCAGCACATACTTTCACCAACGGTTCGCCATACAGCGCATACGGCCCCACCGTTGAGACCACCACACCGGTGCTGTCACACAGGGTGCGCAATGCGGACTCATCTGCAGCGTCAGCGGTGAGCAGGGACAAATCGGCTGCCTTCGATCCGAGTTGCTTGCGCAGTGCCTCGAGCTTGCTCTGTGAACGTCCCGCCGCTGCCCAGCGCAGTTCGCCGCTGAGCCCGAAATGGTCGAGCAGATAGCGACACAGGATCTGGCCAACGAAGCTGGTGGCACCAAATACGATGACGTCGTAGCGCGAATCACTCATGTGCACTCTTGCTCCAGGAAGTGGCGATGCAGAGTGTAGCGGCTCGCTCGCGGCCCATGGGGCGGATCGGAACCGCCTTCACGTAGCGTTTGCCACGAACAACGGATAGCATCGCTCTCGGGGCGTTACGGATGGATCGGCAACGATGTCCTTGAATGTACTTGGCACGCCACTGCAGGTCTGTAGTCAATCGCCGCTGACCGGCTGGTTTCGCGACGGTTGCTGCCGCAGCGATCCTGACGATCGCGGCATGCATTGGGTATGCACCGTGATGACCGCCGAGTTTCTGGCCTTTTCCCGTTCGGTAGGCAATGACCTCAGCACACCTCGACCCGAGTACGATTTTGCTGGTCTGCGGCCGGGTGATCGCTGGTGTCTATGCGCGCAACGCTGGCATGAGGCCTATCTGGCCGGCTTTGCGCCGCAGGTGGTGCTGGAGGCGACCCACCTGAATACGCTGGGCGTGGTGTCCTTGCAGCAATTGCAGGATTGCGCGGTCATCGAATGAGCCATCATCTGCTATCCGAGCCTGACACCGAACTGCTGGATCCGCGCTGGGCTCTCAGTCTGGGCGAGTCGGAAGGTGAGCTCGGCTTGCCGATCCGGCGCATGGTGGCCCATCTACTGCGCTCCGGTGAGAGCAATCTGCAGCGTGTGGTGGCCGATGTCGAGAACGGCGCGCGCGAGGAGGCACGCCGACAGTTGCATGGTTTGCGTGGCAGCTACGGCAGTCTCGGTGCGATGCGACTGGTGGCGCACAGTCGCGCATTGGAGGAGCAGCTGAAAGCGGCGGCCAGTGATGCCGATCGCCCGCCCTTGAGGCAGTGGCAGCAGACCATGCAGGACACGCTCGAAGCGCTGCGGCGCTGGTCGGTCGAGCACCCGCCGCTACTGCAGAGCGCTGACCAGGCACCGACCCTGACCCAGCGACGCCGCTGGTGGCGGCTGCTGTGCGAAGGGGATGCCGACGTCCTCGATGAGCTGGTGCAAAGCGAAGCATGGCTGATGGCGCAGTTCGACGAGACCGGCGGCCACTGTCTGCAATTGGCCAGGCAGCGAGCCGACCTGCCTGAACTCAAACGTCTGCTGCAAGCGATCCTGGCACCGGCGGCAGAGGATAACCCTACCGTTTGACCGGCTTATGCGCTGATTGACGCCGCGCCCGGCTCGGATCAAAGTGGAGTTCCGGGGACAACGTGAGTCTTCCATGGACGAAGACCGGGCCAAACCGCTTGTGTTGCTGGTCGATGATGACCCGCTCCAGCTGGAGTGGCTGGACGAAGTACTGCGGGATGATTTTGCCACGCTGCGGGCAGAGTGCGGTCAGCAGGCGCTGGCCTTGGTGCAGCAAGGGATTCGACCGGATCTCCTCCTGCTCGACGTAAAGCTGCCGGATCTGTCTGGGCATGAGGTGCTGCGCTGCGTGCATGCCATTCCCGGCGTTGAACACCTGCCGGTGATCATGATCTCGGCCGATCGCTCCGAGCAGAACGAGATGGCCGGATTCGATCTCGGTGCCGATGACTTCGTCGCCAAGCCGATCGACCCGCGCATCCTGATGCTGCGCATGCGCAATCTGCTGCAGCGTGAGTCGCTGCGACAGGAAACCCTGCGGCTGGGCCTGGCACAAGCCGAGCAAGCGCTCAACGCTACCCAGATGGAACTGCGCGCCACCCGGCTGGAGCTTGAAGAGGCGGCCAAACTGCAGGCGCTGGGGCGAATGGTGGCCTCGTTCGCGCATGATATTGGCAACCCGATTGGCAACAGCTTGCTGGCGATCACCACGCTGCAGGATGAGCTGTCCGCACTGGCTGGCAAGCTGGAAGACAATCAGCTCAGTCGCTCGGCCTTGCAGCGCTTTGTCGAGGTCAGTCGTGATGGGGCGAATCTTGCAGTTAAGAACCTAGATCTGGCTCGACTGATGCTGCAGAGCTTCAAACAGCAGGCGATGGACCAGGCGACCGCGCAGTGTCGTGAGGTCGAGCTGGGTGCCTGGCTACGCGAGGTCGTGTTCGTGTTGTCGCCCATGTGGCGCCGCCGCGAGATCGACGTGCAGGTGGAAGTGGCCGATGACCTGCGCATCATCACCTTGCCCGGCCCGCTGGGTCAGATAGTTGGCAATCTGATCGGCAATGCAGTGGCTCATGCTTTCGAACCCGGGCAACCGGGCACGGTTCGCCTGATCGCCTCTGCCGTCGGCGACGATCAAGTGGAACTGCGGGTGATCGACAACGGCAAGGGTATGAGCCCGGAGGTCGCTGCCAAGGCGATGGAGCCCTTCTTCACCACCCGAGCCGGCAAGGGTGGCACTGGGTTGGGACTGGATATCGTCAAGCAGGCCACCGAGCGACAGCTGCAAGGCTGTGTCAGCTTCAGCAGCCACCCGGGCGTCGGCACCGACTTCTGCCTGCGTCTGCCGCGACGGCTGCCAGACCCGGTGGCCGAAAAAAGCGGCCCGGCGTCGGCGAGTTAACCCGGATATTTCATGAGGTCGCGCCGAAAGATCCGGCGATTCCAAGCGGGGCGAGAGTTTCGACCGATGGTGTTGAGATAACAGAGTGTTCGCGATCTTTCGGCGCTGGCACGGCCCTCATTCGGCCGCTGCGCGGCTACGCAGGGCATTCGCCCTGAGGTCCTTTGCGCCGATTGCCGCGTTGTTGGGCTGCTGTCGCAGCTACGCGGGACTGCGTCCCGATCTCGCCCAAGTGGGCCCACCACTTGGGCTCGTCGCGCCTTGCACTCGACGCAAAGTCCTCGGTGATCATCCGCGCCCCCTCATGAAATATCCGGGTTAATCGCCGCAGGACCTGATCCCAGGGTGGCGGTCCGCCAGCCGCTATGGGCCTTGATGCCTTGCTCCTCCCCTTGCGGCGCGCAGCCCCGGAGGGGGAGGTTGGGAGGGGGTAATGCCCGATGCGATCGGCCGCAGACGTTCTGACCGCCGCTACTCCAGAACATCGAAACCGTAACGACCACGCTCCAGGCTGGCGGCGGCCAGGCGATCGATCTCCGGGTCCTCGTTGCGCTCCATGCCGCGCACGTTGCGCAGCATGCGCCGCCGTGCCTGCCGAGTGAATACTTCGGCCATCGTTTCTGCCTCATCGGCATGTTTGCTGCCGGCCTCAATCAGACTCTGTGCCCGTGAGATCACGCACAGCCCGATGAACAGGTCTATGCAAAGATCGCCAATGCGCTTCAGCGCAAATTGCTGTTCAGTGATGCCGCGGCCGAAGCGGCGCAATGCTTCGTCGCTTACTCTGGACAGCTCGCGTGTGTACTTCTCGTAGATCTTCGCCAGCTTGGCCAGACGCGGCGACAGGGCACGACGGATTTCATCGCCGCCAAAGCCGGTGCTGTGGCTGAAGCGTCGCTGCGCATAGCTACTGAGCACACCGAATCCCTTGATCGGGTCATCGAAGATCTTGCCCACCGCCGACTTGAGTTCGGACAGCGAAGTGCCCACATCCTTCAGTCCGGACAAGGCCACGTATAGGCGGAGAATTTCGTTGGTACCCTCGAAGATACTGAGGATGCGCGCATCCCGACTGAACTTCTCGTACGGAAACTCTTTCATGAAGCCGTTGCCGGCAGCAATCTGCAGTGCCTCGTGTGCCGTCTTCTGCAGTGCCTCGGAGGCAAAGATCTTGCTGATCGCGGCTTCAGTCGAGTAGTCGAGACAGCCGGCGTCGATGTAGTGCGCGACCATGAAAACTGCGCTTTCTGCGGCAAAGCAGTCGACATTCATCTGCGCGATCTTTTCGCGAACCAGTCCGTAATCGGCAATCGGTCGGCCGAACTGCTTTCTATCCTGGGACTGCGCAACACTCAGTTCGATCAGCCGCTTCATCGCGCCGACGGCGCCGCCGCCAAGCCCGGTGCGGCCGCTGTTGAGAATCGACATCGCCACCTTGAAACCATGGCCCTCCTCGCCGAGCAGGTTCTCGGCGGGAACTCTCACATCGGTGAAACTCACAGTACAGGTATTCGATGCCCGAATGCCCATCTTGTCTTCGTGTGGGCCGTGCGCAACGCCGGGCCAGTCAGCTTCCACCAGGAAGGCGGAGATCTTGCCGGAATCGCTGTCCGTACGCGCGAACACGGTGTAGAAGCCGGCGATGCCGCCATTGGTGATCCAGATCTTCTCGCCGTTCAGCAGCCAACTGCCGTCGGTCTGTTTCTCTGCCTTGGTGCGAATCGAGGCGGCATCGGAGCCGGCGCCGGATTCGGTCAGGCAGAACGCCGCGATCAACTCGCCACTGGCCAAGCGAGGCAGATAGCGCGCGCGTTGTTCCTCGTTGCCCCACAGCAGCACGCCCTTCATGCCGATCGAGGAATGGGCGCCGATAGTGAGTGAGACCGAGCTGTCGTGCCGGCTGGATTGGCCGATCACCCGGGCATAGGCGCCGTTGGACAGTTCCAGGCCGTCTGCGGCTTCAGGGATGATCAGGCCGAACAGACCCATGTCGCGCAATGCCTGCAGAAACTCGGCCGGCTGCTCGCCGCTGTCATCCCACTCGCGCAACTCGCCCTGTTTGGACTGCAGGAACTCGTCGATGGCGTCGAGAATCGGCACCAGCAACTCGCGATCGCGTTCGCGAATGCGCGGGTAGGGGAACAGGTTTTCCTCCAGGATGTCACCGAGAAACAGGTGCTTGGCTGCGCTGCGTTCGGTCAGGAGAGCGGCGTTGCTGGCCGTCGGTGTGGCTTGGGGTGAGCTGCTCATGATTCCTCCGCGATCAGATGATCAGACGAGTGGACGAGTTTCGGGTCGGATAGTGAGCATGCGCCGATTCGGCGTTGGTATGGTGGCCCGATGCATGCGCATGTCGATCAGTCGACCACCCGCAGGCGCAGAATCGGTGTCGGTACTTTCTCCGAGCCGATCAGCACGGAATTGCCATCGGGCAGAAACCCCAAGGCTTCGGCCTGTGGCAGCCAGGGGTAGCCAAGTACGGTTGGCACCCGCTTGAGGGCAGATCGCCAGCTTTCACCATTGCCGCGTTCATAGAGCACCACCTGACGGTAGTTCAGCACCGCCAGAAGACGGCCGTCGGGCGATACATCAGCGGCACTGACCTGAGCCCGATAGCGTCCAAACACCGGGTTTCGCTTGAGGTCTTCGGCATCGGGTTGGCCGACGCCAGGCAGCAGCCCTACCAGTTCGGCGGACAGCAGCTCGCCGGGTGTCGAGCCGCGTAGGGGCAGACGAAACAGCTCCGGCGGTACGCGCTTTTTCGATATCAGCAGGATCTCGCGTCGCACCGGATCGACCGCCATGGCCTCGCAGTCGCGCGGTCCATCGGGCCAGCGGAAGGTCTGCACCCAGGACGGCTGCAGCGTGCTGTCCTCAAGCACGCTGGGCTCTTCGACCGCGATGATGCGCAAAGTGCTGCGCAAGCCGCCGTTGTCACCGGTGTCGGCGATCAGTAGCAGCCAACGGTCGCCATCGGGCACCAGGGCCAGGTCTTCCCAGTCCTGATTCTCGGTTTCGATCTGCAGCGTCAGTCGAACCTCGCCGTTCGGGGCGAGTCCATACAGCGCCGATGGATTGCCGCCGTCGTTGTGAACCCAGATCAGATCCGGGTGCTGTCGTGACACGGCAAGGCCGCTCAGCTCGCTCACCCGACTGTCGCTGATCAGCGCCTGATAGCCTAATCGCGGATTCTCGACCTCAAAATCCTCGGCTGCTGCCGGGCTGAGCGGCCAAGCGCTGAGCAGGGCCAGCCAGGGCAGATGTCGCCGGATCCCCCTGTTCATTGCCAGACCTGCTTGGCCGTGCGCAATGCTTGCTGCGATGCGGGCTTGATTGATCGGATCTGCAGCCGGCCGAGCAGCTCCAGGCCGGAATAGAAGTCGAATGGATCGCCGTGGCCGGCTGCCATGCCGATGTGCGCAGCATCGAATCGTGGCAGGGCGGCGTCGTAGCCCCGCCAGCGTCCGTCGACCCAGGCGATCACCCAGGCATGCGGCACAAACACGTGGCGGCGATCGCCGAATCGCGTGGCGTAGGCCAGGCCGGTCACGACGCGGGCCGGGATGTTCGAGGCGCGCGCCAGGGCTGCCAACAGAACGGCATGTTCAGTGCAATCACCCTCGGCGAGCTCCAGCGCTTCACGCGCCGAAGCATAGCCAATTCGCAGTGATTTGGTGCGAATGACCTCGCGAACCCGACGTTCCAGCAGGCGCATGCGCTGGTGCTCGCGTTCCTCTCCCTGAACGGTTCTGGCTGCCAGGCTTTGAATGGCAGGGTCATTGCTCTGCAACCAGGGCGTGGATGCGGTGTCCTGTGGCTCTGGCGGCGGCAGCCATCCGCCTTCAGGATCGATCAACAACCTTGGACGCTTGGCCGTGCCGGTCAGATACTGGCCTGGCACGTTGGCCAGGGCATCGGCACTGCGTCCCTCGATCTCGATGCCGAACTGCAGCGCCCGCACGCGTTCGGCCCGGCTCAGCGGGCGCGGTGATCTGACCGTGGCGCGCGCCAGCACATCGGCCGACTGCGGCGTGGCCATCGCGCACTGGCGATCGCAGGCGACAAATTCCAACAACAGGCCAAGCGCCGGCACCCGCATGGCCAGTGGCACGGCACTTTCGCGCTCGTACAGGATTCGGCTTTCAATGGCACTGCCATCGCGCCCAATGCGTTGTGTGAGGGCAGTGGTAGCGCTGGCGGCAAAGCTGGCCAACACCGACTGATCAAATGGGTTGGCTGCGTCGGCCGTGCGCCGATGGGTCACTTCCAGCGCGCGCAAAGACGTCGGGTCGAAGGCAAGAAAGGCGTTGTGCTCGGCGTCTCCGGCGAGAAATGCTTGCAGTCTCAGGCGCTGCCCCTCCGACAGCAAGGCATTGCCCGGCCACTGCATGTCGACGGTCTCCGATCTGCCTGCACGTTCGATGGTGGCCCGCACCTGACCAAACGCATCGATCGTGCCGCTGACCTCCGATCGCGTGCCTGAGGTTTCGAAGCGACTGCCGAAGGCGAGCGGAATGCCGCTCGGCGTTTCGATCGACGTTTCCTCGCTTTCGACCGACAATGGCTCGCCATTGCGTTCCAGCTGAATGCGCAGTTCGCTGCGGGAAATCAGTCGATCATCCTGCAGTTCACGCGTGGCCAGCAGGTAGCCGACGTGGCGTTGCTCCAGTCGAACCGAATACCAGCGCTCGATCAAAGTCTCAGCCGCGGTGCTCAGGCACGGCAGGCAGATCAGCAGAACAGCGAGGCATAGGCGCATCGGCCGATGATGCCATGGCCAAATCGAAGGAAACATGAGCGGCTCGATGTCGGCCTTTGGCCCCCCTCCCAACCTTTCCATTACGGGTCTTGGCGCGGCACGGGAAGACGCGGAGCCACCCAGCCGATGTTGGATGGCAGGCCGCTGAGGCTAAAATTCGCCACCCGCCGCTATCAGTGACTCAGGAGCCCAGCATGACCACACTCGGAACCCCCCTTAGCGATAGCGGTTTTCGCGTGCTTCTGCTCGGCAGTGGCGAGTTGGGCAAGGAAGTGGCGATTGAGCTGCAACGATTTGGCGTGGAAGTCATTGCCGCCGATCGCTACGCCAACGCGCCGGCCATGCAGGTGGCGCATCGCTCGCATGTGCTGAACATGCTCGATCCGGCGGCACTCAGGGCGTTGATTGCCAGGGAAAAGCCGCATCTGGTGGTACCGGAGATCGAGGCGATTCACACACCGACCCTGGTGGAACTGGAAGCGTCTGACGGCCTGCGGGTGATTCCGACGGCACGAGCGGCCTGGTTGACCATGGATCGCGAGGGCATTCGTCGCCTGGCCGCCGAATCGCTGGGCCTGCCGACCTCGCCCTATCGTTTCGTTGACACCGTGGAGGACTACCGCAAGGCGATTGCTGTACTGGGACTGCCCTGTGTGGTCAAGCCGGTGATGAGTTCATCCGGCAAGGGACAAAGCGTTGTCCGCAATGAGCAACAGATCGATGAAGCATGGCGTTACGCCCAGGAAGGCGGTCGTGCCGGTCAGGGCCGGGTGATCGTCGAGGGTTTTATCGATTTCGACTACGAAATCACCCTGCTCACCGTGCGACATAGTCACGGCACCGACTTCTGCGCGCCGATCGGCCACCTGCAGATTGACGGTGACTACCGGGAAAGCTGGCAGCCGCAGTCGATGTCGTCCCTGGCGCTGGAGCGCGCCCAGGCGGTGGCCAAGGCGATTACTGATGACCTCGGTGGTTTCGGCGTGTTTGGCGTTGAACTATTTGTTAAAGGTGATGAGGTGTGGTTCAGCGAGGTCAGTCCGCGGCCGCACGATACGGGCCTCGTTACCCTGGTTTCACAGGAGCTGTCCGAGTTCGCCCTGCATGCTCGCGCCATCCTCGGCCTGCCGATTCCGCATATCGAACAACGCGGCCCCTCGGCGTCTACTGCGCTGCTGGCCCAAGGCAGCGGTGTGCCGATATTCGATGGCGTTGCCGCCGCATTGGCTGCGCCCGACACCGCTCTGCGCCTGTTCGGCAAGCCGCGCGTAGAAGGTCAACGCCGGGTCGGCGTCTGCCTCGCACGTGGCGATAGCATCGATGCCGCGCGTGACACATCGCGGCGCGCGGCGGCGGCCCTGAGCGTGAGCTGGCAGAACAGCGAGGGCTGAGCAAGCGTGGATGTTGACGGGTGCGTCTTGCACGCAGCGGACCTCAACCTCAGTTCTCCTCCGAACTTGCATCCTTAACCGACAAATCCACCCAGACCATGCGATGGTCGGTGGCGCTGAGCCATTGATGCTCGGGCTCAGCGGTGGTCGGCCAGAAGACACCCGCGTTCAGAACGGTGAATTCAGCCGACGGGATGACAAAATCGACGCGCAGATTGCCGGCCAAGGAGCCAAACGAAGCCGTGTGCGTGCGCGCTGGTGTATCGCCCGGCTTGAGCCGGCTGAGACGTGCCGATTCCTCGCCGCCCAGGCTCTGCGGCGCATCGAAGCGTGCTGTTCTGGGGTGCTGCAGCAGCGCCTCAATCGCTGCGCTGTATCCGCTGCCGTCGCCCGGGTCGTTGTTCAGATCACCCATCACGATGAATCGCGCGTCGGCCGACAGGGGGCCACGACGGCCCTGGTCGTCGACCAGCCAGGGTTGTGCCTGATCGCTGTCGAGATAGTGGCGCCAGAATCCCAACTCATCACGATTGCGCAGGCCGTTGAGGTCTTCCTTGCCATCAAACACCGGCGGGGTCGGGTGCGAGAGCAACAGATGAATGCGCCCGACGGGCGTGTCCACCGGCAAGTCCCAATGGGATTTTGAGGAAAGGCGCAGCTGTCGCCATGTGCGCTCATCGTGGAATGGGCGCGGCGGATCGCTGTCCGGTTGCATGGGCCGATGTGCGTCGGGTAGCCGATGCCAGAGAAACTTGCGGAAGCTGCGCAGCTGAGCTGAATCCAGTGGGTAGCGCGACAGCACCAGCATGCCGAACTGACCGGGATGGAAACCAAAGCCCCAGGCGTCATTGGGGCCCTCGACCTTGCCGTCACCATTGATGTCCAGGCCACTGGCCACGCCAGTATTCACTTCATCAGTGAAACGGTAAGCGTAGTGGATCGGTTGTTCGCCGAACTGCCCGACCTCCAGGTAGCGCCGCTGGAACAGCTCTGCCGCCTGCTGCTCCTGATCGAAATCGAACTCGTTGAGCAGCAGCACGTCGGGCCGCACGCGTTGAATCACCGCCGCCACCCGCCGCGCTTCGTTGTGACCGTGTCGCAGGCGTTCGATCAACTGTCCGCGATCGTCGTTCAGCGAGGTATTGAAAGTAGCGACCCGCACGGTGGTCGGCGCTTCGGCGGCGACGGTCATGGACTCCTCAGCAAGCGGGGCGCCGTCGGCGGCCATCGACAGGGCGATCAACAGGGCACATAGCGGTGAGCGAAACATGGCGTTTTCGAACAGGACGGAGGCGGCAGCCTAGCGGTTGTTGGCCTTGCGGTCGACCTCGTTCACTCGGCAGGCGGGCGATACGGACGCCAGCCCTCGCTCTGCAACCACTCTGCCGGCCGGAAGCGCGCCTTGTAGGCCATCTTCGGGTGGCCCTCGATGAGGAATCCGAGGTAGAGGAAGCGCTTGCCCTGCGCGCGGCCCCAGTCGATCTGACGCAAAATGGCCAGTGTGCCGAGTGCGCGAGCAGACTGATCGGGATCGAAGCAGGTGTACACCGCTGATAGCGCATCCGGCAGCACGTCGGTCACCGCCACCGCCAGCAACTGCCCTTGATGGCGCAACTCGAGGAATCGTGTGTCGCTGAAATGGCTGCAAGTGAAGGCCTCGAAATCACTGGAATCGCCTTGGTCCATGCCGCCACCGCGATGCCGTGCACCGAGGTAGCGCTTGAACAGGGCGAAGTGTTCGGCGGTGGGCTGGGTCACCTCGTCGATCAACTCGAGATCGGCGTTGCGCTGCCAGCAGCGGCGCTGCGAGCGGTTGGGGCGAAACTCGCCGAGCGGCAGGCGCATTGGTCGGCAGGCGCGGCAGTTTTCGCAGCGCGGACGATAGACCTGCCCCCCGGAGCGACGAAAGCCGGCTGCCACCGCCATCGAATAGGCATCGCCAAGCTGGGTTTCCCAAGGGTCGAGCAGCAGATCCTGCGCCTGCCTGTCGGGATAGTAGCCACAGGCATGCGGCGCTGTCTGGAACAGCCGAACGCTGCGAGTGCGAGTGGGGGCCGAGGTCATACCGCATTGTACGGTTGGCGTTGATGCAACATGCAAACCCGGTCACGCTTTGCTTGTGCAGCGCAGAGGTCCGGCGCGGATGGCACGGCGAGTCTTTATCGTGGCGTCGGATCAGCCTTCGCGACCTGTCCGAGCCTTCGTCGTTTACCATGCTTGCAAGCCTCGGTGCGGTAGCCGGACGTACTCCATGCGTGATCACCCGTTTCAGGACGTACTGCTGCGCTTTTCGCAGGAAGCCGACGAGGCTCAGCGTCAGCGCATCGAACAGGACATCTGGCGCGACTACGGCAGCCGTCAGGTCGTACTGGTGGTGGACATGTCGGGCTTTTCTTCCCTCACCAGCCGCTACGGCATCGTTCACTACCTGTCGATGGTGCGGCGCATGCAACTCACTGCCGAGCCGATCATTCGCAGTTTCGGCGGGGTGCTGCTGAAATTCGAGGCGGACAACGCCTTCGCCATTTTTCCCGAGGTGGAGGGCGCGCTGCGCGCCGCCACCGCCCTTAACCTGGCGTTTGATGCGGCGAATCGGCTCACGCCCGAGGCCCTCGACATCCATATCGCCTGCGGCATCGATGTTGGCGAGATTCTGGTGGTGGAACAACGCGATTTCTTCGGCGATGCGGTGAATCGAGCCTGCAAGCTTGGCGAGGATCTGGCTGAGCCAGGCGAAATTCTGATCACCGCAGACGCCATGACCGAACTGGGGCAGCCGCCCAGCGATGAAGGCCAATGCTGGCAGATGGAGTCCAGAACCTATCGAATTTCCGGTCTGTCACTACAGGCCCTATCACTGAGGTTGCTATCTTGACAAGCGAGTCTGAACTCAAGGATCAGCAGGTGAGCCAGGCGATACCACGCTTGCTGCTGAGGGACGCATTTGCCGAAATCCAGGATGAATGGCTGCGTGCCGATCGCGGCCTGCCGCGCACTGTCTGGCGCTTGACCCGCTCGCCGCGGCGCGCGCTGGATGACTGGATCGTGCGCCGTGATCACAGGTCACTCGGCCGTTTCGCTACCTGCTGGTGATGGTGGGCCTGGCCGCTGTGGTGGCTGGGCGACGGTCGCAGCATCGACTGGCAGACATGGTACGGTCAGGCCGGCAGCACCCAAGGCAGTCGGGCCCACGGACTCGGCTACGCGGTGGGCTACTTGATTGGAGCTCTCAAGCGATCCCAGCCCGAAGTATTGATTCTGGCTGGGCTCCCCGTGCTGGCGGCAGGCATCTGGGGCGCCGCCAGGCAGCGGCTGAATGCAGCGGAAGCCTGGGCGGTGTCGCTGTACGCCTCGGCGCAGGCCATATTCGTGGTGACCTTGCTGGGCCTGCTGCAGCAGATACTGGGGCTGTCGTTTCCGATGTGGATTTCCTCGGGGATAGCGGCACTGGCCTGGTGCTGGACGGTGTCCGGCGCTGCCCGGCCAGGAGCGGCACGGCGAGTGCTGTATCCGCTATGGGCCTTGCTGCTGGCGCTGTGGCTGTTCTGTGCCCTGTTCCTGTCATTTGCGGCATTGGTCGTGATGTCGCTCGGCGCCTGACTGGCCGACTCTCAGCCGGCCAGCACTGAGCGCGGCAGTTCGCGCCGAAACGCGGCGCCGCGCAGCGGTGTCTGGGCCTCTGGCCGAGCAAGCGAACGAGCGGCCAGATGCCCGGAAAACACTGCGTGCGCCAACAGGCCCGGTGCCTCGGCGTCGCCGATCAACTGCAGCGAGCGAAAGCGCTGGTTAGCGCCGGCGGCGATCAGTGCGTCGTACAGTCGACGGTTGGGCTCACGATCGGTGACTAGCAGCAAGGCGTCGATATCCATGCTCAATGCGTCGGCAGAAATCTCGTGCTGCAGTCGGGCGGATTGATCCTGCAATGCCAGCAATCGATGCTGCACGCGAATATCCACACCGAGTTTCATCAGTCGCGCCTGGGTGCGCGATTGCTCCAGCGTGTTCTGCGACCAGATTGCCACCTGCGGCGCGGAGGTGATCAGGGTGACCCGGGTGCCGGCCACGGCCAGTTGTTCGGCCAGCAGGCTGGCCATCAGGTAGTGATCATCATCGACGATCAGGCAATGGCCGTTGATTGTTCGTTGCGCGCCCACCTCATCCGGGCTTAGCACGGGGATCGAAGCGCCGGCCAGCTCGATGCCGTGGGGATAGGATCGTCCGTGACCATCGCGGCGCCAGCGGCTGCCGGTGGCGATGATCACATCGTCAATCTCCAGCGCCAGAATGTCGTCGGCGCTGAGCGGGTTATCAGGATAGATCGCCACGTTTGGCAAGCGTTGCAGCTGGGTCATGCGCCAATCCACGACGCGCATCCATTCGCGCATGCCGGGCAAAGCCGACCAGTGGCGCAGATGGCCACCCAACTGCGTTCCGGCCTCGGCCAGCATCACGTCGGCGCCGCGGCGCGCGGCCGTCAGGGCAGCCTCCAGACCGGCAGGCCCGCCACCCACGACCAGCAGCTTGGTTGGGCTGTCGAGAGGGTCAACGCGTTCGGGATGCCAGCCGCGACGCCACTCCTCGCCCATGGTCGGGTTCTGCGAGCAGCGAATCGGCACCGAGCGATTGTCGGCCGCCACGCAGATGTTGCAGCCAATGCACTCGCGAATATCCTCCAGGCGTAGCTCGCGGATCTTGTTCGGCAGAAATGGATCGGCAATCGATGGCCGCGCCGCGCCGATCAGATCGAGGTGACCGCTGCGAATCAGCTTCAACATGTGATCGGGCGAGGTATAGCGGCCCACGCCGACCACCGGCTTGCCGGTAATCGACTTGACCAGTCGGGTGTACGCGTCCTGAAAGCCCGAGGCGCCAAAGCGCGAGGGCAGGGAGTCATTCGACCAGCCACTGATGTTGACGTCCCACAGATCGGGCAGGTCGGCCAGCAGGCCGATCAGATCCTGGCCTTCCGCGCCGGCCTCGATACCCGCGGGACCGAGCAATTCATCGATGGAAAAGCGCAGGGCAACGGCGCAGCGATCACCCACCTCGTCGTGCAGATCTTCCAGCAGTTCGCGCAGAAGCCGCGAGCGGTTCTGCAGCGAGCCACCATACTCGTCACTGCGATCATTGAATCGCCGCGACAGAAAGTGAAATGGCAGGCTAAGGCCGTGACCGCAATAGGCGTAGATGATGTCGAAACCGATTTGGCGAGCGTGCCGGGCCGCTTGCCGATGCCAAGCCCGTAGCTCGGCGATATCGCGCTTGTCCATGCGCCGGGTCTGCGCCGGCTCGTAGCCCGAACCACCGATCACGCCCTGCGAGCGCGGGCCAATCGGGGTGAGGCGCGAGTAGAGATTGGGTGCGTCGACGCCGTTGTGAACCAACTGAATGGCGGCCAGTGCACCTTGCTGTTTAACCGCGTCTGCCATCAAACGCAGGGCGGGGGCGTCGTCTTGGTCCCAAAGCCGGCCTTCAAAACAGGGCGACAGATCGCCGCTTGGGTGGATTTCGACTTCCTCCGTACATACCACCCCCCAACCGCCTTCGGCCTTGATTCCGCGCAGCGCGGCCAGAGCCTGTGGCATGCGATGGCCCATGCCATTGCAGTGGGCGACCTGATAGAAGCGGTTCGGCGCGCAAACCGGTCCGATCTGCAGCGGCTCAAACAGTTCGGCAAACGGGTGTTCAGTCATGATTGCTGCTATTTGCGGGGAGCGCCATTCTGCGCCGAATCGCCGCGACCTGTCTTGGTCAAGACCCATTCCGCCGAAAGCGCGTTGCAGGCGGACAAACGGCCGGTAATGACATGCGCATCACAATGCCGCCGAACGGGAACGTCGTATGATCAAGCATGCAATGCGGGAGCGCGTGTCATGGGTTCGGAAAAGCTTCCAATGGTGGATGTCGACCGGCTACAGATCGGCATGTATGTCGTTCTTGATCTGGGCTGGCGCAAGCATCCTTTCGCGTTTAACAGCTTTACCATTAAAACCGAGGAGCAGCTCACACAGCTGCGCGCGCTGGGACCGCGTCAATTGCGCTATTGCCCGGAACGCAGCATTCAGCCGCCGCTGCCGGTGGCCGAGTTGCGCGCCGAGCAGGTCGGCGAAGGAGCTGGTTTAGCGCCTGAGATCCGAATCGAACCCACACGTGATACATCACCGGCGCGCCGCAGCAGCGACCGCCCACCCAGCACGCCACTTGAGCGACAGCAGGCAGAGCTGGCGCGGGTGGAGGCCGAGTTCACCCACGCGGCGCGCAGCCATCAGCGCATCATTCGGCAGATCAATGACAACCCCGTCGCGGCTGCCCAGGCCACGGCGCAGCTGGCGCAGTCGATGCTGGAATGGATCGGCGAGCTGGATGAAGTGTCGATCCGCATGCTTGATCCACGCATCGGTGACCAGCTTTCTGGTCATGAAGTCGGCGTCACTGCCCTGGCCATCCTGTTGGCGCGGCACAGCGGGTTTTCTCATCCGGCGATGAAAGAGCTGGTGATGGCTTCCCTGCTGCACGATATGGGGAAGGCCAAGATTCCGGCATTTCTGCACGAGGACAACGGCCGCTTGACCGAGTTTGAGCGCGTCACCTATCGCCGTCACGTGGAACTGGGTGTTGAGCTGGCCGAGCGCATGGATCTGCCCTGGTCGGTGATGCGCGGCATTGCCGAGCACCATGAGCACGTCGATGGCAGCGGCTTCCCGGCCGGTTTGCGCGGCGAGCAGATGACCACGGCCGGACGCGTGCTGGCGGTGGTGAACCGCTATCAGAACCTGATCGCGCCCCTGCATGCGGAATTGGGCCTCACCCCATACCAGGCCCTGCGCCAGATGTACGCACAGGAACGCGCTCACTTCGACCCGGTGATGCTGCCACGCTTCATTCGCATCATGGGCGTGTATCCACCGGGGTCGCTGGTCGAGCTCAGCGACTATCGGATGGCGATTGTGGTGGGGTCCCGGCCCGGCATGTCACTCACGCCCAAGGTCCAGATCGTTGAGCACCCGGACGACTATGAGCCCAGTCTGGCCATCGATATCGAGCCTGAGCGAGGCTTGAGCATCCGACGCAGCGTCGACCCCAGCCAACTCAACGCGCGCTGGGCACAACGCGCCCGCCGTCTGGCCCGCACCGCGCTGTTCCTGCAGCCGCTGCAGCTGCGGCTGCAGGAACCGCCGGCGGAGCTGGCCTAGGGAAGGTCTGAACAAATCCGTCCTGGACTCTTCAAACGCGCCGAGTTCGGCACAGGTCCGAACTCGGTTCGGCCGCCCGACGATGACACAGCACTGCACCGATCCACCGTGGTCGAGTTAGAATGGCAGGGTTGCTGGTGCGACAGCGGCTTCGAAAAATGTTGTTGACTTCGTTTCGAGAATCCGCATAATGCGCAGCTCACCGCGGGAATAGCTCAGTTGGTAGAGCACGACCTTGCCAAGGTCGGGGTCGCGAGTTCGAGTCTCGTTTCCCGCTCCAAGTTTTCGGCAAAACCTCGGACCTCCGAGGTTTTGTTTTTTTCGGTCCAGGATTCGTTTGGTTTCTTTCGGCGAAGCTAAGGATCAGAAAGCTAAAATACGTCACCAAGGCCTGGTGGCAGAGTGGTCATGCAGCGGCCTGCAAAGCCGTGTACGCCGGTTCGATTCCGACCCAGGCCTCCAAAGCAACAGACAAGAACCCGCCTCGGCGGGTTTTTTGTTGCCTGAGTTTGACTCTGCTGCTTGGGTAGTCGGCGGTAGCTCAGTGCTCGGCCCACGGCTGTGCAAACTGGACCCCGTTCTCAAGCTAGCCCGGATACTTCATGAGGGGGCGCGGATGATCACCGAGGACTTTGCGTCGAGTGCAAGGCGCGACGAGCCCAAGTGGTGGGCCCACTTGGGCGAGATCGGGACGCAGTCCCGCGTAGCTGCGAC
>NZ_JACYTR010000066.1 GCF_014841215.1 Pseudomarimonas arenosa
GCATTGCGTCTGAATTCCGGAAAAACATCCCAAAAGCAGCCAAATCCGGTCTGCGAAGGCCACACGAACGTCCGGTCGGGACGAACGTCGCGATCTTGAGGGGCTCGTGAAATATCCGGGCTAAACGCAAGAAGGATGTCGCCGTTGGGGTCGACGTGCAGATCGGCGACCCGGAGTTCATAGCCAATGGTTCCGCTGCAAACCCGGTCGCTCAAGGAGGGAAAGCTGACGCCCAGCGCACCGAATGTGCCATCCAGGGTTCCATCGCTGCGTAGCTTGATCACGAACGGCTCGCGCGATGTGCGGCCACTGCTTTGCAGCTCAGTCGGTCAGCTTGTGCTTCCTTCGGAGTTGTTCGACCAAACTGGCCTCCTCACTCAAGAATGCATTGAACTGTTCGATCACTTTGGGGTGTTTGCGCGAAGACATCAGATACTGCACGGGCGCATGGGGCAGAGCCGGGTCGAATTTCAGCGCTCCCGGTTTTTTCAGGTCTTCGGCCAAATGGTAGTTGGCGATCGAAGTGTTGATATACATGACATCGACTCGTTTCAGCAGAACCTTTTGCACCAACGTTGGCAGATCATCGCTCTCTTCCAATCGCAGTTGCCCACCGCCGAGTGCGTCCTGGTAGGGCCAGGGCGTGAAGCCGCGAATGGTGCCCAGGGCCTTGTATTCCGAGAGTGGTGTTCCCACGCGCTCGGCCAGCACCATACCGCCCTCGATGCTATCAACCAGTGATTGGCTATAGGCGATGTTGATGCCCTCTTTCATGTCCGGTTGCCAATGTGGGTTGTCCGGATACTTGAAGTCGAGTTCGTCGCGAGTGAGGAAGTCGGCATACAGCCGCTTGATCGGCAAGGCCGAGTATTTGAATTCGTAGCCATGCTTCTTGGCGAACGCGTCCAGCAGTTCGCGAGCGTAGCCTTGATATTGGCCGTTGCGGTAGGCCGAAATCGGGTAGTAGTCGCTTTGCTCGACGCCGATTGTGAATGATTGGGCGTTGACTGCACCCATGCTGACTAGCCACAGAACAAGACCGCACCACAGCACGCTGAGTTTCATGATTGCCTCCATCGCGGATGGAATAGGAGCAGTTGATAGCGGGTACAGCGGTGCTCGTCAGTCTACGCCTGTCCCAGGATGACTGTCTGCCGAGTTTCATCCATGGCTGATCCGGATTCAGCGTTGCCAGCTGCAAGACAAGACGCCCGGCGTGGCCGGGCGTCGATGCATTCCGCTGGACGTGCCGATCAGAACTTTGGACCCTCTTCGTACTTCAGGCCCTTCTTCTCGGCCTGATCGCGCACGGTGTCATAGATCTGCCGGTCGAAGCTGTCGGCATCGGCGCGGCCCACCACTTCCTTGGCGATATAACTCTCGCGCTTGGCGACCAGATCCTGGATCTTGGTCTGGATTTCATTGCGCCGCTCGGCAGTCTCGGCGATCAGTTGCTTCTGTGCCTCCGGTGCCATGGCCTGCATCGGTTCCGGCAGGGCGGCGGCGGGCAGGGCTTCGAGTTCCACATCGCCCTTGCTCACCGCGTCGACCAGATCCTTGCCAGCGTACAGGTTGGCTTCGCCAGCGGCCGAGGCATTGAAGGCGGCACGCTTGGCGCGTGAGGCCAGTGAGCCACCATCGTGCAGTTTGCTGGTGGCGGCCTGCTTGGCGGCCATCTTGGCCTTGTCCTCACGATCGCCGTAGAACAGGCGGGTGTCATCCAGCTCTTTCGACAGCGATGCCAGGGCTTCATCAAACGGCGTGGCCACCTCCACCGCACCGCCGCTCTGCGCCACGTGCAGGCTATTGCCCTGACTTAGCATGGCGATACGCTTCCATTCGCGGGCGGTGTTGGGGTCGCTGCCGGCCTGGATGGTGTTCACCACAATGCCTTTCTCGGAGGCCAGCTTGATCGACGCCTCGTAGGGCACGTCATCCTGGTAATCGGTGTGCGGCGGTGCATCGCCGACCAGGAAGATCACCTTGTAAGCGTTCTTGTCCTGGCTCCAGCTGATCTTGGTCACCGCTTCGTGCAGGGCCTGATTGACGCTTTCCGGCGTATCGCCACCGCCGCCAGCCTCAAAGTCCATCAGCTTGGCGTAGGTGCTATCGAGGTCGGTGCTGAGGTCGGTGAGCCGCGTCACGTATTCATCGCCGCGATCGCGAAAGCCGATCAGCCCAACATGCAGGTCCGGCGTTGGCCGGGCCGAGGCCATCGAGCGGGCGATCGACCAGATGTTTTCCTTGGCGCCCTGGATCAGGCCGCTCATGCTGCCGGTGGTGTCGAGCACGAACACTGCTTCGACGCGCGGTCGTTCGTTCTGCGACGGCGGTGCGATGGGTGGTAGCGGTTGCACGACGGGGGTTGGGTTGATCGGCGGCTTGCTGCGCGTGTGCGGCAGGCTGTAGACGGCGCCGGCGGTAGCGACGAACAGGGATGCGATGAGTAGGGTGTTTTTCATGACAGTCTCCTTGGACGGATAAGCGAGGTTCAGCGGCGGCTGGCCAGGCGCGAGAAAGCGGCTTCACTGGCACGGAAGGCCTGGTTGAACGGGGTGTTGTTGGGATGGGTTGTCTCAAGCCGCGCTGGGCGCGCGCCCCAGCCCTTGGGAATGGCGTGATGCAGGGCCTGGGTGAGGAAGAAGCACCAGAAGCCAATCCAGAGGCTCTGGGTGTGCTGCAGGCTGGCAATGCCCACCGTCAGCGCGAGCATACTCAAGCCTGCATCGGTGATCGCTGCCAGCAGGCTGTCGTGGCGATACAGGCAGCGTAACAGCCAGTTAAAGCCCAGCAGGCTGCCGATCCAGGTCCAGGCCGTGGGATTCCAGATCATCAAGACCAGTGCCAGCACGGCAAAGGCGGCAAAGGCCACTAGGCGACCGACCTTGGCCTCGGCGATGCGCAGAATCCACAGGCTGTAGCCGGCGGCGCAGCCGAGCAGAATCAGGCGAAGTGCGTCGGCGCTGCCGAATACGCCGCGGGTGACCTGAAACACCGCAGCCGCGGCCAGACTAAGTGCTAGACCGAGCAGAATTTCGGGCCAGAAGCCGCGCAGACGAATGCTGGGGGCGGCGCCGTTCATGACGCACTCCGGGCGCGGCGCTCGGCCAGAAAGGCCAGCTCAACGTCGGCATCGGTGACGCGTTGCTGATCGCATCCGGCATCGCCGTTCTGTGCCTGCACGCCGAACGCTTCGGCCTTGCTGCGCTGATCCTGCAGTTGTTCTTGCATGCGCTGGATTTCCTTGTTCAGGACCTCGGCCTGGCGGGTGGTGTCCGCGGCGCGTTGCTCACAGGTGTCGGCCAGGCGCTGTTGCTCCAGTCGGCGGCGCAGCAGCTGCTTGGCCAGGGCCTCGTTCTCGGACAGAAAACACAGGTCGAGCTGTTCGCTGATCGCATCGGCCGATAGACACAGCTTGCGACTGCGTTCGCTCAGCTGCTCGATCTCGGCCAACAGCGCCTGGTGGGCCTGTTGCTGATTGCTCAAGGCCTCTTCCATCTCGCGGATGGCCTCGCGCAGTACCAGGTCGGGTTCTTCGAGACGGTCCAGCACTGCATTCAGATCGGCGCGGAACCAGCGGGAAAGTCGGGTGATCAGGGCCATGGCGGCGCTCCTTGCTGGGGGTGAATCCAGACTAGGTCGGGCGCCAGCCACAGCACAGGCCGAGTTCGGTAAACACTGTGGCTCAGGGTTTACAAAGAATTTGCATGCGCGAGCGAAAGGGGGTTGTTAGGCTGGCGGTGCGGGTCTTGCGAGGCTTTCCCCTCACCCTGGGAGGCTTTTCCCCTCACCCCAACCCCTCTCCCTCCAAGGGAAAGGGGTTCCAAGAGCAAAGCTGAGTAATTCCCGCGTGAGGGGCTCAAGTCAGGCTCAGGGTGCGAGAGCCCCCGAACCGCAGCGGCTTCAAGCCCCTCTCCCCTGGAGGGAGAGGGGTTGGGGTGAGGGGGTAGCTGAAGAAAGTGTTAAGGAGTATCTGTGACAAGCACCAAACCGACATTGCTCATCATCGAAGACGAACCGGCCATCCGCAGCGGGCTGATTGACGTGTTCGTCTATCATGGCTTCGAGGTGGACTTCGCCGTCGATGGTGAGGAAGGCCTGTCCAAGGCCAGGCGCGGCGGATTCGATCTGATCCTGCTTGATGTGATGATGCCCAAGCTCGACGGCTTTTCCGTGCTGAAGGCGATCCGCCAGCACGATGCCGAGCAGGCGGTGATCATGTTGACCGCACGCGGCGGCGATGACGATGTGATCCAGGGGCTGAGCATGGGTGCCGACGACTATGTCGCCAAGCCGTTTTCAGTGGCGCAGCTGGTGCTGCGGGTGCAGGCGGTGCTGCGACGTACGCGCAGCGCTCAGGACGAGCAGGCTGTGCTGCATCTGGCGCAGGGCAAGTGCGTCGACACCCGCAACCTGTGTCTGACCAACGATGTCGACACCCGCTTTACTCGGCGCGAAATGGATGTGCTGCAGTATCTGCATGCGCATGCCGAGCGTCCGGTCCCGCGCGAAGAACTGCTGCACAAGGTCTGGGGCTATGCTCGCGACGCCGGGGTGGAAACCCGCACAGTGGATATTCATATCGCCAAGATCCGACGCAAGCTCGAGCCCGAAAGCGGCGAGCCGCAAGTGCTGATCACCGTGCGCGGCGGTGGCTATCGCCTGCTTCGCGACGCGGCCGGTTGATGGCGGTGCGCGGACTGCGGCAGGCCTGGATGAGTCGGCGCCGACTGCGCTGGCTGCTGTTCGGTTGCTGGCTGTTGCTGGTGCTGCCCTTGCTGGCCTTGATCTGGCAGACCGAACGGCAGATCAAGTGGGAGGCGTTTCACCAGTACCGGGCTGTGGCCGAGGATCTGGTGTCGAGAATCGATACGCAGCTGCAGGCCGATGCGTTGGTTGAGGATGCCCGCAGCGCCAGTGACTATCAGTTTCTGGTCGTGGGCGGCGATCCTGCGCTATCGCGCCTGCTGCAACGCTCACCCTTGGCTGCCTTTCCGCCGCAGGGCGCCAATGCCGGTGTTCTCGGCTATTTTCAGGTGGATGCAAACGGTGTGTTCAGCACGCCGCTGTTGCCTTTGTCGGCGGAAGATGGGGCAGCCTACGGACTCAATCCTGCCGAGCTGCAGCAGCGCGGTGAGCGCTCACGTCAGCTGCTGAGTGTGCTGGAGAGCAATGAGCTTGTGGCCAAACGAACGGCGTTCGACGCTCGCTCGCCGTCGCGTGAGTCAGGCCTGGGCAGTGCCGCCAGCAGCGCGGAGCGCGAGGCTGGGCCGAGTGAGCTGGTTTCTGGTCGTGACATGTCCGTGGCTGATCGTGACCTCAACGCTGTGGCAGAAGACATGACAGCGCGCGAGCCCGCCCGTCAAGCGCCCATGCCGCAGGCACTGTCGCCGGCGCCGCCCCCGCCGGCCGCTCCATCGGTGGCGGCGGAGCAGAAGCAGAAAGGCACGACGGAAGAATCCGCCATCCCGCAGCAGGCAGTGGCCGGGGAGGGCGCAGACTATCTGGCCAATCAGCGCGGCTTCGATGAGCTGCAGTCGGCAGGCGGCAAGCTCGAACGATCGCAGAAAAGCGACTACGGCCGCCTCGATCAACTCAAGCTGCGACAGAACTATCTGGAGCAGTCGGAAGACCATGATGGCTTGGTGGAACAACGGGCGAAGAAGATCGCTGATGCGCTGGATGTGGCCAAAGGCGAGCGTTCACCGCGCAAGGAGCAGGTGGTGGCATTGGATGGCGCAGGGGCGCTGGACGATGCATTGTCCGAGCTGGCCAGCGGGCGGGTTCGGATGTTCGAAGGGGAGCTCGATCCTTTTGAGTTCAGCCTGCTTGGCGATGCCCACGGCATGCTGTATCGGCGTGTCTGGCGCGATGGCCAACGTTGGATTCAGGGCCTGCTGTTCGAGCGCGCCGCGTGGATGCGGGCGCGGATTGAACAGCCGTTCAGGGCCAGCCCGCTCGCCGGCATGAGCGATCTGTTGGTGGTGTACCGCGGTGAGGTGTTGCGTGCCTTGCCCGGTGAGCGCGAGCGCAGTTATGTGTCGGCTGAGCAACTGCAGGGCGAGGTGCTGCTGCAGGCGCGACTCTCGGCGCCATACGCGGACCTGCAGCTGGTCTGGACCATCAACGATTTGCCAGCCGGCCCCGGTGCGCAGGCTGTGCGCGGGTTGGGCGTGGTCCTGCTGACCGTGCTGAGCGTGGTGTTCTGGGTGCTGTATCGCCTCGGTGGGCGACAGATCGATCTGACTCGGCAACAGCAGGATTTCGTGTCGGCGGTCAGCCACGAGCTGAAGACGCCCTTGACCTCAATTCGCATGTACGGCGAGCTGCTGTTGCAGGGCTGGGCCAGCGAAGCCAAGAAGCAGGAGTACTACGGCTTCATCCACGAGGAGAGCGAACGGCTGTCGCGCTTGATCGGCAATGTCCTGCAACTGGCAAGGATGGAACGTAACGAGCTGCAGTTGAAGCTGGAATCGCGCAGTCTCGGCACCTTAGTGGATCTGGCCCGCTCCAAGCTGGCCGCACAGGTGGAAAGAAGCGGCTTCGTCCTGAACATTGAGCTTGATCCAGCGATGGCGGAACGATTGGTTGAGGTCGACACGGATGCCTGGTTGCAGATCCTGATCAACCTGGTCGACAACGCGCTGAAGTTCTCACTGCATGCCAGCACTCAGCAGGTGGATCTACAGGTGCTCGTGCAGGGCGAGCGGGTGCTGATGCGAGTGCGCGACTATGGTCCGGGCATTCCCAAGGATCAGTTGCAGAAGATCTTCCGACTGTTCTATCGCGTGGGCAGCGAATTGACGCGAGAAGCGGTGGGTACTGGCATTGGCCTGGCCTTGGCGCGCCAGCTGGCCGTGGCCATGCGCGGCGAGCTGGATGTGCGCAATCGAGAGCCGGGGGCCGAGTTTGAGCTGCGTCTGCCGCTGCTGACGTGACAACGTGTGCGGCGCCGAACGCCGCTGGGATGGAGGTCTCAGCAGCTTTTCATCCATCATCGGCTTGGTGGATCTGCTCTGCCCCTGTGGCGCGCAGCCCGGAGGAGAAGCTCTGTTGCGGCTCGGTCTCGGCCGCCGCGCCTGTCGGGTTCGGCGCCACGGTGCACCGATTGCGCTTCCGTGTAATCAGTGGTACGAATTAAGTCGTATATGGCTATCGGGATGGTCATGGGCATACGCACGCAAACAAGAAGCAAAGTACGTCGAGGGCATGGCCTGCTTACCAGCCTGCTGCTCTGGCTTCTCATGTGCTCGGTAGGTCTGGCCTGCATTCATTCGGCCCCGCATCCAGTGCCGCAGGCCCTCAGCCGGACTGACAAGTCGACCGCCAGTGTCTGGGTCGGGCCTTGGAGCAGCGGTTCCTGGTTCGCTGCTGATCGCAGCGGCGAAGGCATCATTCTGCAGTTCTTGCCCGATGGCAGCGCAGCCATGCTGTGGTTCACCTATCCCACCGCAAATGAAGAGGCAGTGCAGGCCTGGCTCAGCGCCGGCGGTGGCCGGGTCGAAGGCGACACGTTGGTGTTCGAGCAGGTGCTGCAGCCGGTGGGCGCCCGATTCGGCGCCGACTTTGATCCGTCGGAAGTCGATCGCCAGCCTTGGGGAGAGATGCGGCTCAGGTTCCATGATTGTCAGCGGCTGACCCTGAGCTGGAACGGCATCGAGGCCTATGCCGATGGAGAGCGTGAGCTGATCCGACTGAGTGCGCTGGATCAGGTCGACTGCAATCAGGGCCCGACACTGGCGTCGACCGGCATGCGTTCGGGCGGGGCGCTACGCAGCAAGAGCGGCGCCTGGTTTGAGCTCAGCCGCTCGGGTGAAGGCTGGGTGTTGGAGGAACTCGCCGATGGCCGCACCTTGGTGTACTGGTTTACCTACGACCTGCAGGGACGCCAGGCCTGGATCGTAGGGGCGGGGCAGCGCGCAGGCGAACAGCTGGTGGTGGATCCGCTGTATCGCCCGATTGGCACTCGCTTCGGCCCTGACTTCGTGGCTGCCGACATCGATCTTGCTCCCTGGGGGCGTCTGCAGGTTGACTTCTCCGGCTGTAATCAGGCGCAGTTGCAGTATCAGGCCGACGATCCGGCCTGGGGTAGCGCTAGCCGCGAGATTCACCGTCTGACCGATATTGCCGGTGCCCCCTGTGTCGATGTGGCCGCGCTCGGTGATGCTGCACCGCAGTGGGTAGAGCGCAGTCCGACGCCGGCCCCCGCATCATCGGAACTGGCGGTGACCAGTCATCGCGGCCATCTGTATGCGCTTGGCGGCTTTTCAGCGCCGCGTTCGTTCCGTCGCTATTCGCCGGACACCGACACCTGGACCAGCCTGCCGGCCATGCCGTCTGGGCGCCATCATCTTGCCGCATTCGGGTTCGAGGGGGCGATCTACTATGTCGGTGGGCTGCCGTTGGGCGATGGTGTGATCAATAACATGTCGTATCGCTTCGATCTCGACAGTCAAGCCTGGAGTGAAGTGCCGGAGCTTCAGTCCACGTTCGGCAGCCAGGCCGCGGTGCTTCATGGTCAGGCCTATGTCGGCCATCCTGATGGGCGGCTGCAGCAGTTTGATCCTCGACAGCGTCGCTCACGGTTCATTGCTGCGCCCAACTTCGTCGAGCGCGATCATGCCCAGGTGGTGGCCTTCCTGGACGAGATCTGGGTGATTGGTGGGCGCTCGCCCGAGACCAATACGGTGGCAGTCTACAGTCCAGTCAGTGAAACATGGCGTTCAGGGCCGAGCTTCGCGTCGGCCCGCGGAGGATTCTCGGCAGCTGTCGTAGGACCGCGGCTGTTCATTGCCGGTGGTGAGGTGCTGAGCCCGGGAGGTGCCTTCATCGAGCCAAGCAGTGAATGGATTGCGGCGGGCATGACCAGCTGGCGGATCGGCCCTGCTTTGCCGCTCGGCGTGCATGGCTCCGGCGGCAGTGCGGTCAACGGGCGCGGATTCCATGTCGGTGGTTCGGTCGACGCGGGTCGTTTCAGCGGCGCGACTCCACGGGTGTTCGAGCTGCAATGGCCAAATAGCCCCTAATCCGGCTGAACGTCTGTCGCTGATTTTTCAGGAATTGTTGCGTCGCAGCGTTATCTAGGGCATTGATTCAATGTGTGTCTGCATAACGTGATGTTGCGACACAGCAAGGGGCAATCCAGGCCGTTCGCCACTCGAAGGCGGAGACTCTTGACCATACCGTACGGTGCGGAATAGTCTGCTTCACGGCGCACAGGGGGCACCCAGCGGTGCTGCGCCAGTTTCGTGTGGGTTCATCGAACAATCGGTTGCCATCCGGCGGCCGAGGCGTGCACCACTGCCTTGGGAGGGGTTATGGGTGTCGAGATCCGCGGAGCGTGCCGCAGGCTTCTGCCTGCCTGTCTATTGCTGGCCACCGGTCAAGTGGCGGGCAATACCTTGAACCAGAACGTGTCATGGACCATCGATCGGTCGGGTACCAGTACGACCTATCGCGTGGTGGCCTATGGCGATTCGATTTACGCCGGCTACTACGGCTCGACCACCAAAGCCGCCAAGTACTCGGCGCCGACGGTCGATGCCGAGTATCTGTCGGCCTTGTGGAATGCCGACATTGAAAGCGTGCGACGCGCAAAGTCGGGCGCGATCGCCTCGGATGTGTACCAGAACAAGATCGTCGGCGAGCGTTCGTACATGCAGGCCGCCTCGACTCGCGTGGTTACCTTCGAGATGTGTGGCAATGACGGACTGCAGGCCCGGACCAGCTTCAAAGGGCAATCGGGCACCTGCAACTACAGCGTACTCACCACGGCGCTCAATAATTGCAAGACCTACGTCGCAGCAGCGATGGACTACATCAATGCCAATGCCAGCCCGAACGTCAAGCTGAAAGTCATCAGCAATCTGCACTACCCGGGCTACAACGCCGACAACGTGCAGAGCAGGTGTCGCGACAGCGCCACCGGCGCCACGGTGAATATGCGCGACAAGTTCCTGCCGGTGCTGGCACAGATGAACTACTGGATGTGTGAGTACGCGCGCCAGAAGGGCTTCAAATGCACCGATAGTTTTGCTCAGTACATGGGCGCTGACTACGACAGCAACGGCGACGGACAGATCGACTCCGATGCACTGCGTCATGTGGCGGGGGAGAGCGAGACCAGCTACGTCAATCGCATTACCATGACCCTGCGATCAACCCTGCGCGATGCCAACACCAAGTTTGTCAGCGCCAGCAGCAGCTACGACTACATTCAGTCAGATGATGTCCACCCGACCTACACTGGTGGCACGGTATCAGCCGGATTGTGGGGCGGTAGTACAGGCAAGGGAGCGCCGCGTTACACCAGCTTCAGCGGCGGCAAGAGCCCGATCTGGAACCGCTATGGCCATGAACGCATGGGCTGGGGCCTGTCCGTCTACAATCCGGCAACGCCCTGATTCTTGCCAAGAACCGGTGCAATGAACAACCGGACTCGCCAGCAGCTTGCGCCGTCGACATGTGTCGACGGCGTGCGTGTGCAACAGCAGCCAGAGCATCTGCGCTGGCTGTTGTTTGCCCTGGCAAGCGTGTTGCTATTGGTGGCCGCAGTGGCCTGGGTCACAATCAAAGTGGGCGCAGGCAAGTCAGCCGGTGCTGTGGCGTCGGTGGTGTCATCAGCGCCTCCTGCACCCCGGCAGTCGACGCCGGTAGAGAACAGTCCGGTTGAGATCAGGCCGGTGAGCAGTCGTTCGGCGCTGACACCAAACCTGCAGCGGCAACAAGCGCCGGTGAGCGCCACGCCGAACAGCCTGTTTGACGATGCGCCTAGCGGCGATCCCGATGATATTGCCAGTTATGTTTCGCCGCAGGATCCTGAACCGACCATGGCAGAGCTGATCGATGCCTTGCATGCGGTCGGCGAGTTTGGTGGCATTGCGGCCTTCAACCCGCCGGGTACCAGTCCACCACTGCAGGGTCTGGCCGTGCCTGAGGACTATGTCTTGCCCGAAGGGTATGTGCGCCACCATCAAGTGACCGATGAAGGTGAGTTGCTCGAGCCCATCCTGATGTTTTCGCCTGACCACGAATTCTTTGATCAGCGTGGCGATCCGCTGCTCATTCCTGAGGATCGCGTGGTGCCGCCCGAGTTGGCGCCACCGGACTTGCCGATCCGGCCGATCGAGGTACCGCCGCCACCCTGAACGTCGACGTTCATCGCGCGGGTAGGAAACCAGCAAGTGATTGCGATCAGCAGGGAGGCGGCTTGGGTATCGAGCGGGTGCGTGGCGCAGCCAGCGCGATGAATGGCCCCTGGGCGCGTCTGTTGCTGGGCGTGCTGATGTCGTCTGCGTTGATAGCCGTGTTCGCAGCGCAGCGTGCCGCCTGGCCGATTGGCTTTGTGGCCTGGGTGCCCTGGATGCTGGCCCTGCACGGCTTGCGCTCGAACGGCGCGGCGATCGCCGCTGGCGTCGTCATGAGCATTGCCTTCGTGCTAGCCGCCTTCAGCTGGTTTGGTCTGGCTGTCGCAGAGTACACCGGGCTGCCGGTGGGCTGGACACTGCTGCTGTTCTGTCTGCTCGCACCCCTGCTGCAGCCGCAGGTCTGGCTATACAGTTGGGCGCGCCACGCAACGCAACGCTACGGCCTGTTGTGGGCCGTCGTCGTCGCCAGCATGACCTGGCTGACCGCCGAGTGGCTGCTGCCCAAGGTGCTCGGCGATACCTTCGGTCACGGTCTGGCACCGGCGATCACTCTGCGGCAGATTGCCGATCTGGGCGGAGTGGGGGCAATCACCCTGTGCCTGTTGCTCAGCAACGAGGCCATGGCTGCTGTGCTGCGTGCACGCCGCGCCGGCTGGCGGAGCTGGCTGCCGGCGCTGCTGGCGTTCGCCCTGATTCCAAGCGCAATGGGGTGTTATGGGGTCTGGCGTCTGTCGGAGCTGCAGCAGGCCTGGTCGGAGCCGGTTGAGGAGCTGCGGGTGGGGCTGGTGCAAAGCGCCCTGGTCGACTACGAGCAGCGTCGTCGCGACAGCAGCGCGCATGCCGTGGTGCGCGAGGTGCTCGATGTGCACTTTGAACTTTCGCAGTCGGCCATCGAGCAGCATGGGGTTGATGCCTTGGTGTGGGCAGAGACGGTGTATCCGACCACCTTCCTCAATCCGCGCAGTGAAGACGGCGCGGCATTCGACCGGGAAATCCTTGAGTTCGTTCGGCAGATCGATCGCCCTTTGGTGTTCGGCACCTACGACATCGACCACGCCGGTGAATACAACGCGGCCGCCTTCGTTGAACCCGGCGGGCTGCTCGGCTTCTATCGCAAGACCCGCCCGTTCCCGATCACCGAGCATGTGCCGTCCTGGCTGGACGGCCCACGCTTGCGCGCCTGGCTGCCATGGGCCGGTAGCTGGCAGCCAGGCGATGGAGCACGGGTATTTCCGCTGCGCAGCCGCGATGGTCGCACACTACAGGTCGTTCCACTGATCTGCCTGGACGATGTCGGCTCACGGCTGGCCATCGAAGGGGCCAGATTGGGCGCGCAAGCCATTGTCGGCCTGTCCAACGACGCCTGGTTCAGCGCTACACCACAGGGGGCTGAACTGCACTTGATGGTGGCGCAGTTCCGCAGCATCGAAACGCGGCTGCCGCAGCTGCGGGTCACCAACAACGGACTGAGCGCCTTTATCGATCCGGCGGGAGAAGTGCTGGCGGTCGCCGCCGCCGGCGATCGCGCCGTGCTGGCCGGACCGGTGCCCGCGCAGGCGCCACCACCGACCTTGATGGTGCGCTGGGGTGAATGGCTGGGGCCAGCGGCCCTGGCGGGGCTGGCAGTTTTCCTGGTCGTGGCAGCCGTCGGCCGGTTGAGCGCCAGTCGAGACAACGCAGCAGCACGCGTGACCTTGCCCAAGCCGGGTGAAGCTCACAAGCTCTGGCTGCTTCCGTCCAGCGTGCGTTGGGCAATCGTTGTGCTAAGAGGGGCGGCGGCGACCGGGCTCGGCCTGCTGCTGGTGTTGATGCTGCGCGGCGACGGCCTGCAGGTCAGCTCAGCCTGGCAGATTCAGCTCTATCTCGCTGCGGTTGTATTGCCGCTGTGTCTGGCGGGTCTGCTCAAGTTCATCGTTGTCGGCACGGCGCGGGTAGAGGGCCGCTGTTTGATCATTGAACAGCGTGGCCGTCGCATCGAGCTTGATCTCGATCAGTTGCAGGCCCTGCAACGCTGGTGCTTGCCCCTGCCGGCGCCTGGTCTCTCGCTGCAGTTTCGCTCCGGACGACGATGGGCGTTCGCCCTGATGCCCGCTGACCCGCCACAGCTGCTCGCATGCTTGGTAGCGCAGGGCGTTCGCGATGCCACAGCAAGTGCATGGAGCGCGACCCTCTCTGATTGGCGCAGCAAAGCGAGACGGCGCTGGCTCGACAGCGCCTGGCTCAAGTTTGCGTTGTTTCCTCTGTTGCCAGCCTTGCCGGCATTTCGCCTGCATCAGCACATCACCTACGGCGGCGCGTTCGGCGAGTACTACACCTATGGCTTGCAGGCCTGGTTGCTCGGCCTGTTGATCTGGTGGGCATCGTGGTCACTCGGCCTGATGCTGTTCGCCGCTGCCTTGCGCACGGCCATCGAAACGCTGTGTTGGGTACTCTTTGCCATCCATCGAACACAGGTGGCCACGGCACGCTTTGCCCTGGAGTGGCTTGGCCGCGGGATGTTCTATCTGGGGGTTCCAATATGGTTTGCCTGGCGGGTGCTGAGTTGAGCATGCGCGCTCGGGCGTCATGGAGCGAAGCCCGTCCGGGCCGGTGGCCGGGTTGAGGGCGGCGTGGGCGTTGTAAGCGGTTGATCGCACAGGACCTGCTAGACTCCTGGGCGTCGTCCCCGCTACGCGAGCGATAGCCAGGAATGAGCCGCAGTTTGGTCTCGGTCACTGCCACGCCGGTGCTTGTCGCAGCGCTGATTGCGCTGATCGCGTTCGCAACGCCACTGCGGGCGGAAATCAGCTACGCCGAGTTCAGGAGCCTTCCGGCACTGCCGGAGTTGTACGAGGAGCTCGACGATCCAGCGCGACTTGCATGGCTTCAGGCGGAACTCGCTCGGGCCTCCAGCGCGGTCGAGATCTATCGGCTCAAGCGCGTCCTGTTCAACGAGCTGTACTACGCCGACAAGCGCCAGGAGGCGGCCAGGATCTGCGCTGAAAGCGAGCCGCTACGAGAGGATATCTTTTATCGTCAGCGCTGCATCCTGTCCCGAAGCGAAAAGGTCGAGGAATCGATTCCACTGATCGCCCAATTGGTGCATGAGGCTCGGCAGCTGGGTAACCATTCGGCTGCCGCCGAGATACTGACCGATCTAGCCTGGGAGCAATCCCAGCAGGGCGATATCTCGGCTGCGTTCGAGAGCTACGAAACCGCGTTGACGCTGGCGCCCCCGGATGACACCGAGCTACTCAGCACCATCATGATGGACACGGCTACCAACTACATCGTCAATGGCGATGAGGCCTATGTGCGCAAGGGCATCGATCTGCTCAGGCGATCACGAGAGCAGAGCGAACGCGCTCTGAACAACCCCCGCGACACCTCCGACAAGAGCATTCTGCAGGACAACATCCTGCTGGCGTATTTCAATACCGGAATCGCCTATACCCTGCATTTGCACGACTACGCCAAGGCGCTGCATAACTTTGATCAAGTCAACGACTCGGAAAACGACTACCGGTCCAGTTCATTGACCTTCTCCGCCCTGGCCGCGGCGGAGCTGGGGGATTTTGAGCGTGCCAGGGCGTATCTGCGGCGAGCGCAGGCAGAGAAGATCACCTACTTCACTGGCAGAGAAGTGGTCCAGGGATACCTCTCGTGTTACCAGCAGCTGACCGCGCGCCACTGGGATGAATCGCACAGTCTCTCCAGTTGCCTGACGCTGGATCCCGACACTACGGTGGAGGTGCAGCTGGATGTCTATCGGCGCCTGGCCGCCAGCAATGATGCCGATATCGAACTGGCTGGTCTGAAAGCACTGAAGACCTTGTTCATTGAAAAGCTGGAGCCGCAGCTACGTCGGCGTGGTTCCAGCGCCGCCTCAAACACCGAGTTGGTTCGCCTGCAGCGCGAGTCGGAGCTGAAGAGTGTGGTGCTGAAGCAGCAGGAGGATCTTCAGCAGGAACGCGAGTTGGCCAATGCGCAGCGGCAGAAGTTCTTTATCGCGCTGACCGTGTCATTGCTGGCGGTGGCCCTGCTGATCGCCTCGCAGCTGCGGCAGAAAAAGCGTCTGGCCGAGCAATATGAGCGCATGAGCGTCAGGGATTCGCTGACCCAGCTGGGCAATCGACGTGCCTTGGAGCAGCAGATCGAACGCGAACTGGCCTACATCGTTCGCGCCCGTCGTTCGAATGACTCGGTGGCCTTGGCCATCTTCCTGTTCGACATCGACCACTTCAAGAAGATCAATGACACCTACGGTCATCAGGTCGGCGATGAGGTTCTGATCGAGCTCGGCAAGCGTATCAGTGTCGCCACACGCGAGACCGATCTGCTGGTGCGCTGGGGCGGAGAGGAGTTTGTCCTCGTAGCCCGCGTCGACAGCAGCGAGCGCATTCGGCAGCTGGCCGAACGAATCGTGCGGGCAGTCAATAGCCTGCCATTCGACATCAAGGGCCGGGAGCCGCTGGCGGTCACCTGTACCGTGGGCGCGGTCAAGTTTCCGTTTATCGATACCGATCATCTGGGCAGCTGGAACCGGCTGATAAGTCTGGCCGACGCAGCCCTCTATCACGGCAAATCGCAGGGCCGAAACGGTTGGGTGATCGTCGATAACAAAGGCCTGGCCAGCACCGAGGCCATTGATGCGCTACTGGCCAAACCGCTGTCGGAGGCGATTGAGCAGGGTGCGGTCAGCATCACCAGTTCTTGGGCTTAGCCCGATGTCCGGTCCAGTGGACGGCCAATGATATGTGAAGGTATGGTTTGCGTCCCTGCCGGCTATTGGAATTCGCTGATGCACCTGAGTGTCGAACACGTGATCGCAGCGCCCGCCGATGCCTTGTTCGCGCTCACCCTGGATGTGCAGCGGTTTCCGCAGCTGTTCACCGGTTGCGGGCCGGTGCCGGGCCTGCGGTGTATCGAGCACAATTCGCCCCCGGGCATAGGCGCGACCCGGCGGGTCGAAAGCATGGACGGCGCCTGCATGATTGAAACCATCACCTTCCTCGATCCGCCCCGACGGCACGCCTATCGCTTGTCTGGCCTCAGGCCGCCGCTGGCCTGGCTGGCCCGGGTAGGGCACGCGAACTGGACGTTCAGTGAGGAGGCCACCGGCACCCGGGTGCGCTGGACCTACGATTGGGAACCGGCGTCGGTGTTTACCCGACCATTGGCCTGGCTGCTGCTGAAGGTTTTCATGCGCACCGCAATGACTCGCTGTCTGCGCGCGATGGCCCAATCCGCGCGGCCCGTAGGGGAAGCTGCCTGATGGAGAAGTGGATCCTGCTTGGCATGGCGCCGGTGTTTCTCGGACTGATCGTGCTGGAGGCCTGGTACTGGCGCAGCCGGCGACCCGAGATGTACAGCTGGGTCGACACGCTCTCAAATGCCGGCTTGGCCCTGATGCATCAGGTCGCCGATGCACTCGCCTGGCTATTGGTCATCGGGCTTTATTACTGGGTCTACCAATACCGCCTGTTCGATTGGCCAGCAACGCTGTGGTCAATCTTTGCCCTATTCCTGGCACAGGACTTTCTGTACTACTGGTTCCACCGCGCCAGTCATCGGATTCGCTGGCTATGGGCCTCGCATGTGACCCACCATTCCTCGGAGCGGCTCAATCTTTCAACCGCGTTTCGGCAAAGCCTGACCTATCCCATCTCCGGTATGTGGGTGTTCTGGCTTCCGCTGGCCTGGCTTGGCTTCGAGCCCACGCACATCATTGCCGTGGTGGCAATCAATCTGGGTTTTCAGTTCTTCGTGCACACCCAGGCGATCCCCAAGCTCGGCTGGGTGGAAAAGATCTTCAACACACCCTCGATTCATCGCGTGCATCATGCGCGCAATCCCAAGTATATCGACCGCAACTACGCCGGTGTGCTGGTGATCTGGGATCGCCTTTTCGGCACCTATGTCGAAGAGGATCCCGAGGTGCCCTGTGAGTTCGGCATCATCGGTCAGGTGCACAGCCATAACCCGATCACCCTGACCTTTCACGAGTGGATCGCGATGTTCAGGGATGCCGGCCGCGCAGGTGGAGTGCGCGCCGCCATCGGCCAACTGCTGTGCCCACCTGAGCGTGCAGCATCGCATGCCCGGAGGGACCCATAGATAGCAGGCTGAGACGAGTTTCAGCAGCCTGAGAGGTCACGTCGGCGACAGGTTGGAAAGTACATTGATGCCCAATGAGGGAAGGCCCTCGTGGCAGATCCGCCGACTGCACCCGTGAGGCGGGGCCACGAGACGAGTATCATCGGCAGCCAACTCGCCGTTCGCTGTTCCGCTGTTGATGAAACCGCACGCTCGCATTGCCACCCTGCACCGTCTGCGCCAAGCCCCGCTGTGGCGGCTGTTGGCGGCGACCAATGCGTCGGCGATCCTTGGTCTGCTGCAGTGTTTGTTGCTCGACGAGGAGCGGCGGCTGCCGGCCTCGGTGCTGCACGAGCGACTCAACCGCGAGATTGATGCCTTGCGCTCGCTCGGCCATGAATTGCCACAGACGGCGCAGGCCTACGTCGCCGACTGGCTTGCGTCCGGCTGGCTAGAGCGCTCGTTGCCGGACGGCGCCAGTGAGGAGCAATACGAGCTGACCACGGCGGCGATCAATGCAATCCGCTTCGTCGCCGGTCTGGAGCAGGGCCGCCGCGCTGCCACCGAGAGCCGGCTGGCGCTGGTGATCGAGCAGCTGGTCAGGCTGGCCGACGAAACCGAGACCGATCCGGCACGACGCCTTGCACAGCTTGAAGCCGAGCAGGCGCGCATCGGCGCCGAGATCGCCGAGTTGCAGGCCGGCCGGGTGGTGCGAGTGGAGCCGCAGCGGGCCCTGGAACGCGCGCGCGAGGCAATCGCCTTGGCCGATGAGCTGGCCGAGGATTTCCGTCGGGTGCGCGATGACTTTCAGCGGCTGAACCGCGAGTTTCGCGAACGACTGGTGGGCGAAGAACGGGACCGCGGCGCGATCCTGGAAGCCTTGTTCGCTGGCGTCGATGTCATCGCCGAAAGCGATGCCGGCCGCAGTTTCGCCGCGTTCTGGAACTTGCTCACCGATATCGAGCAGAGCGCGCGGCTAGAGGAGGCGATCGACGCGATTCTGCGCCGCGAGTTTGCCAGCGGCCTGCAGCGCCGCGAGCGCGCGTTCCTGCTGCACCTGACCCGCACGCTGTTGCTGCGCGGTGGAGAGGTGCATGAGGTGCTGCAGCGCTTCGCCCGCAGTCTGAAGGGCTTCGTGCAGAGCCGCGAGTTCCTCGAGCAGCGCCGGCTCGACGCCCTGCTCAAACAGACTCAGGCCACCGCTCTACAACTGCGCGGCCAGCTGCGTCCCGAGCAGCCGATCGCGCTGGAGCTGCAGCTGTCCAGCGCGCGGCTGCGCTCACTGGCGCAATGGCGACTGTTCGACCCAGCCGAGCGGCAAGTTGATGGCCATGTGCGTCGCGGCGAAACACTGAACTTGTCGCTCGACAATATCGGTGAGCTGGTCGCGCAATCGGAGATCGACTTCCGCCGCCTGCGCGCGCATGTCACTGAACTGCTTGTGGAGCGCGCGCAATGCTCGATCGGCCAGTTGCTGGCGCGTTTTCCGGCCGAGCAGGGCCTGGGCAGCGTGGTCGGCTATCTGACTCTCGGAAGTCGCCAAGGCGTGGTCTCGCGCTCAGCGTTCGAAACCGTGCAGTGGAGTGGTGGCGACGGCGTCGTTCGAATGGCGCGAATACCTTTGATCCACTTCCTGCGTGAAGCTCCCAATGTCTGCGCCTGAAACCGAATGCCTGGCGACTGAAGCGGCCGAACTGTATGCCGGCGACAGCGGTACGCTGCCGTTCGACACCCGACGCACACTATGCCAACTGCTGGTCGGCCCCTATCTGGATGCCGAACGGCATGCGCTGCTATGGCGCGTGCTGGAACGCGACGAGGCGGTGTTGCGGGCGCGGCTGTCTGAGCTGTTCCTGGAGCTGGTGATCGACCACGAACTTCGCGCCGCCTTCGTCCGCCAGGCCGACACCGGCGACCTGCAGGCGCCAATCCTGCTGCGCAGCAGCCCGCTGACCTTCATTGATTCGGTGCTGCTGCTGTGCCTGCGCCAGCGCCTGGCTGAGTCCGACCTGCAGGATCAGCGGGCGGTTATCGAGGAAGCCGAGCTGCAGGAGCAATTGTCGGTGTATCAGCGGATCACCGCCACGGATGCCGCCGGTTTCGGCAAGCGGGTTGCTGCCTCGATCGAGAAGATGAAAAAGAACAGCGTGCTGCAGAAGCTGCGCGGCAGCGAGCAGCGGTATGAGATCGCGCCGACGCTGAAACTGTTGTTCTCGGCTGAACAGGTACATGCGTTGCTACAAAACTACCGCGCGCGACTCGCCATCGATGCGGATGTCGCCGGCGACGATGAGGACGACGCATGAGCGATCTGTTCGTATCCGGCGGCGTCGATGCACGCGCCGAGCAGTTCCGCATGTGCCGGCTGCAGGTGTACGACTGGGGAACGTTTTCGGGCTTGCACGACATCCCCATCGCCGAGCGCGGTTTCCTGTTCGTTGGCCGTTCCGGTTCGGGCAAATCGACCCTGCTCGACGCTATCGCCGCGCTGCTGACGCCGCCGACCTGGCTCGATTTCAATGCCGCCGCGCGCGAAGCCGAGCGCAGCGGACGCGATCGTTCGCTGCTGTCCTACCTACGCGGCGCTTGGGCCGATCGCCAGGATGACGCCTCTGGCGAAGTCGCCACCCAGTATCTGCGTCGCGGCACCACCTGGTCGGCGCTGGCGCTGACTTACCGCAACCAGGCCGGGCGGCAGATCAGCCTGATCCGGTTGATCTGGATTAACGGCAATAGCGCGGCCACCGCTGATGTGCGCAAGCACTATATGGTGGCTGAGCGCGGTTTCGAGATCGCTGAACTCGATGGTTTTGACTTGGACGTGCGTCGGCTGAAGAAGCGGTTAAGCGATGTGCACCATCACGAGCGATTCAGCGCCTATGCCGAGCGCTTCCGCCATCTGCTCGGCATCGACAGCGAGAACGCGCTGAGATTGCTACACAAGACACAGTCAGCGAAGAACCTCGGCGATCTGAATCGTTTTCTGCGCGAGTTCATGCTGGATCGACCGGTCACCTTCGAGGTTGCCGAACGCCTGGTCGAGGAGTTCGCCGAACTCGATGCCGCGCATCGGGCGGTGGTCACCGCGCGGCGGCAGATCGAGACGCTACGCCCGGCGTGTGACGCGCATCAGCAGCTGCAGCAGCTGCGTCGGGAGGTGGCGGCCGAAAGCGAGCTGCAGCGCGGTGCCGATGGCTTTCGCGAGCGTCAGCTTAGCCAGTTGTTGCATCAACGTTTGCAGGCGATAGCCACCGAAGACGCCGGCCTGGTCGCTAAACAGCGCGCGCTGGACGATCTCAAGCGTCGCCACGAGCAGACCGTGGCCGATCTGGCGGTGCGTTACCAGAACAGCGGTGGCGCCGAGATCGAACGCTTGCAGCGCGAGCTACAGCGTTGGTCGCAAGAGCGCGACGACCGCACGCGGCGTCTCGACCGTGCGCGCCGCGCCTGCACGGCGCTCGAATGGTCGCTGGCTGACAACCCCGAGCGTTTCGTCGCACAGCGCGATCAAGCGCGTCAGCGTCTCGAAGGCAGCTTGGCGTTGCGCCGAGAGCTGGAACAGCGGCTCGATGGGCTGCGACTGGAACTGCGCGAAGCCGACCAGGGCTTTGTCCGCCTGTGCGCTGAGCTCGATGCGTTGCGCCGACATCCCTCGAACCTGCCCGAGACGATGCAGGCACTGCGACGGCGGCTGTGTGCGGCGGTCGGCCTGGCCGAGAACGGGTTGCCCTTTGTCGGCGAGCTGTTGCAGGTGCGCGAGGATCAGGCCGATTGGCGCGGGGCGATCGAGCGCGTGTTGCACGGGTTTGCGTTGTCGCTGTTGGTCGACCAACGCCACTACGCTGCGGTGGCTCACTGGGTCAACGACACCCATCTGCAAGGCAAGCTGGTGTACTACCGTATCGCTGGCACCGAGCCGGTCGCGGCGCAGCGGCCGGGGCCGGAGTCGCTGCTGCGCAAGCTCGAGTACGCCGAGCATCCGCATCGCGATTGGTTGCAAGCTGAGTTGTCTCGCCGTTTCGATTATGACTGCGTCGACTCGTCGCGGCGTTTGCGCGAACGCGAGCGTGCGGTCACTCGCGAAGGGCAGGTCAAGCACGGTCGGCAGCGCCACGAGAAGGATGATCGTCATGCGATTGACGACCGCCGCTATTGGCTGCTCGGCTTCGACAACCGCGACAAGCAGCGGCTATTCGAGACCGACCTGGCCGCGCTGGAGCAACACCGCCAGCAGTTACAGCGACACTGTGCTGAGCTGGAGCTGCAGCGCGAGCGTGGCAGCGAAGCCGATGGTGCAGCGCGCGAACTGGCGCAGCTCGACTGGCACGAAATCGATGTGGCGCCGGCCTTGCAGGAAGTCGATCGCATCGAAGGCCTGCTGCGTGCGCTGCGCGAAGCTTCGGTCGATCTCGAACAGCTCGATCGCCAGATCCGCCACGCACGCGAACGTCTGGACAAACTGCAGGATAAGGTGAACGACCTCGATGCCAACCGCAAGGGCTTGGCCAAGGAGGCGGTCAAGCGTGAGCGTGAACTCGACGAATGCCAACAACGAGTCGCTATCCTGCCGTTGACGCCGGTGCAGGAACAGGGACTGGGCGAACGTCTGGCCGCGCTGCCGGCACTGAGTCTGGACAATCTGAACGAGCACTTGCGTCGGATCGAACGCGCGATCGCCGAGCGCATCCGCCAGCTGGAAGGCGAAGCGGCGAGCTTGACCCATGCCATCGTCGATCGCTTCGCCAGTTTCATGCGTGAATGGCCGCAGGAGGCGGGTGATTTTCGCGCCGAGCTCGACTTCGCCAGCGACTTTTTCGCCCGCCTCAAGCGGCTGGAAGACGACCGTCTGCCGGAGTTCGAGCACCGCTTTTTCGATCTGCTAAGTACCCAAAGCGGGCAGAATCTGGCCGCGTTGCAAACCCATATCCAGCAGGCGCACAAGCAGATCCGATTGCGGATGGAAGACGTCAACGCCGCGTTGGAGCGGGTGCCGTTCAATCGCGACACGTATCTGCAGATCAAGGTCGAAGACCGCGGCCTGCGCGAAGTTGTGGAATTCCGCCAACAGCTTTCCGGCGTGCTCAGTCATCGGCAGACCGACGATCGAGAGTTGGCCGAGCAGCAGTTCGATGCATTGCGGCAGCTGATCCTGCGGCTCGCGGCCAAAGATGCCGAGGCGGTGCGCTGGCGCGAGCAGGTGCTGGACGTACGACTGCACGTCGAATTCATCGGCGAGGAGCTTGAGACCGGCAGCGAGCGTCAGATCGAGGTCTACCGCAGCGGCGCCGGCAAGTCTGGTGGTCAGCGGCAGAAACTCGCCACCACTTGTCTCGCCGCCGCGCTGCGCTACCAGCTCGGCAGCGAGTTCGACGGCATTCCACGTTACGCCGCGGTAGTGCTGGATGAGGCCTTCGACAAGGCCGACAACGAGTTCACCGCGATGGCAATGGACATCTTCGAGAACTTCGGTTTCCAGATGATCGTCGCCACGCCGCTGAAATCGGTCATGACGCTGGAGCCTTTCATCGGCGGCGCCTGCTTCGTCGACATCAACGGTCGGCACGACTCCGGCGTGCTGCTGATCGAGTACGACGACGAACGTCAGCGCTTGCGGTTACCAGAGACTGAGACGCAGCATGGCGCGCTGGCAGACGCCTGAGGCACTGCGTGACCGGCTGCAGCAACGGCTGCTGCAGCACGGCGGTGATTGGCTGCTCGGCGGCGGCGACTGGCCACTGCGGTTACCGCTGGGCGCGCCCACCGAGATGCAGGCGCAGGCGCACTGGGATCTGTTCGAGCAGTGGCTGCGACAATGGCAGCACGAACCTTGCGTCGAGTTTGTCGAACGTCGCTGGCGCCGTTACGGCGTGCAACGGCTGCCAGCCTATGCTTGCTTCGATTCCGCGGCGGCGGTGGCCGATTATCTTGGTGACGCCGTGCGGTGGCGGCGTGCTCGTGATCGCGTTGAGCGCTTGTTGCAACGTTGGCCGGCACTGCGCCCTGCGTTGTCCCTGCAGCTCGATCCACTGCTGGGCTTTGACGACCAGGAGATCGAGCACGTGATCGCCGTGTTCGAATGGCTGCTGGCGCATCCGGACTCGCAGTTGTACCCGCGCCAGTTGCCGATCGCTGGCATCGACAGCAAGTGGCTGGACAGTTTCTACCAGCGAGTCCTGCGCGAGTGGATGATCGCGATGCGCGGTTTCGATGTAGCGCCAGCGGGCGACTTCATGGCGTTGGCTGGATTGCGTTCGCCGCCAGATCGCATCCATCTGCGGGTGCTGGATCCGGCCTTGCGAATGCAGATTGGCGGACTCGGTGACCTGCTGGCGCCGATTGCCGACCTGGCACAGCTGCGTTGGTCGGGCCTGCAGCAGGTGTTCGCGGTAGAGAATCTGCAAACCGGCCTCGCCTTTGCCGACTTGCCGGGCAGCCTGCTGCTGATTGGTCGTGGCTATGCGGTCGACGCGCTGGCGCAATTGCCCTGGGTCGCCGAGCAACCGCTGTACTACTGGGGCGATATCGACACCCATGGATTCGCCATCCTCAATCGGCTCCGCCAGCACCTTCCGCACGCCCGATCACTGCTGATGGACGAACAAACCCTGTTACGCCACCGCGCGGTCTGTGGCGACGAACCAACTCCGCTGCAGGCCGAGCAGCTCGATGGCCTGGCTAGCGCCGAAGCGAAACTCTATGCAGATCTGCAGCGAGGCCGCTGGGCGCCGCGGCTACGGCTGGAGCAGGAGCGGATCGCCTGGGACTACGCCTGGGCGGCCGTGACGGCTGCGCTGGGCATTGCAAGTGGGGAGGGCGACTGAACTCAGCGGATTGCCAGGTGATTGGCCACGATGCTGGTCAAACGACCTTCCACACTTGACGTTTCACCGGTAAGCCGTTCTCCTCTGTGGGATCTCAGCCGGAGCAGGCCCATGCCCAGTCCCTCGATGATGCTGACCCGTGCAGGCGAGTTTCGCAAGGTCTATCGAGCGTTGAAGCGAAAGCCGGCGTTGTTCCAGCAGACGCCGATCGTGTTCTGCGAAGGCGACAGCTGGTTCTCGACGCCAGCGGCGATGAATCTGCTGGATTGGTTGGTGTATCCATCGGCCGCTGACAATGCCCGAGGTGTGCCGGTGTTCGGCAGGGGCGGATCGTTTTTTCGCACGGAGCACAGCGGAGACCTGGCCGTCGATATCTTCAGCACCAAGGCCACCCGACGGCTGGTCGACTGGTTCGAAGGCTTCGAGTTCGATCTGGTGTTGTTGAGCGCTGGCGGCAATGACTTTGTCGATGATTTCTTGAAGGCCTTGTTTCAGGGCGATAGCGCCATGAGCGTCAATCAAGCTATCGCGAAAGTACGGCAAAGTGGTCGTTACGAGGAAGTTCGACAGGCCTATCTGCGACTGATCAAGGCGTTCAAGGCGGCGCGTCCGGGCGTGCCCATCGTTGCCCATACCTATGACTATCCGGTCAAACTGGGTGAGGCGGGAGGCTTGACCCTGGCCAATATCGGCGCCGTGGCCCTGATCAAGAACACCATTGGGCCGTGGATTGGCAATCATATTCGGCACGTGCTGCCGTTGGTGCCGGATCAGCAAGCCTTCGCCCGGCAACTGATCGACGGGTTTGTCTCGAGTGTGCTTGAGCCCTTGCGCAACGAGCATGGTGATGTCTTCGACTATGTCGATCTGCGCGGAACTCTGAGCCGTCGCGAACTATGGTTTGACGAGATGCACCCCACCAGTGCCGGTTTTCATGCTCTGGCCAAGGTGTTCGCTGCCGAGCTCAAGCGCAAGCTCGATTTCCACCTGGGATGAGGGTGCTGAATCGGGTCGAAGTGTGCGAGCCTTAGCAGGCTGCTGAGACTTGTTTCAGCAGCCTGCTGTGCCTTTCGTCACACGCTTGCTACAGGTCAGACACCGATGCGCACCTTTGTTCTCCGAGCCCGGGCGGCCCCCACCGACAGCCAGCGCCTGCTCGCGGGCGTGGGCAGCGGTGCCCACACCGAGATCCTGGCTCATACCCTGATGAATGCCCTGTTCGTGGCTCAGTCACATCGAACGGATGTGGTGGTATACCTGGTGCTGGAAAGCTCCTCCGACTACTCGCGCACCCTCCGCTTTGGGTCGAACGAGGTTAGCAATATCGGCGGCTTTCATGAGCAGGCACTGCTCGCCAAGGTGGCCAAAGCCCTCGATGTATCGAGAGGTATGGGCAAGGAAGAGCAGCGTGTTGTAGAGCCTGGTATCGAGGTGCGCACGATCAGTTTTGAACGACTGGTGCAGGAGCTTGCCGAGTCAAACCAGCTGTATGTGATGGACCGCAAGGGCACACCGATTCGCGAGCAGACGTTTGCAGAAAACCCCTGCTTTCTGCTCACCGACCATATCCCGATGCCAAAGAAGAGTTTCAACAGCCTGGAACGATTGGGCGCCCGGAAGATTTCCCTGGGCTCGACGATGTTGTTCGCATCGCAGTGCGTGCTGTTGATTCACCATGAGTTGGATCAGCAATAGGCGGAACAAGGCCACAAGGGATGCGGTGTGCCGCCGGGTGGGGCGCTGGCGCCGCGCCCACGTGTCACAGGCCGAATCGGACGCGTCTGTCGGAACTCGCTCTTACTCGGCTGCAGGCGATGGCGTTAGGTTGAGAGCGCACCCAAACCTCATGTAGGAATTCAGCATGCCAACCGGCCAGTCGATGCTTGCGCCCGTGATTGCCCTTTGTCTGTGGTGCGCGGTGATCTGGGTTTGGCTGTACGCGACCCGGATCCCGGCCATCATCCAGATGCGCATGCGGCTCGATGGACGAGTGCCGAGGGGCGAACAAATGGCCCAGCTGCCCGCGAGCGTGCGTTGGAAGGCCGACAACTTCAATCACCTGATGGAGCAGCCAACCTATTTCTTCGCCGCGGCCTTGTCCCTGGCGTTGCTCGGTGATCAGTCGGCCATCAGTCTGGGCCTGGCCTGGGCCTACGTGGCGCTGCGTCTAGTGCATAGTCTGATTCAGTGTGTGTGGAATCATATTCCGACACGGTTCGCGGTGTTCTGTCTGTCATCGCTGGTGTTGTTTGCCTTGACGATCAGGGCCGCGCTGCTCGTTTTTTGAGCGGGCAAGGGCTGCAATCGACCCGAAACGGACGATGGCTTGCCCTGTTCGCACTGAGAGACAGCCCGAAGGGCGGGTGAGAGTCCGAGGGCGGTAACGATGGAATCGCCTTGACGCACCCTGAGCTTGTCGAAGGGTGGCTCACCGAAGCGAGCCCTGAAGGTGCCCACGCGAGCTTTGAGGTTGCAATGCTGGTCGGCTGGCTTCGACAAGCTCAGCCAGCGTGGCGGATGGAATCGCCTTGACGCACCCTGAGCCCGTCGAAGGGTGGCTCACCGAAGCGAGCCCTGAAGGTGCCCACGCGAGCTTTGAGGTTGCAATGCTGGTCGGCTGGCTTCGACAAGCTCAGCCAGCGTGGCGGATGGAATCGCCTTGACGCACCCTGAGCCCGTCGAAGGGTGGCTCACCGAAGCGAGCCCTGAAGGTGCCCACGCGAGCTTTGAGGTTGCAATGCTGGTCGGCTGGCTTCGACAAGCTCAGCCAGCGTGGCGGATGGAATCGCCTTGACGCACC
>NZ_JACYTR010000067.1 GCF_014841215.1 Pseudomarimonas arenosa
GCGCGAAGAAGAAGCTGGACGAAGCGATGCAGCAGGATGCAGAGTTGAGGCGGGCCGCCTAGCCTGGAGCGGACTTACACAAATCCGGGTAGAGCGGGTCCAAGGGAACTGGGAGGCAAGACAAGTTTGTGCATTGACGTGACCCGCCAGTTGAACTCGGGGCGCATTGGAGTAGGAGTGGACGCGCTCTGTCCCGTGCCAATAGGCATGGCGCAATCTGGCCCGGGCAGCTGCCGGCTCAGTTGAGTACCCTGCCCGCAGCCCCATCTGGTAGCGGTGAATTGCAGGCATGCCTCGCGCGTCAGTTTCCAGCGCCTCGCCAGTCCATTCGGCAGCCACGAGAAAACGATCGGTCGCTGGCCAACGTCACAGTCGTCAAATGCAAAGTAGTCGTTGATGGCATGACGATCGGCGCTTGAGCAGGTTTCCTGTGATCCCGTCCACTATCGGGTACGCAGTCGGAGAACAATTGTGAACGGATATCACCTCGAGTTTGACGGCGCGGATCCCGGTGGAACGCAAAACCGAATTGAACCACCGGGTGCAAGCTAAGCCAGCGGGTGGTGCGTTGTCGGACAGGCCACCGCCTTCTCCTGCACCGGCTGTCGACGATCACACGCTCAAACTCGCTGGGTTGGATGACAGAGCCAGCTTGGTGAAGTCGCGGGCGGCTCTTTCCAACTGCTTGCGCAAGGCCAGGGTGCGGCACAGGTCCAAGGGGGTATCGCCGTTGTTGTCGGCGAGGTCTAGGCGTGCACCGCGTTGCACCATGCGCAGTGCCAGCGCATCGCGGCGCTTTTTGAAGTCCTTCTGGCTCAGGTCGCCAAACCCCGACGGGTAGGGGGCGTTGAGCAAGAGACCCAAAGGCACCGCGCCGTCGCGGTTGCGGTGGTTAAGGTCATATGTGAACTGCTCGAACAACCACTGTGCCTGCAAGAGTGCGCCCTGCGCACACGCCAGCGATAGCGGCGTGCTGCCGTCCTGGGCGATGGCGTCGAACTGAAAACCGTGACTTAGCAGGATCTGCGCGTTCTCGAGCGCGGCCGCCCAACGTTCGGGTGGCGTGATGTCCATGGCCCAGAATTCGGCGAGGTTGACGCCGCTGTTATGCAAACCAAACCGGTTCTCGGCATCCCCTATTAGCGCGGCCAGGATGGCTGGCTGGCCATAGGTAACGGCGTCAAAGAGGCACTCGGGAAAACGACCGTGGACTGCGCCGCGCTCCTTAAACCAGCTCACCAGAGCCGGGTGTATGAGCAAGTCGATGGCATGGGCGCCGCTTTCACTGGCGATGTTGGGATTGGCACCCGCATCGACAAAACGCTGAAAACAATCGAGCAACAGGTCATTGTCGCCCTGGTCGAAGACGTTGACCGAGGCCTTGGCCACCTTGTGCAACGGAGTTTCACCGTACAGGGTTTCGATGGCATTGGGGTCAGCCCCTTTGTCCAACAAGGTGGTGATGCATAGCGCCCACTGGGAAATCGCCGCGTAGTCGCCATCTGGCTTGTAGCAACGAAACCCATTTGTGATCCGGTGCAAGGTGGTCTGTTTGTCGTAAAAGCTATCTTCGGTCTTGTAGTTCACATCCTCCTTGGAGGCCGCTTGCAAGAGCGTCGAAAAGGCTTCCAGTTCCTGCGTCGATCGGCAGTTGGCGGACATTGCAAACATCGCCTGACCAACGCCGGTGCGACCGCGCTCGGTCTCTTGCTCCCGCATGTTTTTATCCAGTCGCCCCCCCGCAAGGACGCTGGCAAGGCCCTGAATCAGGCCGCGATAAACCGCGCCGATTGCATTCTCAGCCGGTTGCGGGGCAACCGGTGCTTGCGCCTTTTCGGCGGCGAGCAGCAGCTGGGCCACTTCCGCACATTTGGCGTCCGGCAGCACGTTACCCTGGCCGTCTTTCAAACTGGCTCCATGGCGCAACATCGCGGCAATGGCCCCCAATTGTGCTTGGCTGCGGCGCGTGCCCAAGGATTCCTTGGTGACTTTTCCGACCAGGCTGCGCAAGGCACCGTGTGACCAGATGGACGAGCGGTTTTCCGCGTTAATGTGGGCACCAAATTCGACCAGCGTGTCCACAACCTCGGCGCTGGCGGCGTTGGCTAGCGGGAAGCAATAGAAGTCCGATGGGTCGTTTTTGTTGTTGCTCACACCATTGGGTGAGCCACCGCGTTCCAGCAGAAAGCGCAGTAGCGGCACATCGCCCGTGCCCGCCGCCGCTTCGACTGCGGTGCGGCAAGACGAGTCATTCACGGCGTTCACATCGGCGCCATGGGCGACGAGATAGCGGGCAATCTCACCGAATCCCCCCTCGATGGCCAGGTATAGCGGCGTCTTGGTTTCTCGGATGATGAAGTTCTGGTTGCCCTTGATGTTGACCTTGGCGCGGCCTGCCTCCACCAGGAGTTTGACCAGCTCCAGGTTGCCATTGATCACAGCCCAATGCAGGGGTCGGTAGTTCCCCCTGTTGCGGCCCTCCACGCTGATCTTGCGGCGAATCAGCTCTTGCACCAAGGCCACTTCACCCGACTCCACCGCACAATGCATCAAGGTGTTTTTCTGGGAATTTACCTGAGAGGGATCAGCGCCCTGGTCCAGCAAATGGCAGACGATATCGGTGCAGCCCCGGCTGGCGAATGCCAGCAAAGAGCAATTGCCATTGGTGAAGCGGATGTCCAGCGCCGCGTCTGGGTGCAGTCGGGCGATGGCGCTGAACACAGTGAGATTGTTGCATTGGTCCAAAGGCCGTTGGCCGTTCGCGGTGGGTTGGAGGAAGCTCAGGCCCGTCTCCCGGTGAACCCGCATCACCATATCCACATTATCGCAGGCGCACACCCGGTGCAGACTGCTAAAGCCGCTTTGGTTGGTGTGGTTCAAGCTCAGGCCCTTGGCCAAAAACCAGTCCACCCAGTAAGCGTCGCCCAGGGTGAGAACCATGTCGAACACCCGGGTATTCAGCCGTGTCACGGCATGGATGTCCGCGCCTTGTTCGATCAGCCAGCTCGCAACGGCCAGGGCATTGTTGGAAAAAGCGCTCAGCAGTGGGGTACGACCCAGGGAATCTCGCTGTTCGATTCCACAACCGGACGCAATGAGCAAACGCACCGTGTCGACCTGGTCGCGCTTGACAGCTGCAAAGAGCGGCAACGTGGAGCCATCGCTGACGTCCGTCGGTGTGAAAACCGACACAAAACCCAGTTTGGCATGGGTTTTTTCCTGCTGCTGACAGAACGCAATGCAGGCTTTCAATGCCTCCAGATCATGCGCGTCGATCCACTGTGCGATCAGTGTGCGCAGTCCGTAGGCGCTATGTGCCGTTTCAGCGATAGAAGAGAATTCGTGGGGTTTCATGGATGCCGAGAATCAGTGTGGTGGGTAGTGGATAGGGCAACACGCTGCGACGGAATAACAGGGCGCTTCCCGCGTCAGAAAGCACGAAGCCCGACACAAGGCCGGGCTTCGTGATCACGCTTGCTTGCTGCAGGGCGGGGTTCGCCCGCGCGGGCGCCTTCGCTCTACCGCTCACGCGATAACAGGACTTAGGACATAGCCCGGGTCTCGGACCCGGGTCGATCGCGCCGAGGCGCGATCGACGGGTGACTCCAGCAACCGAAACGGTTGATTCGAAGTCCTTAAAGCAGTAGCGCGGATTGACCAAGGCCTTCGCCGGCCCGCCCTTGAAGTTGCCCCAGTCGGATACGTCGTGCCCTGCCTGTTCAACCAGGTCGATCACTCGCACGTGGCTACTTGGCCGGATCGATTCCAGCGCTTCCATCCCACCAGATGTACTCGTACTCATGGTTTTGGGGCTCGGCCCTCGTAGGCCATCGTCAGGAAAGGTTTGGCCGCATCCAGATCAGCCAAGGAGCTCAGAGAAAACTCGAGGTCGCCGGTGCCCCAGTGACCGATGTGGGTGACGTCCCGTGCGTTCGCCGGCAGTGGGCCAAGGGCTTTAGGGTCGAGCTTCAGGTACACCAGCAGGCCCTTCTTCTGCAGCACCACGCTGGCGAAGTTCTTTAGGCGCTTAAACGCGGCGTAGAGCTTCAGCTCCTTGCGCTGAACATCGTCTCCCAGCGAAAGCAGGTAGTTCTCCAGCGACTCCAGCAGCACGCGTAGCGAGGGCGAAAGCTGCGGCAGCGCATCCGCATAGCCTTGGTCGCCAGACTTCTTGGACGGCTCCCCGACCTCCGCAGCAACGAGCTGCGGGGCCGGCTTGCCGGACTTCGCCGACTTGGTGCTCGCCTTGGCCGAGGCCCCGGACTTGCCGCTGGCACTGACCGCATTGGCCAGTTCGAGCAGCAACAGATCCTCGCCGAACCGCCGATAGCGGATCAGCTCGATATTGCGGTCGATCTGCTGCACTGCATGGCCGTCGAACTTGGTGAAGTCGGCCGCGATGCAGACCAGCCGCGGCGCGCTCCAGTCGATGCGCTGCGCGGCTTCCACGCCAAGCACCTCCATCACCAGCAGCTTGAACTCGGCCTTGTGGTCGAGCAGCCAGTCCAGATAGAACAGGCCCTGATTGATCACGTTCTCGACGACCGAGCGTTTGTATTCCAGGATCACGGGACAGTCGTTCTCGTCGATACCCAACGAATCGATGCGCCCGCCGTGAGTCTTGCCGGTGGAGTATTCGGTGGCCAGGAAGCGGATGCCCAGCAGCGCATCGAGGTTCGCCTCGATCAGGGTCTGCAGCGGCTTCTCAAGGTCAGAAGCATCGCCCTGCAGCTCGGCGGCCTTGCCGGCGGTGAGGCGGAACAGGCGGATGTCGCTCATGCCACAGCTCCTGCCTGCTCGACCGGAACGCACAACTCTCCATAGCCCATGATTCGGAGCTGCGCACGCGCTGCAGAGGCGTAGGGTTGCTGCGGCCCGGTCAGACGCTGAAGCATGTCTACCTGGCCGGCTGCGGGCATGTGGACGCTGATGAAGGCCGAGGTGGCTTCGCTGACCTCCGCCGCAGAACGCTTCTGCTCAAACAGCTCGACAAGCTCCTGCACAAGACGCATCGCTTGCTTTCGCGCTGACACCAATCCTGGCAGATCGAGGCTCAGTCTCTTTACCGTTTCCTCGACCCTCGTCCTGTCAGCAGCGCCCAAGCAGAGCTTTGTCGGCCCCATCTTTCCCGATGCGGTGACTTCAATAAGCCTCACATCGGCAAGGCGTGCGGGGTCCAGCAGCACCGGCATCTCATCGGCGATGCAGCGGTCATCCCACGTCGCCTGCTTGCTGCCCTGCATCAGCGGGAACCAAGCGCCCTTGCCGACCGATTCATCCGTGTCGTCATCGCGGTTGATCTGATTCGACCGCTGAGCGGCAAGCCTGAAGTTGTCCCACGAGAACGCGAGCCATGGGTAGCCATCATCGGATTCGGAATCACTGCGTCTTGCCTGTTTCTTCGGGCGGTAGTGGTCTACGTCTTTGAATGACTGGACGCAGTCGCTTTCCGAGTACCAGCACTTTCCGTACGACATCTTGGCTAGGTAGCGGGCGAACCCGCGCCACACGTGGGACTTCTTCTCGATGAATGCGGCGCGGTTCTCTGGCGAAAGCGCCTCCAGCTGGGCCTGCGCGCGCTCGGCGACGCGCAGCACGCGCTCCGGGATCAAGTTCGGATCTCGGCGGACGTAGATCACTTTTTGGCCTCCGAAGTCATCAGCTGCTTAATCAGCTCCTTCATCGCGCGCTGTCGTGCCTCCACGTCTGCGGGTGCCAGGGGCGGCCGATCTGCGTAACGCAGGTCATGCCAGGCGCGCAGGAAGTCTTGGTACAGCGGTTCCCGGTCTTCGTTCAGGAAGCCAAGCCGAGCAAGTTGGTCGTTCAGTTCAATGAGACGGCGCGCCTGCGCATCGCCGCGTTTGGCCAACTGCACGAGCTCGTTGCGCTCGTCAACAAGACGCTGGGTTTCGACGTCCAGGCTTGTCCCCAGGCCGAAGATCTCGGTGAGCGTGGCCGTGAAGCCCATGCCCTTCGGGTCGGCGTATGGAGCGGATGCGGTGACTCGCCCGTCCTGAAATTGGGTTATCACTCGAACTTCGTCGCGAGACAGCGCTGAAATCGTGAGCGGATTGTGCGAGGTCAGCACGATGTGGCAGTGCTCCTTCTCGGCCGCGATGCCGGTCCAGTCTTCAATCAGCTTGAGGTAGCTGTGCTGCCAGTGCGGGTTGAGGTGGGTGTCGGGTTCGTCCAGCAGGAACAGCGCGCGCTTGCCGCGTGATACGCGGATCAGGCCCAGCACCATCAGCAACTGCCGCTCGCCGTCGGAGAGGTCGGCAAAGCCCACGTCACCGCTGGCGTCATTGTTTCGCATTACCCAGACCTGGATCTCGCGCACCAGATCGGAGATGTCCATGGCCTCCAGGGCATAGAACATCTCGCGTTCGTTCCTGAACTGCTGCGCCAACTGCTGCAGCTGCGTCAGGGATGGCAGGAACGCTGCGAACTGGGGCTCCACCTGCTTCTTGTCGCGGTAGTCGTCCACCGCGTTGCCTTCCAGCGCAAACGGGTGAAAGGCCAGTTCCTTGAAGCGGCGTGCTGCGCGACCGGCTGGACCGGCGGCGCCCCAGAGCGTTTCCGCATCAACCCTCTTACGTTTGGCGAACCACGGTTGGCGGAACAGTGCCAGCAGCGAGTGAAAGCCGGTGATGCCCAAGCGGTCTGCAAGCTCCGCTGTGACTTGCTTGTCCGGAAAGGCGAACAGCGCCAGCAGTGCCAGCACCCCATGAATGGGTCGGCAGTAGAAGAGGCGCCGGGCCTCCTGTGCCTCTGCGACTTTGGCGTCGTCATCTTCGAGCTTGATGTCGTCGTAGTAGCGGCGCTGATGGCTGTCGAACAGCGCTTCCAGCCGGCGGCTGCCGCCGGAGTAGTAGCCAAACACGAGGTCCGGAAACCACTCGGACTTGCGCTTCTCGAACTCGGCACGCTTGACCTCTTGGCCGTTCACCCGAATCGCGGGCTCGCCGGGGAAGTTGCTCAGGCAGACGCTGGGTGGGTTCGGCACCGCCGGGCCCTGTGGCTGGATGCGGTAGGTCACCCGGTAGTGAAAGCGCGGTTCGTTGCGCCGCAGGTCTACCCAGCGGAAGACCTGGGTGATGGCTTCGATGAGGTTGGACTTGCCGGCGCCGTTCTGGCCGATCAGCACCGTGGTGAGCTGGCGCTCATCGAAATCCAGCTCCAGGCCGCGCAGGTTCTTGAAGCCGTCGATGCTGACCTTATCCAGCCGCATGCCCGGGCTCCAGCGTGGACTGGTTGTCCTTCAGGTGGCCCTGGGCGACCTCCCAGGCCAGCTGCTTGTAGAAGTCGGCCACGGGCAGTTCGGCCATCTTGAACAGCGCCTCAGCACTCGACGGCGTACCGAGGCGGCGCAAGTGCCTGGCCAGGTAGGGCTGGCCCATCACGTCGTCGTCCTGGCGGCTCTTGGTCATGCTTGCTGATTCCTTGGGGGCGCGGGGCGGGCGACCGCGACGGGGTGCGCGCGCCACGGCGGCGTTCGTGGGCGCGCCGCGCTGGGTGGTGATGCGGGCTAGCAGCGCGCTGGCGGGCTCGTCGTTGGGGTCTTGGGGGACAAGCTCGCCGCGGAATGCTTTGTCAAGGGTCAGGGGTGCGAGTCTCCGCGCCTGCTCCTTCGCTGCCGCGCATCGCGCTTCGATTCGATCAGCAAGCTTCAGGCACGAGTGAACACGCCGAACAATTTCATCCTGCTCATCGCGCGCAGGTAACCGCACAGGCAGCCTTCTTAGGTCCTCGATATTGATCCCAACATAAGCGACACCCTTCTTTATTGCGCCGAGCCATCTTTGGCTCTCGTCAGACGCGATCCAGAGTGCAACGTACTCGGCGCTTGCCCGCTCCTTATCAATCGCGACCACGGCAATCTCGCGCGAAACGTTCCAACCCTTCATTTCCGCCGTGGAAACCGCGACACCGCCAAGGGTTCCTCGGACGTTCACGAGCACTTCGCCACCTCTGAGTACCGTTCGCGCGTACTGACCCGAGAGACTGGGCGCGATGCGTTTCATTCCCTCATTCTCGAATCGGAGCCAACGAACATTGCTCGTACGAAGGCACGGCGTTCCGTAAGGGAACTCATCGCCAAGTTTCACCACACCGTAGGTGATCACTCGGTCCGCCTCGCAAAGCGCCTGAAGCTCCGACTCGGAGGGTTCTGTGTAGGCGCTGGCCTTTCTCCAGTCCGCAGTCAGTTCGCCTAACATGCCAGCATTGACGACTGCCTGCCGAAACCGCTTGAGCAACGCCGGAATGGCCTCCAGGCGGTCCTGGCAGGCTTGGATGCGCGCCAACAGGGTGTCGAGTTTGTCGGCGATGCGGGTCTGTTCGGGCCGCGGCGCCAAGACGAGCGGCGCGGCTCTGCCGGCGTCGGTGCCCAAGCGCGGCATGTTCATGCCGTGGCTCGTGGCCTCGACGTACTTCAGAAAGGCGGGATGTTTGAGCCAGTGGAAAAGGTATCGCGGTTCAAGCGCCGGGCCGGCCTGCACTGGCACGATTTCCGTGGTGCAGAAGCCTGGCGCGTCGGCGATGACCACCTTGTTGAGGTAAGGCCGAAGCTTGCCGTAGAGCACTTCACCAGCGACAAATCGGTTCTTCGTGCTAAGCGATCGCCGCTCGGTCTGAGTCAGCCGCCGCAAAATGCGTGAGCTGTCCTTCTCGATGTCCTCCAGTTCCAACACCCACGCCTCGGGAGGAATATCCTGCGGCTCGACCTTGACGGTCTTGCCGTAGTCGGTGACAGTGCCCAGGGTCGTGAGTGCCCAGCTCGGGGGCAGATCGGAATCCAGAGCGCTGTCGGCCCCAACCGAAGGTGATGCCGTCACCGCTGCGCCCCGACGGCTTCGGGCTCGGCGGCCTCGTCGGTCAGAAGGCTGTCCAGGAGCGCATCCGGGTCCTCACCCAACTCATCGAGCAACGCACGCAGTTCCGTCACGGCCGCATTCAGTTCACGCAGCGCCAACGCGGCGACGTGTGCCGGGCTCTCGCTCTCCTGCTGCGCGGTGGCAGGGCCACTGTCCTTCAGCCAAGTGATGTCCAGATTGTCTCCCCGCTGCGCGATCTGCTCGCGCGTGAAACGTCGCCAGCGGCCCGCCTCGCCGCTGTCCTGCCTCGCCGCCAACGCAGCGGGGCCGCCGCGCGGGTCACTGCCAAACACGTCTTCGAACTTGTCCCGCGGTTGAGTGACCGGGGCGTCGAGCGGCGTGCGGAAGTAGTCGCGGGTGAAGGGCGTGCGCTTGCCGAAGGCGGGCATGTTGGCCCGCATGTCGTATACCCACACTTCCTTGGTGTTGCCCTTGTCGGTTTCGCCGCGGGTAAAGAACAGCACGTTGGTCTTCACGCCTTGGGCGTAAAAGATGCCGGTGGGCAGGCGCAGGATGGTGTGCAGGTTGCACTTGTCCATCAGGTCGCGGCGGATGTCGGTGCCAATACTGCTCTCGAACAGCACGTTGTCGGGCAACACTACCGCGGCTCGGCCGCCGGGCTTCAGCGCGCGGTAGATGTGCTGGAGAAAGGCGAACTGCTTGTTGCTGGTCTCGAAAGTGAGGTCGCCGCGCGTGGGCAGGCCGCCGCCCTTCTTGGTGCCGAAGGGTGGGTTGCTAAGGATTAGCGTGGCCTTTGGCAGTTGGTTGTGGTCGTCACTCAGCGTGTCGCCGTAAGTAACGCCGCCCTCGATGCCATGCAACAGCATGTTCATCAGGGCTAGGCGGTGGGTGTCCTGCACCAGTTCCATGCCGTGGAAGGTGTGGTGCCGGTACTTGCGCTGCGCTTCGTCGCTAAGGCTGTCGAAGTCATTGCGCTGGCGCAGGTAGTTATTGGCGGCGATCAAGAAACCGCAGGTGCCGGCGGCCGGGTCCTGGATCACGTCATCCAATTGCGGCTGCATCACCGCCACAATGCTGTCGATCAGACACCGGGGTGTGAAGTATTGCCCGGCACCGCTCTTCTTTTCGCCGGCATTGCGCTCCAGCAGGTCTTCGTAAAGATCGCCCAGATCGTCGCGGTCGACGCTGTACCAGTCGAGGCTGTCGATGTCGGTCACCAGCTTGCTCAGCGTGGCTGGCTTGGTGATGAAGGTGTTGGCGTTGACGTAGATCTCCTGCACGGCGCCGCGCCCGTGTAGGCCATAGTCCAGCAGCATCTCCTTGTATATGTCCAACCGTTCTGGGGCTGAGGCGGCGAGCAGGTCACCCCAACGGGTGCCGGGCTGTTCGACCTTGGGCCCGGTCTTCTTCTTGGGGTCTTCCGGTTTCCAGACGGTGAGCCGATCCTCCTGCCCGGTCTCCTTCATCATCTTCAGGAACAGCAGGTAGGTCAGCTCACTCAGATACTGGTGATAGGTGACGCCGTCGTCGCGTAGTACGTGGCAAAGCGACCAGAGTTTGGCACCGATGTCATGGGTAACTTGCAGATTGGGCATGCGTGTTCAGTTCAGGGTTGTGCCGACTCGGATGGCGAGATCCAGAGTGCGTCATTGAAAGCCTCCAGCACCGGCTGGAGCTGGCCGTTAAACAGTTTGTCGAGCCGATTGAAGCCGCCGCCTTCGCGACGGAAAATCAGATCGGGGTCGTCGATGGCTTCGCGATCCACCAGCACGTTAGCCTTGGTCTGGGCCGCGATGCGCTTGAGCCAGTCGCGTTGCGGCGTGGTCCATGGCGTGCCAGCGGGCGGGTGCATCAAGAGGTGGTTCAACGCGCGATCGACGCGCTCGGCGTAGGGTAGCAGAGCATCGCCAATCGCCGCCTGGCGTATGTAGCCGACGATGCGCGCAGCAATGTCCTGATTGGTGAGATCGCGCCAGGCGGTGGACAAGCTGGCCTCGGAATAGCCTTGGCGATCCAGCTCCAGGGCCAGTTCGCGTAGTTGCTTGCGGGTGAGTTCGCGCGGCCGCGTCAGCACCGTGACCAAGGCAGGAATGGTGTTGCTATGACTGGCAATGAAGTCGGCAAACGCCTTCAGATAGTCCTCGGGCCGCGCGGCCTGGCCGTAGCCGTGATCGGCGCCCAGCAGCTCATCTTCGTGGGTAGACACGTAGATCGGCTCTTGCGGCCCTTCGCCGCGGCGATCCAGGATCTCGCCCAGGCCTGGGTTCCTGGTGAACCAGTCGGCAATGGCGGGCAGACTCATCGCGCGCAATTGTTGGATGAAGGCATCCGGCGCCATGCCGGCCCGCGTTTCGAAGTCACGCGCTTGGGCTTGGCCGAGGTGGCGTTTCTTGCGCTGAAGTTTGGCGATGAACTGATCGCGCACCAATTCTCGCTCGTCGTCGCCACTGACCTCACCTAGCTCGCGGCTCAGCTGCGAGAAGCTGATCGACGGATCGACTACCACTGGCCGCATGGCAGTGAAGTTTTGCAGGGCCTCGTAAATCCTGACCGCATCAAAAACGCGGAAGGTCTCCTTGCCGATCTCCGGGCACAAGCGGGTGGCGCGGCCCAGCATTTGATCGAACAAGATACGACTGTTCACCCGGCGCAAGAACACCAGATTGCAGATTTCGGGCACGTCGATGCCCGTGGTGAGCAAATCTACCGTGACCGCTACATTCGGCGTGCGCTCGTTCTTGAATCGCCGAATCAGTTGCAGCGGCTTGTCCGCCGCACCGGTAATCTTGAGTACGGCGTCATCTTCGACGCTGCCGTAGCAGCGCACAAATGCGCGTTTGAGCAAATCGACAACCAAGTCGGCATGTGGATCGTTGGCACAGAAGATGAGCGTTTTCTGACGCGAGTAAGGATCCAGCTCGCTGGCGAGAAAGTTGCAAACGGCGCGATTGAAGGGCTCGGTAATCACCTTGCGGTTGAACTTTTCAATCTCGATGCGGATTTGATCGGGCGTCGTGAACAGCTCGATCTGATTACTGCGCGCGTCGTAGACCGCGACTTTTTCGCCTGCTCGCCAGACGATTCCGGTGGTTGAGAGTTTGGTCCTGATTTGCAGTGGTGGCTCGTGATCGACCAAATAGCCGTCAATAACGGCCTCGCGATAGCTGTAGTTGTAGATCGGTGCACCGAAGATCTGCGTAGTGTGCAAGGCAGGCGTAGCGGTGAGGCCGATTTTGACGGCGTCGAAATAGTCGAGCACACGACGATATTTCGAGATGTAGTCCTCATAGTTGCGGAAGCCAAGTTCGGTTTCCGACAGCTCTCGGTCGAGCAAGTAACCCCGGTGACACTCATCAACGACGATGCAATCGTACTGGTCAACCGTGGGCGGTGGCGCACCATCTGACGAGAACAGCACACGTAGCGCCATCCCTTGAACGGTGGCGATATGCACGGCGGTATCGGCATCCGGCTGCTGCTGTTCCAGTTCTTTGATGCCAAACACGTCAGCGAATGCTTGCAAGCTCTCCATCCGCGTGTCCTTGAACGCGTTCGCCGCCTGCTCACCCAGCGCCGAACGGTCAACCAGGAACAACACCCGTCGAAAACGCTTGGCCTTTAGCAGGCGATAGATGAGGGCAATGCAGGTCTTGGTCTTCCCGGTGCCAGTGGCCATCGCCAACAGCACCTCACGCTGCCCTTGCGATATGGCGTTCTCGACAGCCTGGATGGCTGCCTGCTGGTAAGGACGAAGCGGGAACCCATAGTTGAACGGCTCGCTTCGCAGCACTTGATGAGCGAGTGATTCGTCACGCTTGAACAACTCATTCAAGCCAACAGGTGTGTACCAGCCGTCCAGCGCGTGACCGAGTTTGTGCGCATTGCGTAGATCGCAGAACCAGATGCCGCTCCGGGTTGCCAGCTGACGCAAGAACGGCCTGCCATTGGCAGAAAAGACGAAGGGCACGCGGAACTCACCCTTCAGACCCCAATTCTCTTCATGTAGTTCGGTTTCTGCGCTGCCTTGGAATCCGCGACTGTAGCGTTTGGCCTGTTGCAAAGCTGAGGACACGTCGAGATTTCGACGCTTGGCTTCCACCACCGCCATCGGGCGCAGGCCGACAAACAGCACGTAATCAGCCGGACCGCTCTCGGTAGGCCATTCGGCAATCGCCTTCGCCTCGCCTCTCTTGGGTCTCTCTCCGTTGGCGTAGGTCATCCGACGCGAATCGGCCTGCCAACCGGCCTGCTGCAATTGTTGGTCGATGATCTTTCGAGTGTCCGCCTCGCTGAGTTGCAGGGTCGACGCCGCCGTCTGCATGGCAAAGGCAAACTTAGCAATAGATTGCGCTGGAGTGCCCTGATGGGCCGCTTGCAGCGCCGATAACCGCTCTTCAAGCTTGAAGCGCTCGCGCTCGGCTTGGGCGGCAAAGTCCTCCCAGAATTTTCGTTCTTGTTCCAGGCTGAGCGTTTGTGCGATTGCCTGATCAAGGGCGTTGCTCGTCTCGCATTGGGAGGCCTGATGTTCGCGAAGCTCGTCTCTCAGCTGCTCTAGTTCTTGGCGCAGCTCCTCGCTTTCATCTACCGGCGGCCTCGGCGGAAGAAACGGACCCGATCGAAACGTGTCGTCGGCGAACGAGCGATGAAACCACACGCACAGCTGCCAGCTGAAGCGCAGCATGGCGAGCGCCGTTCGATGATCGCCAGACAATGCGTGATTGGCGTCGTTGCCGGCCTTTCGCACACTGTGAAACAAGCTCGCCACTTCACGCGGCAGAACGTCGAATTTCTGAAAACGGTTGAGGAGGTCGACCTGTTTCTCTTCGACCGACACGAACAGCCCTACCTTGGAAGCCAAGAGCTGGGCCAAGCCCTCAGTCAATTGACGCAGTTTGAGCAGGCAGGTGTTTGGATCGTCGACAAAGTACCGCTCGGCCAACATGCCAAGCCGCATGAGCTGCTTGTCATGCTCTTCCAGCATCAAGAAGTTGGACTGAACGCTTGCGGCCACCGGCTGTTCGTCGCCCATCGGGATATTGCGAGAAGTTAGCCGGTTCAGCGTCGGCTGTCAGCCAGGTCGAGAAGTGCGAAATTTCGCAATCTGCGACCCTATTCCGTTCGTTTTGCGTCAATTGCGGCAAAACGTCGCGCACCATCCGACTGGGGCTGACTTGGGTCGATAACCCTCAGCTGCCCAAGGCCGCCATCGCATCGCGCATATGCCGCTCCTGCCTGGGAGTGGTGTCATCGGCACCTGCCGCGCACTCAAGCACGGCTCTCAACAGGGTGTCGTTGAGCTGACGCACCGGACGTATCAAGCCTTTCGTCGTTCGTCCGCGAAAGACCTCCAGGTCATAGTCGTCCTGCTCGCGCAAATCGACCCAGGTGGGCTTGGCCAGCTCGCCACCGGGCACGCCGAGCGCAAAGCCTGGATAGGGCGCGCCGTGATGGCAGCCCGGCGGGCGCAGATCCGCGTGACGGCTTGTTAGCACCCTGAATACCACATCGCCGCCCGCGGGCAACGCAAGGATCAGCAGATACTTTCCGAGCAGCTCGCCGGAGTCCCTATCGGCGTAGAAGGCGTTGTGATGGTAGATGCATCCAACCTGCACGACTCAGCTCATCACCATGTTTAGTTCATTACGCCGAGCACGCTACGCATCGACGCCTGCTCGTCCGCGTACTCCCTGACGGCCTCGGCGTGCGGATCATCGTCGCGAATGGCCAGCGAATAGGGAATGTGCCGGTTGAAGCCGCGGCCGGACTCCCAGATCTTCGACCACGGGCCCTTTTCGTCGTGGGTAAAGTTCACCAAGGGCTTCGAGAACTCGTCGCGAAAGCGCTCGGCCAACTGCTGCATCAGGCGCAGCTCACGGCGCGTAAAGTGGCTGTCGTCGAACTCAGCCTTGGGCACGACCTTCAGCAGGTCAAAGTCAAACACGCGCTCCGGCTGAATCTCAATCGCCTCGGCAAAATCGGACTGCCACTGCTCCCACTCCTGGAAAAAGGCAGCCGGCACCGGCCCCAGCTTCCAGGCACTGTAGTCGAGCCCGGTAACGCTACGACCGGTCTGACGATAGTGCTCGAAGTCGAGCAGGTACAAAAGCTTGATAAGCTTGATCTTGCCGCAATGCGCCGTATTCGAGGCGAAGTAGACGACGGCGTTGATCAGCTTTTCGCGCTCATGAGTCTTGAGCATAGGGTGCCCTCGGGGGCCAATCGACTAGAGCGTAAGCCGTGGGGGGTTCAGGTTGCAACTGGCGGCGGACGCGCTGTTCGGCGGCCAAGCACATTCCATATTGAAGGCTGCCTTCAATATGGAGGTCGAGCTTCGCCATATTGACGCCGGGCTTCAACACAAGGCGGTGGCGTTAGGCCGCCGATCAACGCCACAACTTAGCGAACCTTGCGAAGGGCCAAATGACCACAGGGTTTCCGAGTAAACATACGGCCTGGTTCAGTTGCACTCATCAACTGCGACCCGTTATCCCCCTCTCCCCAACCCCTCTCCCGCGAGGGGAGAGGGGCCAAGGGAAGCGCTCGGCGCAATGAGGTGCCGGTCACGGTTGAAGACAGCAATTCGCGCCTGTGCGCTTACAGCCCTTAGAACGCCGAAACCCCGCCGAAGCGGGGTTTCGTTGCAACACTTCGTTTGATCGAAGCCGCGAAGGCCAAGGATGGCCTCCGCTTTGGACCTTGGCAGGCACCCTTCGACAGGCTCAGGGTGCGTTTGAGCCAAGTTAATCGCGGAGGAACCGCGATTAGAAGTCCATACCACCCATACCACCCATGCCGCCACCGCCATGGTCGTGGGCCGCGGGGGCTTCTTTCTTCGGGGCTTCGGCCACCATGGCTTCGGTGGTGATCATCAGGCCGGCAATCGAGGCGGCGTTCTGCAGGGCAGAACGAGTCACCTTGGTCGGATCCAGGATGCCCATGGCGATCATGTCGCCGAACTCGCCGGTCTGGGCGTTGTAACCAAAGTTGTCCTTACCTTCGGCAACCTTGTTCAACACCACGCTCGGCTCGTCTCCGCAGTTGGTGACGATTTCGCGCAGCGGGGCTTCCATGGCGCGCAGGGCAATCGCGATGCCGTGGTTCTGGTCTTCGTTGGCACCCTTGAGGTCGCGGATCGAGCTCAGGGCACGGATCAGGGCGACGCCGCCGCCCGGCACCACACCTTCTTCCACCGCCGCACGAGTAGCGTGCAGGGCGTCTTCGACGCGGGCCTTCTTCTCTTTCATTTCGACTTCGGTGGCAGCACCGACCTTGATCACCGCCACGCCGCCGGCCAGCTTGGCCACGCGCTCTTGCAGCTTTTCACGGTCGTAGTCAGACGAGGTCTCTTCGATCTGCGCCTTGATCTGCTTGATGCGGGCCTGGATGGCTTCGCCTTCGCCAGCGCCGTCGATGATGGTGCTGTTTTCCTTCGACACCTGAATCTTCTTGGCGCGGCCGAGATCCTTGATGGTGGCCTTCTCAAGCGACAGACCGACTTCTTCGGAGATCACGGTGCCGCCGGTGAGGATGGCCATGTCTTCCAGCATCGCCTTGCGACGGTCGCCGAAGCCCGGAGCCTTCACGGCGCAGACCTTGACGATGCCGCGAATGGTGTTGACCACCAAGGTCGCCAGGGCTTCGCCCTCGACTTCTTCGGCGACGATCAGCAGCGGCTTGCCCGCCTTAGCCACACCTTCCAGCACCGGCAGCAGTTCGCGCACGTTGCTGATCTTCTTGTCGTGCAGCAGGATGAACGGGTCATCCAGCTCAGCCTGCATGCTCTGCTGATTGTTGATGAAGTACGGCGACAGGTAGCCGCGATCGAACTGCATGCCCTCGACGACGTCGAGTTCGTTGTCCAGGCCCGAGCCTTCTTCAACGGTGATCACGCCTTCCTTGCCAACCTTCTTCATCGCTTCGGCAATGATGTTGCCGATCGACTCGTCGCTGTTGGCCGAGATGGTGCCGACCTGGGCGATCGCCTTGTCGTCAGCGGTCGGCTTGCTCATGCCCTTCAGCTGCTCAACAGCGGCGATGACCGCCTTGTCGATGCCGCGCTTCAGGTCCATCGGGTTCATGCCCGCGGCCACGCCCTTCATGCCTTCGCGAATCAGGGCCTGAGCCAGCACGGTGGCGGTGGTGGTGCCGTCGCCGGCGTTGTCAGAGGTCTTGGAAGCGACTTCCTTCACCATCTGCGCGCCCATGTTCTCGAACTTATCCGACAGTTCGATTTCCTTGGCGACGGAGACGCCGTCCTTGGTGATGGTCGGGGCGCCGAAGCTCTTCTCGAGCACGACATTGCGGCCCTTCGGACCGAGGGTGACCTTGACCGCATTGGCCAGGACGTTGACGCCCTTCACCATACGAGCGCGGGCGTCTTCAGAGAAACGTACTTCTTTAGCTGCCATTGGATGGAACTCCGTGATTTGTGATTTGTGATTCGTGATTGGTCAAGAGCGTGACGCTCTTCGGTTGGCGGTTGGTGGTCGCAGCTGCCGAGTGATTGCGGCGCTGTTGCGAATCACCAATCACCAATCACCAATCACTGCTCTCAATTGATAATTGCGAAAATGTCGTCTTCGCGGACGACGAGGTATTCGGTTCCGTCGACCTTCACCTCGGTGCCGCTGTACTTGCCGAACAGCACCTTGTCGCCCTTCTTGACCTTGAGCGCACGGGTGCTGCCGTTGTCCAGGGGCTTGCCTTCACCGACGGCGATCACTTCGCCCTTGATCGGCTTCTCGGCGGCTGCGTCGGGGATCACGATGCCACCGGCGGACAGACGCTCTTCTTCCATACGCTTGATGACCACGCGGTCGTTCAACGGCTGCAGGTTCATATACACCTCAGATAACTAGTTGATTTCCAAAGGACCCATCTGGGTTTGTTAGCACTCCCCAGAGGTGAGTGCTAATGATAACGCACGACTGTTTCAGTTCGAAAGCGTCGCGACGGTTCGGTATCTGGGGCCGAGTTGTCAGCATTCAAGGGGAGCGCAGCCTGGATTTCGCCTGCCCCCCCTCCCGGCCGCCGGCCCGCCCCTACCAGGCTGCTGAAATGAGTCTCGGCAGCCTGCTAGTCGCTCGCATCCTCGCGCGGCCATAGCAGGCGCACACACAGCCCCTGCGGATCGGCGTCGAGCAATTGCAGTTCGGCGCCGAGCAGGTGCGCCAGATCCTGCGCGATGGCAAGTCCAAGGCCGCTACCGAGGGCCTGGGTAGTGCCGCGCTGAAATGGCTGCAGCAAGCGTTGGCGCTGATCACTGGGGATGCCGTGACCGGCATCGATCACGTCGATCAACAGTCGTCCGGCCACTCGTCCGGCGCTGATCAGGTAGGGCGGTGAAGCATGATGTTCAGCATTGCGGATCAGATTGCCGAGCAAGCGGCGTATCAGCAGCGACGGAGCATCGACCATCAGACCTGACGGCACCTGCAGTCGCCAAGGACGTTCACTGAACCGCGGCAACCAGTGGCTCAGGAATTCAGCGAGGTCGAGCTGCTGATTTGCGCCACGCAAGGGCCGGCCCCGGCCGAGATCGAGAAACAGACCGATCAGTGCATCGAGCTCTTCCAGATCGTCTTCGACTTGTTGCGCCAACGTAGCATCGGTGGGCGGTTCAATGGCCAGGGCGTAACGCAGCCGAGCCAGGGGCGTGCGCAGATCATGTGACAATCCGGCCAACATCAGCTCACGTTGCCGCGCCTGCGCTCGTGCCTGCTGCCCAGCGCGGGTCAGGGCCTCGGCCAGCTGTTGCACCTCGGTCGGCGCTCCGGCACTCAGAACAGCACACTCGATTTCACCCGCGACCATGGCCGGTGCTGACTCGGCAAGCTCGCGCAGCGGTCGGGTCAACAGCCGCGCCAGACCGATCCCACCCAACACCACCAGCAGCACGGCGGCAACCAAGACCACGAAGCTGAGCAAGGTGGCCTGTTGCCGGAAAGGCGGTACCGCCAGCCCCAGCCATTGCCCGTCCACCGTTGCCGGTGAGACCCATAACCAGGTGCGATCGTACTGCTCGTCGAGCAACACCGTGGCACCGTCGCCAAGTCGGTATTGCAAACGCTCCACCAGGCGTTTGGCAAACGGCAGCCAGGGTTGACTTGCCGCGGCGGGTGGAGCGTCTTGAACCAATACTTCCACCAGGGCACTGCCCTGTCCGCGGCGGGCAAGCGTTGAATCGGTCGCTTGCAGGGCGCGCAGTGTGGCGATCTGTGCTGCGACCAGGTCGGCGATCTGTTCACTGCCGGATTGCAGACTCAGCTGGCGCAGGGCGAACAAGCTGAAGCCGAGCAACAGCAGCACGCCCAAGGCCAGCAGACGACTGATCCGGCCAGCCAGGGCCGGCGGCCACAGCAGCGCCCGCCCGCGCTCAATCAGGGACGAAGACATAGCCCGATCCCCACACCGTTTGCAGATGGCGCGGATGTTTTGGATCGTCTTCGATCAGCCGGCGCAGGCGCGATACGGTGACATCGATGCTGCGCTCGAACGGTTCGTGCTCACGGCCGCGGGCCAGACTTAACAAGCGATCACGACTGAGGTTCTGCCGAGGGTGGCGCAGAAATACTGCGAGCAGAGCGTACTCGCCAGAGGTGAGGCGCTTGGATGATCCATCGCGAATCAGAGTGCGCGCGGCGTGATCAACTTGGCAGCGACCAAAGGCCACCACGCCGAGTTCGGCCTGCGGCGCACCGACGATGCTCGGCCCGCGACGGCGCAGCACAGCACGAATGCGGGCCAGCAGTTCGCGCGGATTGCCCGGCTTGGCCAAGTAATCGTCGGCGCCGATTTCCAGCCCGACGATGCGGTCGATATCATCGCCGCGCGCGGTGAGCATGATGATCGGCGTATCGACGCCCTGGCCGCGCAGGCGACGACAAAAACTCAGCCCGTCTTCGCCCGGCAACATCAGATCGAGCACGATGGCAGCGATATGGTGGCGATCGAGCTGCTGCTCGGCCTGCTTGCAGTCCGCCGCCGTCAGCACCTCGAAGCCATTGTCCTGCAGGTAGCGCTGCAACAGGCCGCGCAGCGGCAGATCGTCGTCGACCACCAGGATGCGCTCGGTTGCGGCAGCGGAATCACTATCGCTCATGGCCGCACTATGGCGGCTCGTCATCGAGCCAACAAGCCGGACCCGACCGGCCTGGCGCTCGATTTGTAAGCAAGTATTGCCAACGACTGACCTGCTCACATTTGGCCACAGTCCGGCAGCGCTTCGATACGCCTTGAATCCGCGTCGAGCCTAGTCTGCAAGCGTCCACTGTTGGACTGCCCGCCCCCGGAGGCCCCCATGTTGCGCTTCATTCTGCTTGCCTTGTTGTTCAGCCTGCCGCTGTCGGCCAGTGCTCAGGCTTCACCGCTTGCCGACCGCCCGATCGCCGCCCGCGCCATGGCCGAGCTGCAGCAACTCAATCTCAGCGCGGTGCAAAAGCAGCAGCTGGTGGCCATCGCGCTTGACGCGCGCAATCGGCAGCAAGCCATCAGCGTTGATCAGCAAGCCCTGCTCGACACAGCGCAACCGGCACTGGAATCAGGCCAGGCCGATCTGATTGCACTGACGGTGCAGCAGCAGGCGATCACCGATCGCCGCATCGATGCCGCCCGCGCCACTCGCGATCAGTTGCTGGCCTTCTACACCGATCTCGATCCGACTCAACGACAGCAGGTGCAAGCCTGGATGGCCAATGCCATCACCCGCATCGACGCCCTGCGTGCCTTGAGCGAAACCTTCCAACCCTGGCCCGCCCTTCACTGAAAAGCCCTCGCTGATCAACAACTTACGCTGTTGATCGCGGCGGTGCATCCGTGCACCGCAGGAATCTCTGAACTTGTTCAGAGATTCCCTAGGGAAAGTCTGAATAAGTCCATCCCGGACTTACTCAGACGCGCCGAGTCCGGCACAGGTCCGGACTCGTCTTACGCTGATCAACAACTTACGTTGTTGATCGCGGCGGTGCATCCGTGCACCGCAGGAATCTCTGAACTTGTTCAGAGATTCCTAGCAATGGGCGTAGCATGCAGGCTTGGATTCCGCTGCGCCCACGCGTCTGAACCCGCGTCACCTCGACCACTACACGGAGATCCATCATGACCAACTTACGCCCGCTGTTTGTTGCCTTGCTGCTATGCGCCCCCTTGCTGGCCCTGAGCCCAGCGGCCGAGGCACAGAAACGTGAACGCGCCGGCGCCGCCGGCAAAACCGCCGAGGGCGAAGCCGCCGCGGTCGGCGGATCGGCAGCCACCGGCCCGGCCGGCGGCAAACGCGCCCGGATCGGCGGCGCTGCCAGCGACGGTGAGGGCAATGTCCGCGGCGGCTCAGCGGCGGCCGGACAAACCGCCGCCGGCGGTACCGCAGCCCGCGCCGGCCGGTTCCAGAAGAATGCCGACGGCAGTTTCAATCGCAGCGGCGGCGCTGCCGGCACCAGTGCCGCCGGCGGTAGCGGCTACACCCAGGGCAATGTCAGCGGCGATGGTCAGGGCAATCTGCGCGGCCAACGCAACACCGAGCTTCAAGGTGCGGGCGGCGGTCGCTTCAGTGGCAACACAACGGCGGCCAGCGGCGAAGGACTGCAGCATACCGGCAGCGCCACCGCCGCCAGCGGCGCCAGCACCGAATCGCAGGTCGATGCCAGTCGCGAAGAAGGCGTCAGCCGCAACCGCACCTGCTACAACGCCCAGGGCGAACAGGTGCCCTGCCGCTGAGGCGCGGCGCAGCACTGAACCCCATGTTCCATCCACCCCTGTCGCCACGGCGGCAGGGGCACGGGCGACGCAACCTTCCCGGCGTCGCACAGAGTTGATGCGCAGTGCTAAGGTGCGCGCAGTCCGCGCCTGAGATTCGCACCCATGATGCTGTCCCCGCCAACTCTCGCCCGCTTCGCCCTGAGCCTGGCCACCCTGCTGCTCGGGGCCTGCGCCACTACACCCAGCGGGCGCTCGCAGCTGCTGCTGGTGTCGGATCAACAGATGAATCAGATGGGCCTGACTGCTTTCGAACAGATGAAGGCCAACGACAAGGTTTCCGTGGTGCCAGCCAAGAGCGTCTACGCCAAGTGCGTGGTCGATGCCCTGGTCGCGGAGTTGCCGACGGAATGGCAGCGATTGCCCTGGGAAGTGCAGGCCTTTGCGATCCAGGAACCAAATGCCTTCGCCTTGCCAGGCGGCAAGGTCGGACTTAACACCGGCTTGCTACGTGTCGCCGAGACTCAGGATCAACTGGCGGCGGTGCTTGGTCACGAGATCGGCCACGTGGTGTATCGCCATGCCGGGGAACGGGTGTCGCAGCAGCAGCTGACCCAGGTCGGCTTGAGCCTGGCCGAGGCCTATGCCGGCCGCAACGCCTCCAGCAGCCAGGTCGGATTGCTGATGGCGGCCTTGGGTGCCGGCGCCCAGGTCGGCGTGCTGCTGCCGTTCTCGCGCCAGCACGAGTCCGAGGCGGACCTCTATGGCCAGGCGCTGATGGCGAAGGCCGGATTCGACCCGGAGGCCGCCGCCCAGCTGTGGCGCAATATGAACGCCGCCAGCGACAAGACCGGCCGGCCTCCGGCCCTGCTGTCAACCCATCCCAATCCGGAGGCGCGTATCGCCCGGCTGGCCGACCACGCGCCGCAGCTACGCCCCGACTACGAGCGCGCCCGCGCCGCCGGTAAGCGGCCGAATTGCCGCGACTGAGTGCGCAGCGATGAGTGATCTGCGCCTGTACTTCTGTACCTGCCCCGACTCGGCCAGTGCCGAGCGGCTGGCGGCGGCCTTGGTCGAGCAAGGACTGGCCGCCTGCGTCAACCTGTTGCCGGGTATTCGTTCCATCTATCGCTGGCAGGGCACGATCGAGCAGGGCGAAGAAGTGCTGCTGCTGATCAAGAGTCGTGACGCCCTGTTCACCGAATTGAGCGCCGCCGTCCTGCGATTGCATCCGTACGAACTTCCTGAGCTGATTGCGGTCAAGGTCGATTCGGGCTTGCCGGCCTATCTCGATTGGCTGCGAGCAGAAACCGGCCGACCCGATTAGCGGGCTGCTGAATCGCTGATTCCTGCAGCCAGCACTGCGCATCATGGACGGCGCGCGGGGTTCGAGCACGCAAGAGGCTGATTCCCCACCCAGGTTGCGCGGCATTGCCGCCTCAGTTTGCGCTGAAACTCGCCAGGACCGCGGATTTCAGCACCCGCTTAACGGCGCCACAGGCGCACGACATGGACGATTCTGCATGCGTTGGTTGATGGGATTGATACTCGGCCTGACAGCATCTCAGGCTTACGCGATCAGCGAAGAAGACTTGCTGCCGGTCGACGAGGCCTATGTGTTCAGCACCGGTCTGAACGCCGAGGGCCTGCACGAACTGCGCTGGCAGATCGCCGACGGCTATTACCTGTATCGGCACCGCTTCGACCTCAAACCCGCCGACCCGTCCAGCTTCGAGCTGCAGGCGTTCGAACTGCCGAATGGCGAACCGAAGACCGATGAGTTCTTCGGCGACACCGAAATCTATCGGCAGGCGGTCAGCGGCATCGTTCGCGGTCGCGCCCTGCGCGATGGCGAGATCGAGTTCCGCCTGCGCTATCAGGGCTGTGCTGATATCGGGATCTGCTATCCACCGGTAACCCGGGTCGTCAGCCTGGCGATGACAGCCGGTCTGCCGTCTGCCAGCGGCGCAGGCCTACCGGGCAACACAGCCGCCCCGATCGGCCTGCCTTTGGCTAACGCCCAGAAACCGATCATTGGCGGCCCGACCATCAAGATCGCCCCGCTGGAAGAACAATTGCCGCTGCCCGCCGAGCAAGCGTTCCAGGCCGAAGCGATTGCCGACAGTGCCGACAGCCTACTGGTTCGCTTCACCCCGGCGCCGGGCTACTACCTGTATCGCGATCGCACCCGCTTCGAGCTGGCCGACAACCCGGCAGCCAAGCTGATCGGACCACGTTGGCCGCCCTCCAAGCCGCATTTCGATGAGCATTTTGGCGATGTCCAGGTCTACTTCGAGCAGGTCGAGGTGCCGGTTGCACTGCGTCGCATCGGGCTTGCCGCCAGCAAGCTGGAACTGACTGTTGAGTTCCAGGGCTGCCAGACCGACGGCATCTGCTATCCACCGATGAAGCGACAGATCAGTGTCTCCCTGCCGGCGGCGGCGACACTGAGCGCCGCCGATGAGACAGCGCCTGACAGCGCCAGCATTGGATTTGCCCTGGCCCTGTTGTTGGCCTTGGGCGGCGGCCTGATCCTCAACCTGATGCCCTGCGTGCTGCCGGTGTTATCGCTGAAGGTGCTGGGCCTGGCCGGCAGCGGCGAGAGCGCCAGCAAGGCACGGGCACATGCCCTGTGGTACACGGCGGGCGTGCTGGTCAGCTTTGCCCTGGTCGGGATGGCCGCGCTGGCTCTGCGCAGCGCCGGCCTGGCGCTGGGCTGGGGCTTTCAGCTGCAGCAACCCTGGCTGGTCGCCACCCTGGCGCTGATCATGATGGCCGTGGGCCTCAGCCTCTCCGGCGTATTCCAGTTCGGCGCCGGTCTGGCCGGCGTCGGCCAATCGCTGACCGAGAAAAAGGGCGCCGCCGGCGATTTCTTTACCGGTGTGCTGGCCGTGGTAGTGGCCACGCCCTGCACGGCGCCCTTCATGGGCAGCGCCCTGGCCTATGCCTTTACCGCCCCGATGGCGGTGGCGCTGGGCGTGTTCCTCGCCCTGGGCCTGGGCCTGGCCCTGCCCTTTCTGTTGATCGGCTTTGTGCCGGCGCTGGCCCGAATGCTGCCACGACCGGGCGCCTGGATGGACACCTTCAAGCAGGCGCTGGCCTTCCCGATGTATCTGACCGCTGCTTGGTTGATCTGGGTGCTGATCAAGCAGCGCGGTGCCGATGCCGGCGGCTGGATCCTGATCGCCAGTGTGCTGCTGGCCGCAGCCGCCTGGGCCTGGAACCACTGGCAGATCCGCCGCCATGCATGGGCGATCACCCTGACCGTGCTGGGGCTGGGCAGCGCCATCGCCAGCGTAGCGATGATCCATCAGCTGCCCACCCTGACCAAGGCAGCCAGCAGTTCAAGCGACGGCTCGGTCGCCTATTCGGCTGATCTGCTGGCTAAGCTGCGCAGCGAGGGCAAGCCGGTGTTCGTCAACATGACCGCCGATTGGTGTGTGACCTGCAAGGCCAATGAGAAAGCTGTGCTGTCTCGTGACAGCTTCAAGCAGGCGCTCGCGGACAGTGGCGCGGTCTATATGAAGGGCGACTGGACTGACGTCGACCCGGCAATTACCGCCTTTCTCGATCAGCACGGCGCGGTGGGCGTGCCACTCTATGTGGTGTTTCCGGCCGACGGTGCTGCCGGCGCCAAGCTGCCGACCGTGCTGACCAGCGAGCTGGTGGTGGAAGCGCTGCGCGATGCCAAGCGCTGAACCGATGCCGCGCTGGCTGGCCCCGGCGCTGATTGTGCTGTTGGCCATGCTCGGCGGGTTTGCGGGCCTGTGGGCCGGCCGCGTATGGCTGGGCGAACCGCCGATGATTGCCGGCGACGATGACCATCTGCCGCGTGAGCTGCAACTCAACGATCTCAGCGGCGTGGCACAACGCCTCAGCGAGCTGCGCGGCCAACCGCTGCTGATCAACTTCTGGGCCACCTGGTGCAGCCCCTGCATCAAAGAGTTGCCCATGCTGCAGACGCTGCATCAGCGCCGCGATCAGGGCGGGTTGCCGGTGCTGCTGATTGCCCAGGAAGACGATCCAGCCCTGGTTGCCGCCTTTCTCTCTGAACACTCGATTTCACTGCCGTCCTGGATCGACCCGCCCAGCCAGGGCGATGCCTCGCGGCAACTCGGCAACCGTCATGGCGTACTGCCATTCAGTCTGCTGCTCGATAGCCAAGGCCGGGTGATCAAGCGTCGCGCCGGCGCCTTCTCTGAAAGTCTGCTATTGCAGTGGGCCGAAGACGCGCACTCAGCGCAGTGAGTCAGGGCGCAGCAAGGCTGTCATCCAGTGAGAACTGCCCGACAACTAACCCGGATATTTCATGAGGGGGCGCGGATGATCACCGAGGACTTTGCGTCGAGTGCAAGGCGCGACGAGCCCAAGTGGTGGGCCCACTTGGGCGAGATCGGGACGCAGTCCCGCGTAGCT
>NZ_JACYTR010000068.1 GCF_014841215.1 Pseudomarimonas arenosa
TACGGACCGTGAACAACTGCTCCATGAAGACATCGGCTCCGCGCATCGGGCTTCCTTGCCAGCGGTGTATCTGAAGGATGAGACAAGTTTACGATGCGAGGAGGTATTTCAGCAGCCTGCTAGCAGGGGGGAGGGGTATGCTGTTCCCGAATCCCGCCTAAAGCGCCATGCCACAGGCATGCCCGGAGGCCCAGGCCCACTGGAAGTTGTAGCCGCCGAGCCAGCCGGTGACATCGACCACTTCGCCGATGAAGTACAGACCCGGCACCTTGTTCGATTGCATGCTGCTGGAGGACAATTCGCGAGTGTCGACGCCGCCCAGGGTCACCTCCGCCGTTCGATAGCCTTCAGTTCCACTGGCGATCAGAGGGAAATTCGACAGCAGATCGGCGGCTTCGCGCAGCTGTGGGTCGTTGTATTGCCGCATCGGTCGGCTGGGCAGCCAGATTTCGCAGAGGCGCTGGGCGAAGCGCTTCGGTAGCAGGTCGCCGAGCACGGTGCGTAGTTCGGCGTCCGGGCGGGCGCGCTTCAAGTCCTGCAGGGTCTGCAGCGCGTCGCGTCCGGGCAGCAGATCGAGCAGCAGCTGATCGCCGGGCTGCCAGTAGGATGAGATCTGCAGTATCGCCGGGCCGCTGATGCCGCGATGGGTGATCAGCATGTCGTGGCTGAATGCCTGTTTGCCGCAGCGAGCGCTGATCGGCAGGGCAACCCCGCTCAAGTCCTGCAAGCGCTCCTGGTGCTTGCCGCTCAAGGTCAGCGGCACCAGGCCAGCGCGGGTCGGCAGAACCGTGTGGCCGAACTGCTGCGCAAGCTGATAGCCAAAGCCGCTGGCGCCCATGCTGGGGATCGACAGGCCGCCGCTGGCAACGACCAGCTTGTTGCACGCCATGCTGCCCTGCGTGGTCTGCAGTTCGAAGCCGTCTTCGCTCTGCCTGACCACCTGCACGCTGCAGCCGACGTCGATGCGCACGCCGGCATTGGCACACTCGTCCAGCAGCATCTTCACAATCAGTTTCGACGAGACATCGCAGAACAGCTGGCCCAGCTCCTTTTCGTGGTAGGCAATGCGATGGCGTTCAACCAGCTCGACAAAGTGCTGTGGTGTGTAGCGGGCCAGGGCCGATTTGCAGAAATGCGGATTGGCGGAGAGAAACTGTTTCGGCGTGGTGCCCAGATTGGTGAAGTTGCAGCGCCCACCGCCCGACATCAGGATCTTCTTGCCGCAGCGATTGGCATGCTCAATCAGCCGCACGCGATGGCCGCGCTGCCCGGCGGTCTGCGCACACATCAGTCCGGCGGCGCCGCCGCCGATGATCACCACGTCGAATTGCTGCGGCTGCTGGCTCATCGATGCCTCATGGGCAGACTCGGCAACACCGCTCAATCCGCCAGATTGGGACGAATGCGCTTGAACGCCTCGATGACGCGTTCGAGCTTGCTGTCGTCGATGTCCAGATGCAGCACCAGACGCAAGGTCGGCAGGTAGCCGGTGGAAATGATGATCTGCTGCTCGGCCAGGCGGGCTTTCAAGTGTGTCTGCTGGGTTGGCGACAGATTGAGGAATAGCATATTGCTGTGCTGGCCCAACAGCTCGTAGCCGGCATCGGACAGCGCCGCGGCCATGGTGGCCGCGCGGCGATGGTCCTCGCTCAGTCGCTCAACGTGATGGTCCAGAGCAAAGCTGCAGGCGGCCGCCAGCATGCCGGCCTGGCGCCAGCCGCCGCCGCACACCTTGCGCCAGCGACGTGCCTGTTCGATCAGTTCGGTACTACCCAGCAGCACCGAGCCCACGGGTGCACCCAGGCCCTTCGAGAAGCACAGTGAAACGCTATGATAAGGACGGCAGAGTTCCGCTGGATTGATCTGCTGCGAAACCGCGGCGTTGAATAGACGGGCGCCGTCGAGGTGCAGGCCCAGGCCATGTTGATCGCAGAACGCCCGCACCTTGGGTGCGTAGTCGCGTGGCAGCGGCCGTCCGTGCCAGGTGTTCTCCAGACACACCAGCCGACTGCGGGCAAAGTGCGGATCGACCGGCTTCAGTGCGGCCCGCAGCCGCTCCAGCGCGATCGTGCCGTCGCTATCCTGCGCCAATGGCTGCGGCTGGATCGAGCCCAGCACGGCGGCGCCACCGCCCTCGTACTTGTAGGTATGGGCATCGGCGCCAACCAGATACTCGTCGCCGCGCTGACAGTGACTGAGCAGGGCCAGCAGATTGCTCTGGGTGCCGCTGGGCACGAACAGGCCAGCGTCAAAGCCGAGTTGTTCGGCCAGCCGGGCCTGTAGCCGATTGACGCTGGGGTCTTCGCCGTAGACGTCGTCGCCCAACTCGGCATCGGCCATGGCGGCGCGCATCGCGACGGTGGGCTGGGTGACCGTGTCACTGCGCAAGTCGATCATCGGTGGCTCTCGGGCGGCGGCAGGGCGCTATGAGGCGCGATTTGCCGGGCAAACACAAGGCGATTCGTGAAACCGTGACCACGGCCATGAATTATTCCTGAACTGATGAGTTTATTTCGAACTGGGTCACTGAACTTTCAGGGTCCATCCGTAATCTATGCACTCAGGAACAGTGCAATGCTGCTCCTCGGATCTACTCCTCCCCCCAACGAGTGGATCTCGCGCCGGTTGGTCCTCCCCTACTGACCGGCGCAACCCCAAAACCCCGTCGGCGCCCCCTCGCCGGCGGGGTTTACTTTTTCCAGCTCTGATCGGGCTATTGCAGGTACGCGGGCAAATGGAATTGCTCGCGGCGCAGCAACATGCCTTCAAACGGCAGCACGGCGCCGGAGTCGCCAGGTCGACTGGCCGCCTGCGCATGCGGCGCGATCACCACCCGAAAGCGCCCGCGTGTGTCCGGAGGGGCCAGAATCACCGCCGCCGACAGCACGCCCTGGTTCACCACTTCGACCTCACAGGGATAGCGCGGTAGCGGCGCGGCCCGTTGCCGCCTTACCTTGCTGTCGGCGTTCTCCTCCAGCCAGCCGAAATGGTGGCTGGCGACCAGCCCGACCGCGCTGCTGAGTCCATACGCATGCTGTAGCTCCAGGATTGCCTCGACATCGGCATCACTGAGTGGCCGATCCCCGAGTAACAGCGGTGAGGTGGCATCGATTTCCACCGGCGTCGGGCAGGTCAGTGGCAACGGGCCCTTCACTTGCAGGGCCACGCAGCCAATTTCGTTGCCATCGTCGAGGGTCTGACGAATCGCCACCCAATGCAGGTGGCGACGCTGCTGTTCGGCGATCACCTGGAATACGTCATGGTGCAACTCGCTGCCACCCAGCGAGTGCAAGGCTTCCCAGCCGCCATTCACGCACATGGCGCGCTCACCGGCTACCCGCTCGAGTCGTTCGCGCAGCAGCAGCGGATCCCAGCCGGCCAGCTGCGCTTCGCCGGGCGGGTGCTGTAGTTCGGCCTCGCAGTCGCCGTCGGCATCGATGCGGGTCTCGACCCGTGCCCCGCTCGGATGCAACCACTCCCATGCGTCGTTGGCGGCTGCGCGGCGGCGCCAGCCCACCAGGAACTGCTCGGCGTGTTCGGCCAAGGGCGCGAACTCGGCGCTCACCGCGACCTGGGCAATGGCCTTCTGACAGGCGTCCAGGGCCTCGATCATGGCGTCGGTGAGAATGGCCTTCTGCGGCGATACGCCCTCTTCCAGCACCACCGGATCGAGGAAGTCGGTGATCACCAGTACATCCGCGCCGAGCGTGAAGTGGATCGGTGTCGGGCTGGACAAGCCATGTGGTACCCAGGCCGATAGCCGCGGGTGGGCGGCAAACTCTTCGGTACTCAGCAGGCGGGCGGCGAATCTTGGTGCTCTGGTGTGCACCAGCCACCATGAGCCGGGTGAGTCGCCGGCAAATACCCAAGCAGCCTGGTCAATCGCATTCATAGCGGCCCCTAGACTTGGCTTCGACGCTTAGCATAGCCGCTAGCTGATGGGCTGTCGTGACAGGCGTGTGGCAGCTGCGGGCGATCGGCTCGCAGCCAGTCTTGTTGTTCTTCTCCTCCCCTCGCGGCGCAGAGCGCCGGGAGGGGGCGGTCGGGTGGGGGTGAATTCCGATGCCGTTTGCTGCGTCTGTTGGTTGTTCGAGAGGGTTAGCTAACTGCGCTGCAGCTTGAACACCAGGGGCACCCGAACCCAGGCCTCAACCGGCTGGCCATCGCGCAATGCCGGCTGGAATCGCCAGCGGCTGGCCACCTGCTTGCGTGCGGCGCGATCCAGCTCGAGGTGGCCGCTGCCCTGATCGATCTGCACATCCAGCACACTGCCAGTCTTTGACACCAGCACGCGCAGCAGCACCGTGCCCTGCAAACCCTTACGCAGCGCATCGCGCGGGTAGACCGGTGGCGGCGCGCTGCCGTAGGCAACACCGGCTTCGCGGTTGGTCGACAGCGGCGGGCCCGGATTCGGCTCGGTCGCATGGCTGAGTTCGGTCGCAGCGGGGTCGGAGATCGGCGAGATCGGTTCGACCGGGATGCTCATGGAGGTCGACTCGGTGATGATCGGCTGGATTACAGGCTGCGGCTCGACCTGCGGCAGCGAAGGCGGCACCGGCTCAGGCGGAATCTCAAACTCCTGCGCCGTCGGTTGCGGCTGGATGTCGACCTCGAACACCGGTGCGGGTTCAGGCACCAGGAAGCTTTGTTCGCTGTCGCCCTGAGAAGGCAGACTGAGGCCCAGCATCACCGCGGCATTGACGCAAAACGCCAGGCCAAGGGCGGTGGCGCGATCGATCTTGATCTCGGCAAGTTGCCCGCGCAGCCGAAACTGCATCGCGCCGCGCCGCGAGTGGGTTGATTCGGTGGAATGATATGTTGTGAACATGAAGCGCTCCCCAAGAGCCAGGCAGTGGTCATCCTTGAGGTGGTGGGAACTCCCTGTTCCCGAGCATCCTGCTGGCTCTCAAGTTGCGTTTTTCAGGCTGAACCGCGTGGGAGCGGCGGCGCGCCGAATCCAGCAAATATTCAGCCGGATTCGGTCACATTCTGGGACAGGGGCGTGTGTTGAGTTTCAAGTGAAACTATATGCTCGGGCCTCGTTTCAGCATCTTTCGGGGTGCGCAAAGGCTTGCCTAGCCAGCCATCGCGAGATAGCGATCCTTCAACTTAACGTAGTGTTTAGCGGAATAGTAGAGCTGCTCGATTTCGCGTTCGCTCAGCTTGCGCACACACTTGGCCGGATTCCCCAGCCACAGCTCGCCCCCGCCCACCACCTTGCCTGGCGCGATCAGTGCGCCGGCGCCGACAAAGCCATGCTGCTTGATTATCGCGCCATCGAGCACGGTGGCGCCCATGCCAATCAATACAGCGTTTTCAATCGTGCAGGCGTGAATGATGGCGCCGTGGCCGATGGTGACGTCATCGCCAATCAGGCAGGGAAAGCCGCCCGGACTATTGAACGGCCCATCGTGGGTGACATGGACAATCGTGCCGTCCTGAATATTGGTTCGGGCGCCGACACGGATGTGATGCACATCGCCGCGCACCACCGTGGCGGGCCAGATCGAGCTGTCCTCGCCGATCTCGACATCGCCGATCACCACGGCGGCTGGGTCGACATAGACGCGCGCTGCCAGGCGCGGGGATTGATCCAGGAATCGACGAATGTTCATAGGCAGACGCTACCGCAAGAACGGGCGTCTGAAAACCGCCGCATGGTGACAGCCCTGCTAGGCATGCTTGTAGTTGCTCGCAGCCAAGAACCAGGCGAATAAGTGGGGAGGCCTCCAAGCCCCCTACACATCGCCGTCGTTCAACCAGCCCTTGCCGCTGCCGCGGTGGTAGACCTTGTCGCTGTCTTGCACGCCGCCAGCGGGGAAGGCAGGCAGGGTGGCCAGTTCAGCGTAGTAGGGTGTGAAGTCCGGGCGGGTGGCTTCGAACAGTTGCTCGAAGTCATCGATCACGAAGTAGGTTTTCTGATAGGTGTCGATGCGATAGCGAGTGCGCATGATGCGCTTGAGATCGAAGCCAATGCGATTTGGCGCCTCGTCTTCCAGGCAGTAAATCGACTCGCCCTTCGAGCTGACTATGCCGGCGCCGTAGATACGCAGGCCCTCGGCGCAGCGGATCAGGCCGAACTCCACCGTGTACCAGTAAAGACGGGTCAGATTGACCAGGGCATCAGGACCGATCCCATGTGCCTTGACCCCGCCGCGGCCATAGGCCTGCATGTAGTCCGCGAACACCGGGTTCATCAGCAGGGGCACGTGACCAAACAGGTCATGGAACAGATCCGGCTCGCTGATGTAATCCATCTGCTCGGGCTTGCGGATCCACCAGGTGACCGGGAAGCGACGGTTGGCCAGATGGTCGAAGAAGTCGAGTTCCGGCAACAGGCCTTCCACGCCGATCAGCTGCCAGCCGGTGGTGTCACCCAACACCTTGTTCAATTCGGTGAACTTGGGAATCTGCGCTTCTCCCATGCCCATGGCCTGTTGGGCGTCGAGGAATTCGGGGCTGGCGCGGCCCGGCAGAATCTGCAGCTGGCGACGGAAAAGACGCGCCCAGACATCGTGATCGGTCGGGCTGTACTCATCCCAGGGCTGCTCCACCACGCGGGTGGTGTACACCGGGACATAGCCCTTGTCGGTCATCTGATGCTCTACGCGTTGTGCCACGGCCATTGTGCTGTCCTCCCAGACTGTTCAAACATTTTATCGTCCGAGGGGCGAAATAAGCCTGCAAATGAACGCAGCCACAGGCGCAACTGCGAAAGGATATGTCGCCAACGGTTCACTTCGCGCAATAATCCACGCCTGTGGGTCCACTAGGGCCGGTTTGAGCCGATCGCAGACTTGCCTGACGGCAGCGGCACAGTAACCAAACCTCGCATGGGAGTCCGCATGTCACTTGATCGTCTGGACATCGCCATCCTTGACCGCCTGCAGCGCGAAGGGCGAATCAGCAACGCCGAACTGGCCGAGGTCGTGAACCTGTCGCCTTCGGCCTGTCTGCGCCGAGTGCAGCGACTGGAAGCTGAGGGTCTGATCGCCGGCTATCGCGCCGTGCTGGACCCGGCCAAGCTTGGCTACGACTTGCAGGCCTTCGTGCGCCTGCAGCTGGCGCGTCACGATGCCGACAGCGTTGAACGTTTCGTCGCAAGGGTTGCCGAGTGGGACGAAGTGATCGCCTGCCACGCCTTGACCGGTGAGATGGACTACCTGCTGCAGGTGATGGTGCGCGATCTGGAGCACTTTTCGCGCTTTCTGCTCGATAAGGTACTGCGCCCCGGCGACGTCGCCGATGTCAATTCCAGCTTCGTCCTGCGAGCAGTCAAGGCCGGCGGCGTACTGCCTCTGCCGATCGACTGAAGCCACGCGCCTGAACGACCCGACTTCTCTCTCATCGCACAAAGGGGGACAATGCCCCGCTGTTGTCCCCACTCACGCGCGCTCATGACGAGCGCCAGCCATCTGGGAGGATTCCATGGCCGACCCCGTACTCACCCCGCCTGCCGGCGGCGCCAAGATCAGCATTCAAGACGGCAAGCTCACTGTGCCGAACAACCCGATCATCCCGTTCATCGAGGGTGACGGTACTGGCCGCGACATCTGGCGCTCGTCGGTCCGCGTGCTCGACGCCGCGGTGGCCAAGGCCTATGGCGGTCAGCGCAAGATCCACTGGATGGAAATCTACGCCGGCGAAAAGGCCAACAACCAGTTCGGTACCTGGCTGCCGGAATCCACCGTACAAGCCTGCCGCGACTACCTGGTGTCAATCAAGGGCCCGCTGACCACGCCGGTCGGCGGCGGCATCCGATCGCTGAACGTCGCCCTGCGTCAGATGCTCGATCTGTATGTTTGCCTGCGCCCGGTGCGCTGGTTCAAGGGCGTGCCCAGCCCGGTGAAACGACCTGATCAGGTCGACATGGTGATCTTCCGCGAGAACTGTGAAGACATCTATGCTGGCATTGAATTCGAACAAGGCGCCGACAACAACGCCAAGTTCCTGGCCCTGCTGAAGGAGCACTTTCCGAAAGAGTTTGGCAAGATCCGTTTCCCCGAAACTTCGGGCATCGGCATCAAGCCGGTGTCGCGCGAAGGCTCCGAGCGTCTGATCAAGGCCGCGATTGAATACGCCATCGCCAACGGCCGCAAGTCGGTGACCCTGGTGCACAAGGGCAACATCATGAAGTTCACCGAAGGCGCGTTCCGCAACTGGGGCTACGCCCTGGCCGAGCGCGAGTTCGCTGACAAGGTGTACACCTGGGATCAATGGGAGCGCACCAAGGCCGCTTCCGGCGAGAAGGCGGCCAATGACGAACAGGCAGCTGCCGTTGCTGCGGGCAAGGTCATTGTTAAGGATGCCATCGCCGACATCACCCTGCAGCAGGTGCTCACCCGTCCGAACGAGTTCGATGTGATCGCCACCCTGAACTTGAACGGCGACTACCTGTCCGATGCCCTGGCCGCTCAAGTCGGTGGCATCGGCATCGCCCCGGGCGGCAACATCAACTACGTCACCGGCCATGCGGTATTCGAAGCCACCCACGGCACCGCACCAAAGTACGCCGACCTCGACAAGGTCAATCCAGGCTCGGTGATTCTCTCGGGCGAAATGATGCTGCGTTACATGGGCTGGACCGAAGCGGCCGATGCCATCATCGCCGCCATGGACAAGGCGATTGGCGACAAGACTGTCACCTACGACTTCGCCCGGCTGATGGACGGTGCCACCGAAGTGAAGTGTTCGGAATTCGGCGATCTGCTGATCAAGGCGATGTAGTCCGACCACGGTTGACCGGCAGCAGGCTGCGGCCCGCTGTCGGTTTGCCGCCGCTCGCCGCGACCCAGGCTGATTGGCGCCCACAGGGTTCGGCCGGCCTCGGCTTACAGCGCAGGAATCAAGGCAATGCTGATCTACGGTGATCGCCAGTCGGGCAACTGCTACAAGATCCTGCTCTTGCTGCACCTACTGCAGCGGCCATATCAATGGCGGCCCATTGACGTCCTGGCCGGCGACACACGCAGCCAGGAGTTCCTGGCGCTGAATCCTAACGGCAAGATTCCCTTGCTACAGCTCGACGACCGAAGCACCCTGGCCGAGTCGAACGCGATACTCAATTTCCTCGCTGAGGGCACGCCGTTCTTGCCAGTGGCGCCATTTGCGCGCGCAAAGGTGCTGCAGTGGCAGTTCTTCGAGCAATACAGTCACGAGCCCTACATCGCTGTTGCGCGATTCATTGCCAAGTACCTGGGCTTGCCCGAATCGCGACTGGCAGAATTTCAATCCAAACAAAAGGGCGGCCATCGCGCACTTGCGGTAATGGAGCATCAACTGCAACAGACGCCCTACCTGGTTGGCGAGAGCATTACCATCGCCGATATCAGCCTGTACGGCTACACCCACGTCGCCGAAGAGGGCGGTTTCGCCCTCGACGACTATCCCGCGATACGCGCCTGGCTGCAGCGAATCGCCAGCCACCCCCATTACGTCGCCATGGATGATGCGCATGCCCCAGCCAGGCCCACTTGAGCACCTGGGTGAAATGCTGCAAGCCCTTAACCCAAGGCTTCACCCCGGCTGCTATGTCTATGCCTGCCTGACGCCAGAACAAGCTGAGCAGGCCGGGCAGCACTATCAGCCCCTGGCTAGCTTCCGTGAGACCGAGGCAGTCACCTGGATCGTTCCTCGCACAGATGCAGAACGGCACCGCTGGCGGGCTGAGTTTCCCTGCGCCTGGATCCAGTTGGACGTGCACTCTGCTCTACACGCAGTTGGCCTGACCGCAGCCATCGCCACCGCCCTCGCCGAGCACAAGCTAAGCTGCAACATCGTTGCCGCCTACCACCATGATCACCTGTTTGTGCCGGAAGAACAGGCACAGCAAGCATTGCGCATACTCAAGGCCCTGCAAGCCTCGCAGCGCGCGATTGACTAGAAGGCATGACGCCTTCGACTAGCCCGGCAATCTCATGAGGGGGCGCGGATGATCACCGAGGACTTTGCGCCGAGTGCGCGCCGTCACCAGAGGCGGCCCGCCCAGACGCGGAAGCAACCGCACTCAGGGTCAAATCACGCTCCGTTACCAGATAGCCAAACGCGACATCTCCAGCAATGAGCATTACAACAGCGACGCTGAACCAGCGGAAGGTCTTGCGAGGGAATGGCATGCTATTACCAACGCCGTATTGAGACGCCTCGGCACGACAGCGTGGCAGAAAGCACCACGACCTCTTTCCCCGGGCTGCTCGAATACGTAGTTGGGCGTCATATGCCGAGAACCAAGTGAAGTCCTTCATTCACTCGACGCATTGCATCAGGCGCCAACAACTTGACCTTGGAAGTAAGCAACGCTCGATCGAGGGTGAGTAGCTGCGAAACGTTGACAACAGACGGCTTCTGAAGCCCTGCGTCAGACTTGGCCAAGCGAACATTTCCAGGAGCAGCAAGAGCGAGGTTTGAGGTGATGACCGTCACAATAACAGTGGAGATACGGCTCTCATTGAATGGGTTCGACTGCACGACCAAGACAGGGCGCCGGAATCCAGGGCCGGAGCCAACAGGGTCGGGCAGCGAGGCCCACCAAACTTCACAAGGTGCGGTCTGCCACCTTGGCGGCGCTCGAAGATGCCGAGAACGATTTGCCCATGGCGCTGCGTCATCGCCTGGTCGAGCTGCTTGACGAAATTGCTGAGCAGTCCGCCGCGGTGCGGCGTATCGAGTCGGACCTGGCCGAGTTCAGTAGCCGCGATCTGCGCAGTCAGCGCTACCAAACGGCCACCGGTGTCGGGCTGATCATCGCGACCGCGCTCAGTGCCAGCTATGGCGACCTGATGCGGTTTCCGAGCGGCCGTCACTTCGCCAGTAGTTTAGGCATCACGCCGAGAGAGTTTTCCAGTGGAAACGCAAGACGACTGGGGAAAATTACCCGGCGGGGCGATGTCTACCTGCGCCAAACGATTATCCACGGCGCGCGCAGCTTGCTACAAAGCGCTGCCCGAAAGCGTCGACGAAATCAGTCGCTCGATCGGCTTGGCGAGTGGGCCTTGGCACTGTCTGAGCGTGCCGGCCACAACAAAGCCGCCTGTGCCGTCGCCAACAAACTCGCAAGACGCCTATGGGCGGCCGACCATCACCGCGCCGATTTCGATCCCAACCACGTCAGTCAACCGCCAGCGATGCACTGAACGGTCCACTCCCAGGCGGAAATCAATCTAACCCACTCACCTTTCACTTCACCGGTTGCACCGAGTTCTCGAGTCATGGCGAGCGCGTCGGTCCCTGGGACACCAAAGCCGATAACTATGCTGGTCGACATCGATCGTTCGAATGTTTGGCTCTGTCCCGCGGATTCCATGATGGCCAGGATCAGAAAGATCCAGCTAAAGGCCGAATATATGCCTGCAGCCGATTCGACTTGTCTTGCTAAGAGCGCTCGGAACTACTTGATAGGGGAGTCCATATATACGTAGTTAGGGAACAGGACGACCCGCCAACGAGTAGCGGAGCGAGTCGACCAACCCGCGACTCCGGGTCCCGGGGTCTACGGGAGCGGAGTTGGCCGCAAGTGTAACCTGCGGGAAGAGAAGCGTGGGGCACAGGAAGGGCGGAGCGATCGGGCGTGCCGCGAAGCGGGACGCAGCGACAGCCTGGGCCAGCGGAGCGAAGCTGCGCGGCCAGACTGCGGGAACCTGACAAGGTGCGATGTCGCGCCCCAGATTTTCTCGCCGGCTCCGATCTCGGGAGGACGAGTGACGCCGCAACTCGACGAAGACAAGAACGCTGGAGCGAACCTTGAACCTCACGCCTCGGTACTGAGCCCCTGTGGCCTAACGCCGTATTGAGGTGCCGCGGCACGACACCATTTCAGAAAACACCACGACACCTCCCCGCGGTCAGCTCAAATACGTAGTTAGAACGCACCACGCGGCACAGAAGAGCGCCTGCCTCCGAGAATGGAGACAAGTGATAGTAGCCCAAAGAACGCGCCAGCGGACATCTCCACCGCCGAGGTTGTGCGTTGGACCTCGACCAGAGCCTTGACAGACTCCGCTTGGAAAGTAGTTTGCTCCTTGAGACGAGCCAGGCAAGCGACTAGGTAACTCTCGGCACTGCCGGGTGCCGGCGTTCTGCGTGGTGGAGCGGCATCTGAAGGGCTAGCAACCTCGCTCACCAAGGCAAGGTGTTCACTCGACTCCAAGAATCTGATTGCACCATGAACAATCGCTGTAGTGCACAGGGCCAACGCAAAAAGATGGCCCCAAACCAAAAGACTACGCTTCATGGCTGCATTCTAACGCCGTATGGAGCAGCCACTGGCCGACAGTTGGTCAGTAAACACGACTACCTCTCCCAGTGGTCTGCTCGAATACGTAGTTATGCAGCGATTTCGACGTACTCAACCACACTGACCGGAGCGGGGACTGGCAGCCCGTCTTCGCGCAAGCCGTCCAGGTGAAAGGCGATGGCCTCTCGAATAGCAGCCTCAACCTCTTGAACAGAGTCGCCAGCAGCCACACAGCCAGGCAAATCAGGCACATAGGCGGAGAAACTGCCTCCGGCTTGCTCGATGACGATGGCATAGCGCATGGGACTACCTCTTAAGACCAGCTTGCTTAAGGATACTGGAAAGTGTGCCGGGCGCCAGATCATCGCTCGGCTTGCCCGCCACTGTGACTCGACCCTGCTTGGTGGGGTGCTTGAACTGCTGGTGGCTACCCCGCGTAGCTACCAGGTACCAGCCATCGGCTTGCAGCTGACGCAAAATCTCGCTGATCTTTGTGGGCATCAAACCATCCCGCCGTCAATCAAGAGCGGCATAACGCCGTATTGAGGTGCCGCGGCACGATAACACTTCAGGAAACATCACGACCTCTCCCCGCGGTCAGCTCAAATACGTAGTTAGGGAACAGGACGACCCGCCAACGATTAGCGGAGCGAGTCGACCAACCCGCGACTCCGGGTCCCGGGGTCTACGGGAGCGGAGTTGGCCGCAAGTGTAACCTGCCGGAAGAGAAGCGTGGGGCACAGGAAGGGCGGAGCGATCGGGCGTGCCGCGAAGCGGGACGCAGCGACAGCCTGGGCCAGCGGAGCGAAGCTGCGCGGCCAGACTGCGGGAACCTGACAAGGTGCGATGTCACGCCCCAGAGTTTCTCGCCGGCTCCGATCTCGGGAGGACGAGTGACGCCGCAACTCGACGAAGACAAGAACTGCACGGTCAGATTCCCTCGGGCTGTGGATGCGCGACGTACCGCCTGAGACTTGCACTGAGCGATGCAATCTCGGAACGACGACTGGCGCCGATCGATGAGCGAAGCGAGAGTGGCTCGACCGCAAACCAACAGATTGCCCCAGTGGATCAACCTGTAGCCTAACGCCGTATTGAGGTGCCGCGGCACGATAACACTTCAGGAAACATCACGACCTCTCCCCGCGGTCAGCTCGAATACGTAGTTAGGGAACAGGACGACCCGCCAACGAGTAGCGGAGCGAGTCGACCAACCCGCGACTCCGGGTCCCGGGGTCTACGGGAGCGGAGTTGGCCGCAAGTGTAACCTGCCGGAAGAGAAGCATGGGGCACAGGAAGGGCGGAGCGATCGGGCGTGCCGCGAAGCGGGACGCAGCGAGAGGCTGGGCCAGCGGAGCGAAGCTGCGCGGCCAGACTGCGGGAACCTGACAAGGTGCGATGTCACGCCCCAGATTTTCTCGCCGGCTCCGATCTCGGGAGGACGAGTGACGCCGCAACTCGACGAAGTCAAGAACGCTGGAGCGAACCTTGAACCTCATGCCTCGGTACTGAGCCCCTGTTGCCTAACGCCGTATTGAGCTGCCGTTGGCCGACAGCCTATCAGACAACACCATCACCTCTCCCAACGGTCAGCTCGAATACGTAGTTAGCCAACAGACGCCTCAGTGCATGCCGACTGTAGCCAATTCAGGCCGGAAGGTGGAGTCAATCTCTCGAAATGTGAAAACCACCCATAAATCTCCGGTGTGGGGAGGCTCCAGCTCAACTATTAGGGCCCTTCGACCGTTCGAGTCACTGAGCCCGGGCTCGATGCTCCGAACGCGCGAATTCGACAGAAGTTCTTCTGCGACTCTCGGCTCGAGGTTCTCAAGATGATTGGTGTCTACACCGCAATCGACTGGCCGTTCCCGGAGACATTGCGCCAGATCGATAGCCTGCGCTCTGAGCCGAGCGGCTTCTTCCTTCGATACGTCCGTCGCTGCGAAGCTCGAAGCTGCAGCAGCCACCAGCACGACAGCGAGTATCATATGCGCTTTGACAAGCCGAAAGTTGACCACTGTTGACTAACGCCGTATTGAGCTGCCGTTGCCCGGCAGACTAGCAGAAAACACCATGACCTCTCCCAACGGTCAGCTCGAATACGTAGTTAGGTACCGCTGCGGGGAACCTGAGGGTAGAAGGGGGCATCCACGCCACGGTTGGACCACCTAATAAGCTCTCTGTACTCGTCTGTAAGGGGACTTGGGCAAGCAAGAACTGATTCGACAAAGCTATCTGGGGGCGCATAGCCATGCTCTGAAATGTAGTGGTCGACACGGCCAGGTGCTACAAAGACAAAGCCGCGATGTGGAATGAAGAGGTTGGCGTGTGATTCAAGCAGAACAGACTCTACACCCCGCTCTGCGCAGATTGAGCAGCCATGCAAACCGCGGAAGACGTGCGCGGGGAACGCCTCGCGAAACTCAGACCTAAGCGAACATATCTTTTCAACCAGCCGTGGACTCGGCACTCCGAAATCGAAGGGCCTTCCGGCCTCAATCCATCCGATAGCAATTAGTCGACAGAGCCAGCTCGTAGAGTCGAAATATTCGCAGACAGTGAAATCCTTGTAGTACGCCAAAGTAAGGAACCTAACGCCGTATTGAGCAGCCGTGGGCCGAAATCGTATCAGAAAACACGATGAGATCTCCCCACGGTCTGCTCGAATACGTAGTTAGCTTGCACTAGGCGATCCGGCCCAAGAAGCGTATCCATATACAACGATCCCAACCAAAATGAACATAATGCCAACCCATTGAGTTGCGACGCCGATGTATCGAACGCTATCAGCTTGCGCGGCCCCTTTCGCCTCGGGCCAGAGAGCCTGGTAGAGCTGTGGGTAATGCTGAGCAAGGATGCCAAACGCGAGGAAAGTCAGGCCACTACCGGCAAACATTTCTTCGCTTAGCAAGTCTCCTTTGGCCTTCACAATGGATTGTATGCCGAGAGCGGCTGTACCAAACAGGGACGCAAGTGCGCCCCGAGCCTGCGATTTAGTCATGCGATAACATCTCAAGTGCAAGCTAACGCCGTATTGAGCAGCCGTGGGCCGACAACATATCAGAAAACACCAAGACCTCTCCCCACGGTCTGCTCGAATACGTAGTTAGATTGCACACTTCGAGGCGCTCCGTGCAACGGTTAACGAATGCGTCCCGTCAAACAGCTGCAGCACCACGCGGCATTCGGACTCGTGACTCTCTCGAACCACTGTGCCCTTCATTGGGTCTGAACGATGCATTACATGGTACTGGTGAAGCCGGCCCTCAACTGCAGTTCCACTGATTGTGCCGGTGAAGGAAATCTCGTCGCCGTGCTGACCAACGCCCATAGAAATCGAGATTGTGTTTCGATCAAGCACAACTTCAGCTGAGCCCTCCGTCGCACGAAGGCTCGGCCAGCCATGCACATACACAGCCTCCCAACTCTTCGACGGCACTGGTTCCGCTGCGCCGACTGAACTTGCCAAAAGAACTAGTAGCAGCATTGGATGTGCACTCTAACGCCGTATTGAGCAGCCGTGGCACGAAAGCGTATCAGAAAACACGACGACTTCTCCCCACGGTCTGCTCGAATACGTAGTTAGGGCACAGGGCGACCCGGCACCGATGGGCAGAGCATACCGAAAAACCTTCCTCAGTGGGTCCCGGGCTCTACGCCAGCGAAATTGGCAGCCACAGTGACGCGCTGGAGGAGAAGCATGGGGCAGAGGACGGGCGAGGCAACCGGGCGTGCCGCGAAGCGGGACGCAGTGCCCATTGGGCTTAGCGGAGCGAAGCTGCGCGGGCAGATTGCGGCCCCGGAGAGAAGTGCGTTCGAGACTCACAGCACACGCAACGGGCTCCGATCTGATGGTACGAGTGACGCAGTGTAAAGAACGGAGCAGAAAACGATGAGGCGAAGTTCAGAATGCTCGCCGCAGTGCTGACCCCCTGTGGCCTAACGCCGCATTGAGCGGCCGATGGCCGGAAAAGTATCAGGAAACATCGAGGCCTGTCCCATCGGTCCGCTCAAATGCGTAGTTAGACGAAAGCTCGAAGAGCGCGTGACAGTCGGGCTCTATGCCGTGAAACGGATGGCCAAAACCAGGCCTCCGGTGACCCGAGCTCTGGGCTTGTTGGAAACCACTTCAACGCGCGCTTCTGGGAATTGGCGTTTATGGAGGACGCGACCGTACTGGAGCCCCGAGCAAGGAGTTGGACCCAGACCAAACCCCAGCCCGAGAGCGCGTATCGGAATGAGCCAGCAGGAAAACCCGCCCCCTTCAGCTCAATGCGGCGCTCCTGAACTTCCCCAAGCATGTCTGGGTAGCGCAGCCCGAGGTGAATGAGCGGGTCTCTCGCACCAGAGCGCGCTTCCTCGCAGTAGGAAAGCAGCTCGTTCATGGTCGTGAACCGTCTGAGTTTCTCACCTATTGATGAATAGGCCTCCACGATCTCGGGTTCAGGGAACGCGAAGATCGCTTCACACACCTTGCGAATCGCGCCCTCGGGGACTGCAGAATAGGTAGGCATCTTTCGGCTAACGCCGTATTGAGCTGCCGTTGGCCGGCAACATATCAGAAAACACGATGACTTCTCCCAGCGGTCAGCTCGAATACGTAGTTAGGTTCACGACGCGACAGAATTGATGATGCGCACTCAAAATCAACGTTGACGCGGGACCCTACGGGCCAGAAGGAGCGCGCCTGTGGCGGTGAGAATGGTACCGGAAACGGCGAGGAAAGCGAGCGCCCGGCCGAGTAGCGAGAAGCCGTGACCTCCCGTTTCAAGGATGCTCTGTGCTACCTGCTGTTCCTCACTAGGGACAGTGCGTAAGAGTGCCGGCGCGTTCAGGCGTAAGAGCGAGCCCATGTGCCCTGAACCCGCGACATAGACCTTTCCCGCCCAAGCGATCTGAAACAGGCCAAGCAGAACAAGAAGCACACCGATACGCTTCATCGATGAATCTAACGCCGTATTGAGCAGCCGTGGGCCGAAATCGTATCAGAAAACATAGCGGCCTCTCCCCACGGTCTGCTCGAATACGTAGTTAGACCACGCGCAAAATTGCCGCACGCTGAAATGCCCTTGGAACCCATGCGAAAGACTGAATTGTGCCTGCGACCACCCAAATCGATGCTCCTGCGGAAGACCTAGTTTGCTTGTGCCGAGCGTAGGGCGAGAAATTGCCGAGCGCAAGAAAATGATGCGTTGAGCTGAAGCAATCGGCGCGGGAGCAAGCAGCACACGTGCTGAAAGGCATGCGCACGAAGCTCTTGCGCCGACGGGGGTCGAAGCGTTCGATCACCCCGAGCCTCGACCCACCAACCTCCATGCCGCTGTCAGAAACCGCAGTGGACTAACGCCGTATTGAGCTGCCGTTGGCCGACAGATTACCAGTAAACACGATCAACTCTCCCAACGGTCAGCTCGAATACGTAGTTAGACAACATCGCCGAGCTCCTTTTCGAGCATGCGAATCGCAGCGGTGTCTTTGCGCAGGGCGTACTTGGGCAGGAGCTGGAGGAGGGTGAGCATCCTTTCAGATTGTGCCCGGTCGTGATGCGCAAAGGCCCCTCGCTCCTTGCGCACCTTCCGGATTGAACGGAGTTCGGCCTTTAGCCTTTCGCTCTCTAGCTTGCAGCGTTCGCAAAGGACGCGTCGCTGCCACACGTACTGCCTCTTCACCTCGAAGGTGATCTTCTGATCGGCGCCCAGGAATACGCTTTGCCCGCCACAGTGATAGCAAACGTAGTGGATGTCTGTGTAGTACTTCGGTGGGAAGGCGGCAAGCATCGAGCGCCGACTTGCCTCGGACCAGAGACTTAAGTCAACGCGCGATGAACGCTTGGCATGCATGGACATGTTGACTAACGCCGTATTGAGCTGCCGCGGCGCGACAGTTGATCAGTAAACACGGTAGCCTCTCCCCGCGGTCAGCTCGAATACGTAGTTAGACAACGGGCGATGCTTGTACATTGACAGATTTGTGGATAAGCCCGCCGCGAAAGACTGAAGTATACGTGCGAGGAAGCAAATTGTGCGCCCTGCGAAAGATTTGGAATTGCCCTCGCGGGGATTCGGCTAGTGCGTGCCCAGAGCTAGAAAGAGCCGGGCATGAAAATGCGAGACGCTTGGGGCTTGGCCGAGGCCAAAGTTCGCGCTTGTTGGCTGGAAGATTGATCTGCTTTGAAGCCGCCGCAGCAAGCGCTCTTGAAGGGGCTGCCTCAGTTCAAAACCCCAGTTGACTAACGCCGTATTGAGCAGCCGTGGCACCACAGATTATCAGAAAACACCACGACTTCTCCCCACGGTCTGCTCGAATACGTAGTTAGGCGCGAACACAGCTGAGCATTGAAGAATGGCTCCGCATGCTGTGGCGCTGACCGAGACCATTGCAAGCAAGTTACTCAGTGATGCCTCAGAAACAGAGAGCAACTCGGCAATTGCTCTCTCGGAGTACAGCACGGAGACCACAGCCATTGCGCTGAAGAAACCCAATACAAAGGACGCACGACTTTTGAAGGGATGAAAGCGAAGTGCAAGAACAAGCAAGTAGGGCAGAACGAGCGCGACAAAAAAGATCGCAAAGTGCAAAAGAATTTCTCTGAGCGGCTGGAGATAGTCAAAACCGAAATAGGAAGGGTGGATCAGCTCGTACACAGATCTTGAGCCTCCGACAGTTACCGAGGCGACAAAGCCACCAGCGCAAAGCCAAAAGAACGCCTTCAATCTTGCTGGCATCATGACTTCGCGCCTAACGCCGTATTGAGCCGCCGTGGCACGAAATCGTATCAGAAAACACGATGACCTCTCCCCACGGTCTGCTCGAATACGTAGTTAGACGGTGCCGCCGGCCAGTAGCCCCTTGAGAGCATTGCAGATCCGAACACCGGCGCCAGCCTAGCCAGAATTTGACCCTCCGAGTTCGCCCGCTACGTAAGCCGAGATTTCCTTGGTGTTTTTCACAAACTCCGATTCGAGATCGATACCGCATTTCTGCGCCAGAACCATGATAGACCAGAGACAATCAGCCAATTCGTGCCCAAGCTTCTCTTGGCAATTGTCTATACTCCGCACGCCAACATGGGCTTGAATCAGCTTCGCCAAATCGCCGACATCCCCGACGAAGCCCAATGCCAGCTCTTGAGCTGTCCAAACGCGGCCATACTTCTCGATCTCGAGCCGCTCGTAGAGCCCATTGAGCTCAAGCGCTCTTTGCTGAAGTTCACGAAACGTCATCCTGCACCCGCCTAACGCCGTATTGAGCAGCCGTGGCGCGATAGCGTATCAGAAAACACCATGAGCTCTCCCCACGGTCTGCTCGAATACGTAGTTGGCCACCAGGTTCGACCAACTCAGGCACGAAGAGCTCGGGTGCGTGGAGACCAGGTAGCATCTGCGTGTTGCCTTCAGAGTAGCAACCTTTAACAGCCTGCGCGGCATGCTCGGACTCCGCCGCGGTGCAAGTAGCCGATACGACGATTGCGCAGCTGCGTTCAGGAATTCCGAACAGGAACCCGTTAGGGAACTCGTTACGCCATTCATTGACGAGTAAGAGCCTAGATGAGCCGAGACCGTCCTCCTGCATAGAGGCGACAAAAGAGATACCACTCTCTGTGCGATTGACATGGGTGTAAAGGCATCCCTCAGAAGCTGAGCGGAGATTGCTCATTGCCTCTGCAACAAAGTCGATTCCCGATTCGGTCAGTTCCCGCGCCATGGCGTGATTGACGTAAGTCATAGAGGCGTCGTCGCACAGCAGAACCCAAGTAACAGCCAATTGGGGGTGCGCAAGCAGCTGCAGAGGCCCCAGCCAACGGCCGTTGCGATTGTAGGAGCGTGGAACGATGATCGGGAATAGACTCGAGATATCCATTGGTGGCTAACGCCGTATTGAGGTGCCGCGGCACGACAACATTTCAGAAAACACCACGACATCTCCCCGCGGTCAGCTCAAATACGTAGTTAGGGAACGCGCTCCCGCCAAGTGCCAATACTATTCGGCCGAGCCAGCCGTGCCAAGAAGTTTAGCGAGGTGGCCGGGAATGGCCTCCGACCAGACGAGCTCGCACGCAGGGCAAGCGAAGAAGCCACTCCCGAACATGAGACGAACCGACCGCTCAAGCCGCAACAGAGGCAAGCCCTTCGGGTAGAAGGAGGCGCCTTGATTCTCGCCGAACCAGAGCCCGCCCCTCACAATTGACGTTGCGCCGCAACGGGGGCATTCGGTTGGTGCGATGCTGGGACTGTCAAGATTCAGGGGCATTGACCGCAAGGGATCTCAGATAGGGTTGGTAGTCGTTGCCTAACGCCGTATTGAGCTGCCGTTGGCAGGCAGACTGAAAGAAAACACCATGACCTCTCCCAACGGTCAGCTCGAATACGTAGTTAGAGGGCGGGTGCGAATAACACGTACGGCGAGGAGGAAAATTGCGACCCAAACTACTCCGCCAAGGAAGGCCATTGCCCAAGATCCAGCGTCGATTTGACCGGGATACATTTCGGACGTGGCGAATGGAAATGAAACTGTCTCGTAGCACCACCAAATCGCTCCCACGACCAAACAATAGGCCGCCCAGCGCTTCTCTTTAGCTGTGAGGTGAACGAGCACTGCACCAATAGCTGTACTGATGAAGAAGTAGGCGAAGCTGATCCACACGAAGGACTCTGCCATCGCCTCCCTGTCGAAATTGGGATCGCTTGTGTCCGCGCCGGATATATCAACGGCAGAACGCATCGCTTCGAGAGTTGATCCGTCGCTGAGAGACACTCCCCATAAGACGAGATTGAGAGCTATCCACGCCCAGAAAAGTGCAAGGATAGGCTTCATGTTCAGCGATAGCATATTGCGCCCTCTAACGCCGTATTGAGCTGCCGTTGGCCGGTAGACTAACAAAAACACGGTCACCTCTCCCAACGGTCAGCTCGAATACGTAGTTAGGTTCACGACGCGACAGAATTGATGATGCGCACTCAAAATCAACGTTGAGGCGGGACCCTGCGAGCCAGAAGGAGCGCGCCTGTGGCGGTGAGAATGGTACCGGAAACGGCAAGGAAAGCGAGCGCCCGGCCGAGCAGCGAGAAGCCGTGATATCCCGTATCAAGGATGCTCTTCGCTACCTGCTGTCCCTCACTAGGGACAGTGCGCAAGAGTGCTGGTGCGTTCAGGCGTAAGATCGAGCCCATGTGCCCTGAGTCCGCGATATAGACCTTTCCGGCCCAAGCGATCTGAAACAGGCCAAGCAGAACAAGAAGCACACCGATACGCTTCATCGACGAACCTAACGCCGTATTGAGCTGCCGTTGGCCGGCAACATATCAGAAAACACCATGACCTCTCCCAACGGTCAGCTCGAATACGTAGTTAGACCGCTGCGCCAAATCGAGACCTGAGAATGCGGACCTTTGCCACCATCACTGCCAGCGTTGGCCAGAGCATGGTGTTCGCGATGTCGTGAGCGCTAGCGCGCCAACGCCAGTGACCCATTGCTCTGAGGTGGTCAAAGGCATCAAATCCCTCAACCAAGACAGCAAACCATAGTACAGCAAGCCAAGGCACAAATGACCAGGGTGCGCGACGCATAAGTGCGGCGGAGCCGAGAAGTACCATGAGGCCGAAATGGATGTGCAGCGCATCTTTCGACAGGCCAGTGGCGTCGAGGAGCAGGAGCTTCAGGGACTGTACTAGAGACGTTTCCACAGCGGACTAACGCCGTATTGAGCTGCCGCGGCGCGATAGTTGATCAGTAAACACGGTAGCCTCTCCCCGCGGTCAGCTCGAATACGTAGTTAGACAACGGGCGATGCTTGTACGTAGACAGATTTGTGGATAGGCCCGCCGCGAAAGACTGAAGTATACGTGCGAGGAAGTAAATTGTGCGCCCCGCGAAAGATTTGGAATTGCCCTCGCGGGGATTGGGCTAGTGCGTGCCCAGAGCTGGAAAGAGCCGGGCATGAAAATGCGAGACGCTTGGGGCTTGGCCGAGGCCACAGCTCGCGCTTGTGGGCTGGAAGATTGATCTGCTTTGAAGCCACCGAAGCAAGCGCTCTTGAAGGGGCTGCCTCAGTTCAAAACCCCAGTTGACTAACGCCGTATTGAGCTGCCGTTGGCCGTCAGACTATCAGAAAACTCCACAACTTCTCCCAACGGTCAGCTCAAATACGTAGTTAGGTGACTAGCCCTGCCGAATATACGTTGCGACGCGGTCGAGATCACCCACGTATACCTCTGCGGTGCAGTCACAACAGACTTGCGGCGCAGCACAGCTGTAGCTGATGCGCCAAACTGGCCGGTCACCGAGGCAAACAAACGAAGCACCGATGAGCTTGCGCCCTTCAAGGGAGATTGAGAGATCCCCTAGCTTCGAACGCGCGAGCTCGATAGCCTCTTTCGGCTCCAACCGCGGAGAAGCCGAACACGTGGCTTCTGTGTTCTCAGTCTGAGAGCCTGCGAGAAGCAAAGATGAAAGGGCGAGACCTATCATTTGGCACCTAACGCCGTATTGAGCTGCCGTTGGCCGGCAGACGATCAGAAAACACCATGGCCTCTCCCAACGGTCAGCTCGAATACGTAGTTAGGTGACGAACGCGAATAGAGACTCATCTTTGGGCCAGTCCTCTGTTACACCAACCGCCTCCAGGCAAGATATTACACCGTGATCAACCCATAGGATGAGCGCGGCACCATGCTCCAGGTCAGGGTGCGACACGACGCAAGTTGGCATTGAGTCTGGTGAAGCGAAGGAGCCTACCAACTTGGGGCAAGATGCAGGAACAGAAACGTCCGTGTACAGACCAACGCCCGTGTAGCGACGCGAACGACAAGTGGCGTGCTCAAGCTGGTAAAGAATCACCTGCTCCTGAACGTGGCCGCTTGCAACAGCCTTGATCGCGCGCCGCTCAAACTCACTGAGACAATTCATCGGCACCTAACGCCGTATTGAGCTGCCGTTGGCCGACAACATACAGGAAAACACCATGACCTCTCCCAACGGTCAGCTCGAATACGTAGTTAGATTGCACCCGCCACAGTTCAGGGCGCCAACTTCAATCGCGAACCACGACAAAATGCGGCGAATCCTCGAAGCGTTTATGCCGATCACTCAAGTGAACATGGCCGTAGGAGGGACCCATTATTTCCATTTCTTCGGCGCAGGCACTCAAGAACAAAGACATCTCTCGAAGCTCTTCGGGGCTAGCGCACAATGTAATCTCTGCGAGGCCTTCGGGCGAGATCTCTTCGGCAGGAGCGGTGGTGATAGGGTAGCCAAAAACTCTCATCTGCTCTTCTCAGGATTGAGATAGCCTAAATCAGGCTGCAATCTAACGCCGTATTGAGCTGCCGTTGGCCGGCAGACTAACAGTAAACACGATCACCTCTCCCAACGGTCAGCTCGAATACGTAGTTAGCCGCCGCTGCGTCAGCCTACCTCGTTTGGAACCAGGAGACGGCGAGTTCACCTGCTTCGTTCTCTGCGGCAATTGCCCCCTCCAAGTTTGAAGTGCTTTCGTACCCAAAGACATTCTTTTGCTCTGGTCTTGCCCCATGGGCGAGAAGCTCACGCACCTCGCGCACTCGATTGAGGGTTATAACGTGCTGAAGAAGCGTTTCACCTCCACAAACGATGATGTTGGGCGACACCCCGGCGGCCAGCAGGGCCTTGAAAGTTGCAAGGGCATTCGAAGATGTGTTGGTGAGCGAGACACACAACGCGAGTAGCCCAAACGGATCGGACTCGAAGCCTTTTTGGCCTGCGCAAAGCTTAGCGGCTTCAACCACGACCTCTGGCGGTGCATTCATGGTTAGAAGCCAGGCAGGCGGCGAGCCCTCCGGGCAAAAAGTCGAGGAGAGCGAAGCTGCGGAGGCCAATGCCTCCAGAGCTTCTGGCCATTGAGCCTGTCGGCAGGCGTCTACAAAGTCAGTTGTCATTTACCGTGCCGGATACAAAGGCGACTAACGCCGTATTGAGCTGCCGTTGGCCGGAAGACTACCAGAAAACACCATGACCTCTCCCAACGGTCAGCTCGAATACGTAGTTAGGGAACGGGCGAAACACTGCTGACACATTTCTGACCG
>NZ_JACYTR010000069.1 GCF_014841215.1 Pseudomarimonas arenosa
AACGACCCCAACCCACACTTGACCCGATTCGATTCCTAAGCGATGTTTCCACCGCCCGCCGCCCCCGACCGGCATGCCGTGGAATCCATGACCGGCATCGCGTGGAATCGGTGACCGGCATGCAATGGAATCAGTGACCGGTTTGCGTGGAATGCGCACCGCCCTACACTTTGCGTTTCGCTGGCTCGTCAGGTGGGCGTGCCGCCCACCGTCGTAGGTTGTGCGATGCGATGAGGTCAGGCGGCCGCGGGGCTATGTGCTGCGATGGCAGCCGGCCGCAAGCTTACGTGCTGCGATGGCGGGCCGGGGCCCGCCCTACACTTTGCGTTCCGCTGGCTCGTAGGGTGGGCGTGCCGCCCACCGTCGTAGGTTGTGCAATGCGATGAGGTCAGGCGGCCTGCGGGGCAATACGCTGCGATGGCAGGCGGCCGCAAGCTTACATGCTGCGATGGCGGGCCTGGGCCCGCCCTTTGCGCTTCGTGCCGCCTTGCGTTGGGTGGATGCGCGTCCACCGGCGTTTGATTCGAATTGCGAGCGAATCCAGTCACGACAAGGTTCACTGGACTCCATCTTGAGCTGGCTGGCACTGCTCATAGTTTCGATGCCACTTTCATTTGGCGCGCATGAAGGCTAAATCGCACTCTGCAAGCCGCTAAATGACCTAGGCGAAACGATGTGTGAAATATTTACCTTGCCGCTTCTGTTCCCCTGTGATGGCATGGATTCGGGGAGAGACTTTCGGCGTGAGTTGTGCGCCCATACAAGCCCACAACCCTGCTCGCGGGGTGACGGGGGCTTGGCCGACGTTGCTCAGCGTGGGGAGGCTGCATTGGTCGAGATGGGTGATGTTCGCGCAAACGGCACAACCCGCCGCGCTGCTTGGCTGCTGCGATGGCTGTCACTCGCCCTGACCTTTCTTGTGTCGCCAGCGGCCCTTGCCGAGTGCACCAAGAGCCTTTCGCAATTGCGCGCTCAATGCACGTCGGTGGTGGAGTGCGAGGAGCAATCGGTGCATGCCGCCAACACTCTGCCGGCCTACTTGACCGCGCTGGCCAATACGGAACGCAACCGAGTGTGCGAGGCGGCAATGGAATGCTTCAAGACGGCCAGCAAGCTGTGCACCAGAGCTTGTGAAGCAGATGACAAAGAATGCTCTGCCCATCGCTCAGGAGAACGACGCGAGTGGCTGCGGCATTTGGCGCTGAAATTGGAGTCGCAACTAGCGCCACAACAGCATCAGGCACCAGAAGAGCAATCACCAAGCCCGCTAGGGCCGAAAAACCGCTACGCGGGGAGCATCAACGAAGACTCCAAGCTCTCCATCGCCCGGGAGTTTCATCGCGTGCTGTACGATGCGTCCTGCAACTCACCGGGCAACTGCCTTGATTGGGCTGGACAACGCTTCACGCTGTGGCATCGCAATCAGTCAGTGCTGCAGTCTCAGGCGGATGCCACCAAGGATTCAGCGCGGCGAAGCACCGAGAACGCAGCAGTAGTCGGCCATTCATTGAATCAAGTTGCAAACGCTGTTGAAACCGGCGCGGAAACGACGTCGATAGCCACTGTCATCGGCGCCGAGGAAATGGCGAGAGCACAGCTCAAGATTGCTGATCAGCTTTCCTTCAAAAAGGAAGACGATTCCAGCTCTGATCAAGAACCGTCTGGGGACAATCAGAACGAGCCAGCCAAGTCGAGGATCAATCTTGCCAAGGCGACCAACGCGATTGCAGAGTCGCAGGAACAATCGGCCCGCGAGCTGGCAGAAGCTCAGCTGACATCGGCCCAGATCATTGCTGACGCCATTGAACGCGCTGTGTTGGGCACGCGGCCCTTGGCTCCGGGATCGGTGGCTCGCCAGGTGGATCCTGCCGGCGACTTCGCTGAACTTTACCCCTCTGCCTCTGCCTTCGAGTACGGAATACTGCTTGTGCCCGATCCACAGGTACCACGACACCGACGTAACTATGACCTGACAATATCTACCGTGATGCAGGGCATGCTGAGAGCGGGCTTTGTGCTCGATCGCTATGCCGTGCCGTGGCAGCAGTACATCAACGAGTCCGAGGCCCGCGAACGCGACCCGAATGCCTCGTCCAGCGCAAGCGAGGCAAAGTCGGATTCACGTTACGGCGTGCTGTTGTTTCGCGCCGATGACTGGCGTGTCCCTGAGAAGAGTGTTTGCGCGAAGGGAGCTGACTCCGCGCCTTCGACGCCTCAGCCGTCGACGCGCATTCGAGTGCTGTACGTGGTCGGCGAAACAGCGAGCTTTGGCGTACAACGGGAAGCCTTGGTTGCTGCACTGCTACGGGCACAGAACCGGGTTTCACCGCGACCCACGACTAAGACTAATGCTAAGGCTGCGGATACACCTACGCCAAAGCATGTGCGTCTAAGGGCGTCGGGCGGATGGGGTGGATCGGGTTCGGATGGTGCGCAGTGCGAAGAGGGCAAGGAGGTCAATAAGGGCAATGAGAAAGAGACGACCGCCAACCGGCTGTTGATCATTGGCCCCCATTTCTCGGGTTCGATGAACTCAATTCGAGAAGCTCTTTCGATCGCGAGAAGTACCCCTTCGGCTGAGAGCTTCGCGACACTACACCAACGAGCACCAGCCTTCTTCGAGCAAATTGATCGTTTAGGTCTGAACCATCATGGTGCCAGAGCCTGGAAGGCGACCGGTTGCGATCGGTCCTCCACATCGCGGGTAGCGGGCCGTGCGCTTGGCATTTCTAGCTCGCCGCACGTCTGCGAGGGCTTTACAAGATCCCGTTCGGGCCGTGATCAGCGAAACCTGTTGATAAAGAGAATCAGCGATTTGCTTCGCGATGCCCCGGACTGCCTGCGCAAATGGATTGAGGACGGCAGTCCAACAAGGCAGCCGACTTGCGAGCCTGGGTCAGAAAAGGCTCCCGAAAAGACAATCTGGAACGACATTCAGCTCAGCGTGCACTCGCCGGCCACAACGAATCCCACGAATGCGCGGCTCAACGATCGAGCACACGGTTCAATCACCTATCAGACTTGGGCCGTCACCGACGACGAGAAACTCGCCAAACTGGAGGACCGGTTCGGCGAGCAAAGCGGCGACGAGGGCGTTGTGCTCTTTGCTGAAGACTCAACCTTTGGCAGCGGGATTTGTCCGCGGCAACTTCCCGACTGCAATCCGGGTAACCAAACTTGCACCAACCGAAACAAGTTCTGCGGCCGTGCCCTGGAAATTCCCTTCCCTGCCAATATCGCTGACATCCGTTTCGGGGCGCGCGAACGCAGTCGAAAGCAGAAATCCACGGCCATGCATGCGCTTGGGCTTCCCGAGTTGGAAACCGAGCTCTCCCTGGCTGATGGCTCCGAGAATGGTTCGGAGTTTCCCGATAGCCAGCGTTCGCCACTCACCACGGCAAGTGCAGAAATGGAACTGGAGGCATCGCTGCGTGAAGTGACAGCGCGCCAACCTCGTCTGATCGTGGTGGCCGCGACCGACGTCCGAGACCGTCTGTTCCTGTTTGACCGCCTGCGTACTGCAGCACCCAAAGCGTTGCTGGTGGATCTGGAGGCAGACGTGCTGATGGCGCACTCCAGCGCAGCGCATGCCAGTCGTGGGTCATTGATTCTCAGCTCACGCAAGCTGCAGATTAGAGATGGAAGAGAAGGAGGAGAAGGAAGAAAAGGCGCGTCACAGGTAAGTCACTTCTCCACCGACAAGCATGCAAGCCTGTTCGAGATCATCCGCAATCTACAGCCGAGTGCGAGCGCCTTCCGACCAGGCGTTTTGACGTTCTACACCCCGACTCGCCACGGACTTGCTGATATCTCGCGTGACATCGATTCAATGAGTGGCGAATCGGTTGGCCGGACTTCTGTTGGGTGGACCTCCGTGCTGTTGGGCTTGTCGCTCGTCTTGCTGGCCGGTCACCTGCTGGTTTTGGTTCTGCGCCGCTCCGTCGTCTTCGACATGCAATGGCTGCCGCTCAGCTGGTGGATTTCGCGCGAGCTGCAAGGCCCCACATTGGGTACGGACGTTGTGCGCGGCCTTGCGGCCTTAGTTCTTTCCTTGACCTTGTTGGCTGGTTTCGCGCTGGTGGGGTGTGGAGTTCAATCGGGCAAGTCACTTGATTCCACTGCCCCTGATCTGCTCTCGGGAATCAGTGCTCCACTTGCTCAGGTGCTAGTCGCGGCGGGCGCCGCATTCCTGCTGATCTCGATCCTACTATTTGCACGTCGTCTAGGGCGGATGCGAGGCTACATGGGCTCGCCTCCTGGCTCTTCGAGGCAACTTCTTGTGTTGCCCTTGGAGATCAGCAACGGATTGATCTTCACACCGGTGGCCATTGCCGGCCTGGCATGGGCTTGGGTAGTAGCCACTCCGTTTGGCTCCATCGACCCACAGACCTGGGTGCGCATGAGTTGGCTCGGCGCGTCTGAGTATTGGTTCCTGTTCGGGCAGCTCTTGATGGCCATGGGCATGGTGATCGGCTTCTCAATCGCCGCCGCTTGGCTGCAGTGCATCTGGCGCTGCGAGTCTCGCATTGAGCATGTGGTGCACCGCTATCGGGCGCGTGTTGCGCCCGATCAGTCGCGACTATTGCCTAGCTGGGACGAGCTACCGGCCGCAGCGTTGATGTACTCGCCGGCCGATGGAGGGAAGTCGGGCACGGACTGCAGCTATGTAGGCACGTCCGATGATCATATTCGTGCCACTTGGCTTCATCCGAATTTTTCATCAACGCCGATGCTGGTCGCTCAGAGCGACTTCCGCTGGCTCGCCGAGACCGTGCTCGCTGGCCCCACTGATTCCAGGCCGCTGAGCGACACTGAGCTTGCACAGAAGATTGGCAAAGATCTTCGGGCGATCAGTTTGCAGTACGAAGATGGAGTTCGCAGCCGGGCGGTGATCAGCGCGGTGCTGGCCGACATGGTTCAGGGCCTGCGACATGGGCTGTACCTTGGTTTTGGTCAGGCACTGTTGCTGGTCGCGCTGGGCTATGCCTATCCCGTCACATCACGTGACTCCATCCTGCTGTTCACGCTGGCCATGCTCGTTATGGGGTCACTGTTGAGCGCCTATGCCTTGCTGCGACTGGAGCGCTCTCGTGTGGTCAGTCGTTTGCTCTGCGATACCGACGAGCACCTACAGTTGTCTTGGCCCTTGATCATGGCACTGCTCACACCAGCGTTCGCCTTCCTGGCCGCGATCATGGTCTTGGAAGTTCCTGGCGTACTCGCATGGGGCGCGGGCTTGCTCGGCCCGCTGACGGCGATTCTTGGGTTCTGACAGGCTGCGGGGCTTCACTCAACAGCCGAATGTTTGCGCGCCAAGGATGGCCCGCACGGAGGTCAAACGGATGCGGTTTGACGTCCGACAAAGGAGGCGCGGATTTTCCGCGACTGTTTGCGTTGGAAGATCTCCCGGACGGAGCTTTTTCTGCGAATGGCCAGGGGGCGATACGAATGAGCGTGAACGATCTTAAAGTACTGCTGTACACAAGCGTGGAGACTGGCGAATCTCACTGCCGGCAGCTGGTTGAAGCCCTCGCCATGAGCAAGGGCAGCAATGACGATTCCGCAGCCGCGAAGGTCACGTTGGTGACGACGGCCGCGGATGCGAATGTCACGTCGGAGCAGCCGGCGCCACCGGCCACACTCGACGCTCCGCGTTCCTCCATGGCAAACCCTGACTCCCGCGTCAGTGTAGTCGCTATCGGAAGCAGCGTTCAGGCAGCCGTTGAGGCAGCTTGCATCGCTGCACTGCGGCGGTTTCAGTCGAGGCTAACATCCAGCAATTCTGCAGATGCGACTCCTCCGATTGCCACAATGGTGCTGGTGGCGCCGGATTTGCCGGCCGATTTTTTTTCGCCGAGCCACGGCCCCTATCACAGCGGGGCGCTGGCGTTGGAGTCGATCGGTCGACTGGTGATCCTGCATTGTGGGCGTGACACAAAGCTGCCACATGGCGGCAGCCCGGTGCTGGGTCGCGACGGCCCGGTTGGCGCACACAGCTCGAAACTGAGCGCCATCGATATCAGCGAATGGATCGAAAACCGCTCCGATGCCAGCGAAGGCGCCCTGCGATCACTGGAGTCGCTAGGTCTGATCACTCGCTTGCTACGCGGCATGGCGGTCGGCTCTGCTGTGTTCGGCGCCAAGCGGGAGGCCACAACGTAATTACATGTGGTGATTGTGGTTGGTGGGCCAGCACATGCCAGGCATTGCGCGGACTCGAAGGGTAACGTTCCGCCCGCCGTTGTAGGTTGTGCGCACGGTGAGGTCAGATGGCCGCTTGGCAAAATGCTGCGATAGCGGGCCGGGGCCCGCCCTTTGCGTTGCGCCGACCTGTAGGGTGGGCGTGCCGCCCACCGTCGTTCGTATTGACCTTCGCCGTGAATCCGATCGTCGCGATGGTGGGCCACAGGCCTGCCGTGAGCCTGTCGAACGGCCCACCCCACAACCGCCTTGGCGTAGGGTGGGCGTGTCGCCCACCGTTGCAAGTTTCGTGCATCGCCTTGGTTCCTGGCGTTGCGATGGTGGGCCACAGGCCCACCCTACGATGCTGTCGAACGGCTCTCCCGCAACGCCGCGATGGCGCTCGCTCTACACAATGCGTTGCGCCGACCTGTAGGGTGGGCGTGTCGCCCACCGTCGTGCGTATTGACCTTCGCCGTGAATCCTATCGTCGCGATGGTGGGCCGCAGGCCTGCCGTGAGCCTGTCGAACGGCCCACCCTACGAAGCGGAGCAGGACTACTTCGAATTCAGGCTAAGTCTGATCGACCACGAAACGAGCCATGCGCATGCTGTTCGAATGCCCAAATATCAACGCCTCTGGCTGCCAGGCTCCTGCCACTTTTTCACCGTCGCGATACGTGATCGAGAGGGCAGCCTTCTCACCGACCATATTGCCGACCTACGCACGGCGTTTGCGCGAACCCGGCGTGACCGGCCATTTGATCTTCAGGCGATCGTGGTGTTGCCTGATCACCTGCATTGCGTGTGGCAACTACCGCCGGGCGACGCTGACAATGCCACTCGCTGGCGGCAGATCAAAAGCCTGTTTAGCCGTGGCGTGAGTTGTCGACCCGCAGTGTCGCGCAGCCTGCGCGACAAGCGCGAGCGCGGTCTGTGGCAACGCCGCTACTGGGATCACTTGATTCGCGACGAGAACGACCTTGCTCGTCATGTGGACTACATTCACTACAATCCGGTGAAACATGGCTGCTCGAAGACGGTGGCAGATTGGCGGTATTCCAGCTTTCATCGGTACGTGGAACAGGGAAAGCTGCCGCAGAACTGGGGTGAAGTTGAGGAGCCGGTAAGCAGGTTGAAAGCCAGGGAGTAGAGGCGGCAATTGGCAACGCCTCGTCGGGGTTCCCAACCATCTTCGTATGTCTCTTTGCGTCGCCATGGAGTTGATCGTGGCGATGTGGTGGGCCACAAGCCTGCCGTGAGCCGGTCGAACGGCCCGCCCTACACATAACGTTGCGCTTCCTCGTAGGGTGGCGTGCCGCCCACCGTCGCATGCTGCATGCATCGCCGTGAATCCGATCGTTGCGATGGTGGGCCACAGGCCTGCTCTGAGCCTGTCGAACGGCCCACCCTACACATAACGTTGCGCTGCCTCGTAGGGTGGGCGTTCCGCCCACCGTCGCATGCTGCATCCATCGCCGTGAATCCGATCGTGGCGATGGTGGGCCACAGGCCCATCCTTACGACTCTAGGAAGGCGGGCCAAGGCCGTGATGCCACCTTCACAAAAGGTGGGCCTTGAATTGCCTACTCTCTCCACCGGGGACCACTTCATAGCTGGCTCAGGACTGAGCGCGATGGCGTTCGGCGGAGCCGGCTTTCCGACCATTCGCCGGGAGCTCCAATGATGCCGAGACTTCTGTTCGCGCTGCTGCTGCTTTTGCCTTTCGCGAGCTCCGCCCAGTCGGTGGATGTGCAGGTGCTATTGAGCCGCGCCGATGTCGGTTCAGGGTGCTCTGCCCAGGTGGATGCGGGTTTGCCCTTGATCGCAAATGTGCAGGCGCGGCTCACGGCCAATGTCGACACGGTGTCGCTGCAGGTCAGTGGCGTGCAGCTGGAGCGCTGCCAAAGCGGCAGCTTTGCTGCGCCTTCCACGGTGCACCCGGGCGGGTACGCGGTGGGTATGGATCTTGGCATCGGCGGCGCCGATGTTGTCGAGCTGGCGGTGCAGCGCGAGCTGGCTTTGCCGGGAGCCGGCTCGGCGCCGCTGAACATCCATGTTGGCACCCAGGGTGGCGCGGCGGCTGATCAGCTCTCCGGCGTGCTACTGGGCTCCCTGGCAGCGCCGACCATGATTCCCACTCTGTCGACCTTGGCGGGCGGCGCCTTGGTGTTGCTCTTCGCGGCGATCGCCTTTGTGGTGATCCGCCGCCATCCGGGCGTGGCGGTGGTGGCTTTATTGGTGATTTCGTTCGCGGTATCGGCGATGAATTTCATGCTCGATGGCCTGATCGGCGATTGGGCCGGCATCAACCCGACTGCCGACCCGACCGGTGACTCGATCGGCGCCCGCTCCGATGTCGACATCGTCGCCGCTTTCGCGGCCGAAGAAGGCGGCACCTTGTACTTCCGCGTCGACCTCGCCGACATCGACAACCAGGCCCCGCAAGCGGTAGACGACGCCTTCGCCACCGACGAAGACACGCCAGCGAATCTGGTGGTGTTGGCCAATGACAGTGATGGCGATTCCGATCCGCTCAGCGTGATCAGCTTTTCAGCGCCTGGCTTGGCGGGCGGTCTGACTCAGAACGGCGATGGCAGCTTCAGCTATAACCCAGCAGGTAGTTTCGACGCGCTGGCGGCTGGCGGCTCCGCCAGCGAGAGCTTTGACTACACCATCAGTGATGGCCGAGGCGGCCAGGATAGCGCGACGGTGACGATCACCATCCATGGCCTCAATGATGCGCCGAGCTTCCAATCTACCCCGCTGCTGACAGCGACGCGCAACCAACCCTATCAGTACAGCGTGGTAACGCAGGACCCGGACACCGGCGACACCCGCGTGATTACTGCGACTACCCTGCCCGCCTGGCTCAGCTTCACCGACAACGGTGACGGCACCGCCACGCTGTCCGGCACGCCGGGAGCGCCCGAGGTGGGCAATCATCCAGTGACGCTGGAAGTAGTCGATCTGGGGCTGGCGAACGCCACTCAATCGTTCTCAATCGTTGTCACCGACGGCAATCTCCCGACGGCCAACGCAGGTACGGACACCACCCTGGAAGATCAGCCGGTTGTGGTCGATCTGAGTGGAACCTCGAGTGTTGGCGATCCGTTGACCTTTGCGATCAGCACGACGCCGACACAGGGCAGCCTGGGCGCAATCGTCCCTACCGGCAATAGCAGCGCCACCGTCACCTACACCCCGAACGGCGATTTCAACGGTAACGATGGTTTCGCCGTTACCGTGACCGACACCGTAGGAACCAGCGCGCCTGCGACGGTGCAGCTCGTTATTGACCCGGTCAACGATGCACCGAGTTTCACTGCGGGCGCGAATCAGAACCTCAGCGGCGCGGCGACCGCACAAACCGTTGCCGGCTGGGCCACGGCAATCTCGGCCGGCCCCGCTGATGAAGCCGGTCAGGCCCTGTTCTTCTCGGTGGTCGGCAACTCCAACCCTGCCCTGTTTGATTTCGCACCGGCGGTGAATGCGAGCAATGGTGATCTAACCTACACGCCGGCCACTGGGGCCAGCGGTATCGCCACTATCAATCTGCAGCTCAATGATGATGGCGGCACCGCCAATGGCGGCGTCAATGCGTCTGAGCCGATCGCCTTTACCATCTCGATCGATACCCAGAACAACGCGCCCTCCTTCGTTGCCGGAGCCGATCAAAGCGTGCTGGAAGATGCCGGTGCTCAGACGGTAGCCGCCTGGGCCACCGCCATCAGCGACAACAACGGCGGCACCCAAGTGCTGAGCTTCAATGTCAGCAACAACAACAACGGCCTGTTTGCGGTACAGCCTGATGTCGATGAGAGCACCGGCAACCTCAGCTATACACCGGCGGCCAACGCCTTTGGTGTGGCCACCGTTTCGGTGACCCTGATGGACGATGGCGGCACCGCCGGCGGGGGCAGCGATACCTCGCCCACGACGATGTTCATCATCACCGTGACGGCAGTGAATGATGCACCGGGCTTCGTCGCCGGCGCCGATCAGGCAGTGAACGAAGATGCCGGCGCACAAAACGTGACCGGCTGGGCCACGGCCATCAACGACGGTGATGGCACGACCCAGATGTTAAGTTTTGTCGTCAACAACAATAGCAACGCGTTGTTTGCCACCCAGCCCGATGTCGATGCAACCACAGGCAATCTGACCTATACGCCGGCCGCCAATGCCTTTGGCTCGGCCCTGGTGTCGGTCACTCTTATGGACAACGGTGGCACGGCGAATGGCGGCGTCGACAGCTCGGGCACCGCGCAGTTCACCATTACCGTCAACAGCGTGGCAGATGCCCCGGTGGCGACGGCCGATGCCAGCTACCAAACCATCGGCAATGTCGAACTCGTGGCCGGCGGCGCCATCGCAACCAGCCTGGCCAAGGTCAGTGCAACCACAGGCTTGCTGGCCAACGATAGCGATCCGATCGAGATGGGCAGCCTCAGCGTCGTCGGCATCAATGGAACCGCCCTGTTAAGCGGCAGCACCACACAATCAGGCACGGTGACCGTGAGTGCGAATGGCGCCTTCGTCTATCAGCCGCCGCTGGGAGGCCGCAACATCGCGGCCGATACCTTCACCTATACGATCGAAAACAGCGCCGGTGCCCAGGCCACCGCCACCGTGAGCATTCAGATTGTCGATGAGCTGGCCTGGTTCGTGCACAACGACCCTGCCAATGAACCCCTGAACGCCGTCGGCGGCGATGGCCGCTCGTCTGATCCTTTCGATACGCTGGCCGAAGCTGAGACGGCCTCAAGCGCCGACGAAACCATCTTCGTATTCGCCGGCGATGGCGGCGACACCGGCCAGAATGCCGGCATCGCGCTCAAGGACGGACAACGTCTGATCGGCGAAGGCATCGACTTCAGCATCGACGTGGCGCTGAATGGCAATGCAGCGCCGGCCGTGCTGTTCGATTCGACTGCCAATAACTACGCCAGCCTCAGCAATGGCGCCGGCCATGCGGTCACCGTCGATGCAGCTGCAGCGGATCTGCTGGATATCGAGATCCGCGGCCTGAGCCTCACGACCAGCGGCGGCAGCAGCGATGGCGTGAACGCGACATCGGCAGGCGCCAATGCATTCGACGTCACGCTCAGTGATAGTCAGATCACCGCGGCGAGTGGAAGCGGCATCGATGCCCAGCACGGCGGAGGTGGTCTCAGCAGTATCGCCGTGTTCGATGTCGGGCCCATCAACGCCAGCGCCGACGCGATCACGGCCTCCACCAGCGGCACCGGCAACCTGCTGGTGGCGATGTCGGACAACAGCGGCATCAACTCGTCTGCCGGATCCGGCATTCGAATCGACGGCAGCGGTGGCGCTGGGCAGCCGATGGTCCTAGCGCTGCATAACAACACGATCAGTGGCGATGTCGTGGGCCACGGGCTGGTTGCCCTGCGCAGTGTGTTCGATGCCAACACCTCGACCCCAGGCTTCGATGCGGTGAACCTTGGCACGTTCACCGTGGGCAGCGCAGGCAACCCGGTAGGCGGGGTGGCCGTACAACTCGGCGAAGCCGGCAATGCGATCGAGGGCAATGTCATTGCCGACAACCTGCTTGCGCATGGTGCCAGCGGCCTGCTCGCCGTCGGCAGCGCAGTGGGTGTTCCGGCGTCCTCGGTCGGGCTGAGCCTGAACCTGACCAATGCCACGATCAGCGCCGCCAACGGTGTTGGGCTGAGCCTCGATTCGCTAGCCAGCAGCGCGTCGATCTCATCCCTGGCCGTTGCCGGCGGCGGCGCGGACGGCCTGTATTTCCATGATCTGGAAGGCTCGGTGTCGATCAGCGGCGGCAATCTTGCCGATACCGCGGGCGCTGGCGTGGTGGTTGATCAAGACACCGTCAGCGGCACCTTCAATCTCACCTACAGCGGATCGATCAGCAATGCATCCGACAACCTGCTTTTGGTCGATGGCCACCCCAGCGGCACCCTGACCTTCAACACTGGCAGCTTCAGCGGCAGCGCAGGTTCGGGCCTGGTGTTTGACAACGCCGATGGCAGCTATGTGTTCAATGCCGCCGTGAGCTTGAATGGCACGACTCAGGGCGTGGATATCAGCAACGGATCGGCTGGCTCCTTCAACTTCAGCAGTCTCGACATCGATAACGTGACCGGCGCTGGCATCAATGTGAACGGTGGAGACGGCAACCTGCTGTTCGGCTCGGTGGACGTCAACACCTCTGGCGCAGCGGGCGTCTCGATAGCTAATCGTTTGGGTGGGGCGTTGACCTTCTCCAGCATCGCCATCCAGGGCACCACAGGCGCAGCATTCAGCGTCAACAACCACGTAGGCAACATCGCTGCAACAGTCAACGGCAGCGGCATCAGCAAGAGCAGCAGCGGCTATGTGTTCGACGTCAATGGAATGAGCAGCGGCACTGTGCAACTGCTGTCGGGAACATTGACGGCATCCGGATCGGCATCGGGCGTGCGGGTGCAGAATGTCAGTGGCGGCGCCATCGAAGTCACCGATCTCGACGCCGGCACCAGCGGTGCGCGTGTTAGCAGCCAAGGCATCACGCTGTCGGGCAACACCGCCGGCACCTTGAGCATCACCGACGCCGACATCTTCATCAGCGGTGCCGATGCGATTTCGGCGACCGGTGGCATGACCTTCAACCTCGATAGCGGCAACACATCGTCGGTAACGCTGGATGCGGTGAGCGGTCACGCTCTGAACATCAATGGCCCGACCCTGGTAGCCAATGTCCAATCGCTGAGCGTCAACAACGCCGGCGGTGGCACGACTGGTGTGTCGCTGGTCAACACGGCGGGCAGCAAGACCATCGATCAGCTAACTATCACCACGGCCTCGGGCACGGCCATCACCGCCAATTCTGCCGGCACGCTGAACGTGGCAGGCGCCACCAATACCATCGCTAGCACCGGCGGTGCAGCCGTTGACATCAACGCCACCACCATCGATTTCACCTTGCAGACCGTGACGGTCACCAACTCAACTGCACAGGGCATCGATCTGAGCAATCTCGGCGCTGGCTCGGTGTTCAACGTCACGGGCGCGACGCAGATCAATGGCAGCACCAATGAAGGTATTCGCATAGACACTGCCGGCGCCGGCTCGAACATCGACTTTGGCTCGGTGACCATCAACAACCGCGGCAATACGGGTGTGCTATTGGCAGCGATCCAGGGTGATGTGGATTTCGGTGCCACCACCATTCCCAATCAAGGCGGTGTCGGCGGCTATGGCATTCGTGCCCACAACAATCCAGCCACGATCAGTTTCGCCAGCACCACGATCAGTAATGCCACCACGACCATCGCCGAGACGGATCCTGGCGCTGATCTGTTCCCGGACAACGAGGGCGATGGTGATGGCATCTATCTGAGCGGGAACAGTGGGTTATTCACCATCGGTGGCGGCAGTATCAGCAATGTCGGCGGCGACGGTATCGACGCCCGCTCGCTCAGTGCAGGTCTGCAGGTCACCGGGCTGACCATCAGTGCCCCGGGTGGCCACGGCTTCCGCGGCACCGAGCTGACCGGTAGCCACTCGTTCATCAACTGCGCGATCACCCAGGTCAATACAGCCAACAAGCACGGCGCCTTGATGTTGAACAGCAATCAGACGCTGATCGGCATCACGTTCGACAACTGCGACTTCCACACCTCAACCACGCTCGCCTCATTTGTGTTCATGGGCACGCGTGGCAGCGGCAACATGACCTTGAATGTGCAGAATGGATCTGAGTTCTTCGGCTTGGCTGGCGAGGCGCTGCAAACCACGGCGGGGGAAAGCACGGGTGCCACTGGCGATGTGTTCACCAATGTCAGCAACAGCATCTTCCGCGATGCGGCGGGGGCCACTGGAGCCAACAGCCTGTTTGTGGGTTCAGCGGAAAACGGTGCGATCAATACGATTGATATCAACAACAATACGTTCAGCAATATCAAGATCAGCACCACGCCACTGGGCAACGAAAGCGTAGTCCGTTTGCAGACCAACGGGGGTGAGCTCAGGGGCAGCTTTGCTAACAACGTGATCCACAACACCAATGGTCGCCGCAATGGCCTCGGTATTGTTTCCGAGCCGATCATCGGCAAGACCGCGCGGATCGACCTCACCATCGACAACAACGACATTGACGATATCGATGCCTTCCAGTTTGAAGGAATGTTCGTCAGCTTGCGCGATCGCACCAGCGACTCAGACCTCATCATCACCAACAACCGGGTCGGATTCAAGGCGGGCTCGGAGGGCGATGTCGATCGTGGCCTGTTCCTGCAGACCCGCGATAGCAGCGGTGCTGCGTTTTCCCTTAACGCCCTGATCCAGAACAACAGCTTCTCGATGGATTCGGCGGCCACCGATGATGTGATTGGTATCGATATTGAGGACAACACGACCGGCAACCTGACCGTGATCGGCAACACTTTCAATCACAGCAATGCCAGCGCGCAGAGCTTCGATGCGGAAGCCGAAGACGCAGGCTCCACCATCTGTCTTGACATGAATGCCAGCGGTGCCTTGGCATCCCAGAACAGCGCCAACCGCGAAATCGAAGTGGAACGCGACAACGGCGGCACCTACTTCATCGAAGGACTGGGCGCCAACAGCGCCGCCGCCGCAGTTGCCGCTTTCCTCAACGCCAACAATAACTTTACCGGCACCATCACCGCACTGGATGATGGCGGACTGTTCCTGGATTCGGCGGGCTGCCCCACGCCCTGAGTGGGCATGCAAAGATTGGGGGCGGGGTGGGCGGGCCGACCACCACCTCGCGTCCAATTATTGCGATAGTGGGCCACAGGCCTGCCGTGAGCCTGTCGAACGGCCCCACCCCACAAGGGCATCGAGAACGGATGAGCATCGCTTCGTAGGGTGGGCGTGCCGCCCACCGTCGCACGTTTCGTGCATTGCCGTAGCTTCGATCGTCGCGATGGTGAGCCACAGGACGGCGATAGTGGGCCACAGGCCTGCCGTGAGCCTGTCGAACGGCCCACCCTACAAGGGCATCGAGAACGAGCATCGCTTCGTAGGGTGGGCGTGCCGCCCACCGTCGCGCGTTTGGTGTATTGCCGCAGTTCCGATCGTCGCGATGGTGGGCCACAGGCCTGCCGTGAGCCTGTCGAACGGCCCACCCTACAACGGCTTTGGCGCGTGAGCGCGCCGCCCACCGTTGTGTTAAGCCCGCACCTCGGGCGCCTCAAACAGCTGCGCTCCCATTCCCAATCGGCCACGAATATCCTCAACGATCATGTACAGGCACGGCACCAACAACAGCGTGATGGCGGTGGCGAACAGGATGCCGTAGCCAACCGAGATCGCCATCGGGATCATGAAGCGAGCCTGTCTTGAGGTTTCGAAGATCATCGGCGCCAGACCGCCGAAGGTGGAGAGTGTGGTGAGTAGGATCGGACGAAAACGACGCGCGCCTGAGTGGACGATGGCCTCGAAGGCGGAGTCGCCAAGCGCGCGGCGTTGGTTGGCGTAATGCACCATCACCAGCGAGTCATTCACCACCACGCCGGACAACGCGATGATGCCCATGATCGAGATGATGCTCATCGAATAGCCCATCAGCACGTGGCCGATGATGGCGCCGAATACGCCGAACGGGATGGCGAACATCACGATCGCTGGTTGCACATAGCTAGCGAAAGGAATGGCCAGTAACACGTAGATCAATCCCAGTGCCAGCACAAAGCCCAGCGCCAGCGAGGCAATGGCTTCTCGCATATCGGCCTGGCGCCCTTCGAGGCTGTAGCTCAGGCCCGGGAAATCGCGCTGCAGCTGAGGCAGGATCTCGGCCTGCACCGAGGTTAACACCTGGTTGGCCTCGCTGCGCGGAGTGACATTAGCGCTGACCTGTACGGTGCGTCGTCCATCGCGTCGACTGATGGTGTCATAGGCATGGCCGGATTCGATCCTGGCCACCGTGTCGAGCGGAACATAGGTGCCGGCGGGGGTACGAATCAGCAGTCGGGTCACGTCGCTGACTTCGGCGCGTTCGCTTTCCGGCAAACGCACCAGTACCCGCACTTCATTGCGGCCGCGCTGTTGTCGCAACACTTCGGCACCGAAGAAGGCCGAGCGCACTTGGGTAGCGATTTCGCGAGCGCTCAACCCAAGGCTGCGCCCAGCGTCGAGCACGGTCAGATTGAACTGATTCTTGCCCGCCTGAAAGCCATCGTCGACATCGGCCACATTTGGGTATTCGGTGAGCACAGCGGCCAAGGCACTACTGGCCTGATCGAGCACCGCCACATCGCGATGACTTAACTCGATGGTGAGTGCAGGCCCGCCACCTGGCCCGCCGGAGTCGGCGGCGAAGCGCACGAACTGGGCATCGGCAATGGCCGGGGTCTGCCGACGCCAGAGGTCAGTGACCGCCGAGGTGCCGATCGGGCGCACCGTGGCATCGGTGAGAAAGATCTGCACGCGAATCTGGTTCTCGTTGATGCGGGTGAAGATGCCGCGCGAAAGCGCATCGCCGCCCTGCTCGGCCACAATAGCTGCAGCTGCGGCTTCGATCTGCCTTGCAGCGGCGTTGACTCGATCAGACGGTGTTCCCACCGGCAGCACCGCTACCGCCTCGGCGACATCCGATTCCACCGTCGGCATCAGTTCGAAACCCATCCGTCCACTGGCGGCATAGGCCAGCACCACCGACAGTGCGGCGACACCGATCGACACCGACAGGTAGCGATGCGCAACAGCACGTTCAACCAGTGGCTGATAACGGCTGATCACCCAGCTTGAGAAGCCGGCAGAAAAGCGTTGCTGCCATTGACGCAGACGGCTACTACGCTGCAACGGCTTGCTATGGGCCAAGTGGGCCGGAAGAATCAGCAAGGATTCCACCAGGCTGATCACGAATACCGTGCACACCACCAGCGGAATAACGCCCCAGATCTTGCCCAGAAAGCCCGGCACGAACAGCAGTGGCAAGAAGGCGATGAGGTTGGTCAGCACGCTGAAGGTCACTGGCACCGCCACATCGCGAGCGCCTTCGATCGCCGCCTCCAGAAAGCTCATGCCCTGCTGGCGGTATTCGTAGACGTTTTCGCCCACCACCACGGCATCGTCGACCACGATGCCCAGACTGATGATGAAGGCGAACATCGAGATCATATTGATGCTGGCGCCCATTCCAGGCAGAAACAGCATCGCCCCGAGAAAGGAAATCGGGATGCCCATGGTTACCCAAAAGGCCAGCTTGAACTCCAGGAACAGGGCCATCAGGGCGAACACCAGCACCAGCCCGATAAAGGCGTTCTTCATCAGCAAATCAAGACGCTGTTGGTAGATCTCCGACTGATCGTTGAGTACCACCACATCGATGCCCGCGGGCAGGGCGCTGCGGATCTGTTCCAGCGCTTCGCGTGCGGCCGTGGAGACGCCGATTGGCGTCTGCTCACCGATGCGGAACACCTGCAGACCGATCGCCGGTTGGCCATCGAAACTAGCCGAGACGTCTTGAGTTTCATCGAAGGATTCGCGCACCGTGGCGATCTCGCCGAGACGCACCACCGTGCCGTCGGCGGCGCTGATCACGGGCAGGTCGGCGAACTCGCGGGCCAGGTCGCGACGCTCGTCCACCCGCACCAGGATCTCGCCGGCGCGGGTTTCGACGCTGCCGCCGCTGGCATCGACCGCACTGCTGGAGAGTTTGTCGGCCACCTGGCGCAGGGTAAGCCCATGCGCCTGCAGCCTTGCGCTGGGTACATCGATATGAATGCGATAGTCGCGACTGCCTTGCAGCTCCACCTGGGTGACGCCCTCGGTGCTGAGCAACTGGTCGCGCACCGACTCGGCCAGTTCGTGCAGCACGACCTCCGAGGTGTCGCCATAGATCAGGATGTTAAGTACATCGCGAACCCGCTTGGCCAGCGCTACATTGGGCTGTTCGGCATCGGCCGGAAAGGTGTTGATGCGCGAAACCGCTTGCTGGATATCCTGGAACACCGTGCTGGGATCGGCATCGGCGCTCAGTTCGGCATTGATCTGCGCCATGCCTTCGCTGGCAATCGAGGTGATCTCCTCTACCCCATCAATGCCCTGCAGTGCTTCCTCGACCACCAGCACGATGCCCTGCTCCACGTCCTCGGGGCTGGCGCCCGGGTAACCGACACTGACCGCCACCATATCGAGCGAGAACTCGGGGAAGACTTCCTTCTTGATTTGCAGGCTGGCCAGAAAGCCACCGACCAGCAGCACCAGCATCAGCAGATTGGCTGAGACGCCGTGGCGGGTCATCCAGCTGATGACGCCCGGACGTGGCCGACTCATGGCTGAGCACCGGTTGGCGCTGCGCTCGGCGCGCCAGCAGTGACTGCAGTGGATGCCTGATGCAGCCGCTCATCACCCGCAGTGCGCACGGCCATGCCTTCCACGGCGCTGGCCAGCAGGCTGCTCACCACCTGCTCGGTTGCGGAAAGCGCGCCGCGTGCCAGCACCTTGCCGCTATCGCGATGCAATACCTCCAGTTCCACCGCGCGCAGCTGGCCTTCGCGCACCGTCCAGATTCGGTCGCCATCGAGCCAGGCCGGATCGAGCTGAAACACCTGGCTCAGGCGGCGCCCGGCAATCTGCGCCTCAACGTAGGAGCCGAGCAGCAGCGGCAGTTCGGATGGGGACGAAGTCGGGTCTACTTCAACCAGCAAGCGCGCGCGGCGGCCTGCCGTCTCCACCGAGCCCAACAGTTGAATCACCCGCCCGGTCCAAGGCGCTGCCGTGGGCTGGCTGACATCGCGCAAACTGACCGCGGAACCCGGACCCTCGTTTGATGGCAACTCGATCCAGCGCAGGCTATCCACCGGCACCAAGAGAGGCACCCAGAACGGACTGGCAGCCGCCACCTCGCCAATCACGGCATTGGCGCCGCCGACTTGCGCGCCGACACCGACATTGCGACTGACCACCAGCACATCCATCGCTGCGGTGACCTCGCAACGGGAAAGGTTGAGTCGGGCCTGCGCGACAGCCGCCTTGGCCGAGGCCACCATTGCCATCGCTGATTGCAGCTGCGGCTCGCGCAGCATCAGGGCGCGCTCAGCCGGCTCAACCTGCAAGTCCAGCACTTCGAAGTCGCCTTGTGCCACTGCCTGGCTACCGCGCTCCTGCGCCAACGCCGCCTCGGCGGACGCCAGGTTGGCCAAGGCGTTGTCCAGCGCGACCTGGTAATCGGCCGGGTCGATCTTCAGCAGCACTTCGCCCTTGCGGATACGCTGGCCCGGCACGAACTGCGGCGATAGATAGATCACCCGTCCGCTGACCTGGGCCGACAGCGCGATGCGTTGTGAAGCCTCCACTTCGCCATAGGCCGACACCATGACCTGCTGTGAACTCGGCTGCAGGGTAACCACCTCGACCAGCCGCGCCTCCCGCGTTGGCGGCTTGCGTGCGGTCTGCGGTGCGGTGGCCATCAGTAAGTAGCTCAGCAATGCTGCGCCGAGCAGAACGGAGGCGATCAGTGCGGCGAAGAATCCGCGGCGGTTAGGGGTGTTAAGTGCGTTCATCTACTTGCTCTTCGGAGCCCCTCTCCCACGGGGAGAGGGGTTGGGGTGAGGGGGAAAGCAGTTGAGCGGAGGTGGCGTGCGGACTCGGCCCGGGGTGCCCGAAGGGCGGATGAAGGTGCGAATACGCTGTGCGATTGGTTACTACAGGGTCTTGAGGACACCCGGCCCTCACCCCAACCCCTCTCCAACGGGGAGAGGGGCTTGACGCTGTGGGCGGATTCGAATGCCTGTCTGAGGACGGAATCCTCATCTACGGGTTCCACCACAAGCTCTTCCTCATCCGCCAAAGGCCCAGCCATAGCCCGAAACAATGCAATTCGTTGTTCAGCATGCTGCTGCCTTGCACTCAGCACCTCGCGACGCAGGCTGCTATTGGTGATCTGCGCATCGAGCAGACTGAGATAGGTGGCGCTGCCATTGCGCAGCTGCCGTTCGATGCGTTCGATCACGGCGTCGGAAAGTCGCAACTGCTCGATGAGGCTGGCAACCCGAATGGTCTGCTGCTGATCGCGCAGCAGGGCATCCTGGATTTCCCGGAATCCGACCAGCACGGCGCTGCGGTATTCGGCCAGACGCTGATCGAACACGGCGCGCGTGCGCTCAACCTCGGCACGACGCGCGCCGCCATCGAAGATCGGCCCCACCAGGTTCGCCACCAGTGAGCCGAGCCAGTCTTCGAACAAGCGACTCGCACCGGCATCACTGCTGGTTCCACTGGCCGTCAGACTGAGTTGCGGGAAGCGATTGGCAATCGCCGCGGCCACGCTGCGATCGGCGCTTTGCAGCAGCAACCAGCGCTGCTGCACGTCCGGGCGTCTGCTCACCACGTCGGCGGGTAGGCCGCTGCGGGGCAGCGCCGACATGGCTGGCGGTATGTTGCCGGCCAGTGCCCTGCTGCCGGCCGGCTGCCCCAGCAGTTCTTCCAACGCATGGCGCTGGGTGCCGAGTTCGGCCGCGGTGCTGGCCTCAAGCGAACGGGTGGATTCCACCAGTTGGCGCTGTCGCAATACATCGCTCACATTGGCCTGACCATTGCGATAGCGCGATTCGACCAGGCGCAACAGGCGCTCGTAGGTGGCACGCTCCTGGCTGATCAGTTGCAGGCGTTCGCCACTGCTTCCCAGGGCGAACCATTGGATCGCCACCGCAGCGCTCAAGCTGATGCGCGCCGCGTGCAACTCCTGCGCCGTGGCCTCGGCCTGCAAGACCGCGGCATCGCGGCTGGAACGCAGCCTGCCCCACAGATCCAGTTCATAGGCCGCCGACAGGCTGGTCGAACCTGTGGTTTCACCGCCTTCATTGTGCGTGGCACTGGCTCGTGCAGTGAGGCTCGGCCGCAGCCCGGCAGCCGCTGCGCCAGCTACGGCCTCGGCTGCGCGCAAGCGGGCGGCAGTGGCCTGCAACGACAGGTTCTCTGCCAATGCCTGCGCAATCAGTTGATCGAGATCCGGATCTGAGAAGGCATGCCACCAGGCCGTTGGCGCAACACTGCCGCCTTCGGCAAGAAACGACTGCGGCAGGGTCGGCATGGTCGCCTGGCGTTCGGGCAAGGCGGCGCAGCCGACACTGAGCGCAGCGCCCAGCATCAGCAAGCCCTTGAGGTTTGTCATGGTCCAACCAATTCAATCACGATGGGACTATTTAACGCGGGCTCTGTCGTCGCCTCGTGTCGGCGGGCAGCGAATTTGTAACAAATTGTCGCAGGACACGCCGACCGCGACAGTTGCCGACAATCCCCTGCCCCGACGCGCCGGCGGGCCCGTATCATGCCCCGATGAGCCAGAACGCCGCCACCGAGGCACCGCATCTGCTGGTCGTGGACGATCATCCGGAGATCCGCCACAGCCTGACGCGCTATCTGCGCGACAACGGCTTTCGCGTCAGCGCCGCCGATGGCGGTGCGCAAATGCGACTGGTGCTGCAGGACGCCAGCATTGATCTGGTGATCCTCGACGTGATGATGCCCGGCGAGGATGGGTTGTCCCTGTGTCGCGATCTCACTGCCAGCAATGGGCCACCGGTGATCCTGCTCACCGCCCTGTCCGACGACACCGATCAGATTGTCGGCCTGGAGCTTGGTGCCGATGACTATGTCACCAAGCCATTCAATCCGCGCGAGCTGTTGGCCCGTATCCGCGCCGTGCTGCGCCGCACTCAGGGCGCTCAGCCGCAACGGCAAGTGCCGGGACAGGATCGCCTGCACTTTTCCGGCTGGTGTCTTGATTTGGCACGTCGCGAGCTGACCGACCCAGAAGGCGTGGACGTGGCCCTGAGCAATAACGAGTTCCTGCTGCTTGCCGCCTTTCTCGCGCGCGCCGGCCGTGTGTTAAGTCGTGATCAGCTGCTCGACCTGACCCAGGGCCGGGAAGCCGGCGCCTACGATCGCGCCATCGACAATCAGGTGCTGCGGCTCAGGCGCAAGATCGAACCCGACCCGGCCAACCCCTCTCTGATCAAGACAGTATGGGGTGGCGGCTATGTTTTTACCGCCAATGTCAGCCGCGACCCTGCATGAGCCTGCCCTCTTCTCTTAACCGATGGCTACCGCGGCGGCTGACCACCCAGCTGGTACTGGTGGCCGTGCTCACCCTGACCCTGGCCCAGATCGTGGTGTTTCCGCTGTTTGTTTACGTGAGGCTGTCCTCGGTGGCGGCCACTATTCAGGACTCGGCGATCTCGCGCTTTGCCAGTACGGCCAAGCTGATGATGAGCACGCCACAGTCATTGCATAGCACCATCCTCGACAGCATTGGCAAACATCCGGTGGAAATGCTGCTGCTGCCGGCCGATGCAGTCCAGCCACCTGCCCCGGATCTACCACTTGCAGACGAACTGCGTGCACAGTTGTTGGAGCGCGCAGGGCCGGCATTGCGCGATGCCCGGGTCTATGCCACGGCAGTGCCGCCGCCGAACAAACCGGTGATCAGCATCCACGCCGAACTGCCCAACGGACAGCAGCTGTGGGCGCAACTGCGATTGCCCGATCATTTGCCGACCTGGTCTGCCGTCGCCATGCTGACGGCCGGCGTGTTATCCACCCTGCTGGCGATCAGCATGGTGCTGATCCTGCGTCGATTGACCCGCCCCTTGGCCCGGCTCGCCGCAGCCGCTGAATCGCTGGGTCGCGGCAAACAAGGCGCAGCACTGACAGAAGAAGGCCCGCAGGATATTGTCGACACCATCCGCGCCTTCAATCTGATGCAGGTGCGCATCGGCGAACACATCGAGGCGCGCACCCGCATGCTGGCCTCGGTATCGCACGACCTGCGCACGCCGCTTACTGCCCTGCGGTTGCAGGCCGAGTTCGTCAGCGACTGCGAACAGCGCGACCGCATGCTGAAAACCCTGGATGAGATGGACGCGGTCACCTCCTCGGCCCTTGCCTACCTGACCAACTCGCGCTCCACCGAGGCCAGTCGCGCCGTCGAGATGAGCGCCCTGGTCGACAGTGTCTGCGAAGAACTGCGCTTGATTGGCTACGAGGTCGATTGTGCCGAGAATGCCCGCATCCTCGGCCACTGCCGACCCAGCCTGATGAAGCGTGCGATCAGCAACCTGGTGCGCAATGCCGCCCAATACGGCCACCGTGCCCAGGTGTCGCTCAGCGCCGACCCACAAACCATCACCATCACGATCGACGACGACGGCCGCGGCATCCCCGAATCGGAGTACGAGCAGGTAATCAAGCCCTACCACCGCCTCGAATCCTCCCGCAGCCGCCAAACCGGCGGCTCCGGCCTAGGCCTCGCCATCGCCCACGACATTATCCTCGGCCACCGAGGCACCCTGCAGTTCAGCCATCGATCCGGCGGCGGATTCAGGCAGCGCGTGGTGTTGCCGCGACAGTCCTAGCACTGCGATGACCACCTCTACCCGCGTATGTCTGGGCTCCAGTGCTGTGGACACAACCAATCGTTCGGAGTGCAAGGGCGCTAGCCCGGATATTTCATGAGGGGGCGCGGATGATCACCGAGGACTTTGCGTCGAGTGCAAGGCGCGACGAGCCCAAGTGGTGGGCCCACTTGGGCGAGATCGGGACGCAGTCCCGCGTAGCT
>NZ_JACYTR010000007.1 GCF_014841215.1 Pseudomarimonas arenosa
TTCCTCACCCGTCCGCCACTCGCCACCCATGGAGCAAGCTCCACTGTGCTGCCGTTCGACTTGCATGTGTTAGGCATGCCGCCAGCGTTCAATCTGAGCCAGGATCAAACTCTTCAGTTAAAACTTACAAGAACCCGAAGGCTCTTTATTCATTTAGCACTGCAGAAGTCCGACCCAAGCGTCGCTGACTACTAAAATCAATTGACTCTTAGGTGTCCAACCCGAAGGTTGAACTCACTCAGCCCGAAGGCTAAGTCTTGGACGTTCTGCAAGATGGACTTCTCACCCATCCGCAGACGCCCGCACAAGTCACCTGCGCACACTGTCAAAGATCTCGCGAATTCGGCCTCAGCGCCTCTTCGCTTTCCGTCGAACGTTTCGTCCAACCGAGCCGCACATCTTACACCGTTTTCCAAGTCCGTCAACATCTTTTTTCGAACTTTTCTTCCCGGCCCGTAGACAGCGACGCGTCTGCGGGGGGCGAATTATGCATAGTTCGATAGCGGTTGTGAATAGGGTGAGCGCGATAAGATTCGCTGTCGATTTCAGGATTTGTTCATGCGTCCTCCAACACAGAGGCATCAAGCAATGAAAGCACTTAGCATAGTGTTTGGTTTTGCCATCACGGCCACGGCAAGCGCATCCACGGCGGGTGACGCGCTGCCCAAAGCGGTTATCGGCTTGGGAGGCGCACACTTCAAAGTGGAGCTGGCGCTCGACGATGCCAGCAGAATGCGCGGGCTCATGTTTCGCGAGTCGATGTCTGAGGACCATGGCATGCTGTTCGTGTTCGATCGCGCAGAGCCTCAGGCCTTTTGGATGCGCAACACGCGCATTCCGCTCGACATCATCTATTTTGGTGCTGATGCGCGGGTCGTCTCCATCAGTGCCGACACTCCGCCATGCAAGACCTCGCAATGCCCGTCTTACCCGAGCGCAGGAGCGGCGCGTTTCGTGGTCGAGTTGAATGCCGGCACTAGCTCGCGCCTGGCACTGACCAAAGGCAGTGCCTTGTGTATAGTCGGGGAAAGCAAGTTCGCAATCCCGTCCTGTGCCTCCGGGCGAGCCAATTGAAGACCAGCACCGCGCCCCCATACTGTTCCTATGGAAGATCGAGTGCCCGCCATGAACGCTGCTGCAGAAACGGATGTCGAACTGGTTCCGGCGCTGGTGGATGTGGCGCGCGACGAGTATCCCGATCTGGATGTGAGCGGGCTGCTGTCGCAGGTCCGCGAGCTGGCGCTGCAAGCGGCTGATCGTTGCTCGAATATCGAATCGACCAGCCAGAAGGTTCAAACGCTGAACCAGTTCCTGTTCGTCGAATGTGGATTCAAGGGCAACCACGACGAGTTCTACGATCCGCGCAACTGCTATATCAATGAGGTCATGGAACGCCGACTGGGCATTCCGATTTCTCTGGCCGTGCTGCAATTGGAGTGCGCCCGCGCATGCGACCTCGCCCTGGAGGGCGTGTCATTCCCCGGGCACTTCCTGGTAAGAGTACCGATGGACGGCGGCCTTCTGGTGATGGATCCATTTCACCGCGGCCGGCCGATGGATGTCGATGAGCTTCGCCAGCGGGCTCGTCCGCACATGGGCGACCGCGACATCGATGATCAACAACTGCTTAACCTACTTTCGCCGGCCAGCAACCGCGCCATCGTTGCCAGAATCCTGCGCAATCTGAAAGGCGTCTATACCGAACAGGAAGATTTCGCTCGTGCGCTGCGTTGCGCCGACCGCCTGATCCGCTTCGATGCGAGCCAAGCCGAGGATTGGCGCGATCGCGGCCTGCTTTATCTGCAGCTCGGTGTCGGCCAGCGCGCTGGGGAAGACTTGGCCCGCTATCTGCAGTTGCGCCCGGATGCCGGTGACGCCGATGCGGTGCGGGAGGCCATGATCGACGCCGCCAAGTCCCGGGTTACTCGACACTAGCCGGTCGCGGCATCAACCCACTTCGACCATTTCAAAGTCTTCCTTGCCGACACCGCAATCCGGGCAGGTCCAGGTGTCCGGTACCTCGTCCCAACGCGTGCCGGGAGCAATACCCTCTTCCGGCAAACCATCGCGCTCGTTGTAAATGAAGCCGCATACCACACACATCCAGGTGCGATACTCGGTGGAGACGGCGATGCTGCTCATGGAGATTCCAGACTGGGACAATGGCGCCGGATTTTCCCATCTGTTGACCAGTTAGCCAACCATGGATCGACCCTGCTCCCGAAAGCTGCCCGCCGGGCTGTACGCAATTACGCCGGAACATCTGTTCGGTGAGGCCCTGTATCGAGCCGTCGCTGTGGTGCTGGGCGCCGGCATCACCGTGTTGCAATATCGACCCAAGAGGGTGGGTGCCGACCAGCGGCGTGCCGACGCCGGTCGCTTGGTAGCGCTGTGCCGCGCGCATGGCGTATGCAGCATCATCAATGATGACCCACAGCTGGCCGCCGAGGCCGGGGCCGATGGCGTACATCTGGGCGAGCACGATGGCTCGATCGCTGCAGCGCGCAAACTGTTGGGCCTGCAGTCGATCATCGGCGTCTCCTGTTATGACGAGTGGCATCGAGTTGAGAGCGCCGTCTCTGAAGGCGCCGACTATCTGGCGCTGGGCGCGTTCTTCCCCAGTCGCAGTAAGCAGACGCAGCGTCGAGCGAGCCTGGAATTGCTGCAACGTACGGCGCGCTTTCCGTTGCCTGTCGTGGCGATTGGCGGCATTCGAGAGGACAATGCGGCGCCCTTGATCGCCGCTGGAGCTCACGGCATCGCGGTGATCGATGCTTTGTGGAGCGCGGACGATCCAGCGGCGAGTGCAGCGGCGTTTGCCCGTCTGTTTGCGCCGCGCTGAGCTGATTCACCTTTCATCAATCTGGAATTCAACATGACCGATAGCAATGCCTCCCTGTTCGCGCGCGCGCTGGAACGACTGCCCGGCGGCGTCAATTCGCCGGTTCGCGCATTCAAATCGGTGGGTGGTCAGCCGTTCTTCGCGGCCCGCGCAGAAGGCGCCTATCTGTGGGATGTGGAGGGCAAGCGCTACATCGACTACATCGGCTCCTGGGGACCGATGATTGCCGGACACGCCCATCCCGAGGTGATCAGCGCGGTCCTGGAAACGGCCAAGGCCGGCCTGTCATTCGGCGTTCCGAATGCACTTGAGGTCGACATGGCCGAAACCCTGTGTCGATTGATCCCCAGTTGCGAAGTGGTCCGCATGGTTAACAGCGGTACCGAGGCAACACTTTCCGCCATTCGACTGGCACGCGGCGCTACCGGGCGCAGCAAGATCGTCAAGTTTGAGGGTTGCTACCACGGCCACGGCGACTCCTTTCTGGTCAAGGCCGGCTCAGGTGCACTCACCCTCGGCCTGCCCGACTCGCCCGGAGTGCCCTCTCCTCTGGCCGACCTCACTTTGACCCTGCCGTTCAATGACTTTGATGCCGCGGCTGCGCTGTTCGAGCAGCAGGGCCAGGAGATTGCCGGACTGATCGTTGAGCCGATCGTCGGCAATGCCAACTGCATTCTGCCGGCCGAAGGCTTCCTGCAGCACCTGCGCCAGCTGTGCTCCGAGCACGGTGCGCTGCTGATTTTTGACGAAGTGATGACCGGGTTTCGAGTAGCCCTGGGCGGTGCGCAGCAGCGCTATGGAGTCAGGCCTGATCTCAGCACTTTCGGCAAGATCATCGGCGGTGGTATGCCGGTGGGCGCATACGGCGGTCGAGCGGACCTGATGCGTCAGATCGCACCGGCTGGGCCGATCTATCAGGCGGGTACGCTGTCGGGCAATCCGGTAGCGATGGCGGCGGGTCTGGCCACGCTGCGCCTGATCCAGCGCGACGGGTTCTACGATCAGCTCGAACAGTCGACCCATTATCTGTGCGACGGTCTGGAAGCGGCTGCGAAACAGGCCGGCATTCCGTTCACCACAACACGTAGTTGCGCCATGTTCGGTCTATACTTCTGCGCTGGCCCGATCGGCAGCTATGCCGACGCCAAGGCCAGCGACGCCGACCGCTTCCGCCAGTTCTTTCACGGCATGCTGGAACAGGGTGTGTACTGGGCACCGTCGGCGTTCGAGGCCGCCTTTCTTTCGGCAGCGCACTCGCGAGCCGACCTCGATTTCACCATAGACGCCGCCGCACGTGTTTTCGGCACGCTCGACTGATGAGCAGACACTGGCCGCCCCCTCCGGCTGAGGCGCAGAACAACTGGCGCGAGAAAACCTATCGGGTGATCTTCGGCCACGACACGCCGGCGGGGCGCGGTTTCGACCTGCTGTTGATGTTGGTGATCCTGCTCAGCATCCTGGTCGCGGTGCTGGACAGTGTGCAGGATCTGCATCAGCGTTTCGGCACCCTGCTGTACGCCCTGGAATGGGGCTTCACCGTGGTGTTCACCATCGAGTACGTGCTGCGACTGTTGATCGTGCGACGCCCGATCCGCTATGCCTTGAGCTTCTACGGCATCATCGATCTGTTGGCTGTGCTGCCGACCTATCTGTCCCTGCTGTTGCCGGGCACGCAGTCGCTGCTGGTGATCCGGGTGCTGCGCCTGCTGCGTATCTTCCGCATCCTCAAGCTGGCCGAGTATCTGCGCGAAGCCGGCGTGCTGATCGCGGCGTTGCGTCGCAGCTGGCGCAAGATTTTTGTGTTTCTGTGCGTGATCCTGAGTCTGGTTACCGTATTCGGTGCCTTGATGTACGTGGTCGAAGGCCCGGAGCACGGATTCACCAGCATTCCCACCGCCATGTATTGGGCGGTGGTGACGGTATCGACGGTGGGCTTCGGCGATATCGCGCCGCAGACGACCCTGGGGCGGATGATCACTTCGGTGCTGATCCTGATTGGCTACGGCATCATTGCCGTGCCGACCGGCATCTATACGGCCGAGCTTACCCAGGGCCTACGCCAGCTCGACGCCAGGACTTGCGAGCAATGCCAGCAGCTGGGTCACAGCGCCGATGCGAAACACTGCCGCCGCTGTGGCGCCGCATTGCCGACCGAATAGCGTCGCTCACCACCCGCCGCGGTTGGACATCGATGCCCAGGGTTCCGCTGCGGGTAGTGGGTCACCGCCCTGCAGCAACTCGATCGAAATCTGATCCGGTGAGCGTACGAAGGCCATCCGCCCGTCGCGCGGCGGCCGATTGATCTCAACACCCTGTTTCATCAGGTGACTGCACAGGGCGTAGATGTCATCTACCCGAAAGGCGAGGTGGCCGAAGTTGCGCGCGCTGCCGTAATCCTCTTCGTCCCAGTTGTGGGTCAGCTCGATTTCTGCTTCGGGGTTGTCAGGCGCACCGAGATAGACCAGGGTGAACCGCCCTTGAGGGTACTCCTTGCGCCGCACCTCGCGCAGCCCCAGACCGTCGCAGTAGAAGCGCAGCGAGGCGTCGAGATCGCGTACCCGAACCATGGCATGCAGATACTTCATGACAACGCTTCATCGAGAAACAGATCGGGTATCAGCCGGGCACCAGCCTTTACTGCGTAGCGCTCAAACTCATCGATGCCGGCTTCGCGCAGGACCTCTTCGTCGATCAGGAACTGGCCGTTAAGTCCGCCGCTGGGCCGACACAGGATGGCGTGCGCGGCGTCGGCCATGATGGCCGGAATGCGGCAGCCGGAGAGATCCACACCCGGAATCATGTTCAGCGCATCGGTGGCGATCACCGTGCGCGGCCACAGCGCGTTGACTGCCACACCCTGCGAGCCCAGTTCGGCAGCCAGCCCCAGGGTGACAAAGCTCATCCCCATCTTGGCCAGGGTGTAGCCGACATGCGGTCCCCACCAGCGAGGATCGAGATTGGGCGGTGGTGCCAAGGTAAGGATGTGAGGGTTGCCGGCCTTCAGCAGATGGGGCAGACAGCGTTGCGCACAAAGGAAACTGCCACGCGCGTTGACCTGCTGCATCAGATCGAAGCGTTTGATCGGCGTTTCGGCGATCCCCTTCAACCAGATCGCACTGGCGTTGTTGACCAGGATGTCGATGCCGCCGAAGCGCTCCACGGTGGCGTCGATCGCCGACTGCACCTGATCCTCCTCGCGAATGTCGCAGCGCAAAGGCAGCGCCTGACCTCCGGCGGCTTCAATCTCGGCGGCAGCCGTGTGAATGGTGCCGGGCAACTTCGGGTTGGGCGCGCTGGATTTCGCCGCAATCGCGATATTCGCGCCGTCACGAGCGGCGCGCAAGGCTATCGCCAAGCCAATGCCGCGCGATGCGCCGGTGATGAAGAGAGTCTTGCCAGCCAAGCTAGCGGTCATGTTCTGTTCCTTCGCGAGCGGCCCTACAGCTTAGCGCGAGGTACTCAGCTAAGCTGCACTCCCTTTGGCTTCTACGCTCAACGTGCCGCGCGCTCAATGCCCCTGCCCTGTGCCCTCCACTGAGCTGCTGCCGCCATGCTGTCGGTAGAGTCGGTAGTTGCCTGGGCCACCCAGCACCCGATACTGGCCGGGGGTCTGGTTTTCCTGATCGCCTTTGTCGATGCTCTGCTGATCGTGGGCGCCGTGGTTCCGGCCATTCCCTTGCTGTTTGCGCTGGGTACGCTGATCGGTCTCAACGTACTGGAACCGATCTCCACCTTGACGTTGGCGGCCTTCGGCGCTTTTTGCGGTGATGGGATTTCATACTTGATCGGCCGTCGCTACGGCACACGACTGTCCGGCATCTGGCCGTTTTCGCGCTATCCAGGGTGGCTGGCCTCAGGCCAGGAGGTGTTTGACCGCCACGGCAGCAAGGGCATATTCATCGGCCGCTTCGTCGGCGCGATTCGACCCTTCGTACCGGCCATCGCCGGCATGCTGCGTCTACCGCCGACACGTTACACATTGGCCAGCGCATTGGCCGCATCGGTCTGGTCGGTCGTCTTTATCGCCCCCGGCTGGCTGTTCGGCAGTGTATGGCAGCAATTGGAGGCTGTGGCAGGCCCCTTGCTGATCATCCTGCTTGGTAGCGCTACCGTGCTGCTGGCCGTGGTCTACCTCGGTCAACGCATCTATCGCTGGGCCGCGCCACGCGGAACGCTATGGGTGGAACGTGCGCTGGCCTGGTCGCGAGCGCACCCTCAGTTCGGGCGACTGACCCGCGGACTGGTCGATCCAACGGCGCCGGAATCCACCAGTCTGGTGTTGCTGGCGCTGATTCTGCTGGCGCTGCTGGCGGGCGCTGGAGTATTGCTACTTAACCAGCAATGGCAGCAGGAGTTCGACCCCAGCTTCTGGCGCAGTCTGCGCAGCCCTTGGTCGGATGTCGTCGTGCAACCGATGCTGTCACTGGCCGATCCGCTGTTGCTCGCCGGACTAGTGAGCACCGGGGTGCTGTGGTCGATTTGGCGGCGCTCGACCCAGGGCATCGCACATTGGCTGGCAGCAGCCGCAGTCGGGCTGCTGATCGACGCCTGCAGCGCCGCACTATGGATCGCCGACGAACGCAGCGCCTGGCACTGGCCACTGCCGGCATGTCTGGCCAGCGTGGGGAGTCTCAGCGCCATCATCGTCGCCCGCGAATCTCGGCAGCGCTATGCCGCCCGCCCCTACATGCTCAGCAGTGCCTGGGTGGCTTTGTACGGCTTTGCACTGCTGTATTTCGGCCTGGCCCAATCGAGCCAGACGGTATTTGGCGTGGCCTTGGGCAGCACCTGGGGCATGGCCCTGGGCATCGCCTATCGCCGCCACAGCCTGGCGGCGCCAGGAATTCCGCGCTTCGCCAAGCTGGCCGGCGTGGCCCTGATGGCGCTGTTCGCATTCACTGTGATCAATGAGTGGTCGGCCACTCGTCACCGCCAGCAGCTGGCTACGCATACGCTGGGCATGGATCGGCCCAGCTGGTGGCAGCCAACGGCCGCCGCCTTGCCCAGCGCGACCGGCAAGCCTCACCCCGGCCCCGAACTGCTTTACGCCGGCCCGCTCGAGTCGTTGCAATCTGCCTTGAATGATGGCGGCTGGTACCAGCTCGGCGCTGCAAAATGGAGCGATCCCCTGCAATTGCTGAATGCCGACCTCAAGCCCAGCGACCTGCCGATCATGCCGCTGGCGCGCGATGGCTATGGCGAACTGGCGCGCTGGGAACGCGTCTCCAGCGAAAGCCGGCGGGAAGTGATGCTGCTCTGGCCAAGCCGCTGGACGCTCGATGACGGCAGACCGGTTTTCCGGTTGCAGGTGGTACCGCATCGACTGGCCAGGTTTCGAGGCGGACTGAGAATCTGGTTGCCGGACCCGGCGTCCGAGATCAACACGCAGAAGACACTGGCCTCACTGGCGCCGCCTCTGCAGGCGCTGCAGACCGCCGCAGACTGGCGGCTGCAACCCACGTCTACTCGCGAGTAAGCTTCGGCACCCACTGCAACAGCATGCTAAGTCGCTGATGCGGGCAGGCACATTGCAGAAGCCCCTGCCGCTGATCATTGTCGAGCGGCAGCAATTCGGCCAAGCGATAGCCGACCCAACAGGCGGAGTCGAACAGCCGTGCCGGCGCCTTGGCATGCTTGCCACCGGCCTGCTCCAGGATCTTGTCGAGCAAGGACGCCAACAGACTGTGCTCGGCGCGAAGGGTACTCGGCTCATCTTCGAACAGGTCGACGTCGGCCACCACCATGCCGGTGTCGCGAATACGCACCTGTTTGACATGGAAGCGCTGCACCCCCTCGACCACGATACCGAGAATGCCTTGTGGGTCGACGTTGAAGTCTACGATCTGTGCGGTGGTGCCGAAGCTGGCGGGGGTCGCGGGAACACCTACTTCGTGACCATCAGCGATCTGACAGACACCAAACACGCGGTTGCCCGCGGTGCAATCACGGACCATCGACAGATAGCGGGGCTCGAACACTCTCAGGCGCAGTTCGCCGCCCGGAAACAGCACGGCATGCAAGGGAAAAAGGGGCAACTCCTTCATGCCTCAAGCCTACGCTGTTTGCATCGAGCTGTCCCGCCATAGCTTGCGCCGCAATCCGACAATGCTAGATTGCGCAGGGTCAGCGCCCCCTCGTGGGCCGACGACGCTCCACACCGTTTCTCAGCTCGGCCAAAGGCCTCGATCAGCACCATGCCGCAATTCGCTCCGCACGGAAGCTCGATTTTCGAGTTTGACAATCAGGTTCTGCTGTTGCGCTCGCGCGGCCCGTTCAATGCCGAACATGTGCGCGCGGTGATGGCCGCCTACGAGAGCGCCGCCGAGCGCATGCGCCAGGGCGGGCCATGGGCCACCATCAATGTGATTTTCGAGTCGATGCTACTCACTGCCGATGGCATCGAGGCGATGGGCGAAAGTGCCCAGCGCTCCCGCGAACTCGGGCGTTGCGCGGCAGCCTACGTCGTGCCGCAGGAGGTCGAAGGGCGCAGCATGATCATTTCTGCGCTGCAAAAAGTGTGTGCGGGGGTGCTGCCGATCGCGTTTTTCACTGAACTGGACGATGCCCGCAGCTGGTGCGCTCAACAGATCGCCGGTGCCCAGGCGTCCCAGCCCGACTGAGCGCCTCAGCTCTTGGTGAGCAGCTCGACCAATCGGCGAGACGCCCCATCGAAACTGCCGTTCGACATTAGCACCACAACATCGCCCGAGCGCAGCTCACCGTGCAGCTCACGAACCAGGGTGTCGACATCGGGCAGCGCCTTGCCTTTGCCGCCGAGCTTGCTGATGCAGGCCTCGGCATTCCAGGGCAACTCCGGGCGGCGCAACATGAAGCTAAGATCGGCCGGCGCCAAGGACTCCGGCAAAGCCGCCGCATGCGCGCCCAGGCGCATTGAATTGCTGCGCGGCTCCAGCACCGCGATCAACCGCGCCTTCGGATGACTGGCACGCAATCCTTCAAGCGTGGTGCGAATGGCGGTCGGATGGTGAGCAAAGTCGTCGTAGACGCGGATCCCGTTGCGATCGAGCAGTCGTTCCAAGCGTCGCTTCGGCGGCTTGAAGCCGGCCAGGGCGTCGGCGGCGGCGTGCACGGTCACGCCAGCCGCATGCGCCGCTGCAATCGCCGCCAGCGCGTTCATCACGTTGTGCCGTCCGAGCAGGGACCAGGAAACCTCGATTTCGGCCAAGCCCTGGTAGCGAACGGCAAACCGCGAACCTGACGGATCGAGCAGGCGCCCGCCCCACTCGACCTGCAGACTATCGTCGATGGCAAAGCGCTCGATCGGCGTCCAGCTGCCATAGCTCAGCACGTCGTCGAGCTCGAAATCCTCGGCATTGACGATCAGACGACCATTGCCGGGGACACAGCGAATCAGGTGATGGAACTGCTGCTTGATCGATGTCAGGTCGGGAAAAATGTCGGCGTGGTCGTACTCGAGGTTGTTCAACACCACTACCCGCGGGCGGTAGTGAACGAACTTCGACCGCTTGTCGAAGAACGCGGTGTCGTATTCATCGGCTTCGACCACAAAGCACTCGCCGTCGCCGGTGCGCGCTGACACGGGAAAGTTGCCTGGCACGCCACCAATCAGGAAACCCGGCGCCTTGCCGGCGTGCTCAAGGATCCAGGCCAACAAACTGCTGGTGGTGGTTTTGCCATGAGTGCCGGCCACGGCCAGCACCTGGCGACCGACCAAAACGTTGTCACGCAGCCACTGCGGCCCCGAGACATAGTCGCGACCGCTGTTGAGCACCGCTTCGATGGCCGGGTTGCCGCGCGACAAAGCGTTACCAATCACCACTTGCTGGCACTCGTCGCTGATGAATTGTGGCTGGTAGCCAACGCGCAGTCTGATTCCGATGCTATTGAGCTGATCGGACATCGGTGGGTAGACGTTCTGGTCGGTACCCTCCACCTCGTGACCAGCTTCCCGGGCCAGGGCGGCGATGCCGCCCATAAAGGTGCCGCAGATACCCATAACATGTAGTTTCATTGCGTTCCCGATTGCAGCCAAAGGCTCGCCGATAACTCCAGGATAAACCAGCCGATGGCGAACAAGGCCGCGGCAAACAAGCGCAGGTCCATGGCGTGGCGCAGGATATGCGCTACCGTCATCAGTCGCCAGGCATTGAGTCCAATCTGCACGAAGAACAGCGCCACATGCAGCGCGCTGGGTTGCTCATTCGGCTGCAGCGGGCCGGCCAGATTCCAGATCAGCACCAGGGGCAGCAAGAGCAGACCAAACACCAGGCCAGTGCCAGCCAGCGCAGCCAGGGTTTGCGCGTAGCGCGCCTGATGGCCGGTCAAATTGAGCAGCAGCCAGGGCAACGCCAGCAGGAAGGCCAGCGAGATCAGGACCACCGCCACTGCCTGTTCGCGCTCGGCCAGATAGACCAGCATGGCGTCGATCAGCACCGACAGCAGCACCATGTTTCGCGCCAGCGCAGGCGAATGCGCCACGTCCTGCGGCGCGCGACGCAGGAAGCAGATATTGATCCACGCGGCCCACGGAATCAGGCTGGACACGGCAACCCGGTCGCAGCTGAACGCCGAGGCGACTGACTACGACTTGGCCTGACCACGAGCCGCGCTGAGTACGCGTTCTGCCACTTCGTCGACACTGCCGACGCCGTAGACGCAGGCCAGCTTGCCCTGCGCGCGGTAGTAGTCAATGACGGGCGCGGTCTGATCGGAATACACGCGCAGGCGATTGCGTACCGAGTCGGGGTTGTCGTCGGCGCGGCCTTCGGCCTCGGCACGACCGGCCAGACGCTGAATCAACAACTCGGTGCCCACATCAAGCTGCACCGCCACATCGACCGGCTGCTTGAGCTTGTCGAGCAGGGCGTCAAGCGCATTGGCCTGGGCCAGATTGCGCGGGTAGCCGTCGAGAATGAAGCCGCCCGTGACGTCATCCTTGCCCAACCGCTCTTCCAGCATTCCCAGCACCAGCTCGTCCGAGACCAGCTCACCGCGCTCCATCACCGCCTTGGCTTTCAAACCCAGCGGGGTACCGGCGGCGACCGCAGCACGCAGCAGATCACCGGTGGAAATATGTGGCACCTCAAGGGCCTGCTTGAGCAATGTGGCCTGGGTTCCCTTGCCCGATCCGGGCGCTCCCAAAAGTACGAGTCGCATGTGCTGATGAATTCCGTAACAAGAAACGGGGCGCGCCCAGGCGGAAGCTTTCGCTACACTCGCGATCGGGACACGGATCGTCCAAACGCTAGCGGTCCGGCCCCCGCAAGTCAATTCGCGCCGCGTTCGGCGCTCGGCAGACCAGGAAGATCGATCATGAGCAAGGGAAAACTGCTATACGCGCAGTCGGGCGGCGTCACCGCCGTCATCAACACCACCGCCGCGGCGGTGATCAGCACCGCACGCCAGCACGGCATCAAGGTTTATGCCGCCCGCAATGGCGTGATCGGAGCCCTTCGCGAGGATCTGATCGACACCGCCAAGGAGTCCGCCAGCGCGATTCGCGGCTTGGCCCATACGCCGGGCGGCGCCTTCGGTTCCTGCCGATTCAAGCTCAAATCGCTGGACACGGACCGCGCCCACTACCAACGACTGATCGAGGTCCTGCGGGCACACGATATCCGCTATTTGCTCTACAACGGCGGCAATGATTCCGCCGATACTTCACTGAAGATCTCCCAGGTCAGTCGCGAACTGGGCTACGAACTGGCCTGCATCGGGGTGCCGAAAACAGTCGACAACGATCTCGCGGTCACCGATTGCTGCCCTGGGTTCGGCTCAGTCGCCAAGTACACCGCCACCTCGGTGCTCGAAGCCAGTCTGGATGTCGCCTCGATGGCCGAGTCGTCTACCAAGGTGTTTGTGATGGAGGTGATGGGGCGACATGCCGGGTGGATTGCCGCCTCCGCTGGACTCGCGCAGCGCGGCGAGGACGACCCACCGCATATCATCCTGTTCCCGGAGATCGCCTTCGACCAAGCCAAGTTCCTGGCCAAGGTCAAAGCCACGGTCGCCAAGGTCGGCTGGTGCACGGTGGTGGTCTCCGAAGGCCTGCATCACGCCGATGGTCGATTCGTAGCCGAGGCTGGCAGCAAGGACGCCTTTGGCCACAGCCAACTCGGCGGGGTCGGGCCGGCAATCGCTGCCCTGGTCAAGGACGAGTTGAAAATGAAGGTGCATTGGGCGGTGCCGGACTATCTGCAGCGCTCGGCACGTCATCTGGCTTCGCAGACCGACCACGACCACGCCTGGGCCGTGGGCGAACAGGCGGTGCATTACGCCCTGGCCGGCAAACACGGCGTGATGCCGGTCATTCGCCGAACCAGCGACGCCCCGTATCGCTGGAAGATCGAGGCGGCGCCGCTGACCAAGGTCGCCAATGCCGAGAAGAAAATGCCGAAGAACTATCTGCGGCGCGACGGCTACGGCATTACCCAGGCCTGTCGGCGTTACCTGGAACCACTGATCCGCGGCGAAGCCGCGCCGCCGTACGGCAAGGATGGCCTACCGTCCTACGTGAAGCTGAAGAACCTGCCCGTGCCTAAGAAACTGCCGGCGTACTCGCTGTAGTGGTGGTGGCCTGCTCGGCTCGGCGTGCGCGGCGGCCGAGAAAGGGCCGCTCGATCAGCCGATACGACAACCATGACAGCAGCAGAACCGGCGGCAGGCTCAGCGCCACGCCGCCCCAGGCCGGCCAGTCGGCCGGCCAGCCCTGGCGCTGCCAGCTGAGCACCGGGTAATGCCAAAGGTACAGGCTGTAGCTGATCATGCCCAGCCAACCCAGGACCCGGCCGGACAAGCGCTGGACCAGCCAGCTGCGAGGAGCTGCCAGGGCGCCGAGAATGCATAAGGCGAAGCCCAGACCGACGCCGGTGTAGTGGCCGTAGACCCAGGGCGCTTGCGCCTGACTGACGAAATCGCCGCGCGAGGCGGCGCCCCAGCACATCAGCAGAACCACGAGCAGCCCAGCCCACAGCCACCCGCGGCCGCGCGTCCGCAGGTTCAGGTAACACCAGGCCGCGGCCATGCCAAGCAGGAACTGATCCAGACGCCCCGGCAACTGGATGATCCAGCGGTACAACGGCACACCGTCGGCGCCCCACCAGTGCAGAGCTGCCACGCACAGCCAGCGAAAGGCAATCACCGCCAGCACCCCCACCAACACCGTGATCAGCACGCTGCGCCGACCGCGAAACGGCAAGGCCAGCAAGGGCAGCAGGATGTAGAAGTCCCACTCCACCGGCAGTGACCAATAGACCGGATTGATCGCCGAATCGTTCTGCCACAGGTTGAAGCTCAGGCTGAAATGCCCGAGCAAGACGCCGCTACCGATTTCCGGACCGCCAGACCACACCGCCAGCGCCAACAACACCAGCAGTTGCGCCCAGTAGGCCGGCAACACGCGTCGCGCGCGGTTGCGCCAGAAGCGCCGCAGATCGACCGACTCGCCGCGCTGGCGCGCGGTAAGAAAGGGCATGCCAAGCAGGAAACCGGACAGCACAAAGAACAAGTCGACGCCAAAATAGCCACAGGCCAGCAGCGGCGTGAGATCGACCCCGACCGGAGAGATCCGTGGTCCGCCGGCAAACTGCCAGGCGTGGTAGAGCAACACCCAAGCCGCGGCGACGCCGCGCAGGCCAGTAATCGCTGGCAGATAGTCCTGTTCCGGCCGCGCAGCCAGCATCGATCGCTCTCCTGTTCGGCGCCGCAAGATCGCCGGGCCGGCATTGTGCCGCATTGTTCAATCGGACGACCGGTGCTGCAGCGCAACACGAACAGTCCCGTTCTGTGGCTATACTCGCCGGCGGCCGCTTACTTAGCGGCCATTCATTTTCGAGCGGAGGACGCAATGCTGGAGCAATACGGACTGGTGATGGCCATCGTCGGCGCGGCACTGGCGATTGTCTATGGAGCAATGTCGATACGCTGGATTCTGGCGCAGCCAGCGGGCAACGAACGGATGCAGCAGATTGCGGGCGCGATCCAACAGGGCGCGCGCGCCTATCTGAATCGCCAGTACGGCACGATCGCGATCGCCGGAGCGATCCTGTTCGTGGTGCTGGGCTTTGCCCTCGACTGGTACTCAGCGATCGGCTTTGTAATCGGCGCCATCCTGTCGGGCGCGGCCGGATACATCGGCATGAACATTTCGGTACGGGCCAATGTGCGAACGGCAGAAGCAGCGCGCAGCGGTATCGACAAGGCCTTGGCCGTCGCCTTCAAGGGCGGTGCAATCACCGGCATGCTGGTGGTCGGCCTAGGTCTGCTGGGCGTGGCCGGCTACTACGGCATCCTGCTCGAAATGGGACTGAGCAAGGACAAGGCCCTGCACGCGCTGATCGGCCTCGCCTTCGGCTCCTCGCTGATCTCGATCTTCGCCCGTCTGGGCGGCGGCATCTTCACCAAGGGCGCTGACGTCGGTGCCGATCTGGTCGGCAAGGTCGAAGCGGGCATTCCCGAGGATGACCCGCGCAACCCGGCGGTGATCGCTGACAACGTCGGCGACAACGTCGGTGACTGCGCCGGCATGGCCGCTGACCTGTTTGAGACCTATGCGGTCACCGTGATTGCAACCATGCTGCTGGGTGGCCTGATGGCCAGCAGCCTTGGCGGCAATCCAGTGCTCTATCCGCTGGTCTTGGGCGGCGCCTCGATTGTGGCTTCGATTATCGGCACCTTCTTCGTCAAGACCTCCGACGGCGGCTCGATCATGGGCGCACTGTACAAGGGCGTGATCGTTTCCGGCGTGATCGCCGCGGCACTGTTCTATCCGATCACCACCGGGCTGATGGCCGACAACGCGATGAGTCTCTACTGGTGCGCGCTGATCGGCCTGGTGCTGACCGGGGTGATCATCTTCATCACCGAGTACTACACCGGCACCGAGTTTGCGCCGGTACGCCATGTGGCGCATGCCTCGACTACCGGTCATGCCACCAACATCATCGCCGGCCTCGGGGTGTCGATGAAGTCGACTGCCTGGCCGGTACTGGCGGTCTGCGCGGCGATCTGGGGCTGCCATGAGTTGGCTGGCCTGTACGGCATCGCCATCGCTGCCACCTCGATGTTGTCGATGGCCGGCATGGTGGTGGCCCTGGATGCCTACGGGCCGATTACCGACAACGCCGGCGGCATCGCCGAAATGGCCGAGCTGCCGCCGGAAGTGCGCGCGGTCACCGATCCGCTGGATGCCGTGGGCAATACCACCAAGGCAGTCACCAAGGGGTATGCGATCGGTTCGGCCGGGCTCGCTGCCCTGGTGCTGTTTGCCGACTACACCCACAACCTGGAAGCGGTCGGTAAATCGGTCACCTTCGACCTTTCCAACCACATGGTGATCATCGGCCTGTTCATCGGCGGCCTGATCCCCTATCTGTTTGGCGCGATGGCGATGGAAGCGGTGGGCCGCGCCGCCGGCTCGGTGGTGGAAGAAGTGCGCCGTCAGTTCCGCGAGATCAAGGGCATCATGGAAGGCACCCACACGCCGGATTACTCGCTGGCGGTGGACATGCTGACCAAGGCGGCGATCAAGGAAATGATCATCCCCTCCCTGCTGCCGGTCGGTGTGCCGGTGCTGGTCGGCCTGTTGCTCGGCCCGCAGGCCCTCGGCGGCCTGCTGATCGGCACCATCGTCACCGGCCTGTTCGTGGCCATTTCGATGACCACCGGCGGCGGTGCCTGGGATAACGCCAAGAAGTACATCGAAGATGGCAATCACGGCGGCAAGGGCGGCGAGGCTCACAAGGCTTCGGTGACCGGCGACACCGTCGGTGATCCGTACAAGGACACCGCCGGCCCGGCGGTGAACCCGCTGATCAAGATCATCAACATCGTCGCCTTGCTGATGGTGCCGCTGCTGTAAGGATCTGCACTCGCAACCAGGACAAACCCCGCTGCGGCGGGGTTTGTCGTTTCTGAACCGGGCAATGCCTATCGACCAGCGTTGGAGTGCACCCTCTAGCGCCTTCCAGTATCCTTCGCGCCCCTCGGCGCCGGCTTGGCGCCCCGCCTTGCCTGTCTGACTTAGGAGCGCAACATGGGCCTCGACCTCGTCCCCACCGGCCGCGACGTGCCGAACGAAATCAATGTCGTCATTGAAATTCCCAAGGATGCCGAACCGGTCAAGTACGAAGTGGACAAGGGCACCGGCGCGATCTTCGTCGATCGTATCCTGTCGACCCCGATGCGCTATCCCTGCAACTACGGCTATGTGCCGCACACCCTGTGTGGCGACGGCGATCCGGTTGATGTCCTGGTGATTCTGCCGCTACCGCTGATTCCCGGCTCGGTGATCCGCTGCCGTCCAGTCGGCGTGCTGAAGATGACCGACGAAGCCGGTTCGGATGAGAAGCTGCTGGCGGTGCCGGTTCCGAAGATCTTCGCTGGCTACACCCATATCGAAGACATCGGCCATGTGTCCGGGCATTGGCTGGAGCGTATCGGCCATTTCTTTGAGCACTACAAGGATCTGGAAAAAGGCAAATGGGTGAAGCTGGATGGCTGGGGCGGCGCAGCCGAGGCCAAGGAAATCATCCGTGAGTCGATCGAGCGCTTCGAAGCTTCACCGGAGAAGCCCAATTTCTAAGCCGCCCAGGCCGGAAAGACCAGCGCATCTCGACAGGGCCGGCATTGCCGGCCCTGTGCTTTTTCCCGACCGCTGCCGCTGCCCCACCGCGGCACGAAAGCGCGGGAAAGGGCGTGACCCTTCACCCACTTCGCGCTAGTCTTGAACTTGCCCGCTCTGCCGCCGCATGGCCGCAGAGCGATGCCCCAAAGGCGGCGGAGGAAGCAGCCGCACGGCGGGGCGGGGAATCGTCGAGCACAGACCGGAGGGGTTGACGTGATCGTATTGATCGTTGGGCGCGATGCCAGCCAAAGTGAAGGCGTGGAATCGGCACTGAGTGATCTCGGTGTTGACTGGAAGATCAAGTTTGTCGCCGACGCCAGCGCGGCCTTGAGCTATGCCCAGGCCAATCCGATCGAAGTGGTGGTGGCGGAAATGCGTCCGATCGGCATGGAAGGCACGGCCCTTTTGGATCGGGTCAAAAGTCATCACCCGGAAGCGGCACGCATCATGCTGCTCGACGAGACCGAGGAATCCCAGGCCATGCGCGCGCTTTCCAGCGCTCACCGCCTCCTTAACAAGCCGCTGCGCGCCGAAGAGCTACTGGAAGCCGTCGAAGGCATCAGCGAACTGCACGAGATCCTCAATTCGCCGGAGTTGAAAGCCGCGGTCGGCAAGCTCGACAAGCTGCCGCCACCGCCGAAGCTGTACCTGGCCCTGACCCGGGCGCTGGATGACCCGAACGTTTCGCCAGCCTCATTGGCCACCCTGATTCAGCAGGACCCGGCGATGGCGGCCAAGGTGCTGCGCCTGTGCAACTCGGCCTATTTCTCCGGCGGTCGCACCATCACCGACATCCGCACCGCCGTGATTCGCCTCGGCCAACAGATTCTGCGCCGCATGGTGCTGGCCACCGAGGTGTTTGCCGATTCCACCAACAGCAAGGTGGACCGAGATGCCATGCGGCGCCGCGCCCTGCTCAGCTCACAGCTGGCGAGCAAGCTGCTGGCTGGAAGCAGCTCCGAGCTGGCTGGTACGGCGGCCTTGCTGGCCGAAGTCGGGATGTTGCTGCCCGGTGTGAAAATCCTCAACAAGGATGGCGAACTGGAAGGCGAAGGCCCGCACTACGCCGAGGCCGGCGCCTACATTCTGGGCATGTGGGGCTTGCCGATGCCGATCGTCGAAGCAGTCGCCAACCACCAGCAACCCGGTCGCTCGAATGCACGTGGCTTCTGGGTGCCCGGCGCGGTGCATGTGGCACGGGCACTGATTGCCCAGCAGCCGCTGGACGAGAACTATCTCAGTCAGGTCGGCATGGCCGACAAGCTGCCGGCCTGGCAGAAGCTGGCTGAAGATCTGCTCGGCGCAGAGGAATAGACATACGCCGGTGCGGCGAACCGCACCCCGTACCTGTCGTTATGGCTATCGCTCCAACATAGGGTGTGCTTTCGCAGCATTCAGCGCGGTGGTAGAAGCGACGCGCCCTACGCCTGTCGGCGCAGCAGACCGTACCTACAACCCACCGGCCGCCTGCGCCACGGCGCGGAACAGTGCCCGCCCCTTGTTCATGGTTTCGTCCCATTCCTTGGCCGGGTCGCTGTCGTACACGATGCCGGCCCCGGCCTGCACGTAGAGCCGGCCATCCTGAATCACTGCGGTGCGGATGGCGATGGCGGTGTCGGCGTCGCCGTGCCAGCCGACATAGCCAATGGCTCCGGCGTAGATATTGCGCTTGACCGGCTCCAGATCGCGAATGATCTCCAGCGCGCGAATCTTGGGCGCACCGCTCACCGTTCCCGCGGGAAAGGTAGCTTTCAGCACATCGGCGTAGTTCAGTCCTTCGCGCAATGAACCATCGACTTCACTGACGATGTGCATGACATGGCTATAACGCTCGATAACAAATTGCTCGGATAGCCGCACCGTACCCGCCTGGGCCACCCGGCCGACGTCATTACGGCCCAAATCGATCAGCATCAGGTGCTCGGCACGCTCTTTCGGGTCGGCCAGCAGTTCGACCTCCAGGGCCTGATCTTCCTCCGGCGAAGCGCCACGCGGGCGGGTGCCGGCGATCGGGCGCACGGTGACCTTGCCCTGCTGCAGGCGAACCAGGATCTCCGGCGATGAGCCCACCACCTGGGTTCGGCCGACATCAAGAAAGTACATGTAGGGCGAGGGATTGAGGGCGCGCAAGGCACGGTACACATCCACCGGCCGCGCCTGGAACGGCACCGACATGCGCTGGCTCAACACCACCTGAAAGATATCGCCGGCGCGAATGTATTCCTTCGATTGCTCCACTGCCTGGATAAAGCCCTCGCGGGTAAAGCCTGACTTGAAGTCCTGCTCGTCGAGCAAGTCAGGCTTCAACACATCGGGATACGCGGTGCCTGCGTGACGCAAGCGGTACACCAGGGCATCAAGCCGGCGCTGCGCCTTGACCCAGGCCTGCGGCTCCGCAGGGTCGGCATGCACCACCAGGTACAAGCGGCCCTTGAGGTTGTCGAATACCGCCACCTCCTCGCTCAGCATCAGCAGGATGTCGGGCGTGCCGAGTTCATCGGGCTTGTCAGTTTCGCCAAGGCGCGGCTCAATCATCGACACGCATTCGAAGCCGAACCAACCCACCAGGCCTCCAGTGAACTCCGGCAGACCCTCCAGCTTCGGCACCCGAAAGCCGGCCCGCAGCCGCTCGACCTCGCCCAGTGGATCAGCCACCTCACGCTGTTCCACCACCTCACCGAAATCACTCACCCGCAAACGATGACCGCTGAACGCATAGGTACGCCTGCAAGGCAGGCCAATGATTGAATAGCGCCCCCAGTTCTCGCCGCCTTCCACCGACTCGAGCAGATAGGTGTGTGGGGCATCGGCGAATTTCAGATACACCGACAACGGGGTGTCGAGATCCGACAGCACCTCGCGCACCACCGGCACGCGATTGAATCCTTGGTCGGCGTAGCGGGCAAAGCTCTCAGTGTTCATGGGTCGGCGATCAATCAGCGGCCCCGCAGTATGCCAGCCTCAGAATGGGCTGACATGACCCGAGCGCCTGTGCTTACAACGGATACGGCGGGTTCGGCAGCGTGCGATAGGCCTGACGCAGCGCATCCGACCAACTGGCACGCAGCTGACTGAAGTATTCATCGTTCTCGCCGATTCGCCAGCAGCGGCTGAGGTCGAGGCTGTCTTTGGGATAGACCATCAGGTCCAGCGGCAGCCCAACGCCCAGGTTGGAACGCAGGGTCGAATCCATCGAAATCAGGCCCAGCTTGACCCCGTCGAGCAGCGAGGTATCCGGTGATACGGCGCGATCGAGAATCGGCTTGCCGTATTTGTGTTCGCCGATCTGCAGGAATGGCGTATCGCGGGTGGCGGCGATGAAATTGCCGGCCGAGTAGACCTGGAACAGACGCATCGTGCGGTCCTTCAGCTGCCCGCCAAGCAGCACGGAGACATCGAAGCTCACCCCCTGGTCCTGCATCGCCTCGCCGTGGGTGCGGTAAACCCGGCGCACGGCTTCTCCGACCAGGGAAGCGGCGGCGAACATCGAAGGCACGCTGTAGATGGTCTCCTGCTCGCCGCTTTCGGGATGCTTCAATCCATCCTGGATCAGATTCATCACCGCCTGCGACACGGCAAGATTGCCGGCCGTCATCGCCACGATGGCGCGTTCGCCGGCGCGCTGAAACACATACTGCTTGCCGAAGCAGGAGATGTTGTCCATGCCCGCATTGGTGCGGGTATCGGCCAGCATGACCAATCCCTGATCCAGATACAGGCCCACGCAATAGGTCATCGCTCAGCGCTCAAGAAGGCTCGGCACAAGCTTAGCAGCCGTTACCTGGTCTGAGTTGCAGCGTTGTCGTTTGACAGGCCGCAGCAGCGGCTCGCTGGGCTGTGCGTGCCGCAGGCCGCGGAGTTGGTTGTCGCACGCCGGCCTCGACAGGCTCGACTGCCGCTATTGCTGAACTGGCTGCGATTGGGTCCGAGCCGGATCGGCCGACACCTGGGCCACGCTGACATTGACCTCCAGCGACTCCACCGTACCGCCCTGGCGCAGACCGCGGATCGGCGCCGCATCGCGGGCATCGCGGCCCACCGCCACCCGGACGTAGGACTCGGTGGGACAGATCCGATTGGCCGGATCAAACCCGACCCAGCCCAGATCGTCGATGTAAAGCTCGCTCCAGGCATGCGAGGCTGGCGACACTGAATCGCCATCGATCCACAGATAGCCGGAGACATAGCGCGCCGGCCGCTGCAGAATGCGCGCGCAGGCGATCATCACGTGGGCGTGGTCCTGGCACACGCCATAACCGTGCGCCAGCGCCTCCGACGCGTCGGTCTCAGAATGAGTCTCTTCGGTCTTGAACTCCACCGCCTCGCGTACCACGCGCATCAACTGGTGCGCCTGCTCCAGCCCGCGATGCCGACGACAACGCTCGGCCAGCTCACGCAAGGCCTGATCGGGCTGGGTCAGCACCGACGGGGCGCAGTAGAACAGTGGATCCAGCAGTTCTTCGCTGCCCTGGATCACGCCGTGACGGTCCTCGGTGATGACCTGCCCCACCACGCCGACACACAGCTCATCGAGCGGGCCATCGGCACTATAGGTGGCTTCGGCGTTGCCAAATCCATCGCGACTGCGGGGGCGCAGACCGCGCCCTCCGACCATCACCTGCCAGTCGAGCACCTGCTGACCGGCCACCGGCGCCGGCCATAGCCGCATGGCTTGCACGATACGTCGCGCTGGCGTTTGGTAGCGATACACCGTGTTGTGATGGATACGTAGTCGCATGAGGATCAGCCCCCGAACAAGTGGGAACGGGCGATCTCGCCGCCAAGCTCGGCAGTGCGATCGACGATATCAGATAAGTACTCGTGCAGCCCCTGCTCCATCACCGTTTCGATCGATCCGTAGCGCAGCTGCACGTGAAGACCATGAGCTGCCTGCTTGGCTTCGGCCACGCGCTTCGGATCCTGCCCTTCGATTCGGTCCAGATGCTCGGTGATGCGTTGATAGCAGAACAAGAGTGAGCGCGGGAACTCCGGGCGCAAGATCAGCAGTTCGGCCACCTGCGGCGGCTGCACCTTGCCCTGAAACAGCACGCGATAGGCGCGCCGCGCCGCCACCACACGCAGTATCGCCAGCCACTGGTAGTAGTCGACCACGCCGCCGACGTCCTCAACCCGGGGCAGGCGGACGTGGTACTTCACATCGAGCAGACGCGCGGTATTGTCGGCGCGCTCCAGAAACTGCCCCAGGCGGGCAAAGTGAAAGCCATCCATCCTTAACATGGTGTTGGCGTATACACCCTGAAACAGGCCGACCCGGGCCTTGACCCATTCAAGGAATTCGATTGCCGAATCTTGTTCGAGGCCACGCTTGAAATCGCGCAGTTCAAGCCAGGTGCCATTGACCGCCTCCCACATCTCACGCGTCAACGCGGTTCGCACTGCGCGAGCGTTGCGACGCGCGGTCTCTATACAGCTGACGATCGACGAGGTATTAGCCGGATCAAAGGCCAGATAGTCGACCACGCTGGCCTCATTGGCCTGGCGCTCGGGAAAGAAGCTGTCTTTCGCACCTGCAGCGACGATTGCCGATTGCCACTCGCTGTCGCTATCGGCATCCGGACGCACGGCGCTCATATGACCGGCGACCTGCAGCAGCCGGGCGAGGTAGTCGGCGCGCTCCATGTAACGCGACAGCCAGAACAGGTTCTCTGCAATTCGCGCAAGCATGATCAGCCCTCCAGCACCCAGGTGTCCTTGGTGCCTCCGCCCTGCGACGAGTTCACCACCAGACTGCCCTCTTTCAGTGCCACCCGAGTCAGCCCACCGGGCACGATGCGGATCTGGTCGCCACTGAGGACGAACGGTCGTAGATCGACATGACGCGGCGCCAAGCCCGACTCGACGTAACAAGGCACGGTCGACAGCGCCAGCGTCGGCTGGGCAATGTAGTCCTGCGGCCTGGCCTTCAGGACCCGTGCAAACTCCTGGCGCTCGGCCTGGCTGGCATGCGGACCCACCAGCATGCCGTAGCCGCCGGATCCGTGAACCGCTTTAACTACAAGTTCATCCAGATGCTCCAGCACATAGGCCAGCTCATCGGGCTTCTTACAGTCGTGGGTCGGCACATTCTGCAGCAGGGGTTCCTCGCCCAAATAGAAGCGCACCATCTCCGGCACATAGATGTACACCGCCTTGTCATCGGCAATGCCGGCACCGATCGCGTTGCACAGGGTCAGATTGCCGGCACAGCTGGCATAGTGCAGACCCGGCACGCCGAGCATGGATTCGGGCTTGAACACCAGCGGATCGAGATAGTCATCGTCGATGCGCCGATACAACACATCGATTCGTTCAAGACCCCGGGTGGTGCGCATGTAGCAGATATCGTCCTGCACCAGCAGGTCCTGCCCCTCGACCAGACCAATGCCCATCTCATCGGCCAGGAAGGCATGCTCGTAGTAGGCGCTGTTGTAGATGCCCGGCGTCAGCAGAGCCATCTTTGGCTCGCCCTCGCAGTTGCGCGGCGCCACTGAACGCAGGGTTTCCAGCAATTCGTCCGGATAATGCGCCACTGGCGCCACCCGCGCCTTGCGAAAAATCTCCGGGAACAGACGCAGCATCACCTCGCGATTTTCCAGCATGTAGGACACGCCCGACGGAGTACGGCAGTTGTCCTCCAACACGTAGTACTCATCAGGCCCGGTGCGCACCATATCGACGCCGGCGATATGGGTGTACACATTGTGCGGCAGATCCTGCCCCACCATTTCTGGGCGAAACTGCGGGTTATGCAGGATCAGCTCCTTGGGAACCTTGCCGGCACGCAGGATCTCCTGCCCGTGATAGATATCGTGGATAAAGGCGTTCAGCGCCCGAACGCGCTGTTCCAGACCACGTTTCAGGCGCTGCCATTCGGCCTGCGCCAGCACCCGCGGCACCAGATCAAAGGGAATCAAGCGCTCCGGATCGCCACCCTCGGTGTATACCGCAAAGGTAATGCCGATGCGGCGAAACAGCACCTCGGCTTCAGCCCGCTTGTGGTGCAACTGGTCGGCCGGCAAAGCCTTTAGCCAGGCGTCGATCAAGGCATACGGGGGGCGAATCGCCTCACCCAGTCCCATTTCGTCGAACATGGGGGTCTCCGCGCGTCGCTGAGACACCAGCCTGCCCAGGTTTGCTACCCTGGGTCAAGCGCAACAGCGAATCCGCGTCGTCAACACGGCTCGCGCGCGCCCTCAGCGAGCCGCCTTCGCCAACGCTCGGCTTGCTCGCGAATCGCCTGCAGTTGCGCCTGTTTTCCGCTCAGCGCGCGCCATTGCAATGCGGTGCGCGGATGTTGGGCGAAGCGCTGCTGGTGTCGATCAAGAAAATCCCAGTACAGCGTGGTGAACGGGCAGGCCTTCTCACCGACCGCCAAGGCGGGATCGAAGCGGCAGTGCTGACAATAGTTCGACATGCGTTTGACATAGGCGCCACTGGCGACATAGGGCTTGCTGACCATGTGGCCGCCATCGGCGTATTGACTCATGCCCAGCACATTGGGCAATTCCACCCATTCCACCGCATCGACGTATACCGCCAGAAACCAGCGATGGATCGCCTCTGGCCGCACGCCGAGCAACAGTGCGAAGTTGCCCAACACCATCAGCCTTTGAATATGGTGTGCGTATCCATAACTCATCGTTTGGCCAACACACTCGCTCAGACAGTGCATGTCGGTGTCGCCACCCCAGTACAGCCACGGCAGCGGCTGCCCGTGCGCCAGAATGTTCTGTTCAGCGAACTGCGGCATGCGCAGCCAGTACACGCCGCGCACAAACTCACGCCAACCCAGCACCTGACGCACAAAGCCTTCAACCGCCTCAATCGGCGCCTGCCTCGACTGCAGTGCATCGACGGCCGCCTCGATCACCCGCCGCGGATGAATCAGCTTCAGATTCAACGCCGCTGACAACCGCGCATGGTAGAGCCAGGGCTCTCCGCTCCACATGGCGTCCTGATACTGGCCGAAGGCCGGCAGACGCTGCTCGATGAAATCCTCGAGTGCCTGCTCGGCCTGGGCCGGTGTCAGCGGCCAATCGAACGCTTCCAAGGATCCTGGATGGTGCGGAAAGTGCCGTTCCACCGCCTGCAATACCTCGCGAGTCGGGGCGTCGGGCTGGAAGGCACACGGCGCCGGCAGCATGCCCGGGCCCTGGCGAGCAAAACTGCCGCGATTCCTTGCATCGAAGTTCCAGGCGCCGCCAACCGGTTGGCCCTGCTCATCGAGCAAGATCCGGTAGCGTTTGCGCATGTAGTGATAGAAGTGCTCCATACGCAGCTGTTTGCGGCCACGCGCCCAGTCGGCAAACTCATCCGGCTGGCAAAGAAAATGCCGATCGGGGTAGTCGATCCAGCGTGCACCGGCCTGTTCGGCCGCGGCCCTCAACGCCGCGCAAAGGCGCCACTCGCCGGGCTGCACGCAGCACACTTGCTGCGCCGCCAGCCGACTGACTGATGCGTTAAGGGCCTGCGACAGGGTTTCATGTGGGTGCTCACCGAGGCGTAGATACTCCAGCGGCCAGCCGCGTTGTCGCAAGACCACAGAGAAATGCCGCATTGCGGCCAGAAAGATCGCGATGCGCGCCTTGTGCGAAGGCACATGCTGAGCCTCGCTCGACACTTCGGCCATCCACAGGCAGTCCTGCGCCGGATCGAAGTCATCGAACAGGGCGCTGTCCAGATCGAGTTGATCGCCCAGCACCACGCATAAGCGGCGAATGGCCACGGCTTGATGCTCCCTTGCACCGGTAGACAGCCTAGCCGAGGCACTGTCGGGCCGATGTCGAGGCCGGCGAGTCGCCTACCAACGACCGCTGGCGCCGCGACCGGAGGAGCGGCCTCCGCCGCCACTGCGGCCGCCCAAGCGCGAGCTGCTGCTGGATGGTGGTGGCAGCCGAGCCAGCACCCGGGTGCTTTGCTGATGATGACCGCAGTGCTGGCAATGCTCGTCAATCTGCATCAGCCCGGTGCTGTGCCGAGTGGCCGCTTGCAAGGTAGTTTGCTTCGATTGCTTGGTGATGCCATGGCATTGCGGGCAGCGGCTGTAGGAGGTGAACCAGGCACCGTAGCGGCGCTTTTGCACCTCCTGGCAGCGGGCGCAGTGCCAGACGTCGTAGTCGACGCTGCGCAGGCGTTCTTCGGCTTGCTCGACCTCGCTGAGCCGCAGATCGTCCTCCGCCTCATCCAGCAGTTCCATCGGATGATGGCAGCGCTGACAGCGCGGCGGACGGCGACGCAACCACCAGCGCGACAGCGCCAGGCCGATCAGACCCAACACGCCGGTTGCGCCTCCGGCCGCCACCCACCAGGACTTGTTCGCAGTACGGTTGGGTAGCGGCAGATCGGAGGGCCGCGGCGACGGGGCCGCAGCGTCGTCACGCTCATACTCCACCCGCGGTTCCAGCAAGGGCTGCGTTGGCACTGGCGGCTGAACCGCCGGCTGGACGCCGAGAATATCGACCGCGACGCGCTGCGCCGCCACCACAACAGCGGCGCCAACCTGACCCTGACGCAGGCGTGGAATCATCTGCGATTGCATGATGCGCTCGGCCGCCGCGACCCGGGCGTCGTCATCGACGCCGTCACCCAGGATAATCTCGGCGGCGCGATCGTCCAGGGCCAGATAGATCAGCACGCCGCGATGACTGGTCGCCGTGCCGAGCTGCCAGTGATTGAACACTCCGGTGGCGTAGGCGCGGTGGTCGGACATGCCGCTGCGCGACTGCAGCAATACCGCCAGTTCGGCGCCTTCGGCCTCGGCCCGCGCGGCCGCGCGCTCGATTTCACGCAGATCGGCGGCTGTCAGCACGCCAAGCTTGTCGGTCACCGCGCCGGTTTGCGTGGGCAGGCTGTCAAGCGCCGACGCCGCGCCTGCCTGCAGCAGGACCAGGGTGATCAAGAATGCGCGCAATGCTGCAGACTCCTTCAGGGTGGATGCGCTGTATCGACTCAGGCCTGCCCAGATTGTGACGCATCGGACACGCTGGCCTATGATGCCGCGATGCAGGCCACTACCTGGGCGGAGCTGGCCGGACTGGGCGATGGTCTTCATCGTCTGCGCTGGCAGGGCCAGCCGGCCATCCTGAAACGGCGTCAACAGGCGCCGGAGGATTTCTTTGCCGCCGAGCGGCGCGGCCTGGCACTGCTGGCCAGCGCGCAGGCCTTGCCGACGCCGACCGTGCTCGCGCTCGGCGCTGATGCCATTCTGTTGCAGGATCTTGGTCGCGGACGAGCGACGGCGGGCGACTGGCGAACCGCCGGGCGCCGCCTGGCGATCCAACACCGTCAGCATGCCGATCGCTTTGGCTGGCAATTCAACGGCTGGTGCGGGGACAGCCCGCAATCAAATCAGCTGGACACCGATGGCCATCGGTTCTTTGCCGATCAGCGCCTGTTGCCACAGCTGCAACGGGCGACTTCAGCCGGTCGATTGCAGCGCGGCGATGTCGCTGCCATCGAGCGGATTACGAGCAGTCTGCCGCAATGGATTCCGCTCCAACCCGCAAGCCTGCTGCACGGCGACCTTTGGCTGGGCAATCTGCATGCCTCGGCCAACGGCGAACTGGCGTTGATCGACGGCGGCGCTGCGCACTACGGCTGGGCTGAAGCAGAGCTGGCCATGCTCTGCCTGTTCGGCGAGCCCCCGGCCGACTTCTTCGCCAGTTATCAGGAGCAGGCCGGCATCGATCACCGTTGGCGTCAGCGCGCACCGCTGTACAACCTGTATCACCTGCTGAACCACCTGAATCTATTCGGTGTCGGCTATCTCCGCGCGGTGCGCGAGGTGCTGGTGCGATTTGCATGAACCGGCCCGATCTGCTCGTCATTCCGGGCCCCGGCCCCCTCCCTATGAACCTCAGTGGCGCAGCGGAATCTGCAGCGAGTCGAGAAAGCGCACGGCGTACAGATCCTGGTTGTACGACGCGTCTGCGGGCAACACCGCGCGGGCGTAGATCAGGAACGGTGGGTTCCAGAAAACTCTGCCAATCAGTTTGTGCCGTCCGTCCGGCAGGGCCGCCAGCACTTCGCGACTGCGCCAGCGCTTGCTGCTCTTTCCGCGCTCCTCGGTAAGTCGCGCCTGGACCTGAGCGAGCATTCCATCCCGCCCGAGGTCGAAGGCACGCTCCGAGCCGGCCGGGCCAAACTGCTTCGAGAGCGGATCGGGCAGCTTCTCGACACCCACCCGATACTGAACTTCGTCGAAACTACTGGTATAGGCCACTATCTCAACCGGGCCGAATTCGGTCTGCTCCTCCTTGTACTCGCGCCACGGATTGCTCGGCATCTGCGCGGTGAATTCTCCGCCAGGAGGAGAAAACGCAACCAGCTCAGGTTTCTTGTTGCATGCCGCCAGCAATACAACCAAGCCCAGTGCCGCCAAGACGCCTTGTTTCATGGTGCGATCCCATTGCAGCGCCAACGCCGCGTCGAGAGGACCCGTCGCTTGGTCAGCCAAAGGAGGCTAATGCTAATCGATCCAAGGCCCGATCCGGGCTAGCTAGCGCTCGATTCTTCGCCGCGGCATGCCGTTCAGGCGCAGGCTGAACTCGACGCCCGAACCGTCGGCCAGATCGGACGCTTCGGCATGTCCCGCGTGCAGTTCGGCTACCAGCTTGACAATGAACAGACCGAGCCCCAGGTGTGCCGCGCCGCCCTGTCGCTCATGGCTGCGCACGCTTACCAGGGACTCAAACAGGCGATAGCGGGCGGCTTCGGGCAGGCGTGGGCCGCTGTTGGCCAGAGCGACAACTACACCCTGAGCTGCAGGCCACAGGCTGAGTCGCACCCAGCCGTCGGCCGGGCAAAAACTGCGCGCATTGTCGATCAGCTTGTCCAATGCCTGAACCAGCAGTTCCGGCGAGCAGTGCAGGCGCAGCGGCGTGGATGGCAGATCCAGTCGCAGCTCGCGCGGCGCCAGCAGCGGTCGGTAGCTCTCGGCGCACTGGCCGAGCATGGCCACCAGATCGACGTCTTCGCCCTCGGCATTGGCGATCGCCTGTTCCACCCGGGTCGCCTCGCTCATGCCACGGACGATGCCGCTCAATCGCTCGATACCGCCCAGGGCGCGCTCGACACAGCTGTGACTGGCACTGTCCAGGCCGGCGGGATCGATGTTTTCCAAGGCACCGCGAACTACCGCAATCGGCGTATTCAACTCGTGCGAGAGCTTGCCCGCCAGACCGCGCAAGTAGGCCTGGTGGGCACCTACTTCGTTCAGCAGCCTGGCGAAACTGCGCGACAAGTCGCCGACCTCGTCGGCCACCGAGCTGGGCAGAAACTGATCGACTTCGCCTTCCGCAGAAATCGCCCGTTCAGTGGCCTCGTTCAGGGCGCGAATGCGACGACTCAGGCGACCGGCATACCAGAGCAGGACAGCAATCGCCGCCAACATGGCCAGCAGACTGGTCATCACCAGCTGACTCAGCGCCTGATCAGACAGCTCCAGATTCTGATGCTCGCGCTGTAGCACCAATGCACCACGCAATTCGCCGTTAAGGGCCAGCGGCACCGCGGCCGAGGCCAGCAGTCGCGGAGCTTCGGCATCGCGTCGCCAGGCCGCCGCCGGCTTGCCGGACAGCGCCTGCCAGACTTCTTCAGACTCGATTCGCCGCGCCTCGGCTCGATCGCCGGCCTCGAATGCCGGCTGGTCATACAGCATGGCCTGCCACAACTGCTGTTTCCACCAGGGCAGGGCCGACTCATCATCGCGCTCGGCGTTCGGCGCACCGGCCCGGGCATACACCCAGCCATCGACATCGATCAGCCGTGCGCGCATCTCCGGGCTCAGCCGCCGCGCCAGCCATTGTTCGGCACGCTCGGATTCGCTCCATACCGGCCAGGTCAGCTGCGGTGGATCAATGCCGGTACCCAGCCATTGTGGCGCGCGACCGTCGGCCGCATCCTGCCATTGCAGGCCCAGCGTCTGCAGCGGCCATCCGGTTGGCAGCAGAATCTCCACGTCCAGCTCGGTGTCATTGCGCCGCCGCCACTCGCCTGACAGGCGCAAGGGTGCCGGCCCGCCGTCCAGTGCCGTGCTGAGCAGGGCACCGTTGCGCGCATTGGCCAGACGCAGCTCGACCAGGCCGTTCGGCCCCTCCAGGGCCAGGCGAAGATGATCGGACTGCGCGGCCCGCGCCCAATGGGCATCGGCCGGCTGTGGACTGGCATCGCGCACCTGAACACGCAGATACAGCGAATCACCGAGCTGACCGAGCGTCGCCGTCAATTGCGAGCCTGCGGCAGCGGCAAAGCGCTGCGGCTCCACCGCCGGCCATTCGCTGAACTCGCCGTCGAGTCGCGGCATTCGCGCAAGCGAATGGGCAAACCAATGCACGCCACCCGGCGCCAGCAGCGAGCGGCTACGCTCCAGGTTGCGCGCCAGCAGATCGGCCGAAGCAAGCAGATTCTGCGCCTGCCCCTGGCGCAACAAGGCATCCATCTGTTTCAACAGCTGCCAGCCGGCCCAGGGCAGCAGCAACAGGGTGAGCGAGACCAGGGCGAGCTGAGTACGCAGCCTCATGTCAGTGGTCGAAACCTGTCGTTATGGGCGCCAGCGATAGCCTGCACCGTGCACGGTGTCGATTTCGTCGAACTTGTCGTCCAGCGCTTCGAACTTGCGCCGAATGCGCTTGATGTGACTGGTGATGGTGGCATCGTCGACCACCACTTCGGCCTCGCGCATCAACTGATCGCGCGAGCGCACATGGCCTGGGTGCCGGACCAGCGCGTGCACCATCCAGAACTCGGTCAAGGTCAGCGGCACCTCTTCGGCGTTCCAGGTCACTCGCATTCGCTCAAGCTCAAGGCGCAGCGCGCGCAGGCTGATCACCGATTCCTTCTTTACCGGCTCACGCAGCGCTTCCAGGCGCCGAAACAGGGCCGCCACTCGCGCAGTCAACTGCGGCAGGCTGATCGACTTGCTAAGGTAGTCGTCGGCACCCAGGCGAAGACCGGAGATGACATCCAGGTCGGAATCACGGGCGGTGAGGAACAGGATCGGCAAGCCGGCCGAGCGCGCGCGCAGATGACGACACAGCTCAAACCCGCCCTCCACCTCATCGCCCAGGCCGACATCGATGATCACCAGGTCAGGCAGGCGCAGAGCAAAGGCCTGGGTGGCCGACTCGCGGTCAGCAAATCCCACGGCCTCGTAGCCGTAGCGACGCAGGGCTTCGAGGTAGTTGGTGCGCAGATCGGGTTCGTCTTCGACGATGGCAACGGTTCGGCTCATGCGCGCAGCATAGGCAGCGCACGCCTGAATCGGCAAGCATGGGTCAGATCGGTGCCGGTCAGGCGCGGATATCGAGCAGACTGCCGATCAGCTGGTCTTCAGTGCGCAGGGATTGGACATTGGCGAGGAAGGCTTGTTTGGCCTGCAATTGCTCGACCACATCTTCGATGAACAGGCCACTGCTGGGTTGCTCGCTGCGCACCACGGAAAATGTCACGCCGCCACCCGGCGCCGCCTGAGCGCGGACTTCCTGCCGCTGGAAGCCCTCGGTGGCGGCATTGGCCAGATTGTGCGCGGAAACCTCCAGCCTTCGCTGGGCGAAGGCCAGACCGGATAGCGCGTTTTGGCTGATTGAAGTCATCTTGCTCAGGATATCGGCCGCTTGACCCGATCCTGAAGTGCCAAGCCATCCGGTGCTGTGAAGCACCTCGCGTTTTGCCCGATTTTCGCCCGATTTGATCGTCTTGTTGCCGCATTGCGGCCGCGCTGTAGTCGCTCGACGCCTTTCTACTGGAGCTGCCCCCCACCGCGGAGCGTTCCATGTCCAAGCCCAGTTCGAACTCACCCAACCCGCCCAGCTTTGGCCGCGGGGCACGCCTGACCCAGCGTCCGCGCATGCTGGCCTGCCGGCGTCTGCGCCAACGCTGGGCGGCCTTGCTCACGGTGTTGCTCAGCCTATCCGCCAGCGCGTCGATGGCCGCCGAGTTCGGCTGGGCAGTACGCAACGGCAGCGATCAGTGGCTGCCTCAGCTGGCGATGGACACCACCGTGCGAATCCAGGTGACCGGTCTGATCGCCAAGGTCAGCCTCACTCAGCACTACCAGAATGGCAGCCAGGCCTGGCAACAAGGTCGCTACCTGCTGCCCCTGCCCAGCGATGCCGCGGTCAGCGATCTGCGCATCCGCGTCGGCGACAGACTGATCGAGGGCGAGATCCAGGAGAAACAACAGGCCGCAGCCACCTACCAACAAGCAGCCAGTCTGGGCCAGCGGGCCGCCCTGATTGAGCAGGCGCGCTCCAATCTGTTCCAGACTCAGGTGGCCAATATCGCTCCCGGCGAAGCACTGCAGATCGAAATCGACTTCTGGCAGCCGGTCAGCTACCGCGACCGCGAATTCTCCCTGGCACTACCCTTCACTTTAACGCCACGTTACGGCGACAAGCAGTGGCCTGACCCGGACAGCCCCGCTGATATCGGCGAGCCGAAGACAACCGACATCGTCCTGCAGCCAACGGTCAGCCTGCACGCCTCGGTGGACCCTGGAGTGGAGATCGCGCGAGTGCATAGCGATACGCATGCGATCAGCGTCGACCTTCAGGACGGCCGCTTCGAGGTTGCGCTGGCCAATCTGGTTGAGGCCAGCGATCGCGATTTCGAACTGCGCTGGACGCCGGCACCGTATGCCACGCCGCAGCGCGCCCTTTTCACTGAGCAGATCGACGACACCACTTACGTCATGCTGCTGGTGCTGCCGCCAACCCTGCCGACGAGCAGCGTGCCACGCGAGCTGTTGCTGGTGCTGGACCAATCGGGATCAATGCAGGGCAGCTCGATGCAACAGGCGCAGGCAGCACTGGATTTTGCGCTGAGCGCGCTACGCCCCGACGACAAGTTCAACCTGCTGGCCTTCAATGACCGCACCGAAGCGCTGTTTCAGCAATCGGTCGATGCGGCACCGGCGCACGTCGCCCTGGCCCGCCATTGGCTGGCCGGCCTCAGTGCCAATGGTGGCACCGAAATGGCCCCGGCTCTGCACAAGGCACTAACCATGCCGACCACGCATGGCTATCTGCGTCAGGTCGTGCTGGTCACCGACGCCGCGATCGGCAATGAGCAGGCCCTGCTCAAGATGCTCGAAAGCGAACGCGGGGAAGCTCGACTGTTCACCGTGGGTATCGGCTCGGCGCCGAACGAATACTTCGTGCGCAAGGCCGCCGAACTCGGTCAAGGTAGCTTTGAGATGGTGCGCGATCTCAGCGCCGTGCAGCCGCGCATGCAGGCCTTGCTGACCCGAATCAATTCGCCCCTGATGCAGGACCTGCGGATCGAATGGCCGGCGGCGGTCGATGCCTTCCCCAGTCAGATTCCCGATCTGTACGCCGGCGAGCCTCTGCAGCTGCTGGCCGCTCTGCCCAATCACGACAGCGGCATGTGGGCCGGCGAGCATATCCGGGTGAGCGGCATCGGCAACGCTACCAAGTGGAACGACCAGTTAACGCTGGAAGCCAAGCGCTATGTGCAGCCGATGGGCGTTGCACGCCTGTGGGCACGGGCCAAGCTGGAAGCGCTGCAAGACCAGATGCGCCACGGCGCCGACCCAGCCGCCATTCGGCAACAGAGCCTGGCCCTGGCCTTGGCACACCGCATCGTCGGCCGCTACACCAGCCTGGTGGCAGTCGAACGCCAGCCGACACGACCACAGGCGGAGTCCCTGGCCAGCACCAGGATTCAGAATGCCGCCCCCGCCGACGGCCTGTCGATGGCACAGGGCAGCACCCCGGCGCGCAGCCTGTTCAGCCTGGCCCTGGTCCTGGGACTGGTCGGCGCAGCGCTGTGGCGCTCGGCGCGTCCAGAACCCACCTCACCTCGCCGCCAGCCCGGCCGTGCTGATTGAACCGAACGCACGGGACTTGAAGCTGAACAGGATGTTCAATCTTCAAGTTGCCGAATCACTAACACATCCCTTGACCACACCCCACGCAGCGGAGCACTGTCATGATCCTGCAAGTCGAATCGCGCAACCCTCGTCCGATGGACGGCGCCGAAGCCGAACGCCGTCACCTGAGTCTGCTGAACTGCCTGAAACGGATGGGTTTCTATGATCCGGTCGCGCTGATCGCGGCCGCAGGCGATGGTGCAGTCCCACTGCGCGAGTCACAGTTCGTCGATGTTGGACCGCGTACGCCGCCGAGTTCACCACGATGAAGCGCTCGGTGCTTGCCGCCGGAGCCTTGCTGCTGACCGCCTTGGGTCTGGCCGCTCAAGCGAGCTGGCTGCACGCCAAGGCATGGCTGGCGCAGGAAATGCTCGAGCAGGCCTGGCAGGACAGCTTGGCGCAAGGCGGGTCACAGCGCCCCTGGCCGTGGGCCGATACCCATCCAGTGGCGAAGCTGCATGTTCCGGGCCTGGGTATTGAACAGATCGTGCTTGCTGGCGACAGCGGCCGGGTGATGGCCTTCGGGCCGGGCTGGGCCCCGGCCAGCGCCGAGCCCAGCGACAGACTCGGCAGCAAGGTCATCTCCGGCCATCGCGACACCCATTTCGCCTGGTTGGCTGAGCTGACATCTGGCGATCTGATCGAACTGGAATCACTGGACCAAGGTCGCCCGCAGCGACGCCTGTATTGGATCAGCGACCTGCGAGTGGCAGACAGCCGGGTCGAGCGACTGACCATCGATGATGCGCAGGATCGATTGGTTCTGGTCACCTGCTGGCCGTTCAACGCCATGACCAGCGGTGGACCCATGCGTTATGTGGTCACGGCAATTCCGCTGGAACGCAGCGAGCCGGCCGATCAGACCGCGCGCACGCGGGCCACTTCGGCGCGCATGCGCGAAATCACCTCGGCGTAGTCCGGCGCATTGAAGATGGCCGAGCCGGCGACAAAGGTATCGGCGCCGGCGGCAGCGATCTCGGCGATATTGTCGGCCTTGACGCCACCGTCGATTTCCAGTCGGATCGATCGGCCACTGCGATCGATCTTTTCGCGCACCGCGCGCAGTTTGCTCAGCGCCGAGGGAATGAAGGCCTGCCCTCCGAAGCCCGGGTTGACCGACATCAGCAGCACCAGATCAAGTTCTTCCAGCACATAGTCCAGCACCTCGATCGGCGTGGCCGGATTCAACACCAGACCGGCCTGGCAACCGGCGGACTTGATCAGTTGCACAGTGCGGTGCACATGTTCGGAGGCCTCAGGATGAAAACTGATCAGGGTGGCACCGGCCTTGGCGAAGTCCGGCACGATGCGATCGACCGGCTTGACCATCAGATGCACATCGATCGGCGCCGTGACGCCATGCTTGCGCAGGGCCTCGCACACTAGCGGACCGATGGTGAGGTTGGGGACATAGTGATTGTCCATCACATCGAAATGCACCCAGTCGGCGCCCGCTGCCAGCACGGCATCGACCTCTTCACCGAGACGGGCAAAGTTGGCCGACAGGATCGACGGCGCAATGATGCAATCGGACATGGATCTCTCCTCAGTGAAACGATAAGTGAATGTGCACCATCAACTTGTTAGCGCGGACGCCGCTGCAAACGTTCGTAGGCCTGATTGATGGCACGCGAACGCTGCTCAGCGATGGCCTTGATCTCGCTTGCCGCACCAGCAACCTTGTCCGGGTGGTACTCGGAGATCAGCTTGCGGTAGGCACGTTCGATCTCGGCATCACTGGCCCCGGGTTGCAGACCCAGCACTTCGTAGGCGTTGTCGACCGCATTGCCGCCCTGGCGGCCTTGCTCACTCCTGCTCTGCAGCCAGCCGGCATCCAGGGCGTGGCCGAGCAGCCCGCCGATGACGGCGCCGATCGGGTGACGCATCAGCATCCAGCCGAGGATGGCGCCGAACAGTTTTCCGTAGATTCTCATGGGGCCTGGGTGTCTCCTGGAGTGCGCGGCAATCTGCCGTAATAGTCGGCCAGCTGCTTGATGTCTTGTTCCGACAAGGGCCCCATCATCGCCTGCATCGCCGCATGCTGCCGTTCGCCGCGCTGGTACTGCTGCATGGCACTGATCAGATATTCGCGGTTCTGTCCGGCCAGATGGGGATGAGCGGGGAGCGAGGAAATGCCCTCGGTGCCGTGGCAGGACACGCACATGCCGAGTTTGGCCGGGGCTGCCGCAGCGGCCTGTGCGGTGGGCGGGAGTTCACTGCTGCAGCCAGTCGCCAGTAGGACGAGGCCAGATGCTATCAATCGAGTCATGGGCGAATTGTAGTCGGGCGGAGCCGGCCCAAGGGCAATCCGCCCTGATGCCTGGTCTGGTTGTCGCTGAACATGCCGACGAGGAGCACTTTGCCTGCAGCGCGTACACCGCTTCGTGCGAAAATGCCGGCTTTGCTTCTGACGGGCCTCTTATGAGCAGCGTGGTGTTCCAATCCTCACTCCCTGGCCTTGAGTGTCTGCACCGCGGCAAGGTGCGGGATGTCTACGCGATCGGCGACGACCGCCTGTTGATGGTAGCCAGCGACCGGCTATCGGCCTTTGATGTGATCTTGCCGGATCCTATTCCCGGCAAGGGCGAGATGCTGTGCCAGATCTCCAACTTCTGGTTTGCCAAGACCGCCCACCTGGTGCCCAACCATCTGACCGGCGACAGCGTGGCCTCGGTGCTACCGCCCGGAGTGTCCCTGCAGGACTATGGCAGGCGCTCGGTAGTGACCAAGCGCCTGCGGCCGCTGCCGGTGGAGGCCATCGCCCGCGGCTATCTGATCGGCTCGGGCTGGAAGGATTACCAAGCCAGCGGCCGACTCTGTGGCATCGAGTTGCCAGTCGGACTGCAGCAAGCTTCGAAATTGCAGCAACCGATCTTCACCCCCTCGACCAAGGCGGCCGTCGGCGACCATGATGAGAATGTCAGCTTCGATACCATCGTGGCTGCGATCGGGGCTGAGCTGGCCGAACAGGTGCGCGACCTGACCCTGGCGATCTATCGCTATGCTGCGGACTACGCTCTTGAGCGCGGCATCATCATTGCCGATACCAAACTCGAGTTCGGCCTCGATGGGTCGGGCAAACTGCATGTGATGGACGAAATGCTGACGCCGGATTCATCGCGCTTCTGGCCGGCCGATCAATATCGCGAGGGAATCAGTCCGCCGAGCTATGACAAGCAGTTCGTCCGCGACTACCTGGAGACTCTGGACTGGAACAAGCAGGCGCCAGGGCCGTCGATTCCGGGCGATATCATTGAGGGCACGCGTCAGCGCTACGCTGAAGCGCTGTGGAAGTTGGCCGAGATCAAGCTCGACTAAGCCACAGATGCCGGGCCCGATGTCACGCTGATCTGAACCTCGGGCCGACTCAGCCGACCACGGCAATGCAGCGGATCAAGCGGCCAATTGAACCGCCCCCGCGCATCACGATGGTCGCCTCACTGAAAGGGATCTTGCACTGAACACTCGGCTTCCGCCGTCGCACTTTCTGCTGGTGTTTCTGATCTGCGCGGCCTGGGGCGGCAATTTTCTGATGTCGGCGCTGGCCCTGCAGGAGCTACCGGCACTGTTGTTCACCGCGCTGCGCCTGGCCAGCGTCGGCCTGCTCTTGCTGCCCTGGCTGCGCTGGCCCAAAGGCCTGCCGGTGTGGCGACTGGTAGCGGTATGCCTGTGTAATGGCGCACTGCACTTTGGGCTTTCCTTTTGGGCCCTGCGTCTGGCTGGCAATCTGTCGTCGCCGGCCATCGTGATGCAGACCTATGTCCCATTGACGGTGTTGCTCAGCATCCTGATGCTCGGGGAACGGGTTGGCTGGCGCACCAGTTTGGGCATGCTGGTCAGCTTTGCCGGGGTTTTGGTGCTGGGCTTTGATCCACTGGTGCTGCAAGCGCCGGCCTCGCTGATTCTGATGCTGGTCTCGGCGTTTTTCTTGGCGCTGGGCACCGTGCTGATGCGCGGATTGACCGGCCTGCATCCATTGGGTCTGCAGGCGTTCAGCGCCTGGATCGGGCTGCCCTTCCTGTTGCTGGCCGGTCTATTGATCGAAGGCGATTGGCGGGCACCTCTGGAAACGGCGTCCTGGAAGGCCTGGGCGGGCGTGTTGTATTCCACCCTGGCCGCGTCGGTGCTGGGCCATAGCCTTTTCTTCTGGCTGGTACAACGCCATCCGGTGTCGCAGATCACGCCCTACTTGCTATTGGCACCGTTGGTAGCGGTGGCCCTGGGGGTGATGTTCTGGGGCGATGTACTGGGTCCGCGCCTGCTCGTCGGCGGCGGCATGGTGCTCGGTGGCGTGCTGGCAATTGGACTGCGAGCGGCCAAGCGCGGGCGCAGGCTGGAGAGTCCGGGCAGCGGTGGCAGCTGATCTGGCTGGGGCACGGGCGAGCGAGAACGGCGCAATCAAGCCGCATCACCAAGCATCGGCCTGTCATGCGTAGTCATTCGATCGCCGTGCGCTTGATTCGCGGCGTCTGCTGACGCCCAAAACCACAACAGCCACCGAAGTGGCCGTTGTGGTTCTGCTGGATTGATCAGCCTAGAACTTGTGGGTTCCGCTCAGATCCGGTTCCCAGGTGTCCTTCTCAAAGGGACGCAGCAGCAGGCGACACAGGGCCGGCAGGAAGATGATCGCCGCCACCATGTTGACCACGAACATGAAGGTCAGCATCAGGCCCATGTCGGCCTGGAACTTCAGTGCCGACCAGATCCAAGTGGCGACGCCCACCGCCAGGGTCAATGCAGTGTAGAAGATGGCGATGCCGGTAGTCTTCAGGGCGATGAAGTAGGACTCGCGCAAGGTGTGACCATCCTTCATCGCTTCGCGCATGCGGGCAAAGATGTAGATGGCGTAGTCGACGCCCATACCCACACCCAGGGCCACCACGGTCAGGGTGTTGACCTTCATGCCGATTTCCAGATGCACCATCAGTGAGTGGCCGAGCTCGGTGACCAGCAACAAGGGCATCATCACCGCCGTGGCGGCCAGTGGATTGTGGAAGCTGATCAGGCACATCACGAACACCGCCGCATACAGCATCATCAGCATCAGATGTTCCACTTCACGCACAGTCTCGTTGATTGCCGCCATCACGCCGACATTGCCGGTGGCAAGGCGGAAGTTCACTTGATCCTTGATCTCATCCCACTCCGCGGCCAGCTTTTCCTGTTCCGGGGTCGGCGTGATCGCGTCCAGGGCGGCCTGCGCCGCGACTGCCTTGTCGGCCAGTGACAGACGCAGATTCACACCTTCATGCCAGGCGTCGTTGTCGGCGCGGAATTTCTTTACCGCATTAACCACACGATCGATCGTCTCGGCCTTGTGATCGGCCAGGAACACCATGATCGGCATCGCCGAGCAATCTGAGTTCAACAGACCCGAGTCGGTCTCAAAGCCTTGTGTTGCCAGGCGCAGGCTGTCGGAATCGTGTGGCAGCACACGCCACTTGATCGAACCCTCGTTCCAGCCGGCGTACACCACCTTGGCGATTTGCGGCAAGGTGATGACCTGTTGCACACCGTCGATGTTCTCCAGATGCCAAGCGAAACGATCGGTTAAGCGCATGGCGCGATCGCTGAGCGTGCAGGCATCGGGCCTGGCCTCGACCACAACGTTGAGGATGTCGACACCCAGGGCAAACTTGCCGGTGATCATCAACGCATCCTGGTTGTAGCGCGCCTCCGGCCACAACTCGGCCACGCCGGCCTGAGCATCACCGATCATCACCTGATCACCGCGCTGCTCAGCGAACCACCAGCCGGTGACACCGATCGCCACCACCACGGTGGCAACCGCCGGCCGTGCGATATTGGACAACAGGGCCCAGATGCGATCGAAGCGGGTCAGCTGGCGCAGGCGGAATTCGCGCTTGCGCTCCATGTTCTTCAGCTTGGTAAAACTGAGCAGGATCGGCAGCAGGACAAGATTGGTAATCAGGGTGAGGCCGACACCGACGGTGGCGGTAATCGCCAGCTCACGCACCATCTGAATGTCGATGATCATGATCGCAGCGAAGCCCAGGCAGCTGGTGACCAGGGCCACCGAGCCCGGCACCACCAGCAGACGCAGCGCACGCTTGGCTGCTTCGACCGAGTCAACGCCCTCGCGCGTGCGCAATTCCTCGACCGTGCCGTCCTCCATGCCGCCGAAGAAAATTTCGCCACGGAAGCGATTGATCATCTGTTCGCCGTGACTGACCGCGATGGCAAAGATCAGGAACGGCGTCAGCATGTTCATCGGGTCGATGCCGAATCCCATCAGGCGCAATGCGCCTAGCATCCACACCACCGCCACCATTGCCGCAAACACTGTCAGGCTGGCGAGCTTGAACGAGGTCGAATAGATGAACAGCAGGAACCAGGTCAGAGCGATGGTGATGAAGAAGAACCAGATCACCGAGCGCGCACCATCGGCCACGTCGCCGACCATCTTGGCGAAACCGATGATGTGCACGCTGAACTTGTCATTTTCGTACTTGGCGCGCAGGGCTTCGAGCTCGGCGGCAACCTCTTGATAGTCGAGTTTCTTGCGCGCGTCTTCCGGAATCAGATCAGCCGAGATCATCGCGCCGGAGTAGTCCTTGGCGACCAGACGACCGACGATATTGGCCTTGACGATGTTGGCGCGGATCGTGTCCCAGTCGTCCTGAGTGGCCTCGAAACCCGGCAGGCTCGGGGTGAAGGTGTCGGGAATGACATTGCCACCCGCAAAGCCATCTTCAACCACTTCGACGAAGCGCACATTGGGCGTGAACAGTGACCGCACACGGGCGTCATCCGAGGCCTCGATAGCCATCACGTCCTTGGTCATCGACTCCAGCGTGCTGAAGAACTCGGTGTCGAACATGTCGCCGTCTTTGGCCACCAGGGCGACCAGCACCCGGTTGGCGCCGCCGAAATCCTTCTCGTAGTCGATGAAGGTCTGCATGTATTCATGCTTCAGCGGGATCTGCTTCTTGAACCCGGCGTCGACCTTCAACTCGCTGGCATACGCGATCATGGCACCGGTGATGGCGGCGAGTATCACCAGCATCACCGGCCGCGCACCGAATACCAGCTTCTCGATCATCGTCGCGAAAGCGCCCGGCTGCGAACTCGATCCATGCATGACGTTGAATCCTTATTTAAGTCGGAGTCGTTGCTTGTTGGTTGTTGGTTGCGGCGCCTTGCTCGTCAGGAACCCGCCGGCTTCACTTCGTATTGGCCAATACCTTTTTCGCCGGTGACCAGAAAGGTGCGCATGCCGCGTGGCAACACCGAGGCCAGCACCGGGGTCTCGCGTTCCTCATTGACGAACACTCCGGTGACCAGATCGGCTTGTGCACTCTCGCGGCTGATCACCACGCCATTGGCCCCGACCACAACGAAGCCGCCATTCTGCAACGCCGCGCCGCCCATCAGGCTGAGCTCGGTGTCGGTGTCCAGCGTCTCCCAGGTATCGCCTCCATCGGTCGTCTCCAGGATATGGCCGCGCAGCCCAAAGGCGACGAAGTGCTGATCGCCCAAGGCCAACAGGCCGAACATGGAACCGCCATAGGGCAGCTGAATGCGCTCCCAGGTGTCGCCGCCGTCGCGAGAGCGAAACGCTGCGCCACGCTCGCCGACCATCAGCATCAAACCCGAAGGCGCCCGAGCGATGGCGTTCAAGTGCGGATTCTCTTCCTCTTCCAGCACCAGATCATCCTCGGTGAAGGTCCAATCCTCCTCCTCGGCCAGTTCGTCGGTCTCGTCCATCGCCTCTTCTTCACCGGTACCGCCGACGCTGACTCGACGCCAGTTCTGCCCACCGTCCTCGGTCTTCAACAGCAGGCTGTAGGCGCCGATGGCAAAGCCTTCAAGCTCACTGACGAAGAACACATCAAGCAGGGGTGCGCCCTGACGCGGATCCCACTCCTCATCGGGATCGATTTCGCGTTTCGGATCACTGCGCTGGACGGTCCAGGACATGCCGCCATCGGCACTGTGCAGGATCATTCCATCGTGGCCCACTGCCCAGACGTTGTCTCCTTGAGCGGCGACCGCGGTCAGGGTGGCGCGGGTCGGCACGCCCTCGACCTGACGCCAATCGGTGCGCGACTCGCTGACCAGGATCTGGCCGCGCTCACCGACCATCACTCCGCGTGAGGCGGCCTCGGTGATATCCAGGACCAGAGAACGCTGACCGACCAGGGGCAGCATCTCAGCCACCTGGACTTTTTCGCCGTCGTCGGCGGCGACGGCCAGAGGCATCACCAACGATTGAGCGACAACGGCAGTCAGCAACACCCAGCCGTGCTTGGACAGAATCCGATTCATGCTTTTCCCCTGGTTCCGATGCTCGACCCATGCGGGTCACGGATGCAACTCAGCCTAGCGCGTCTTGTCCAAAACGCAAACAGCCGCGTGGGGCTCACGCGGCTGCTTGCTCACACCTTCACACAACGATGCCTAATCAGCGCACGCCGCGTTTACGCAATGCCTGCGGCGAGAAGTTTTCCGGATTGGTCTGGAACGAGAAGTCGTACATCGGTTCCTGATTATCGAGACCGGTAGCAATGTAACGCCCGGACTGCAGGTCGTGATGATTCTCCATCGTCGACCAGAACACCGGTACTTCGTAGAAATTGATCGACGGCGCTTCGGAATAGCGCCACATACGCCCCTGACCGTCGTAGTGATCAATCACCAGGATCTGCCAGCTGTCCTCGTCGAGGTAGAAGGTGCGGCGCGAGTTGATATGGCGCTTGCCCTTCTTCAGCTTGGCCTCCACCACCCAGACGCGATGCAGTTCGTAGCGCAGCAGATCGGGGTTGATATGCCCCGGCTTGAGCAGGTCCTCGACCTTGGTCTGATCGCTGTGCGCCTTGTACGAGTTGTACGGCACGTACATCTCTTTCTTGCCGACCAGTTCCCAGTCGAAACGGTCCATGGCACCGTTGAACATGTCGGTCATGTCATTGGTGCGCAGACCGTCCGATGCGGTGCCGGGATTGTCGTAGGCGACATTCGGCGCGCGGCGGACGCGACGCTGACCCGGGTTGTAGATCCAGGCCTGACGCGGTTGCTTGATCTGATTCAGTGACTCGTGCACCAGCAACACCTGACCGGCCAGACGTGCCGGGCTTTCGACCACCTGATAGAAGTAAACCAGGATGTTGTTGGTGTCCTTGATGGTGTTGCCGGGCTTGTAGTAAAGCCCCAGCAGTTCTTCGCGAATGCGCACCAGGTTGTACTGTCCAGAGGCTGTCGGCGCGGCCTGATTGGCCCAGCGCGCTGCGGCAACACCTTTGTACTTCAGCTTGTGATTCCAGATCGCCTCGTAGCCATTCTGCGGAATCGGGAACGGCAAGCCCTCGGCCGCATCGGTCACGCCATCGCCGTTCGCTTCAAGCTTTGCGGTGGTGGCATTCTTGATGGTGTATTCGTAGGTACGCTTGGGAAACGAGGCCGAACGCCGAGTCGGATAGACGTTCATCTTGAAGGTCGGGTACTTGGCGAACATCGCCTTCTGACCCTCTGTGAGCTTGTCTGCGTGCTGCTTGTAATTTTGCGGCGTGATCGACAGCGACGAGCGGTCAGCAGCAAAAGGATCGCGATGATGCTCGCCAACCTTGTAACCCTGCGGCGGCGTGGTGATGCCGCCAGTCCAGGCCGGAATCGTGCCCGCTGCGTTGCCGGCCTTTTCCGCCCCGACCGGAGTCAGTTCGTTGCCCAATCGTTTTGCCTGATCCGCCGACACTGCGGCGAAAGCGGAGCTTCCAAACGCCAGCCCTGCGATCAGGGCCAGCGACTTCATCTGAGTGGCTTGCATTGATTCCCTACCTTAGATGTTTCGGCGAAGCGAAGCGACCGCCGCAGCGGTCGCTTCTGGTAAAGCCCGGGCCTGCAGATTAACGCACGCCAGTGATGCGCAACGACTGCGGCGAGAAGTTGGCTGGATCGGAGTCATAACTGAAGTCAGTGATGTCCTCCTGGTTATCCAGGCCTGACACCAGATAACGGCCGGATTGCAGGTCGTTGTGAATCTCCAGCGTGGCCCAGAAGGTCGGCACTTCGTAGTAGTTGATCGACGGTGCTTCAGAGACACGCCACAGACGCCCCTGACCATCGTAGTGATCGATCATCAGGATCTGCCAGCCATCCTCGTCGACATAGAAGGTGCGCCGCGGATTGATATGACGCTTGCCTGGCTTCAGGGTCGCCTCGACCACCCACATGCGGTGCAACTCGTAGCGCTGCAGATCGGGATTGACGTGACCTTGCTTGAGGATGTCGTCGGTCTTGGTGTCCTTCGAATGCAGCTTGTAGGAGTTGTACGGAACGTACATTTCCTTCTTGCCGACCAGTTTCCACTCAAAACGATCGAAGGCGCCGTTGAACATATCGGCCATGTCGTTGGTACGCAGACCATCAGCCGCGGTACCCGGATTGTCGTAGGCCACATTCGGTGCGCGGCGCACGCGACGCTGGCCCGGGTTGTAGATCCAGGCCTGACGCGGCTGGGCGATCTGATTCAAGGACTCGTGAACCAATAGCACCTGTCCAGCCAGACGCGGTGGCGACTCCACCGACTGGAAAAAGTAGAACAGGATGTTATTGATGCTCTCGATGGTGCTGCCCGGCTTGTAGTACAGGCCTAGAATCTCCTCGCGCAACCGCACCATGTTGAAATCACCCGACGCTGTCAAAGCCGCCTGATTGTTCCAACGCGCAATACCGACGCCCTTGTACTTCAGCTTGTGATTCCACATCACCTCATAGGCGTTCTGCGGAATCGGGAATGGCATACCCTCGGCTGCGCCTTCCACACCGTCGCCGTCGGCAATCACCTTGGCGGTGGTGGCATTCTTGATCGTGTAGTCGTAGATGCGCTGTGGAAACGATGCCGAGCGCCGAGTCGGGTAAACCGGCATCTTGTAGCTCGGATACTTGGCAAACATCGCTTGCTGCCCGGCGCTGAGCTTGGCGGCAAACTGCTTGTAGTTCTGCGCCGTGATGGTATTGACCGGCTTGTCAGCGGCATACGGGTCAGGGTGATGATCGCCCTTCTTGTAGCCGGCAGGCGGCTTGGTGATGCCGCCCTCCCACGCCGGAATGCTGCCATCGGCGTTTCCAGCCTTCTCCGCGCCGACCGGGGTCAATTCCTTTCCGAGTTTGGCCGCTTCGGCCGCGCTGACCGCGGCCTCCGCTGCGCCTGCCGATACCGCCAGGCCAATTGCCACACTCAAGCACCACAGGTTTCTAGCTTGCATTCCAGCCTCCTTGAGCATTCGCTCGAGCTTGGTGTGGATCAGAAAGCGTACTTCACAGCGATGCCGGCGAAATCGCGATCGGCGATTTGATTGAAGGTACCTGCACCGAAGAATGCAGTGTAGGACAGATCAACCGACCACTGGTTCAGGTACAAAGCCTCAACGCCGAGGGTCAGCGACTTTCGATCCTCCAGGAAGTTGCCACCCGGCCCCGGGGTGATGCCGTTGACGTCGTGATTGAAGGCCAATCGCGGTGACAGATTGACGGCACTGCCGAACACATTGTTGTAATCGGCACGCGCCGCCAGTCGATAGCCCCAGCTGAACGAAGTCGGGAACCCGTCGCGCAGCGTGACCGGATTGCGCAAAGCGCCGGTGACGATGTCGAAACCACCGCCAGTGTCGGTGCCCTCACCTTCGTAGCGCAATACGCTCTGATCAGGCAGATCCCATACCTTGGTAGCACCGATTTCACCGACCACGGCAATCTGTTCTGCGCCCAGCCAGTTGCCGGGGCCGATCAGCTTGGTGAAGGTCGATTGAATCTGGCTGACTTCGTGGCGATCCCAACCCTGGATGTACTCGCCCGGGCCGTACTCGCCCAGCTGACTGATGAACCGGTTGGCCGGCGCCTGGATCAGCGGATTCAGCGGCGACAGGCCGGCAAACAGCAGCTCGACGTCATCGATCTGCAGCGGCATGTTGTCGCGGTAGCTCATTTCGCCCTGGAAGGCCCAGCCGCCCGGCAGGGTGGTATTCCAGCTCACACCAAACAGATTGATGTCTTCCGGATACTCAACCAGGTAGCGACCGCTGTTGGAACTGCTTGAGGTGACCGAAATGCCCGACAGCACCGGTAGGCGGCTGTGGTAACGCAGGTAGTAGAAGCCAAACTCGGTATCGAAGAACTCCGAGGCGTAGTAACGCAAGGCCATACCGTACTGACCGCTGTCCGAGGCATTGCGATTTTCCGCGCGCGGGAACGAGCCGCTACAGCCAGCACCGATCAGCTGCAACGCCGTGGTGGCACCGTACGCCGCCGATAGCTCGGCGAAACGGTCGCTGCTGGCAAAGCCAGCCGTGCCATTGAAACAGGTGGAGAAGTACAGACCTGGGTCATTGACCGGCTGCGGCACGGTGCCGAAGCCCAGCATCACGTATTGACCGCCCGGCGAAGCGAAATCGTTCGAGCTGAAGTAGGTACCCGAGGCATCGACTTCGATTTCTTCGAACTCCAGCAGCCAGGCCGCTTCCAGCGACAGGCTGTCGGTCAGGCTGAACGAGGCCCAGACCGAGTCCAGCGGCAGGAAGGCCTCTTTCAGCTCGGCACCGGCGACGCGCAACGCCGACAGATCGACGGCGTTGATCACATTGATGCCGTTCTGGATGAAGGTGCTCTCACCCCAGCTGATCACCTGACGACCAACACGAACGGTGGCGGTGCCAGTTTCGCCGTAGCTGAAGTTATGGAACACGAAGGCGTCCAGCATGCGGAAGCGATCGCCGATCAGGTCACGCGCTTCCGGGGTCAGATCGTCGCGATCGGTGTTTTCGAAATCGTAGAAATAGGTGGCTCGGGCAAAGGCGCCGCCATCGGTCCAGTTCAGCGCCATTTCGCTGGTGATCTTGAACGCGTTGGAGATCACATCGCCCTTGTCGTACTTCAGATTGCCGTCGTCGCGGTTGACCGAAAAGCGACCTTGCGCGGCGATCTGCAGCGCTTGCGCTTCCGGAAAGCGGTTCTGCGCTTGCAGGGCGGCAATCTGTGCCACCAACCTTGGCTCAAAAAACGCCTTACCGAGCAAGTCATCGTCCGGATCTTGCATGCGGAAGGTGGCACCCAGCGACACCGTGGTGTCGATATTGCCGGTGATCGGGCCTGCTTCGAACTCGAAGGCCTGGGCGGCCGGCGCCAGCAGAACGCTGGCAATGGCCAGCGCCAGAGGTGCACGCAGCACGCGCGAGGTACGGCTTGACGTCTGAATCATGAGGTTCATGGGGTCTCCTCGCCTTACTGCGTACGAATCACAGAGGAATCTTGCACCACCACCTGGCGACCGCCGGTGACGATGAAGCTCGACATCTGCACCTGCATTTCCGTGGTCACATTGAGGAAACCGATCGGATCAGGCGGCGGATTGGCGGCGGAGCGCCCCGGTGAAAGCAGCGAGCCGTGCTCGCCCTGGGTGAAGCGCACTGCACCGCGGACACCGCCCGGCACATCGAAGGTGTTGCCGAAGATCGAGCCCAGATTCATGGCGCGAATCAGTGGCTCGGTACCCGACAGCGGCGCGCCCGGCACCGAGTTCGGAATCACGCGATCGGAGACAAAGCTGTCGCCACCCACCACTTCATGCACCAGCACGCTGTTCTGCGCCGATACGAAACCGTAGTTGATCGGGTCGCCAGAGTCGGTGACCTGCTGCGCGGCACCCATGAACTGGTCATAGGGCGGCGTGTTCGGCTGTAAGCCGGCGGCCGCTGCCAGGCCGGCGCGGATGCGCGGACCAAAGGTGGCCGAGCCATCGAGCAAGCGGGCAATGCCGCCGCCCGGTACCGAGAACATGCCGACGCTGACGTTCGGCTCCAGTGCGACGAACGGGATACCGACGATCGAACCCAGCGATTGACCGACGAAGCGGATCTGCGAGCCGTCAAAATCAGGCGCGCTGTCGGCATTGATGTCGATCGCCGGAATGGTGGCCGCGACCACGAACAGATCAGCGATCGCTTGACGGATGTTGTCGCGCGAGGTCAGCAGGGAGGCCAGATTGATGGTGTGGGTACCGGAAGCATCGGGAATCTGATCCGGCCCTGGCGCGCCAGTGCTGTTGTTGACGTAGTCCACATCAAACGTGCGCTCGCGCACGCCGGCGGCAAACAGCGGCGCCGTCAGCGGATTGTTCGGGTTGATGTAGAAGGCCGACACCGCCGAGAAATCCGAGTTGCCCGGTGAAACGCCGTGCAGCGGCTGATCGATCGAGATCACCGCGATGCCCTGCGCGGCCAGGGTGGCAGAAATGGCCAGCGCGTCGGTACGGTTGCGGGTGATGCCGTGCTGGAACATTACGATCGGCCAGCCTGCCGCCGGCTTGGTACGGCCGGACGCCGCGTTCGGCACCGTCATCAGCACCGGCACCTGCACCGTGGCATTGGCCACCGGGAACGGGTTGTAGACGGTGACATTGGTCGAGCGAGGATCCAGGCCAAGCGCGTTGAACGGCGGCACATAGGCACCGGGAGCGGCTTTCCAGAAACCGTTCAGCGGCGCGGTCGGATTCGAAGCGGAAGGCGGCACTTGGTAATACGGCAGCGCGATGAAGCCGACGTAGATGTCAGCGATCGGCGGCAAGCCGGCGGCCGATGTGTTCAGTCCGGTGGGCACGATCATGTTCGGCGCGGCCTGCACACGGCTGCGTACTGCCTGCAGCACCGGCGTGATGCTCTGCGTGGTCATCACCCAGGACGACACCACGTCATCCGGGCTGATGCCCTGGGAAGCAGCGGCGGCCAACTGGAAGTTGGTCAGCACGCGCAGCGGCTCCAGCCCGCAGGCGGTGGAATTGGGCAGCAGCGGATCGGTACTCTGCTGGTTGACGCACAACGGCGAGCTGCGCTTGGTGAGGAAGTACGCCTGGTCAGGGGTCACATCGTTTCCGCGGGCATCGGTGATGCCATTGGTGATGATCGCCATGTAAGAGGTCAGCTGCTTAAGCGGCGCGGTCGGCACGATGGCCACCGTCTTGCCGGTGCTGTCGCTGGGCGCCACCGCGGTGACGAACTGACTGCCTGGGGTAAGTTCGCGGACCACACTGGTCACTACACCCCCAGGCTGATTCAGGGTGACCTCGAAGATCCGTACGCTCTGACCCGGCACGATGCTGCTGGGCTGCGGCGCATCGCTGAACGCCATGCTCCAGGGTGCGGTGGTGCTCCAGCCATCAAGGGCGCTGATCGCCACCAGCGGATCGCCAAAGTTGGCCGGATTGGTCACCGGCGGGTTCAGGGTGAGATCAGTGGTACCGGACAACAACAGATTGTTCGGCAGCGGCACCGCACCGGTGGCCGGATTATAGATCGCCGTGATCACGCCATTGACCGGCGTGCCATTGTTGTTATTGGCGGGTGGCGTATCCACCGCGCGCGGGCTGTTACTGGAACTGCTGCACGCCGCGAGCAACAGCGACGAGAGCGCGAGTACTAAAGGCAGTCGAGCCTGCATGAGCGTTTCCTCATCGGAAATCTGGGTGGATTGGCCGCCCTATCATAGGGACCCGCTGCAAACGAATGCAACGATGTCTTAACCAATGGTCGTTTGATTCGCACTTTGCTGCGGTGCAACACGTTTCACCGCCCTCACCGATCCACCGCCGCAGCATTGGTTGCCGGCGCAACCATGTGTTTCGAGCCCATGCCGGCATGCTGGGTCAGGGGCACGAGCTGTGGCACTCTGCGTGCTCATTCACCTCGACCGGAACCCAGACGCATGTCGGAGCGCAGCGAATCGCCCTTTGATCTCGACGCCTTGAGCGCCTGGCTCGGCCAAGCGGTGACGGGCTTCGCTGGCCCGATCACGCTGCAGAAATTCAAGGGTGGCCAGTCCAACCCCACTTATGCGCTGGACACGCCGAACAAACGCTATGTGTTGCGCAGCAAGCCAGGTCCAGTTGCCAAGCTGCTGCCATCGGCACACGCCATCGAACGCGAGTTTCGCGTGCTCGATGCACTGGCCGACAGCGAGGTGCCGGTGCCAAAGGTGCTGGCCCTGTGCCAGGACGAAGGAGTGATCGGGCGCATGTTCTACCTGATGGAACGCGTCGACGGGCGAATTTTCTGGGACGCCGCCCTACCCGAACTGGACGCCGCCGCGCGCGGGCCGATCTACGCCGCCATGAATGACACCATCGCCGCCTTGCATCGGGTGGTGCCGGAACAGATCGGCCTGGCCGACTATGGCGCGGCCGGCAATTACTTCGAGCGACAGATTCATCGCTGGAGCAAGCAGTATCGCGCTTCGGAAACGCAAACCATCGAGGCCATGGAGCAGCTCATCGAATGGCTGCCCGGCGCCATGCCCGCCGATGAGGAGGCGCGCATCGTACATGGCGATTTTCGCATCGATAACCTGGTGTTTCACCCCAGTGAGCCGCGAGTGATCGCCGTACTCGACTGGGAATTGTCGACCCTGGGCCACCCACTGGCCGACTTCGCCTACCACTGCCTTGCCTGGTTCACCCCACCGGGCATCATGCGCGGTATTGCCGGCCTGCCGATCGCCAACCTCGGGCTGCCGAGCCTCGAGTCTTACATCGCCGACTACTGTCAGAAGACCGGCCGCCAGGCAGGCATCCCTGATCTCAATTTCTATCTGGCCTACAACCTGTTTCGCCTGGCCGGCATCGCCCAGGGCATCGCCAAGCGCGCCGAACAAGGCACCGCCAGCAGCGCGAAGGCGCTGGAGACCGGCGCTCTGGCGCGGCCGGTGGCAGAGCTTGGCTGGCGCATCGCCCAGGGCCACATGCACTGAACCTGCTCCTTCATACACTTCGAGATTTGCCGCATGGACTTCGCACTCTCCGCCCGCAGCCAGACGCTGCAGCAAGCACTGCTTGCCTTCTTTGACCAGCACATCTATCCGAACGAGCGACGCTTCGAACATGAGGTGGCAGAAAATACCGCCCGCGGCCAGCGTTGGACGCCAACCCGCCTGATCGAAGAGCTCAAGCCCAAGGCCAAGGCCGCCGGGCTTTGGAACCTGTTCTTGCCCGATAGCGAACACGGCGCCGGCCTGAGCAATCTGGACTATGCGCCGCTGGCCGAAATCATGGGTCGCGTGCTGTGGTCGCCGGAGGTGTTCAACTGCTCGGCGCCCGACACTGGCAATATGGAAGTACTGGCCCGCTACGGCACGCCGGCCCAGCAAGCGCAGTGGCTCACGCCACTGCTTAACGGCGAGATACGCTCTGCCTTTGCAATGACCGAACCCGATGTCGCCTCCAGCGATGCCACCAATATCGACCTGTTGATGCGTCGCGACGGCGATCACTATCTGCTCGATGGCCGCAAGTGGTGGATATCGGGGGCCGGCGATCCGCGCTGCCGACTGTACATCGTGGTGGCACGCTCGAATCCGGAGTCGCCGCGCCATGCACAGCACTCCCTGCTGCTGGTGCCAGCCGACAGCCAAGGCCTTGAAGTGGTCAGGCCGCTGCCGGTATTCGGCTATGACGACGCCCCTCATGGGCATTGCGAGCTGCGCTTCGATCAGGTGCGCGTACCGGTCGATCATCTCCTGCTCGGCGAGGGGCGTGGTTTCGAGATGATGCAGGGGCGTCTGGGACCGGGCCGCATTCACCACTGCATGCGCCTGATCGGCCTGGCCGAACGCGCTTTCGAGCTGATGTGCCAGCGACTTAACAGTCGGGTTGCCTTTGGCAAGGCACTGGAAAAGCAGAGCATCTGGCACGAGCGGATTGCCGAGGCGCGATGCCAGATCGATCAGGCCCGGCTGCTCACCTTCCAAGCGGCCTGGAAAATGGACGTTGCCGGCAACAAGGCGGCCAAGGCCGATATCGGCATGATCAAGATTGTGGCGCCGAGTGTCGCCTGCCAGGTGGTCGACTGGGCCATGCAGGCCTGGGGCGCCGCCGGCCTTAGCGACATCACGCCCCTACCGCAGATGTACATGGCGGCGCGCTCGTTGCGAATCGCCGACGGCCCCGACGAAGTGCATCGCAATGCGCTGGCCAAGCTTGAATTGGCGCGTTTCCCAGCGGCCACCGCATAACTGAGCGAGGGCTGAGCTGAGTCCATGGAAGAACTCGACGAAAGCCAGGCGCGCTCGCCTTGGAGACTGCTGAGTGGCCCGCTGCTCGGATTGATCGGCTGGGCTTGGGCAAGCCACACCGGACATAGCAGCGCGATTGCCTTCACCTTGGGCCTTACCCTATGGGTAGCCGCCTGGTGGGTGACCGCGGCGATTCCGCATGCGTTCACTTCACTACTGCCGCTGGCCCTGCTTCCGCTAAGCGGTGTGATAAGTTCGAAACAGGCTGCCGAAGCCTATGGAAACCCGTTGATCCTGCTATTGGCAGGTGGCTTCATGATGGCCAGCGCGCTGCAGAAGAATGGCGCGCATCGGCGTATGGCCCTGGGCATGGTGCACCTGTTTGGCGGTGGTAGCGGACGCCGACTGGTCTGGGGCTTTGCCATCGCCACTGGCCTGACCTCGATGTGGATTTCTAACACCGCCACTACCCTGATGATGATTCCGGTGGCGCTGGCCGTGCTGGAGGAATACCCGGATCGCCGTCTGGCCGTGCCCTTGCTGTTGGCCATTGCCTATGCCGCCAGCCTGGGCGGGCTCGGCACACCTGTCGGTTCGCCACCCAACCTGGTGTTCATGCAGGTTTATGCACAGACCACCGAGCGTGCGCTGGGATTCAGCGATTGGCTATGGTTTGGCCTGCCCACCGTCGCCGTGCTGCTGCCGGCCCTGGCCTGGTGGATGGCGCGGCCTCTGGCCGACACGCCGGCCGCCACCTTGCCCGCCCTGGGGCCATGGACCTCGGCGGAACGCCGTGTTCTGACGGTGTTCGCCCTGGTCGCGCTGGCCTGGGTGACGCGCAGCGAACCATTTGGCGGCTGGAGCGAATGGCTAAGGCTGCCGACTGCCAACGACGCCAGCGTGGCCCTGCTCGGCACCGTGGTGATGGCACTGATCCCCAGCGGCCAGGGCGGGCCTTTGCTCGACTGGAAAACCGCCCAACGCATTCCCTGGGGCGCGTTGATCCTGTTCGGCGGCGGCATTGCCCTGGCCACCGCGTTCGAGACCTCCGGCCTGTCTGCTCTGATTGCCACTTCGCTACAGGGTTTGCTGAGCTGGCCGTTGCTGCTGCAGATCGCCCTGATCGTCGCCTGCGTCATCCTGCTGTCGGAGATCGCCTCCAATACCGCCACCGCGGTGCTGCTGATGCCGCTGCTGGCCGCCGCTGCGGTGGCTGCGCAGATCGATCCGGCTCTGCTGATGGTGCCAGCGGTCTTGGCCGCGAGTTGCGGCTTCATGCTGCCGGTGGCAACAGCGCCAAATGCCATCGTGTTCGCCTCACCGCAGATTGAAGCGCGCGACATGCTGCGTCACGGCGCCGTGCTCGATCTGTTCTGCGTGCTGGCGATTAGCGGCGTGTGCTATCTGCTGCTGGGTTAAGCGCAGCGGGCGAGTGACCATCAGGTGGCTGAAGAACTTCCATTCGGGAGCCTTACAGCACAACCGGTCGCGGCACAGCCGCGCCAGCTTTGCCAAGACGCCGAGACCGTCTACCGATGGGGCTGAAACTCCATGTACCAGTTGGTTTCCCAGCTGGCGCCAGCGTCATTGGAGAATGCCTGCTCCCAGCGCGGATTCTGGCCAGGCAACGCCGACCAGGTGAAGCGAACCTTGATTGCCTGCCCATCGATCTGGTCATCGGCCAGAAAAACACCGACGCCATTGGCGAATCGACCCACTACCGGGGTGTCGAGCTGGGTCGGGTTTCTGCCATCAAGCCACCAGATCGACCACGAGCCGGTCTTGGCACAGAACGACCGCATCGCCACCGCGCGAAATGCCCCATCGGGGAAATGAAGAACGTTGTCCTCAAGATTGCCGAAGCCGCCGAGGATCTTCCTGGTCGACGATAAGCCATCGAACTCGAGCCAGTCGTCACAGCCGGAAAATCGCTGCTTCAGGCTCCTGTGTTTGACCCGCCAGTCGCCAATGATGAAATCAAAATCGCCGGGAGCAGCGGGGTCGAGTGTCAAGAGCATGATAGGTCCCGGATCGAAGCAAAAGTCGCTGCCAACTTAACACATTACTCAATCTATCTGCCAGAAATACAACACCAGGCAGCCAAGCATCAGCAGCAGCATCCACAGCGCCATATAGCCGGTGGGCCAGGTTTGCGCCATTCGACCGCTGGGCAAGTGATGTTGGACGACGATGTCGCCGACCCATTGCCGCAGGCGCCGGGTCACCCGCTCGGCGGGCTGTGCTGCTGCGCGATAAGCCCGACCGGCCGCTGCCAGGCCGGCTGGCGCCAGGCGCCGATACAGCCAGTCGGTGTCCAGGGTGATGGTCTGTGAGCGCTGCAACCAAGGCAACAGCAGAAAGAAGGCCAGAGCGGAGATCAGCAACAGCTGCGTTTGAGTCAGCAGGTGAGCGGCCGTGTAGGGCAGATACTCGACCGGATGAGGCAACATGTCATACAGCGGATCGGGATACACACCGATGCCGATACAGAGAATGGCAAGAATTGCCATCGCCCCCTGCATGTGCCAGGGCGCCTCAGACGGCCGCAGTCCGGAATCCTTGTGGAAAAACACGAACCAGGGAAACTTCAGACCCGAGTGCAGGACCACGCCGGCCGAAGCGGCCACCAGTAGCATCCAGACCCAAACAAGGTGTTGTTCGGCAGCGGCCTGCAACACCATCGATTTTGAAACAAACCCCGAAGTCAACGGTGCGGCTAGAGACGCCAGCGCTCCGATCAGGCCAAATGCGGCCGTTCGCGGCATCGAGTGAAACAAGCCGCCGAGGTCGGAGAGGTTCCTGCGGGCCACCGCATGCAGCACCGCACCGGCGGACATCAGCAGCAATCCCTTGTAGACGATGTGGACGAAAGCCAGCGCCGCCGCGCCATTCAGGGCCATCGGGGTACCCACACCGATGGCCGCCACCATGAAGCCGACCTGGTTGACGATCGAATAGGCCAGCACACGTCGCATATCGTTTTCCAGCAGCGCGTAGACGACGCCGTAGAACACCATGAACAGGCCGATATAGATCAGCAGCTCTTCGCCGGCAAAGCCGCGCATCAGCACATACACGGCCGTCTTGGTTGTAAAGGCCGAGAGAAACACGGTGCCACTGTAGGTTGCCTCGGGATAGGCATCCGGCAACCAGGCCGAAAACGGCGGCGCACCGGCGTTGATCAGGAAGCCGGCCAGAATCAACCAATGCGACACGCTATCAAGTGACATCGAGACAAAGGCGATGTTGCCGGTGTCCTGCACGTGCCCGGCAATGCCGGCCAACAGCAGCACCCCGCCCAGCAGATGCATCATCAGATAGCGTTGCGTGGCGCGTCGAGCCGCTTCGCCCGGCTGACTCCATAACACCAGGGTTGATCCAATCGCCATCATTTCCCAGGCGATGAACAGACTGAACAGGTCGCCAGCCAGAACCGCCCCAACCGCCGAGCCGGCGTAGACAAACGCCGCCGGCAATTCCAGCCGGCTGGGCTGACGCAGCGCAAACAAGGCGCCTACCGCCGCCATCAAAGTGAACACGGTGGCAAACAAGCGCGAAAGGCTATCGACCCGCAACGGCTCGACGCGAAGCCCCAGGTAGTCGAAGCGCCACAGAGTTCCCTCTGGCAACTGCCAGATCATCCACAGCGCGAACACGGGAATGACCAGGGCCAAGGCATCGCGCAGCAAGCTGCGATTCAAGGCCAGCATCAGGCCGCCAAAGATCAGCATCAGCCCAGGGTGAGCAAACGCTTCAATCATCGCCCTGCTCCCGGCCGCTCGGATCGTCAGTCCGATAGTAGCGATCGTTGCGGGCGAGCCACAGCGCCAACAGCCTGGCCATGCCGACCATCGCGGCACAGGCCAGAAAGCCATACCAGGCGTTGAATCCGAACCAGGACTCAAGCTCGAAGTGCGGATGCAACTCGATCAACCATTCAGCCGCCACGGACAGCACCGCCAGCAGCACCAGGCCGCGCCACAGCAAACGCCGGTTGGCCGGCCGATCCAGCCGATGGGACGTGCGATCCGCGGTCGTCATGTCTTCACTCATTACCCAACCACCAACTTCGCCAATTGCAGGGCCAGATCGGGCATCAGGAACAACAGCACCGTAGCGCCGGCACTGAGCCCCATGGCGATCAACATCGGCCAGGGAGCTTCTTCGCCTTGGCCATCGACTGGCGCGCGGAAGAAAGCGCGATAGACGATCGGCAACAGATAGGCTGCGCCCAGCAAGGTACTGATCACCAGGGCGGCCACAGCCAGCCATTGCTCGCTCGCCATGGCGCCCTGCAGGATGAACCATTTCGACACCAGCCCCATCGCCGGCGGCAAGCCAATCATTGAAAGCGCGCCGATGGCGAAAGCGGTCATGGTCATCGGCATCTGCCGGCCAATGCCGTCGAGCTGGCTGACTTCGGTCTTGTGTGCAGCGGTGTAGATGGCGCCAGCGGCAAAGAACAGGGTGATCTTGCCAAACGCGTGCGCCACCAGATGCAACACGGCACCAATGACCGAAAACGGCGCGATCAAGGCCACAGCCAGCACCACGTAGGCGAGCTGGCTGATGGTCGAATAGGCCAGGCGCCGCTTCAGGTTATCGGCACCGATGGCAACCACCGAGGCGGCGACCAGGGTGAATGCGGCAGCGGCGACCAGGGCCGCGGCAGCGCTGCTATCTCGCAGCAGGTCGAACCCGAACAGGTAAACCACCAGTTTCACCACGGTAAAGACACCGGCCTTGACCACGGCCACCGCGTGCAACAGCGCCGATACCGGAGTCGGCGCCACCATGGCTGCCGGCAGCCAGCGGTGCATCGGCATCAGCGCGGCCTTGCCCACGCCAAACGCACACAGAGCCAGCATGCCCAGAACAGCCGGCCCCTCGAGCTTGTCGCGCAGCAAGCCACCGACGACAAAATCGGTACTGCCGGCCAAGGCCCAGGTCCAGATCAAGGCCGGCAGCAGCAGCACGATCGAACTGAACAACAACACCCCCAGATACACCCGACCACCGGCCTTGGCCTTGCGTGTGCCGTGATGTGTGACCAAGGGGAACGTGATCAGGGTGAGAATTTCGTAAAACACGAACAGGGTGAAGAAATTGCCAGCGAAGGCGATGCCCAGCGCCGAGCCGATTGCCAAAGCAAAGCAAACGTAGAATCGCGTCTGCCTGGCCTCTCGGTTGCCGCGCATGTAACCGATCGAATAGATCGAACTGACTACCCAGAGTGAGCTGGCCACCAGGGCGAACACCATGCCCAAGGGCTCTAGAACAAACTTCATGTTCAGACCCGGCAGCACCTCGAATAGATCAAGAGTGGGTCGATGACCTTGCAACACCAGCGGCAGCAGGCCCACGACCTGCAACAGGACCAGCACAGCTGTGACCAGGGTCACCGCCTCACGCAGGTTCGGCCGGCGGCCCAGCAGACTGATCGCAACGGCGGCCAGGGCCGGCAAAACGACAGCGAGCCAAAGGGCTTGGGTGGGGTTGAAATTCAATAAGCCATCCATAGCATCAAGGTCCCGCGCTCAACAGCCACTCGGCCGCCGCCTTGGCCGGCACCACCGTCCACTCGGTTTGCCAGCCGAACCACAGAGCCAGGCTCAGCATCGCCAGGCTGGGCAGCAAGTAGCCGAGCGGCGCCTCCCCCCTGATCTGCTCATTGCGTCGCGGACCACTGAGATAGGCCACTTCAACGAAGCGCCAGACATAGATCACTGCTAGCAAGGAGCTCAACAGAATGGCGAACACCAGCCACCATTGCCCGGTTTCAATGGCCGCCAGGACCAGATACCACTTGCTGATGAAGCCGGCCGTGCCCGGCACGCCGATCAAGGACAGACCGGCAAGCACCATGGCAAACGAGGTAATCGGCATGCGTGAGGCAAGACCACGCAGATCGCTCATCTGCACGCCGCCGGCACGCAGCGCAACACCGCCAAGCAGCATGAAGATCGCGCCCTTGGTGACACCATGATTGATCAGGTGAACGATGCTGGCGGTCAGCCCATTGACCGTGGCGAACGCGATACCCAGCACGATATAGCCGATCTGAGCCACGCTGGAATAGGCGAACAGGCGCTTCAGGTCGGCCTGATAGATGGCCACTGCAGAAGCGACGAACATGCCCGCCAGGGCCAACAGCAACATCAGTTCGCGCATCGGCAACTGCTCGAACACGCGGGCATCGCCAAACACGCTGAAGTAGATCCGCAGCAGCACATAGACCGCCACCTTGGTGGCGGTGGCGGCGAGGAAGGCCGATACCGGCGATGGCGCGAAGGCGTAGGCATTCGGCAACCACTGGTGCAAGGGGAACAGCGCCAGCTTCAGCGACACACCGACGGTGAGAAAGGCCAGCGCGGCCAGCACCGGGCGCAGATCTGCCGCCTCGCCTAGGCGACCTGCCATGTCCGCCAGATTCAGCGTGCCGGTCATCAGATACAGAAATCCGACACCGATGACGATGAAGGTCGCGCCGATCGTGCCCATGATCAGGTACTGATAGGCCGCCACCAGGGCACGCCGATCACGGCCCAAGGCAATCAGCACATAGGTCGACAGTGAGGAGATTTCCAGGAATACAAACAAATTGAAGGCATCGCCCGTCATGCAGATACCGTTCAAGCCGGCGATGCACAGCAGCAGCATCGTGTAGTAGAGGTAATGCTGCCCGTAGGAGATTTCTTCGCGAATGCTGGACTGGCTGTACGGCAGCACCAGGCTGGCGATCAGATTGACCAGCACCATCACCAGCGCATTCAGCGCGTCGGCGCGGTACTCGATGCCGATCGGCGGCGGCCAGCCGCCGATGGCATACGAAATGACGCCAAGCTCACCGACCCGAACAAGCAGCCAGACCGAGCAGATCAGGCTGACCAGAACCACCAGCATGGTGAGCAGAAAGGCCAGCGTACGCTGACGCAGCAGTACCGTCAGCGGTGCCGCCAGCAAGGGCAGCACCACAGGTAGGATCGGCAGGTGTTCGGCGACCTTGTCGAGCAGGCTCATCGATCCTCACTCACCCGCCGACGCTCCTCTTCGGCCTCCAGAATTTCGTCCTCGTCGATCGACCCATAGGCCTCACGAATGCGCACCACCAGGGCCAGGCCCAAGGCCAGGGTTGCCACTCCCACCACAATCGCGGTCAGGATCAACACATGCGGCAGCGGGTTCGAGTACTGCTGATACTGCGGGCTAAGAATCGGCGCGGTACCGTTGAGCAGCTTGCTGGGCGCCACGTACAGCAGGTAGACCGACGTCTGGAAAATGCTCAGCCCGACCAGCTTCTTGATCAGGTTGCCGCGGGCAATGACGATGTACAGGCCAGCCATCATCAGGAACACGGTGATGAAATAGCTGAAATGACTGACCCATTGGCCGAGCAGCGAATCAGGGCTCATTCCTCGTCCAGCCTCCCGCGGTCGGCAAACATGTAGAAGATCTTCAACATCACCCCGGCCACGGTCACTGCCACGCCCAACTCGACCCAGAAAATGCCGCGGTGCTGACCATGAATGGGATCGTGCGACAGCAGGTCGTAATCGAGGTACTGGCCACCAAGCAAAAGGCTGGCGACACCGACCCCGGCGAAGATCAATACACCAGCGGCCATCATCACTTCGACCAGCCGCTCCGGCACCTGACGCCGCGCGGCATCCAGACCGAAGATCAGGGCATAGAAGACCACCGCCGCAGCCAGAATGGTGCCAGCCTGAAAGCCGCCGCCTGGGCCAAAGTCACCGTGAAACTGCACGTACAGTGCAAATACCACCAGGAACGGGATCAGCAACTTGGCCACTACGCGCAGAATCAGGTCTTCTCTCATGCAGACTTCTCCGACTTGCGTCGTCGGCGCAGCAGGGCCACCACACCGGCACCGGCGGTGAATACCACCGTGACCTCACCGAGGGTGTCGAAACCGCGATAGCTGGCCAGCACAGCAGTGACCACATTGGGCACGTCGATTTCCTTCGGCATCTCGTTCAAGTAGTGCGGTGCGACGTGACGGTGGATCGGTGCGTTAGGGTCGGAAAACGCCGGCAATCCAAGCGCACCGTATACCAGCAGCAAGCCCACCGAGGCCGCTAAGCCCAGTGGAACCCAGGGCTTGTGCGGCCGGCCGGTGTCCTCGCTCTTCACCAGCAACAAGGCGCCAAGGAGCAATACGGTGGAAATGCCGGCGCCGACCGCCGCCTCGGTCATTGCTACATCGACCGCATCCAGCGCCACCAGCACAGTCGCCATCAGAAAGCTGTAGACACCGCTCAGCACGACCACCGAGAACAGATTGCGACTGCGGATCAGCGCCAAGGTGGCCACCACCATCAGCAGCAGCAGGACATTGATGATCAGGGTTTCGATGACCGATCCTCCCGCTTTGCCAACAAAGGTTCGATGCCCTTGGCCAGTGCCGCCTTGGCCAGCGCATGGGTGGAGGTGGGGCTGCTCAGAAAGATCAGGCCGGCTAGCATCAGCAGTTTCATGGCGACCAAGCCAAAACCGGCCTGCAGCAGCAATCCCAGCAGAATCAGGCCAGCCCCCATGGTGTCGATCAGGCTGGCCGCATGCATGCGAGTGAAGAAATCCGGCATGCGCAGCAGGCCCAGACCACCGATGGCGGCAAACAGCCCACCGGCTGCCAGACAGACCCAACTTAACGTATCGATCAAAGAAATCATCAGCGCTCCTCGGAACCGGTGTCGGTGACGCCACTGTCGCCAAGATCGGCCTTGCGGAAATACTTCAGCACGGCAATCGTGCCGATCACGTTGAGCAGGCCATAGACCAGGGCCAGGTCGAGAAACTCCGGCCGCCCATCCAGAAAGCCGAACACCGCCAACAGCAGGGTGGCGACGGTGCCGCAGGAGTTGGCCGCCTGCAGGCGATCGAACACGGTCGGCCCAAGCCAGGCACGCGCGATGGCCAGGCTCAGAGTGACCAGCAGGGCAATCGCGGCCACGGCGAACATCAGCGCCCCTGCTCGCAACGAGACACCCAGCGATCCATCGCGCTGTTGACGCAGCCCTCGGCGCCTTCGCGAGTCAAGCCATGCACCAGAAACTCTTCGGCATTGCAATGGATGCTCAGAGTTCCAGGCGTCAAGGTGATGGAATTGGCGTGGATCACTCGGCCAAGATCTGTACTCTGACTGGCCTTGAAGCGCACCAAACTGGGTGAGATAGGCAGTTTGGGATGCAGCACGATGCGGGCCACGGTAAGCGACGACTTCGCCACTTCGCCGGCCAGCCACAGCCAGTAGACGAAGATACGCCAGCCGAGTTGGAACGGCTGACCTTCAGGGTCGACTACCGACAGGCGACGACCGAACCAGGTGGCGAACAGTGCCGTGCCGACGCCAGCGCCGATCAGGAACGGTGTATAGAGGCCGGAGAGCAGCAGCCAGAACACGAGAAGGACAATGAATAGGCCAATCGCACGCAGCACAGGTCAGGCCGGGATGTGGGCGGCCCCCGATTGTACGGAATCCGTCCGCTGAAGGTGATGAAGAATTCCTTGTCCACGCGGTCAGTCCTCAGCTGGATGCAAGCCCAACGCCTGCCATTGCTGGCGTACCTGCGCCCTGGCGGACTCGATGGCCACCTCTTCCATTACCACACGCGGCCGCCCATCAAGGGTGCAAGTCAGGCCCCGGGCCAACAGCAGTTCGTAGGCTTCCAGCAGGGCGCCGGCGCGAATCGGCCAGTCAGCTGGCGCCGCGATCTCGGCCAGGCGGGCCAGCAGATCTCCGCTGGCGGTGCTCAGCAGCAGGTCTGGATACTGTGGTGAAAGGTAGATCACCGACGCCTGTAGCATGAATTCGATATCGACCAGGCCGCCCTGCCCCTGCTTGAGATCGAACTGCCCCTGGCGCCCACGATCGAGTTCACTGCGCATGCGCTGTCGCATCCTGACCAGGTCGGCGATCAGATCCTCGCGTTCGCGTCCCCGACTTAGCACTTCGTTGCGAAGACGCTGAAATCCAACCGCCAACGCTGGCGCTCCGGCCACCGGCCGGGCGCGAACCAGGGCCTGATGCTCCCAGGTCCAGGCACGCTGGCGCTGGTAGTCGGCGAAGCTGTCCAAGGACACCATCAGCAACCCCTTGGCACCATCGGGCCGCAAGCGCAGATCGACTTCATACAGACGACCGGCCGAGGTCAGTGTCGAGAGCAGGCTAAGCGCCTTCTGTACCACCCGCATCTGGTAGCGGCCAGCGTCCAGCGACCGCGACCCGTCGGTCATCAGCGCCTCGCAGGCGCGGTCGTACAGGAACACCAGATCGAGGTCCGAGGCAAAGCCAAGTTCCAGGCCGCCGAGACTGCCGTAGCCAATGATGGCCAGCCCGGCATCAGTGCCGTAGCCAGGCAGCACACCGTGCGCGGGCTCCAGCGAGCGAATCGCCAAACGCAGCACGGCAGCCACGATCTGCTCGGCCAGCTCAGCCAGCTGACGTGCGCTGGCGCTGGCTGACTGGCGTTGAAACAGGGTGGCGAGGCCGATACGAAACGACAGGCTTTGGCGGATCTCGTTCAGCGCCTGCAGGCTGGCCTCGACATCGTCGCCGTGGCGGTGCAGCTGCTCTTCAATATCGCGCCGCAGCTCATCTTCCGATGGAACATAGAGCTCAGAGCGACTGTCCAGCAGGTCATCGAGCAGAATCGGATGGGCAATGATGCGTTCGGCCAACAGCACCGAGCCGGCCATCACTTCAGTCAGCCGCTTCAGCGCTGCCGGCTGCTCGTCCAGCAAGGCCAGATAGGAGGCGCGGCGCAGCACCGCCTGAACCAGGGCCGCCAGGCGCTGCGCGGCCACCGAATTGCGCTCCTGCGAGGCCGCCCCGGCCAACAGTTCTGGCATCAGTCTATCGAGCAGCTTGCGTGCCCGCGCCGAGGCCGCGCCACTTTCCATCTGGTGGATTAGTGTGTGCAGTGAACTGTGCACCCGCTCGGGCTCAGTGAAGCCCAGCTCGGCCAACTCAGCCTCACCGGCATCACCCGCCTGCAGCGCCTGCCAATAGCCCTGAAAGCGGGCCAGTTGCGGGCCGGCGGTGCTGCGCTGTCGCGCTTCGAACACCCGCGAGAACTCGCGTCGCACCTGGCTGCGATGCTGTTCCAGCTGCTCCAGCAGCTGAGCCCAGTCGGCGAAACCCAAGCCGGCGGCCAAGCGACCACGCAGCAGCGGATCGGTAGGCAGGGTGTGGGTCTGCTCATCGCGCAGCATCTGCACCCGATTCTCCAGCCGCCGCAAGAAGCGGTAGGCCTGACGCAGACGCTCAGCCGCAGCCTCGGGAATGTGCCCGCGATACTCCAGCTCAGCCAGGGAGGACAGCAAACCGGACTGCCTGAGGCTGGGCTCGCGACCGCCACGAATCATCTGCTGCAACTGCACCACAAACTCGATCTCGCGAATGCCACCGGCGCCGAGTTTGAGATGACCGGACAGGTCCTTGCGCTGCACCTCGGCTTCGATCATCGCCTTCATTTCGCGCAAGCCTTCGAACGCGGTGTAGTCGAGATAGCGGCGAAACACGAAGGGTCGCATCTGCTGCAACAACTGCTGACCGGCGACCACATCACCGGCAATCGGCCGCGCCTTGATCCAGGCGTAGCGCTCCCAGTCACGACCGTCGCGTTGGTAATACTGCTCCATGGCAGCGAATGACAACGCCAGCCGGCCGGCATTGCCGAATGGTCTGAGGCGCATATCCACCCGAAAACCGAAACCGTCGGCGGTAACCTCGCCGAGCAGTTGGATCAGCCGCTGACCCAAGCGCTGGAAGTAAGTCTCATTGTCCAGCGCCGCGCCGCCATCGCTCATGCCGCCCTCAGGGTAGGCGAACACCAGATCGATATCGCTGCTGAAATTGAGCTCGTTGCCACCCAGCTTGCCCAACCCCATCACCACCAGCTCCACTGGCTCGCCGGAGCGCCCCAAGGGCCGGCCGTGGCGCTGCACCATACGATTGAACAATGCGTTCAGTGCCTGCTGACAGCAGTGATCGGCAAGCCAGCTGCTGTGCGCAAGACTGCTTTCCAACGGCGCTCCGCTCACCTCGCGGGCAATCAGCGCCAGGCTATGGCGATGTCGAAACTGGCGCAGCGTCGACGGCCAACCCGCCTCCTGCTCTGCTGCCAGTTCCAGCGACTGCGGCGGTGCGTCGAGTTGAGTCAGCCACTCGGGATGACGGCGCAATTGCTCGAAGGCGTAGTCACTGGCCAACAGCAAGGCGCTCAGCGCCACTTCGGATCGGGCGCCCGCCAACGACAAGCCGGCCCGGCGTTGATCCAACCAATCCTGCAGTTCAGGGCTCAGCGTGGGCATCGATGTCGACATCGGGGCAGTGTCGCATGCACAGGCAGGCGTGGAAAAAAGAAACCCGCTTCGGTCATCGACCGAAGCGGGCTTCGCCCTCCCCACCTGATATCAGCCCTCCCCGGCCAATGCCCCGGCATCCTACCGGGGTCGGTGCTCCACAATCACGCTGCGGTGCAACGAAAAATTCACAGATTGGCTACGACGCTTGTCGTGCAAAGGCGGCTGCTAGATCACCCACATCGCCGCCAGACTCAGGAACAGTCCCATGCTGACAACGTCGGTGGCGGTACTGAGCACGATGGTCGAGGCGGTGGCGGGGTCGGCCCCGAGTCGCTTCATCACCACCGGAACCAGGGCACCGGCCATGCCGGAAAAGGCACTGCCAATCGACATCGCCACAAAGATGACCAGGCTCAGAGTCAGCGGATCCGCGGTTTTCTCGCCGGCCGCGAGGTAGTACATGGCCGCACCGGCAAGCAGACCAGTAATCAGACCGTTCAACAGCCCAACCGCCCCTTCCTTCAGCACGGTACGGGCTACCGGCAGGCTGTTCAGTTCACCCAGGGTCATACCGCGCAGCATCACCGCCAGCGATTGCGCGCCGAGGTTGCCGCACTGACCGGCCATCACCGGCAGGAACATCGCCAGCACCACGATGCGGTCGATGGTGTCCTCGAAGAAACCCACCACGGCGGCCGCCACAAACACCGTCAACAGATTGATCAGCAGCCAGGGATGGCGAAACTTGAAGCTACGCAGCCAGGGTGTCTGCAGGCGCTCTTCTTTCTCGACGCCGACCATGGCGCCAGCCTGGGCCGAGATCTCGAATGCCTGCTGCTCGAACATCACCTGCCCGCGCACCAGACCAACCAGGTAGCCGTTGTCCTCGCACACCGGATAGACCGGAAAATGCCGCGTCACCACCTCACGCATGGCATCGACCAGGCGCTGCCGCGGATGCAGGGCGAACGGCTTGGGGATCATGATCGAATCGAGGGTCGCGTCTGGCTTGGCGTACAACAGCTCGCGAAAGGCCACCACGCCAAGCAGGCACTCCTGCGGATCGACCACGAACAAATAGACCACCAGGCGCTGGCGAATCAGCTCGCGCAGCTCGTTGACCGCGTCGCGCACCTTGGTGCCGCTGAGAAACACCGCGGGCGGATCCTCCAGAAGACGACCGACCGTACCCTCCGGATAACTTTGCGCGTCGGTCCAGTCGGTTCCCGGTGGCGCCACCTGCAGGATCGCTTCGCGCAGCGTCTGCGGCATCGCCGCCAGGATGGTCGAGGCGCGGCCCACGGGCAGGGCGGCGAGCAGCTCGGCCGCTTCGATCGGATCGATACGACGCAGACGATCGGTAGCGGTCAGGGCATCTAGCGTCGACAGACGATCAGAGGAAATCGGCTCACGCGGACTCATGCGGCTCCAAGCGACAGCGAACAGGGACACCCAGGATCGGGCGTGCGCAGCATAGCAAGGCCCGGCGCCGGCGCCGTATAGGCGGCGCCAAGGTCTTACACTGCGTATCCGGAGTGAATCGCCACGATGCCGGCGCTCAGATTGCGGTAGCTGCAACGCGTCAGGCCGGCCCGCTCCATCATCGCCTGCAGTTCCTCCTGCGGCGGGTGGCGACGGATTGACTCAGCCAGATACTGATAGCTGTCGCTGTCGCCGGCAAACAGACGTCCCAGGCGCGGCAGCACCTGAAAACTATGAAACTCGTAGAGCGGCTTGAACCAGTCGGCCTTGACCTCGGAGAACTCCAGCACCAGGGCACGACCACCGGGCCGCAGCACACGGCGAATCTCGCCCAGCGCGCGCTGCTTGTCGGTGACATTGCGCAGTCCAAAGGCCATCGTCACCAGATCGAAGCTGGCATCAGCGAACGGTAGGGCCTCGGCGTTCAGCTGCATGTACTCCAAGCCTTGAACCAAACCGCGATCGATCATGCGATCGCGGCCGACCCGCAGCATCTGCGCATTGATATCGCCGACCAGAATGCGGCCGCGCGCACCGACCCGAGGCAGCAGCAAGGAGGCGATATCAGCCGTACCCCCAGCCAGATCCAGCACCTGATCACCGCTACGCACACCACTGGTGGCAACGAAGTATCGCTTCCACAGCCGATGCACGCCCAGACTCATCAGGTCGTTCATCAGGTCGTAGCGGCTGGCCACCGAGCTGAATACCTGACCGACCAGCCGCTGCTTCTCCTGGGTCGGCACCTCACGAAAGCCGAAATGGGTCGAGGGCTGGCCCTGCTGCGCGACGGGCGTGGCGACGCCAGCTTCGGCGTCGGTCTGGCGAGAATCGTTCTGGCGCGAATCAGTCATCCGCGCATTATCCCGATTCAGCCGCGATGCGTCTTGTGTCCGGGCCTCATGGCACACTCTGCGCCTGCGAATCTTGGACCGGGCATGAACACCTCATTGCAAACGCTGCGCTGGCAGTGGCTGGCCCTCGGCGAGATGGGCCCCGAGCAGGTCTACGCCTTGTTGCAATTGCGCGCGCGGGTGTTTGTGGTTGAGCAGAATTGCCCCTATCTCGATGCCGATGGCAAGGACCTCAAACCCGGCGTAGAGCATCTTCTGGCCTGGGACGAACAGACCCTGGTGGCCTGCCTGCGCCTGATTCCGCCCGGCGGCTCATTTGCCGAACGCAGCCTGGGGCGCATTGTCACTGCCCCCGAATGGCGTGGCAGCGGGCTGGGCCACGCGCTGATGCAGCGCGGCATGGCGAAGTGCCATGCACAGTGGCCGGGCGAACCGCTGCGCATCGGCGCCCAGGCCCATCTGGAAAAGTTCTATGCCCAGCACGGTTTCGAGGTCGCCTCAGAACCGTATCTGGAAGATGACATCCCGCATATCGAGATGCTGTGCCGGGTCAGCCCGCCTACCTCATGAGGCGGCGCCGAACCGGCCGGGCTAGCCCGGCGGATCGCGGCTGAGGCCGGCGCGCTGCAGTTCGGCCAAGTAGGCTGGCCAGCGCTCGGCCTGCTCCTGCCCCAGTCGATACAAGGTGTCCCAGCTGTAGATGCCACTGGCATGACCATCGGTGAAACGCAGACAGACCGCATAGTGACCCACCGGCTCGATCGCCGATATGTTCACCTCGCGCTTGCCGGCCACCAGCACCCGCTGGCTGGGATGATGACCCTGCACCTCCGCCGACGGGCTGTTCACCCGCAAGTATTCGCAGGGCAGCATGAAGCGCTGACCGTCGCTGAAGCTCACTTCCAGCTGTCGACTCCGCCGGTGCAGCTGCAGGCCCTCAACCACCGGTTTCATCAGGGCGCCGTACTGCCGACCGCCGGGGCAGACTCGCCGGCGGTGTCTTGTGCAGGAAAGTACCAGGCGCGGCGAATCTGACCTGCATCATCGAGCTGATACACACTGGTGGCGGTCTGCCGCTCCTGCCTGCCTTCTTTGCCAGTCCACACCACCTGTTCAATCAGGCTGACGTAGCTGCCGTCGACCTGAAGATCGATCAGCTGGGTGTGCAATCCGGGGGTGCTGCGAAAGTAGCCATCGAGCCAGCTGCGCAGCTGGTCGCGGCCCACCACCTCGACATTCATCCGCTCGTCTTCGATCGAAATCCAGCGAAAATCCTCGCTGACGGCGGCCACCATCTGTTCGACATCCTGGCGTTCGGTGGCGGCAAAGAACGCCCGCATACGCTGCTCGGCGTCCTGCGGCGCGGCAATCGCGCTACCAGCCAAGACCAGCAGGCCCAGCGTGGCCGGAAACAGTTGTCGTACTCGCATCTCTACTTCCTCAACAGCTTGCTGAAACGCCTTCGCTTGACCTCACCCTGATTGCAACAGTTCCCGTCATTCGTCTCGTTGCTCGCCGAGCTGGCACGAGGAACTCGAGTGCTCACAGGATGTAGCGACTGAGGTCTTCGTCCTGCACCAGATTGGCCAGCTGGCGGTCGACATAGGCCCGATCAACACTGAGGCTTTCACCACCACGATCCGGCGCCTCATAGCTCAGGGTATCGAGCAGCCGCTCCATCACCGTGTGCAGGCGTCGAGCACCGATGTTCTCCTGCCGATCGTTGATTTCACAGGCAATTTCGGCGAGCCGCTGGATAGCGTCATCGCTAAAGCTCAGCGTCACCCCCTCGGTCGCCATCAGCGCCGGGTATTGCTTGCTCAACGCATTGTGCGGTTCAACCAGGATGCGCACGAAGTCCTGCTTGGTCAGGGCCTGCAGCTCGACCCGAATCGGAAAACGGCCCTGCAGCTCGGGTATCAGATCGCTCGGCTTGGCCAGATGAAAGGCGCCGGAGGCGATGAACAGAATGTGGTCGGTACGCACGATGCCGTGCTTGGTGCTGACCGCCGAGCCTTCCACCAGGGGCAGCAGATCGCGCTGCACACCTTCGCGACTGACATCGGCGCCGTAGCCTTCCGAGCGCTTGGCCACCTTGTCGATTTCGTCGATGAACACGATGCCGTTCTGCTCGCAGGCCTGCAGCGCCTCCTGCCGCACCTCGTCCTCATTGACCAGCTTGGCTGCCTCATCATCCAGCAACTGCTTGAATGCCGCGCGGATCTTCATGCGCCGCTTCTGGGTCTTCTGACCGGAAATCTGCGAGAACATCTGCCGCAACTGCTGGCCCATTTCCTCCATGCCCGGCGGCGCCATGATGTCGACGCCGACATTGAGATTGATATCCAGCTCGATCTCACGCTCATCCAGTTCGCCCTTGCGAAACTGTTTGCGCAACTTGGCCCGGGTCTCACTGTCCTGACCCTGCACCTCGCCGCTACCGGCATCCAGCGCAAAGCCCATGCCGCGCTGCGGCGCCGGCAACAAAGCGTCAAGAATGCGCTCCTCGGCGCGCTCTTCAGCCTGCGCATGAACACGCTGTTTCGCCTGCTCACGAAACATCTTCACCGACACATCGGCCAGATCGCGCACGATCTGCTCGACATCCTTGCCGACATAACCGACCTCGGTGAACCGTGTGGCCTCCACCTTGACAAAAGGCGCATTGGCCAGCGCCGCCAGACGCCGCGCGATCTCAGTCTTGCCAACCCCGGTCGGGCCGATCATCAGGATATTCTTCGGCACCACCTCATCACGCAGTTCCGGCGCCAGCTGCATGCGCCGCCAGCGGTTGCGCAGAGCAATCGCCACAGCGCGCTTGGCATCCTGCTGACCAATGATGAAGCGGTCCAGTTCGTCAACGATTTCGCGGGGAGTGAGAGAGGACATTTGAAGAGCCGGGATTGGAGATTCGGGAGTCGGGATTCGCTAGCAGCGGGCGATGCGCAAGAGTTCAGCGGGTCGCGGGAACCGGAGATCAGTCATCGCTCTTGCGAATCTCGACTCCCGAATCCCGAATCCCGGCTTTACAGCTCTTCCACCACCCGATTGTGATTGGTATAGATGCAGATGTCGCCGGCCACGCTCAGGGCTTCTTCGGCGATCTCGCGGGCCGAGAGTTCGGTGTGCTTCAGCAGGGCCTTGGCTGCGGCCAGGGCGTAGGGGCCACCGGAACCGATCGCGATCAGTCCATCTTCGGGCTCCAGCACATCGCCATTGCCGGAGATGATCAGCGAGGAGTCGCTGTCCGCCACCGCCAGCATCGCTTCGAGACGGCCGAGTCGACGATCGGTGCGCCAGTCCTTGGCAAACTCCACTGCCGCGCGGATCAGCTGCCCGTGCTTTTCCAGTTTGGCTTCGAACAGCTCAAAGAGGGTAAATGCATCCGCCGTGGCGCCGGCAAAGCCGGCCAGTACGCGGCCGTTGGCCAGCCGGCGCACCTTGCGGGCATTGGCCTTGACCACGGTATTGCCCAGGGTGACCTGGCCGTCGCCGGCGACGACCACCGACTGGCCGCGGCGCACGCTGACGATGGTGGTGGCGTGAAAGGATTCCGACATCGAGTTCTGACCGAGCTGGCGAGAGTCCCTGTTAGATTGGGGCCATCGCGGTGAACACAAGCCCGCCGCTCATTGCTCAGGCTCGCCCCTCAGGTCCCCACTTCTTGGCGCCGCTGGCCGAACCGCTCCGCTCAGCAGCACAGGAATGAGGCCGCAAACGACTGAATCTCGTTGCTGTCCGGGTGAAATCTCAAGCTCAGTCCCGTGGTTCGGTCTTGCGCCTGGCGCGCGGGTGCGCGGCGTCGTACACCTTGGCCAAATGCTGGAAATCGAGATGGGTGTAGATCTGCGTGGTGCCGATATCGGCATGCCCGAGCAGCTCCTGCACTGCGCGCAGCTCACCGGATGACTCCAACAGATGACTGGCACAGGAATGGCGCAGAAGGTGCGGGTGGACCCGCTTCCAGACACCCTGCTGCTGGGCCAGCAACTTCAATCGACGCTGCACGGTGCGCGCCGAAATCGGGCCACTCTGACGGCCGGGAAACATGTAGTCGCTGCGCTGGTGGCAGCGCTCGGCCCACGCCTGCAGTGCCTCAAGCGCCCGCCGCCCGACCGGCACGATGCGTACCTTCCGCCCTTTGCCGACCACGCGCAGCTCGGCCTCGCGCGCATCCAGATCGGCCCAGCGCAGCGCGCACAACTCCGATAAGCGCAGGCCCGAGGAATAGAACAGCTCCAGCATGGCGCGATCGGCGGCCGACTGGTCATCCTCAACATTCAGCTCCACCAACTGACGCGCCTCGTCGGCATCCAGCACCTGGGGCAGCCGGCGAGCGGCCTTGGGCGCCCGTACACCCAGTGCCGGGCTGACCCGCAAGCGCCCGATCTCGACCAGATAATCAAACCAGCTGCGCCAGGCCGACAGTCGCCGCTGCAAGCTCTTGGCGGCCAGACCGCGACGATGCGCATCGGCCAGCCAACGGCGCAGGTGGGCGGCCTGTAGCGCCGACCACTCGACCACGGCCGCGGCCTCCATCTGCGCCAGCAACTCGGCGCATTCGCGTTGATAGGCGGCCAGGGTATGCGGCGAGGCCCGGCGCTGATCACGCTGCCGCGCCAGGAAGCTGTCCCGGTCTGCCTGCAGCAACGCCAGAGTCATGGGCTCAGCCGCCCTCCTGCTCGTAGCGCGCCATCGCCACTCCCAGCGACTCGGCCATCAAGCGCAGAAACAGGGTGCCCATACCAGGAAAGAATCGATGCGGATCATGGGTGGCGATCGCCAGCATGCCGCGCCCGTTCAGTGGCAGCAGCGCCACTGACTGCACCAGCTCGGACTTGTCACCGAACAGACATTCCAGCTTGTCCTTGTGCACCCGGCCGCAGAGCGGCTCATCGCCGGCCATGAAATCACGGAACGGCACCCAATCGGCATGCTGCGGATCGCGCACGCGGAGCCAGTCAGTTTCGCCGATGCCGGCCACTGACTTGAACAGCATGATGCGGATCAACTCGGAGCCAAAGTCTTCCTGCAAGGAGGCCACCATCGCACGCAAGGCGCCTGAGGCACTGCTCGCCCGGATCAGACTCAGCGCCAGCTGATGGGTGCGCACGGCCAGCCGCTCATTGTCTTCGGCATTGCGAAACAGCTCGTGCAAGCGGCGATTGAGCTCACGGTTCTTGTCGCGCAGCACCTCCACCTGATAACTCAGCAGTGAGGTAGCCTCGCCCGCTTCGCGGGGCATGGTCAGGTTCAGCGCCAGATCCGGGTATTGGGCCAGAAAGTCCGGATGACGCCGCAGATATCCGGCCACCTCGTGGGCACTCAATGACTGCGCCGTTCCATCACTCATAGTTCCATCACTCCTTCGAATACAAAACAGTACGGGCCACGCATGCTCACCTCGCCGGTCGTCCGGTCAACCTCGATCCGTAGCCGGCCGCCCGGCAGATCAACCGCCACCGGCGATGTGCAACGCCCGGCCCGCTGCAACAAGGCCACCGCGGCGCAGGCGCCGCTGCCGCAGGCCAGGGTTTCGCCGGCACCGCGCTCGAACACCCGCAACTTGATGTGCTGCATGTTCACCACCTCGGCGAACCCGACATTGCAGCTGTCGGCAAAGCGCGCATCTGCCTGCAACGCAGCACCGAGTTCAGCCACCGGTGCGGTGCTGATTTCATCCACTTCAATCAGCGCGTGAGGATTGCCCATGGACGCCAGCGCGAACGACCACCATTGGCCGGCGAAGACGATTTCCAACGGCTCGCTGCCGGCAACGAAACCGACGTCTTGGTGATCGAAGCTGACTCGGCCCATGCGCAGCTCGACCTGCTGCTCGACAAAGCGCACTTCGATCGGCCCCGCCGGGCTATCAAGCAGTCCGCCGCGCTCGGGCAGGATGCCGGCGCGACGGGCCCAAGCGGCCACGCAGCGCGCACCGTTGCCACATTGGCCGGCGACGCTGCCATCGCGGTTGCGGATCGAATAGGCCAACACCGCACCGGCACTGCGTGGCGGCTCGATCAGCATCAGCTGGTCACAGCCAATCCCACGATGCCGATCGCAAAGCTGAGCCAGCTGAGACTCACTCAGGCGCTGTTCCCACTCGCGGGTATCGGTCACTACAAAATCGTTGCCGGCCCCGTGCATCTTGCTGAAGCGGAGCTTCATCGGCGTCAACCTTGCTGGCTATGACTCTTGGCCGGACGTACCAGCTCGCCCTTGTTGCCGCAGGCGGTCAGCGATCCTGCCAGACAGAGCAGCAGTGCGACATAACAGGCAAGTCGAACACGCGACATCGGGACTTCCTCGAAAAGTCATCACACTATCGCATGTTGCTATTCAGCGCACCGGCCCGATGGCCGGCGATTACGCCGTCTCGGCCAGCCCCGCCCCGGTCACCGCCGGCGCTGTGGCGCGATACGCCGCTACGGCGCTGGCCGCGCTGGCGGTGCTGGGCTCGGCGGCTGCCTGCTGCACCAAGGCGGCCTCGGCCGCTTCGCTACGCGCGGCCTGACCGGCATCGGCCACGGCAAAGCGATCATTGAAACTCTGAATCGGCGAGAACGGCGCAAAGCTGCGACCGTTACCGCCAAACGCCCCCACGTACTGCACGAACATCTGCAGCTGCGTACCGGCGGCCAGGCCCGACACCCCGGCCATGGCCCGAGCCGCGGCCGAGATCTCCACCGGCGCCCGGGCGTCGCCCAGCGTCTGCCGGCTGACGCTGAACACAGGCGCACCACCGGCGTTCCCCAGCGGGGACGTCGCGAGTCTGACTTGCACCTGGCTGGCTAAGGGTTCCACTGCTGTTTCCGTTCTCTGCTCGATTCAGCGCCATAGGCGAATTGGATCATCCCAAAGCAGGTATCGGCGGTTTGGCGGAAAACTTTAGGGCGAAATGCAAAAAAATTTCAGCCGCTGCGATAACGCTTACAGCGGCTGATAAAAACAGCTTAATTTTCAAGGCTTTATTGGTTCGCGGCCAGCCAGAAATAGTGGCTGGGCAGCGCTACCCTCGGCTCAGGGCGCAGTTTCTTCAGTCTTCGGCGCCAGTCGCTGCCACAGGAAGGCGTAGGCCAGGGCCTGCATATGCGCCGCCTGAGAATTATCCGCCGCGCCGCCATGCCCGCCCTCGATGTTCTCGTAGTACAGCACCTCGTGACCCTGCTCCATCATGCGCGCCATCATCTTGCGAGCGTGGCCCGGATGGACGCGGTCGTCGCGGGTCGAGGTGGTGAACAACATCGCCGGATAGTCCTGCCCCGGCTCTACGTTGTGATACGGCGAGAAGTGGCGGATGAAGTCCCATTCCTCCGACTTGTCCGGATCGCCGTACTCGGCCATCCAGGAGGCGCCGGCCAGTAGCTTGTTGTAGCGCTTCATGTCGAGCAGGGGCACTTGGCAGACCGCGGCTTCGAACAGGTCGGGGTACAGGGTGACCATATTGCCGACCAGCAGACCGCCGTTAGATCCCCCCTGAATGCCCAGATGCGCCTTGCCGGTGACCTTGCGATCAATCAGATCCTGCGCCACTGCAGCGAAATCCTCGTAGGCACGCAGACGATTCTGCTTCAGCGCCGCCTGATGCCAGCGCGGCCCGTACTCGCCACCGCCGCGAATATTGGCAATTACGTAGACGCCGCCACGACTCAACCAGCCGCGGCCGGCGGAGGCCGAGTAACTTGGCGTCAGGGAAACCTCGAATCCACCGTAGCCATACAGCAGGGTCGGATGGCGGCCGTTCAGCGGCAAGTCCTTGGACGCCACCTGGAAGTATGGCACCCGGGTGCCATCCTTGCTGGTGGCGAAGTGCTGGCTGACCTGCAAGCCAGTGGCATCGAAGAAGCTGGGCAAGGCCTTCAGCTGCTGCGGCGCTTCGCCGACCGCACCGAGCATCAAGCGGGTGGGCGTAATGAAGTCGCTGACGGTGAGGAAATAGGCATCCGAGTGATCCGGATCGACTGCGGTGGCACTCAACCGGCCCACGCTGGGCGCGCCCTTGAGTGGCTCTCGCGCCCAGCCGTCGGCGCCAGGGGTCAGCACGAACAGGCGGTTCTTCACGTCATCCATGACGTTCAGCAGCAGGTGATGACGGGTGGCGCTGAAGCCATCGAGCGAGGTCGTTTCGCTGGGCTCGAACAAGGCGTCGAAATCACGCTTGCCGGCCAGAAAACTATCCAGCTTGGTGGCCAGCAGGGAGCCTGGCTGCCACTGCTTACCGCCGACCTCCCAGGGCTCACGCAGCTCCAGCAGCAGCCATTCGCGATGAATCGACTTGTTGGCGCTGTTCGGCGCCTCGATCTTCACCAGACCCTCGCCCTGGCGCAGGTACAGCTCGTTGTTGTAGAAGGCCAACGCGCGTGACACGTAGTCGCGCTCAAAGCCCGGCGTATCGTCGTGGCCGGCAGCGATGTAGAGGTCGGACTCCAATCCTTCGTAGACCAGCTTGGCCTCACTCATCGGCGTGCCGCGACGCCACTCCTTGACCTGCCGCGGATAGCCCGAGCTGGTCAGTGAGCCCGGCCCAAAGTCGGTGTACACGTAGACCCGATCCTGATCGATCCAGCCCAAGCCACCCTTGGCCTCCGGGCGGAAAAATCCGTCCTTGATCCACTCTTTCTTGCCGCTGTCGAACTCGCGAGTGACGTCGGCGTCAGCACCGCCACGCGATAGCGAGATCAAACAGCGTGTGTAGTCGGGCTTGAGACAGTCGGCGCCGTGCCACACCCAGTTTTCGCCTTCGGCCTTGTTCAGCGCATCGAGATCGATCAGCACCTCCCATTGCGGGCTGTCCTTGCGGTACTCGGCCAACGTCGTGCGCCGCCACAATCCGCGCTGATGCTTCTGGTCCTTCCAGAAGTTGTAGTAATGCTCGCCCATCTTCTGCACATAGGGAATCTTGGCGTCGGAGTCGAGAATCGCCTTCAGGTCGCGCTCCAGCGCCTTGAACTCGGCACCAGCAGCAATCGCCTGTTCCGATTCTGCATTGCGCTGCTTTACCCACTCCAGCGCTTGGCTGTCGGTCACGCCTTCCAGCCACAGATACGGGTCATCGGCAGCCTCAGCCGCCGGCAGTTGCTGACTCATCACAGACAGGACCCCACTCAATACCCAACCCAATTGCTTCACTGACTTCTCCTCGCAACAAGAAACTCGATCCGACCGGTGCGGACTGCTCGTCCAGGAAACCAAGGCCCGATCAGACCACAATCAACGGAACGCTCACTTGCGCTTGAAGCGCAGCGCGAAGCCGGTATCGGCCGGCAGATCGACATCCTCGCCGACATGCGACTTGACGTCAGTGATGGTGCAGATGGATTCGGCGTCGAATCCGCGAATCAGGGCCAGCAGGGCCGGCATCTTCTTCCGCCATTCGACCACGAAGATTACCTGCACCGGTTCGGCGTTGCGCCGACTGCCGGCCAGCTCGACCACGCGATAGCCCTGGTCGCGCAAGTACTCGGCAAGCAGTCGATCGGTGCGATAGGAAATCACCCGCACCAGCTCACGGCCCACACCGAGCCGGCGCTCCAGTGTGATCCCAAGGAAGTTGCCAGAGGCGAAGCCGGCGGCATAGGCCACGGCCAGCCAGGGTTGCGCATCCAGATGCAGCAAGACCTGACGCACCGCCAGCACCCAGATCAACGCTTCTACGAAGCCGATGATCGTCGCCACGCTGCGATAGCCACGGAATCCGACCAGAATGCGCACGGTACCCAGCGAGACATCGGCCACGCGGGCAAGAAAGATCAGGGGCGCCAGCGCCCAGGCGGAAAGGTACAGGGTATCCATGCGGCAATGCTAAAGCAGAATGCTTGGAGAGCCGATGAACCGGCGTGCAGCTCAGGCATTCGGATCAGGCCGGGGACCATCATCCAGGCGGCGCTGCATGCAAAGTGCGGCCGCGCCGTCGTCGTAGTAACCGGGCTTGCGCCCCTGAATCTGGTAGCCGCGCCGGCGATAGAGGGCGATCGCGGCCGCATTGTCTTCGCGCACTTCCAGGCGCAGCGCGTGGTCGCCAGCCTGTACCAAGGCGGCTTCGGCAGCGGCCAGCAGTCGCTCGGCCAGGCCCTGACCGCGATGCTGCCGATCCACAACCAGCGAATACAGTCGCGCCGAGTGCTGGCCGGCATGCCGCAAGATCAGCAGGTAGCCCAGCAGCCGCCCCTCCGACGCCGCCAGCACACGCCACAAGGCGCGCGGTGAAGCCAAGTGATAGCGCAGTTGACGGGGCGACAGGCGATCGCCGGGAAACTGCGCCTCCAGCCGCAGCAATTCGGACATATCCGCCGCTTCGGCCAGGCGCAGGCTGGCCGGCGGCTGAAGCGCCTGTTCAAGCGCGGAGTGCAGCCCGCCTTGGTTTGCTGCAGACTGGGCGCCTCTCGAATGCCCGTTCGCCATGAGCCGTCTCGTCATCGTTGTTGAAAAGCTGTCCGACTGGGGGTCGTACTACCCGTCGGAGAATGTAGTCACCGCACTCGACTACCTCAAGCAGACCTCAGTCGATGCCGAAGACCGGGTGCAGGTGATCAATCTTTGCCGCAGTTTCAAGTACCTCGGCCTGGGCTACTACGTCTCGCTGCTGGCCGAAGCGCGCGGCCACAAGGTCATTCCCTCGGTACGCACTGTGAACGATCTGCGGCGACGCTCACTGTACGGCATCGACATCGAAGACCTTAACCAGAAGCTCACTCGATTCTTTCCCGAGGGTGCCAGCGACACCACCGATTTCGGACTGCTGGTGTATTTTGGCCGAACCAGCTACGCACCGCTGCAGGATCTGGCCCGGCAGGTGTTTGAGGCGTTTCCCTGCCCAATACTCAAGATCGAATTCGAACGACAGAAGGTGTGGCAGATCGCCTCGATCCGTCCAGTCGGCCTGCAAACACTCAGCGACGCCCAGGAAGACAGCTTCGCCGAGGCCCTGGATGCGTTCAGCAAGAAGTTGTGGCGCAAGCCACGTCAGCGACGCAAGTATCGCTACGACCTGGCCATGCTGCATGACCCCGGCGAGGCGATGCCGCCGTCGAACAAGAAAGCGCTGAAGCTGTTTGTCAGCGCGGGCCGTGATCTGGGCATCGAAGTCGACCCGATAGGCCGCAACGACTTCGCCCGACTGGCCGAATACGACGCCTTGTTCATCCGCGAAACCACCACGCTGGAGAACCACACCTATCGTTTCGCCCATCGAGCCGAACGCGAGAACATGGTGGTGATCGACGACCCGGTATCGATTCTGCGCTGTACCAACAAGATCTACCTCAACGACCTGCTGAAATCGCGCAAGCTGCCGATTCCGCGAACCGAGACTCTGTTTCGCGACGACAGCAAGAAGCTGGCAGCGCTGCCGGACAGCATGGGCTTTCCGATCGTGTTGAAGATTCCAGACGGCAGCTTCTCGCGCGGCATCGTGCGCGCCGAATCCTCCGAGCAACTGCATCGCGCCGCGGCCGAGCTGTTCCAGCACACCGCCTTGCTGCTGGCCCAGGAGTATCTGTACACGGAGTTTGACTGGCGTATCGGCGTGCTGGCCAATCAGCCGCTGTACGCCTGCCAGTATTTCATGTCGCGCGGCCACTGGCAGATCTACAACCACGCTGCCTCAGGCGCTGCCAAGAGTGGTGCATTCAAGACCCTGCCGATTCGCGAAGCGCCATCTGAAGTGGTCAAGCTGGCCCTGAAGGCCACTGCCGCCATCGGTGATGGTCTGTATGGCGTCGACATCAAGGCCACCCAACGCGGCCCGGTAGTCATCGAAGTCAACGACAACCCCAATATCGATGCCGGCATCGAAGACGCCTACCTGGGTGACGACTTGTATCGGCGCATCATGGAAGAGTTTCTGCGCCGGATGGAGCGTAAGCGTCTCGGCATCAAACCCTGACGCTGGGATCAGCCCATGAACTTGCGGTGGGCGTGAATCGACATCACCACCCCAAAGCCGGCCAGCAGGGTCACCGCCGAGGTGCCGCCAAAGCTCAGCAACGGCATCGGCACGCCCACCACCGGCAGCAGACCAGACACCATGCCGCCATTGACCACCACATACACCGACAGGCTGAGTCCGATCGCACCGGCGGTCAGCCGCGACCAGGTCTCCCGCGCGTTGGCGGCAATCCACAGACAGCGACCTATGATGAACAGGTACAGAGCCAGCAGCGCGGCAACCCCGACCAGACCGAACTCCTCTGCGTAGACGGCGAGAATGAAGTCGGTAGTGTGCTCGGGCAGGAACTCCAGTCGCGACTGCGTTCCCTGCAGCCAGCCCTTGCCCCACAACCCTCCCGAACCCACCGCAATCTTCGATTGAATGATGTTCCAGCCAGCGCCGAGAGGGTCGGCTTCGGGATTGAGAAAGGTACGCAGTCGATCGCGCTGGTACTCACGAAGAAACAACCAACCGACCGGCGCCAATGACAGGCCTGCTGCGCTTAACAGCATGATTCGTTGCCAGTTGATGCCGGCCAGATAGATCACGAACACGCCGCTGGAGGCCACCAACAAGGCGGTTCCGAGGTCGGGCTGCAGCAGGATCAAGCCGGTCGGCAAACCAATGATCACGGCGGCCAGGGCCAGATCTCGCCAGGTCGGCGGCAACACCCGGCTATGGAGGAAGGCCGCCAGCGCCATCGGCACAGCGAGTTTCAGGAATTCGCTGGGCTGCACGAACACAACACCGAGATTGAGCCAGTGTCGACCGCTACGACCGGTGCCGAGCACGGGCACCAGGGCCAGCAGCAGCAACCCACCGGCAAAAATCCACGGCGCCCACAGACGCAACTGCAACGGCGGTATGCGCGACAGCACCCATAGCGCTGCAAAGCCGACCGCAAAACGCAGCGCCTGGGAGATCACCAGGCCCGTATTGCCGCCAGCGGCGCTGTACAGATTGGTCAGGCTCAGCGCCATCAACAGCAGCAAGGCGCCGGCCAAGGGTAGATCGAGCCGCGGGGTGGCGAAGCGACGGATCAAACCGCCCAGAACAGACAGATTCATCGACCGTCTCCGCCCAGCAGCCAGGCATCGAGTATCTTGCGTGCCACCGGCGCCGCGGCGCGCGAACCAGAGCCGCCACTTTCCACCACCACCGCCAAGGCGATGGTCGGCGCATCGGCCGGCGCAAAACAGACAAACAGGGCACGGTGGCGCAGGTCGAAGGGCAACAGATCAAGATCGATCGCCTGATCGCCGACCCGACTGACTCGTTGGGCAGTGCCGGTCTTGCCGGCGATCAAGTAGCCGGCGTCCGCCGCTGATTCGCGTGCCGTGCCGGTAGGCGAATGCATCACCGCCACCATGCCATCGATGACCGTCTGAACATTGGCCGATTGCAGCCCGAGATCGATCGGTGCCGGATGCGGCTCGTCAATCAGGGCAGCGTCGAATCCGCGCTGCGCTGCGTGAACCAGGCGCGGCTGGTATAGCTGTCCGCGCGAGGCCAGGGCGGCGGTGGCGCGGGCGAGCTGCAGCGGCGTGGCTACCCAGAAACCCTGACCGATGCCGGCAATGACGGTTTCACCGGGGTACCACGGCTCGCCGCGGGTGGCCTGCTTCCAGCCGCGGGTTGGCAGGATGCCGACAGCTTCTCCGCTGAGATCGATACCGCTTGGCTCGCCAAAGCCAAAGCGGCCGATGAACCCCGACATCCGATCGATGCCGAGATCGACCGCCAGATCGAAGAAGTAGGTGTTGACCGACTGCGCCAGCGCTTCGCGCAGGTTGACCGTGCCGTGCCCACCCTTGCGCCAGTCGCGATACTCGCGCTGCTGGCCCGGCAAGCGATAGGCGCCACCGGAAAACACCGTGTCCCCGGGACGCCGAAGCCCGAGCTCGAGACCGGCCAGAGCCACGAATGGCTTGAGCGTGGAACCTGGCTCATAACCACCGAGTACGGCGCGATTGAACAATGGCCGCGAAGGCACCTGCAAGGCTGCGTAGTCCTTGCTGGCAATGCCATTGACAAACAGATTGGGGTCGAAGCTCGGCAGACTGACTAAAGCCAGCACTTCACCATCGCGTGGATCGATGGCTACGGCGGCCCCGTGCTGTTCGCCAAAAGCCGCCACCGCGGCAGCCTGCAGCTTGGCGTCGACGCTGAGATAAAGGTGTTCGCCGGAACCGGCCGGATTGCGCTTGAGCGTACGCAGCACGCGTCCTTCGGCATTCACCTCGACCTGCTCGAAACCGACCTCGCCATGCAAGCGCTGTTCGTAGGCGCGCTCTACACCCAGCTTGCCGATGTGGGTGGTACCGGCGTAGCGGGTCGGGTCGAGGTTCTCCAGCTCGTCCTTGTCGATCCGGCCGACATAGCCAATGACATGGGCGAACAGATCCCCCCGAGGGTAACGCCGGGTTAAGTAGGGCACCGCCTCGACACCGGGAAAGCGATGCCGATTGACGGCGAAGGCGGCCAGCTCAGCTTCGCTGAGCCGGAACCGCAGCGGCACCGGCTGGAAGCGCCGGTGCTGGCGGCGATTCTCAAGAAAGCGCTGACGCTCCTCTTCGCTGAGCGGAATCACCTGCGACAGCTGATCCAGCAGGTGGGGCAGGTCCTTGACCTGCTCCAGCACCACTTCCAGTCGGTACGCCGGCACGTTGTCAGCCAGCAGCTCACCATTGCGGTCATAGATCAGCCCGCGTGCCGGCACGATCGGATGCAGCTTTACCCGGTTGGCATCAGAGCGGGTCAGCAGTTCATCGTGCTGACTGATCTGCAACCAATAGAATCGCCCAGCCAGGATCAGCAGGGCCAGGGCGATCAGCAGCAGGGCAATCAGCGCGCGCGCCTGAAACAGGTTGCTTTCGGCAACAGTGTTCTTGATGCGTTTCTGCCGCCGTGGCCAGCGGCGGCGTTCAATCCGCACGGCGCCGCCCGCGCAGCAATAGCTGATCCAACAACAGGAACACCCATGGCCAGATCAGGGCACCAATCAGGGGAGCGATCCAGAAGCTCGCCGGCGGCACCCCCTCGCCGCTGAGCAGGCGAATGGCCAGGGTCACCACACGGTCGTTCAGCAGCAGAAGTCCGACCGCCAGGGCTTGCTGCGACAGCGGGAAAAACCGCAGTCGCGGCCGAAATCGCAGCACCAGGAACAGGATTACGCAGAGCCTGAGGGCCTGCTCGCCGAGCAAGCTGCCGTACAGCACATCGGCCAGTACTCCGATCAGGAACACCCGGCCAAAGCCGAGCTGAGACGGGGCTTCCAGCACCCAGAAGATCAGCACCAAGGCAAGCCAGTACGGTCGCGCCGCCAGCAACACGTCGGGCAGCGGTAGCAATGCAAGAAAGCCGGCCGCCAGCAGGCTGCCATACAACAGCGCGGCACTGACCTTCAAGCGACTCACGGCGCCCCTCCAGAAGCCAGCTCGCGCGGCGGCCCAACCTCGCCCTCTCCTGCTGGCTCAACCCATACCAGCAGCAATTGCAGGCCCCGATCCAAGGCAGCCGTGGGCTTGGCATCAGCGACCAGGAACAGGCGCGTCTCGTCGGCCTGAATATCACTGATCTCGGCCACCGGCAGTCCGGCGGGGAAGCGGCCGCCCAGGCCCGAGGTAATCAGTTCATCGCCGACCTGGATATCGGCACTTTGCGGAATATTCGGCACACTGAGCCGATCGAGCTGGCCAACGCCATAGGCCACCGTGCGCACTCCAGACCGTCGAACCTGCACCGGAATGGCATGCGAGGGATCAGAAATCAGCATCACCGTCGAGCGCAGTGGCCCGACATCGATCACCTGGCCGTAGACACCGCCGCCATCGATCAGGGCGGTGCCGGCACGCAACCCATCGCGCTGCCCGAGCTCGATCACGGCGCGATGGCGGAATGGGTCGACCTCGAAATCGGCCAGCGGCGCCAGCCGCACCCGCAACACCAAGCCCTGGGTGCCGCCCAGCAACTGGCGCAGATCACGGTTCTCCTGCTGTACCTGCTGCAGGCGCGCCAGCCTCGCCTCGGCCACCAGTAGTTCCTCGCGCAGACGGTTGCGCTGAGTAATCAGAGAATCGCGCTCACCAGCGTAGTCGAACAACCAGCGGGTGCCGCGCCCGGGCAAAGCAGCCAATTGGTACAGCGGCTCCATGGCCAGGCCGACGTAATCACGCACCTTGCCCAACCAGTCGCCCCGATAGTCCGACACCATCAGGCCGATCGCCAGCAGCAGATAGCCGAGCAAACGCGCAGTACCGGCGCCGGCATCGGAAAACAGCGGCGGTGCCGGGGAACTACTCGCCGGCATGGCTGGCCGACGCCGGAAGCTCAGCGTGGTCTCGCGGCCTGGTGATAGGGTCCGGCACGTTCACAGCCGCTCTCCAGCGACGACCTATTCTGGCGAGAAAAAGTCGTTTCCGTGCATATCAATGAGTTCCAGCGCACGACCGCCGCCGCGGGCGACGCAGGTCAGCGGGTCGTCGGCTACATGCACGTGCAGCCCGGTCTCCTCAGAGATCAGCTTGTCGAGATCACGCAGTAAGGCGCCGCCACCAGTCAGCACAATACCGCGCTCATAGACGTCGGCGCACAACTCTGGCGGCGTCTGCTCGAGCGCGCCACGCACCGCGCTGACGATACCGGACAGCGGCTCATGCAGGGCTTCCAGCACCTCGTTGGAATTTATGGTGAAGTTGCGCGGCACGCCTTCGGCCAGATTACGTCCGCTGACTTCGATCTCCTTGATCTCGTTCTGCGGAAATGCACAGCCGGCTTCGATCTTGATCCGCTCGGCCGTGGTTTCGCCAATCAAGGTGCCGTGGTTGCGCCGCACGTAGTTGATGATGGCTTCGTCGAATCGATCGCCGCCGATGCGCACCGACTGCGAATAGACGATGCCATTGAGCGAGATCACCGCCACTTCCGAGGTGCCGCCGCCGATATCCAGCACCATAGAGCCGCGCGCCTCATGAATCGGGATGCCGGCACCGATCGCTGCCGACATCGGCTCTTCGATCAGGAACACTTCGCGCGCGCCGGCCTCTTCGGCCGATTCCTTGATAGCACGTCGTTCCACCGAGGTGGAACCGCAGGGCACGCAGATCAATACCCTCGGACTGGGGCGCAGAATGCGCGCGCGATGCACCTTGCGGATAAAGTGCTTGAGCATTTCTTCGGTGGTAGTGAAGTCGGCGATGACACCGTCCTTCATCGGCCGAATGGTGACGATGTTGCCCGGCGTGCGACCCAACATGCGCTTGGCCTCGGCCCCCACCGCCGCCACTGATTTCGGCGAACCCGGGCCGCGATCCTGACGGATGGCAACCACCGAGGGCTCATTCAGGACGATGCCCTGGCCGCGAACGTAAATGAGGGTGTTGGCCGTTCCCAAGTCGATCGAGAGATCGTTGGAGAACAGGCCGCGAAGGCTCTTGAGCATGCCGGGAATCCGCTTTCAGAAGAGAGACAACAAAGCGCGAAATAGTAGCAGTGATGCGGGTTTGGCGCACGAACGGCGTGCGCGCCCGTAGTTCACGAAATGCTAACGAGAGAGTCCCCGGCGTTGCCCGGCGTCTCGCCGGCTGGCGGCAACGGGCATGCAGCCGCGCCCAACTCCCGCTACGATAGCGAGCTGCCCGGTGGGCGACGATACCTTCAGGAGTTTGGATGTCTACTTTGATCTGCGGCTCGCTGGCCTATGACACCATCATGGTGTTTCAGGACCGATTCAAGAACCATATCCTGCCGGACAAAGTGCATATCTTGAATGTGGCTTTCCTTGTGCCGCGGATGCGTCGCGAATTCGGCGGCGTAGCTGGCAATATCGCCTACAACCTGAAGCTGCTGGGCGGCGATCCGCTGCCGATGGCCACCGTCGGCCAGGACTTCGGCCCGTATCGCGAGCATTTCGACGCCTGCGGGATCAGTCTCAAGCACGTCAAAACGATCGATGAGTTGTTCACCGCCCAGGCCTTCATCACCACCGATCTCGACGACAACCAGATTACCGCCTTTCATCCGGGCGCCATGATGCGCTCGCACGAGAACCACCCCAAGGACGTGGCCAATATCGACTTCGCCATTGTCGGGCCGGATGGCCGCGACGCCATGCTGCAGAACGCCAGTGAACTGGCCGAACTCGGCGTGCCGTTCATCTTTGATCCCGGCCAGGCCATGCCCTTGTTCAACGGTGAGGAGTTCCGTCATTTCATTGAACAGGCGACCTATGTGACGGTGAATGACTACGAGTCGAACCTGCTCAGCGAGCGCACTGGCTGGAATGAAGAGCAGATTGCCAGTCGGGTGAAGGCCTATATCATCACCCGTGGGCCGAAAGGCTCGGTCATGCTGAGCCAGGGCGAGCGCATCGAAGTGCCACCGGCGACCCCAACCCGCGTGGTCGATCCCACCGGTTGCGGCGATGCCTATCGGGCCGGACTGATCTTCGGCCTGTCCCAGGGCTACGATCTGGCCACCGCTGGCCGCGTGGCGTCGCTGATGGGTGCGTTGAAGATCGAGCACCACGGCACGCAGAACCAGCGCTTCGATTACGGCGAGTTCGCCCAACAGTTCAAACAACAGTTTGGCAGCGCACTGGGCTGATCGGCCCAGCGAACGCCCACCGCACTCTTACGGCAGGAGTCAGGCATGCGACTGTTCAAAGCCTTCACACTGGAAGCGGCACATCGGCTGCCCAATGTGCCGGCAGGCCACAAGTGCGCACGCCTGCACGGCCACTCCTTTCGCGTTGAAGTCCACGTCGAGGGCGAGGTCGATCCGCACACAGGCTGGGTGATCGACTTCGCGGAGATCAAGGCGGCCTTCCAGCCGCTGTACGATCAGCTCGATCACCGTTACCTAAATGACATCGAAGGCCTGGATAATCCAACCAGCGAACGTCTGGCGGAATGGATCTGGGCGGCATTGAAGCCTCGCCTGCCCCTGCTCGCCGAGGTGGTGGTACACGAGACCTGCACCTCGGGCTGTCGCTACCAGGGGCCGTAACTCCATGAAATAAGAGAGATTCCTCCGCTCGTCGGCGCGCGCTTGAATTTTGTTGCAGTGCAACATAGGTATTGCTACAGTGCCGCCACACAGTCAGTCATTCGCATGCCTGACCCACATGTCTCTAGAGGAGGGACCATCATGTTCGAGAACTTCAATCAGCCGGTGATCAATCTTGGTAAGCAGTTCGCCGATTCGGCGCTCAAGGCCCAGCAGCTGGCCCTGAACAACTTCGAGCAGGTCGCCAACCTGCAGCTGAAGGCGCTGGAAACCCGCGTCAACGCCACCTTCGAATTCCTCGGCGAAGCCGCCGAAGTGCGTGATTTCGACGGCGTCAAGGCGATCTGGCCGAAGGGCTTCGCCCTGGTCAAGGAGTCGGGCGAGCAACTGTTTGCCACCAGCCAGGAAGCTATGGGCCACACCGTCAAGACCAGCGAGGCGATCAGCCAGCTGATCAAGACCCAGGTCGAAACCGCCAACGACAGCATCGTCAAGCCGGCGACCAAGGCCAAGGCCGCGAAGTAAGCCCAGGCTTGCCAGCTGCCAACGAAACGGCCCGCTCAGCGGGCCGTATTTGTTTGTGCCGTGATCATCGGCCGGCGACCATGACTGCGCACGACACCTGACCGCCGCCCGGCTTTGCCGCGGCTTTGGGCAATGGTTCGCTTAGACGAAGAACAAGGCCACGGCACAGCCCAGTGCGGCCAGCCAGACCAGACTTCGTGGCGTCGCCCAGTCGGCCATGTAGCAAACGCCGTACAGCAGGCGCAGCAGCACGAAGGCCAAGGCCAGGTAGCCGATGCGCTCGACCTCAGCCTGGCGCCAGAGGGCGAACAGCACGGCCGTCGCGAACAAAGGAAATGCTTCGAAACTGTTCAGATGCGCGCTGTGCGCGCGATGCGAGCGGCCGTCCTGCTTGGACAACCAACCGCGCGGATCGCGGTTGTTATAGCGCGGCGCGGAGAACTTCGCGACCACCACGAACAGATACGGCATCAAGCCCGCTGTCAACAGACACGCCACGATCAGTGTCACAACGCTTCCCCCTGGAATCGCGCCCAATCAGCGGGCAGCCGATGAAACTACTTGCGACCGAACAAGCGTTGCCAAAAGGAGCGCTTCTTGACCGGCGCTGGCGCCGGCTTGGCCGCCTTGCCCGCTGCTGAGCCAGCGGCGATATCGCCCGCCGACACCCGCCGCATCACCTGGGTGCCCTGTGCTATGGCCCGGGCGGCACGCGGGGCGTGTTGCTTGCCAGCCAGCAGATCAAACGCCAGTTCAGCCAGCTTCACCTCGGCCGGGGTTGCCGCCTGCTCCGCCACCGGCTCGATCTTCAGCAACTCCATCATCAGCTTGGCGTAGTTCTCCCCACCCGAGGCGGGGTGATTGTCCAGCGCAGCGGCGCGGCTCGGAAACATGGTCAGCAGTACGGCCACTCCGGCAGCATCGAGAATCTGTCGCACGGTTGGCTGCACGCCGGCCAGGCGCAGGCTGGTACTGGGCGTGTTGAGCGACTTCGACAGCGAGGCCAAGGTACGTACGCCCGCGTTGCTGATATAGCCGAGCTCGCTAAGGTCAAGCACGATATGCCGCTCACCGCCGGCCACCGACTCCTGGGCGAACAGTTCGAAGTCCGGCGCGCTCTCGTTGTCGAGCCGTCCGGAGATGGCGGCGATCAGAATGCCGCCGACACGATCTCGCAGGATGTCTAATGCCATAGCGCTCAGCCTTCGCGAAAGGTGAATCGCGCCGGGCCAATCTCCAGCACGTCGTCGTGGCGCATTAGGTGCTGTTCCACCACCACGCCATTGATGCGCACGCCACCCCCCAGATCACTGACCGTGTAGCCGGCCATGCTGACGCGGATTTCGGCGTGTTTGGACGCGGCACCGGCGACCCGTACGTCGCAGTCCTCGCCAGAACCGATGCTGACGGGCTTCAAACCCACCGTGTGGGTCAACTTACCGGCCTCGGGGTTCTGCGGCACCAAGCGAGCGCCACGGATGATCACCGTCTGGTCGGCACGCGGTGGCGTGACACCACCATTGCTGCCTTTCAGCACCCGCATGGCCTGTGTGGCCCCCGGATCACCTGCTGCGGGTATCGCCGGCGCTGGCGGCGGCGTCGGCGCTGACGGCGGGGGCGGGATAGTGGCATTGGGATCGGCCAACTGCTCGGGCTTCAGCGTCTTCAGCTGCACCGTGGCCTCCTCGCTCGGCGTCTGGGCCGGAGGCGGCTGGGTCGATGCGGGATCAACCGTCGGGTTGGACAGCGGCGTGGCGGGCTCGGCCTTGTTGCCGGCCGCGACCTTGCTGTTCAGCTCCTCTTCTGAGCGAAACGCGGCGACAAAGCGCTCACGCAGGCCCTGCGCCTGTTCGCGCACGTCTGCCTTGGCCTGCACGCGCTGGTCGATTTCGGCGATGCGTCGGTCAAATTCTTCCTGGTCGAACTCGCCGAGGGTGTGCCGAAACTCCACTTCCTCTCGATCCAGTGTGGCCGCCTCATGATCGGCCTCCGAGCGCGACAACAGGGCGAACAGCTTGGCGTACTCCTGCCGCGCCTTGTCCTTCAGCGGAGCGGCATCCTTGTCCAATTGCTTGCGTTTGCTTTCGTAGTCGCCCTTAACCCGTTGATAGACCGCCTGGGCAACGCTCTCCTTCTTTTCTTCCATCGCCTTCAAGCGATCATCGAGCGTTTCCACTTCCTGTTTCAGCCGGGTCAGCTCATCGAGCACCGAGGTGTCGATGGCGGCAAGCTCTTCACTGATGGCAGTCTCGCTCATGCAGCCGCCCCCAGCAGACGCAATTCAATCGCGCCAAAGCGCAGAGTGTCGCCAACTTTCAGAGCGACCTCCTCGTCCGGCTGCACCTTGGTGCCGTTGACCCAGGTGCCATTGCCGACACCGGGTTCCTCACGCAATGACAATCGCCCGGCATTGACCAGGATGCGGGCATGGCGCCGGCTCAGGGTGCGCGCAGTGTCGTAGTCACCCAGGTTGATCTCGGGGATTGACCCGGTGGCCGGATCGGGCCGTCCGACCAGCAGTTCGGTCTTGCCACCGGGCAGCGGAATCCTGCCTTCGGCATGTTCCAGCACATAAGGGATGGCGGCCGGCTGCACCGTGGTCGAGGACACCGGCGCCTTGGCAGTAGCGGCCGGCTTGGATGGCGCCGCCGATGGCGTAGCTGCCGCACCGCCGCCTTGCCTCTGCAGGGCAACCCGTTTGGCCTCGCTTTCCTTCAGACGCAGCACCAGACGCCGCATCACGTGCACGGCGATTTCCGACTTCTCGCGCAGTACGGTGTGAAACGCTGCGATATCGATGCGCAAGGCGCGAACCGCCGTTTTGGCCGTGACCGAGGCGGTATGCGGCTGTTCCTGCAGGATCGACATCTCGCCGCAAAAGTCACCGGGGCCGATCTCGGCCAGCACCAAGCCAGGTGCATCCGCCCGCTCCACCACCGCCTGCCCGGACTCCAGCACAAACAGGGCGCTGGCCGGTTCACCCTCACGAATCATCGGGCTTCCAGCGGCAAACTCGACAAACGGACTCTCGCTCATGTGCTTGGGGCCTCGACTGCGAATCGCTCGATTATGCCGAGCGGTGGAAAGCCGCCGCAAGCAAGGCGCGTGGATTGGCGTTCAGCCCGCGCCCTTTATCGGCACCGATTCGGCCAAACCTATCCTTTGGTTGGCTTACTCGGACGGCGCCATTGGCTGATGCTGATCTGTTTGGCCCGGGTCAAGGTCAGCTGATCGTCCGGCGCCTGCCGGGTGATCACTGAACCGGCACCGATGGTGGCATCAACGCCGATTTTCACCGGCGCGACCAAGCTTGAATTGGAGCCGATAAAGGCGCGATCACCGATCTCGGTCCTGTGCTTGTTGGCGCCGTCGTAATTGCAGGTTATGGTGCCGGCCCCGATGTTCACGCCCTCGCCAATCTCGGCATCTCCTAGGTAGCTGAGGTGATTGGCTTTGCTTCCACGGCCCATGCTGACCTGCTTGGTCTCGACAAAGTTGCCGATGTGGGTTTGGTCGGCCAGTCGGGTACCGGGTCGAAGGCGAGCAAACGGGCCAATACGCGCATCGGCGCCAATCTCGACGCCATCGAGATCGCAGTGCGCCTGCAGTATCGTGCCCGCCCCCAGGCTGACATTGCGCAGGCGACAGAACGGCCCGATCACCACGCCGTCAGCCAGGTCCACTTGACCTTCGAACACCACATTGACGTCAATTTCCACATCGCGACCCACGCTGACCGTGCCACGCACATCCAGGCGATTCGGATCAGCCAGGCGCGCGCCGGCCAAGGCCAGCGACTTCGCCTGGCGCAGCTGGTAGCGCCGCTCCAGCTGGGCCAGTTGCCATCGATCATTGGCGCCATCGGCCTCGCCCGGCTCGCGACAGGACACCGCCTTGGCCGGCCGCCCTTCGGCCGCCGCCATGGCGAAGATGTCGGTCAAGTAGTACTCGCCCTGGGCGTTGTCATTGCGCACCTGACTCAACCAACGCCGCAGATCTTTCGCAGACGCGACCAGCACACCGGTGTTGATGGTGCGTACCGCACGCTGCTCCGCTGTCGCGTCTTTCTCTTCGACGATCGACATCACGCAGCCGTGTTGATCGAGCAGCACACGACCGTAGCCGGTCGGGTTGTCCAGCTGATCCACCAGCACCGAGCAGCCGTGCTGGGAAGCGGCAGACAGCAGGCCGGCCAGCGTATCGGCTCGAATAAGCGGTACATCGCCGTACAGCACAAGTACCTTGGCATCGTCGCTGACCTGAGGCAGAGCCGCTGACACCGCGTGGCCGGTACCCAACCGCTCGGATTGCAGCGCCCAACGCAGGCTGCCATCCGCTGCAAATGCCGACTGCACCTGATCGCCACCATGGCCATACACCACATGCACTTTCGCTGCCGAAGCAGATCGCGCCTGAGCTATGACATGACCCAACATCGGCTGACCGGCGATCGGCTGCAGCACTTTCGGCACGTCGGAGCGCATTCGCTTGCCTTCGCCGGCAGCCAGAATAATCGCTTCCAAGCTCATTGCAGGTTCTCCATCTTGCGCTCGGCCGCATCTCCGACCACCGACAGGCGGCCGTTGAGGCGGCGAAAGGTTAGTGCCAATCGCACAGAATAAGCGTGTCGTGAGACGACTTCACGGCGCACGGCATCGGTCTCTCCGTCGCCATCGGTATCAACATCCCGCCAATCGCTGATCTCCAGCGGCACCAGCTGCCAGGACCGCGCAGCCGCGGAAATCGCCTGCTCAAAATCACTGGCACATTCGCCGCAGCGCTGCTCAGCCGGCAGTGCATCGATATCGGCTCGCTGCACCCGACCGTTCTCGTCCACCACGGCCAGCAGCTCAATTCGCAAGGGTTGGTCGAGCGATGGCAACCAGCGATCCGGCACCTCGGGCATTGGCATGTCCTCAACCTCACCGGCACCGGGATTGCTGGATTGACCGATTTTCAACGCATGCTCGCCTTCGCGGCCGGTCGGCAAACGCTGCGCCTCCACCGCACCACGCGCAAATGGCGGTGCAACAGTGCGCGTCGGCGCGCTGCTACAGCCAATCAGCAGCAAGGCCATAGCGGCGGCGCCCAGCCAGGCGCGAACCTGCCACGGACGCGGGCAACGCGGCATCTGGATCGATTCACTTCGAGGAAAGCGGATGGCAGGGCGCCCGCTGCACGGCTTGAACGACCTGGGCCAGCGATTCGCCCAACGGCGCCATCGCATGCAGGTGGATCTGGATGCCCGCTCGGCGGTGCTGGCATTGCGGCTGCTCTGATTCAATGTTTGGGTTCGCTGACTGGGAGCGGAGGTCGCCAATTTTAGCCTGACGATTCGCGCATGCATCGCCGTCATCGCCGAACGCAGAGCAGCATTGCGTGGACTCCCCTCGGCCGCTGGGCGGCGAGGAGTTTCTGGCCATTTTGCTCGACCTGGGGTTGCCGGGCGGAGCGATCAGGAGACCTTCGGGGCCCTGATCAAGCGTGCAGACTTGACGCTCTATCGCGCCATGACTGAGGGGCGTGGCCGATTGAGTCTGGCGGTCGAGACGAGATCGAACGGTGCAGACGGCGAATAAAACAACGCCGGCTTGCGCCGGCGTTGGATCGAGCCCTGTTTGCCGGAGTGGCGGATGCTCAATGCTTGAGATTCTTGCGCAGACGCTCCAGCGCCTGCAGCTGGGCGTTGACCTCGGCGAGCTTGGCCTGGGCTTCGGCCAGTTCCATCGCTTCGGAACGTCCCGCCAACACGCGCTCGGCTTCTTCCTTGGCCTGCTTGGCGGCGGCTTCATCCAGATCCTCAGCGCGCAGGGCGGTATCGGTCAGGATGGTCACCACCTGCGGCTGCACTTCCAGCACGCCACCGGAAACGTAAAAGAACTGCTCCTCACCGCCCGGCAGAATCACCCGCACCTGACCCGGCTTGAGCCGGGTGATCAACGGCGCATGGCGCGGCGCGATGCCAAGCTCACCCATTTCGCCAGTCGCAATCACCATCTCGGCCAGACCGTGAAAGATTTCCTGCTCGGCGCTTACGATGTCACAACGAATGGTGCTCATTGGTTCCTCACTTGGTTCGGAACGTGATTGGTGATTCGTGATTCGTGATTCGTGAGAGCCAAAGCCCTAACCCTTCGCGAAACCCGGCTCTTAGCCAATCACAAATCACTAATCACGAATCACGAATCACTCGGCCGTTTAGGCCGCAGCTCCCATCTTCTTGGCTTTCTCGAAAGCCTCGTCAATGCCGCCGACCATGTAGAAGGCCTGCTCGGGCAGGTGGTCGCATTCGCCGTCGACGATCATCTTGAAGCCGCGAATGGTGTCTTTCAGCGACACGTACTTGCCGGGCGAACCGGTGAACACTTCGGCGACGTGGAACGGCTGGCTGAAGAAGCGCTCGATCTTGCGGGCGCGCGACACGGCCTGCTTGTCTTCTTCCGACAGCTCGTCCATACCCAGGATCGCGATGATGTCCTTCAGCTCCTTGTACTTCTGCAAGGTGGCCTGGACGCGACGGGCGGTGTCGTAGTGCTCGTGGCCGATCACGTTCGGGTCGAGCTGACGGCTGGTCGAGTCGAGAGGATCCACCGCCGGGTAGATACCCAGCGAGGCGATGTTACGGCTCAGCACCACGGTCGCATCCAAGTGGGCGAAGGTGGTGGCCGGCGACGGGTCGGTCAGGTCGTCGGCAGGCACGTACACGGCCTGGATCGAGGTGATCGAACCGGTCTTGGTCGAGGTGATGCGCTCCTGCAGCACGCCCATTTCCTCGGCCAGGGTCGGTTGGTAACCCACCGCCGACGGCATACGGCCGAGCAGGGCCGACACTTCGGTACCGGCCAGGGTGTAGCGGTAGATGTTATCGACGAACAGCAGCACGTCCTTGCCCTTGCCGGACGCGTCTTTCTCGTCGCGGAAGTATTCGGCCATGGTCAGGCCGGTCAGCGCCACGCGCAGACGGTTGCCCGGCGGCTCGTTCATCTGGCCGTACACCATGGCCACCTTGTCGAGCACGTTGGAATCTTTCATCTCGTGGTAGAAGTCGTTGCCCTCACGAGTACGCTCACCGACGCCAGCAAACACCGACAGGCCGCTGTGCGCCTTGGCAATGTTGTTGATCAGTTCCATCATGTTGACCGTCTTGCCGACGCCGGCGCCGCCGAACAGGCCGACCTTGCCGCCCTTGGCGAACGGACACATCAGGTCGATCACCTTGATGCCGGTTTCCAGCAGCTCTTCGGCCGCGGCCTGATCTTCGTAGCTCGGCGCCGAGCGATGGATTTCCCAATGATCTTCAGAAGCCACCGGACCGGCTTCGTCGATCGGTCGACCGAGCACGTCCATGATGCGACCGAGGCAAGCCTTGCCGACCGGCACCGAAATCGCCTTGCCGGTGTTGTCGGCAACGAGTCCGCGCTTCAGGCCATCGGTGGATCCGAGAGCAATGCTGCGCACCACGCCGTCGCCCAGCTGCTGCTGGACTTCGAGGGTGATCTCGGTGTTCTGCACCTTCAGCGCGTCGTACACCTTCGGCACCTGGTCACGCGGGAACTCCACGTCCACGACCGCGCCGATGATCTGCACAATCTTGCCCTGGTTCATTGTTTTCGCTCCGTAAGTCAAACTTTGGCGAGCGTTCGTTGGTTCGCTCTTTTAACCGTAACGTGATTGGTGATTAGTGATTGGTGATTGGCTAAAGCGCGCCCGCCGCTGCTCTTTCGAATCACAAATCACGAATCACGAATCACGGCTCTCAATCAAACCGCTGCCGCGCCGCCGACGATTTCCGAGATTTCCTGGGTAATCGCGGCCTGACGGGCCTTGTTGTAAATCAGGTTCAGGGTGTCGATCAGCTTGGTCGCGTTGTCCGAGGCGGCCTTCATGGCCACCATGCGGGCTGCGTGTTCGCTGGCCTGGTTCTCCAGCACGGCCTGATAGACCAGCGACTCGACATAGCGAGTCAGCACATGGTCCATCACGCTGGGCGCATCCGGTTCGTAGATGTAGTCCCAGTCGTGCTTGGTTTCCAGCTCATCCGAGGGCGGCAGCGGCAGCAGCTGATCCTGTACCGGCTTCTGCACCATGGTGTTGATGAAGTCGTTGTAGCAGAGGAATACGCGATCGATCTTGCCTTCCTCGTACGAATCCAGCATCACCTTGATCACGCCGACCAACTGCTCAACGCGCACCTGCTCACCCAGATGGGTGACCGATGCGGCCATGTTGACTTTCAGACGACGGAAGAAGGCGGCGGCCTTCTGGCCGATGCACACCACATCGACGTCCACGCCTTTTTCCTGCCACTGACGCATGTCCGCCAGGATGCGACGGAACATGCCCGAGTTCAGGCCACCGCAAAGACCGCGATCGGTCGACACGATGATGTAACCAATCCGCTTGACCTCATTGCGATCGGCCAGGAACGGATGCACGTACTCCGAGTTGGCCTTGGCGATATGGCCAATCATCTGCCGCATCAGGCGTGCATACGGACGGGATGACTTCATCCGATCCTGCGCCTTGCGGATTTTCGAAGCCGAGACCATTTCCAGTGCACGCGTCACCTTTCGGGTGTTCTGCACCGACTTGATCTTGGTTTTGATTTCGCGACCACCAGCCATTGGTTCCTCGCTCGCTTTGCTCGCTCAGCGTGATTTGTGATTCGTGATTTGTGATTCGTGTCTTGGCTCGGTGATCCGTCAGCGTTGCGGTTGTCCGCGACTGACAAATCACCAATCACCAATCACTTATCACGTCGTTACCACGACTGCTTGAACTCGCTGATGATCTGCTTGAACTTGCCTTCGATTTCGTCGTTCCAGTCACCGCTGGCGACGATCGACTTCTCCAGCTCACCGTAGGTATTGCTCAGGTGGGCATGCATGCCGGCTTCGAAGTCGATGATCTTGTTCACCGGCACGTCATCGAGGTGACCTTCGTTGACGGCGTAGATCGACAGCGCCATCTGGCAGATGTTCATCGGCAGGTACTGCTTTTGCTTCATCAGCTCGGTGACGCGCTGACCGCGCTCCAGCTGCTTACGGGTGGTCTCGTCGAGGTCCGAAGCGAACTGGGCGAAGGCCGCGAGTTCGCGGTACTGCGCCAGCGAGATACGAATGCCGCCAGACAGCTTCTTCATGATCTTGGTCTGCGCAGCGCCACCGACGCGCGACACCGAGATACCGGCGTTCACCGCCGGGCGGATGCCGGCATTGAACAGGTCGGTTTCGAGGAAGATCTGACCGTCAGTGATCGAGATCACATTGGTCGGCACGAAGGCCGACACGTCACCGGCCTGGGTTTCGATGATCGGCAACGCAGTCAGCGAACCGGTCTTGCCCTTGACCGCGCCATCGGTGAACTTCTCGACATACTCCTCGTTGACCCGAGCAGCGCGCTCGAGCAGACGGGAGTGGAGATAGAACACGTCACCCGGGTACGCTTCGCGGCCCGGCGGACGGCGCAGCAGCAGGGAGATCTGGCGGTAGGCAACGGCCTGCTTCGACAGATCGTCGTAAATGATCAGGGCGTCTTCGCCGCGATCGCGGAAATACTCGCCCATGGTGCAGCCGGAGTAGGCGCTGATGTACTGCATGGCAGCCGATTCAGACGCCGACGCCGCCACCACGATGGTATGGGCCAGGGCGCCGTACTGTTCCAGCTTGCGCACCACGTTGGCGATCGAGCTGGCCTTCTGGCCGATCGCGACGTAGATACACTTAACGCCGGTGCCCTTCTGATTGATGATGGCGTCGATCGCCATCGCGGTCTTACCGGTCTGACGGTCGCCAATGATCAGCTCGCGCTGGCCACGGCCAATCGGGATCATGCTGTCGACCGACTTGTAGCCAGTCTGCACCGGCTGCGACACCGATTTACGCCAGATCACGCCCGGGGCCACTTTCTCCACCGGCGCGGTTTCCTTGGCCTCGATCGGGCCCTTGCCGTCGATCGGCTCACCCAAGGCGTTGACCACGCGGCCGAGCAGTTCGGTACCAATCGGCACTTCCAGGATGCGTCCGGTGGTCTTGGCCACGTCGCCTTCGCGCAGGTGCTCGTAGTCACCCAGCACCACCGCACCGACCGAGTCACGCTCGAGGTTCAGTGCCAGCGCAAACGTATTGTTCGGCAGTTCGATCATTTCGCCCTGCATCACATTGGCCAGGCCATAGATGCGGACAATGCCGTCGGACACCGAGGTCACCACACCTTCATTGCGCGCTTCGGCGCCAAGGCTGGTCTTCTCGATACGGGTCTTGATCAGTTCACTGATTTCAGACGGGTTGAGTTGGGTTTGCATGGTGCTTTCCCTTGGTCGTCCGGCTTAGCCGGCGCTGGTTACTTGAAAAGGTTTACTGGGCGAGAGCCGCTTCGAGGCGCCTGAGCTTGCCGCGCACACTGCCGTCGATCACCACCTCACCGGCGTCGATGACGGCGCCGGCAATCAGCTCGGGATCGACCTTGCACTGCATCTGGATCGACTTGCCGAAGCGCTTGGCCAGCGAGTCGCTGATTCGCGAGGCCTCGGCGTCGTCGATCGCCACCGCGGAGGTCAGGGTGACTTTGAGCGTCTGCTCTTCCTCATTGCGCAGCGCCTCGAACAGCGCCGCAATCTCCGGCAACAGGGCCAGACGTCCGTTCTCCGCCAGCAAGGAGAGAAACTGGCGGAAGTTGGGATCGGCATCGCCGGGCGGCAGCAACAGGCCCAGCTTGTCGTCCTCACTCAGGGACGGATGACCCAGCAGCGAGCGCGCACGCTCGTCGTTGGCCACCGCCGCCGCAAAGGCGAACAGCGAGGACCAGGACGGCAGGCGACCGTTGTCGCGGGCCAGGGAGAAGGCGGCGCGGGCGTAAGGCCGGGCCAGAGTAAGCGCATTGCTCATCGACGGTTGCCTCTATCTCAGAGCTGGGTGGCGAGCTCGTCGAGCAACGCCTTGTGGGCGTTGGCATCGATCTCGCGACGGATCAGCTTCTCAGCGCCGGCCACGGCCAGACTGGCCAGCTGACCACGCAGCTCTTCACGCAGCTTGTTGGCTGCCGTTTCGATCTCGGCCAGGGCCGCCGATTTTTGGCGATTGGCTTCGACGATGGCGTCTTCTTTCGCCTTGTCGACGATCTGGTTGGCGCGGGCGTGGGCCTGATCGATGATCTCGTTGGCCTTGACGCGCGCGTCCTTCAGCAGCTCGTTGATCTTGTCTTCGGCCTGCGCCAGTTCGCGGGTGCTGCGATCGGCGGCGGCCAGGCCGTCGGCGATACGCTTCTGACGCTCTTCGATCGCCTTGGTCAAAGGCGGCCAAATGAACTTCATCGTGAACCAGATAAGGATCGCGAAGCTCAGCGCCTGCAAGAAGAATGTGTAATTCAGATCCATGATTTACCTCGCTGACCGGTGCGCGTCGCCGAGCATTGGCCCGGCGACGTTGCGGCGGGCGCTGATGCGCCCGTACGGCTTAGGCGGCGTTCAATGCCGCCAGCAGCGGGTTGGCAATGGCGAAGAACATCGCGATGGCCAGACCGATAATGAAGGCGGCGTCGATCAGACCGGCCAGCAGGAACATGCGGGCCTGCAGCATCGGAACCAGCTCCGGCTGACGGGCAGCCGACTCAAGGAACTTCGAACCCATGATGCCGATACCGATACAGGCACCCATGGCGCCGAGGCCGATCATCAGGCCGGCAGCGATGGCGGTGAAGCTCTGAATATTGGCGATGAACTCTTGCATGACAACTCTCCTTGGAACGATTCAACAGCGTTGATAGAAAACCACTCGAGCCGCGTCGCCGGGCGCCGCGGCAAAACTTTGCTTAGTGCGCTTCGTGCGCCATGGCCAAATAGACCACCGACAGCACCATGAAGATGAAGGCCTGCAGCAGGATGATCAGGATATGGAAGATCGCCCAGGCAGCATTGAACAGCACGCCGGGGAAGAAGGTCACCCAGCTGGCGGCCAGACCGGCGATCAGCATGAACACCAGCTCGCCACCGTACATGTTGCCGAACAGACGCATCGCCAGTGATACCGGCTTGCTCAGATACTCGACCACATTCAGGGCAAAGTTCGGCAGCGCCAGAGCGGCCTTGGCACCGACGCCATGGGCGTGGAACGGCGCGGTGAACAGCTCCTTGGTGAAGCCCCAGCCGCCCTTGGCCTTGATCGAGTAGAAGATGGTCATGATGAAGACCACCGTCGACATCGCGAAGGTCGTGTTCGGGTCGGCGGTCGGCACGATGCGCCAGTAGGTGTTATGCGCGGTCTCTTCACCAGCAATCAGGGTGACCAGCAGACCGATCAGGTCGAGCGGCAGCAGGTCCATGGCGTTCATGAAGAACACCCACATGAAGATGGTCAGCGCAAACGGCGCGATAAAGGTGCGGCTGCCATGGAACACATCCTTGACCTGACCATCGACGAACTCGATGACCATCTCGACAAAGGCCTGCCCCTTGCTCGGCACGCCGGCGGTCGCCTTGCGCGCCATGCTCCAGAACCAGAAGCAGAACAGCAGACCCAGGCCCAAGGCCGTCGCCCAGCTGTCCAGATGGACGGTACCGTCCGCCACCATATTGTGCTTCAGGTGATGCTGGATGTACTCGGTCAAACCACCGCCAGACTCAGCAGCCACGGATTCACCTCAAGATTTAATGCGATAAGCGAGTAGGGACGCGACTAGCGTGGCGCTCAACCCTGCCAGCAGAGGCAAGGGGAGCAGCCCGAATCGTGCCAGACCCAAGTAGAGCGAAAGCACGATCACCAGCCACTTCAGGGCAATCCCACCGAACAGTCGAAACAGGGCCGTGCCCGGCTCTGCCACCCCGCCAGCGAAACTGCGCCAAGCCATCAGCGCATTGCCAAGCACGACCGCAAAGCCACCGACCGCCGCGGACAGCGCCGCCTCGAGTCCCTGCACAGCAAAGGCCAGCGTCAGCAACGCAGCGACCGCGCATTGCGCGAGTACCTGCTGCGTCGCCTGACGTCGGCCGGCGGCCAAGGAGTTGAGCACGGGCGTACCTGGGAGCCGGTTTACGACAGTTCGGCGAATCCACCCCACCGAGACGCCGAAGTTTAGCAGTCGCTCGGCGCACGCCGCAAGCGGCATTAGTTGTGACGACGCGCACGCAAGCACTTGAAGTTTGGGCAAATTCAGCCAGCGTCAGGGTCCCGCGGCAGTTCGATCTCGACCTCGAGGCCACCCCCCTCACGCTGTCTGAGCTGCAGCTTGCCGCGATGCGCCTCAACGATCTCGCGCACCAGGGCCAGACCAAGACCGGTGCCGCTACGCTTGGTCGAGTAGAACGGCATCAGTGCGCGTTGCATCACCTCTTCGCCCATTCCGCTGCCCCGATCGACAACCCAGATCCGCCAGCAATGTGTCGCGGCGCTAGCACCGAGTTCCACCTGATCTAGCGGCGAACCAGCCTCGGTGGCATTCTTGATCAGGTTGCTCAGCGCCTGCTCCAATTGCACTTGATCGATCTGAACCTGGGCATCTCTGGCCTCAGCATCGAGCCGCAAGTGGCAACCAAACTGATTGCTCAGCGGTTCTAACAAGTCCTCCAAGCGCACCCAGCCCAATCGTGGCAGGGGCAACTTGGCGAACTGCGCGTAGCCACGCAGAAAGCGATCGAGGTGTTCGGCACGCTCTCCGATCAGGTCCAACACCTCATTCAGTCGCGCATAGTCCTGGCGCCGCAACAGCTCCTGACCGGATCGCGCAACCGAGCGAATCGGGCCTAAGGTGTTGTTCATCTCGTGACTCATCACCCGAATAACCTTCTTCCAGGTGTTCACTTCCTGCCGACGCAACTCTGGAGTGAGCCGGCGCAAGGAGTACAGCAAGTGAATCCGACCATTTAATCGAAATTGTCGGATCAGGAGCTGAAACTGTTCGTCCTCATGTTCACCGCCAGCACCGGGCAGGCTGATCAGAGTGTCGACCCCCGCTTGCAGGGCCTCGGCCAGCTCAGCCCGAACCCGCGGCAACAGCCGCTGCAGGGCTTGCCCTTCCAACTTGCGACCATCGCTAATCAGGCGCCGGGCGGCCAGATTGGCGAACACGACCGGACCATCCTGCACGGCCAGCAGCATCGCCACCGGCGAGTGTTGCACCATGCTATCGAGCAGAAGTTCACGCTGGGCAAGCTCCAGTCGCTGTTCGCGCAAGGTGTGGCCTAGGCGCGTGTGGGCAGCGACCAGATCGGCCAGCTCATCGTTTCCCTGCCAGTGCAGGCCAACGCTGAAATCGTCGTTGCGGTAACCGTCGATCAGGCTTTGCAGAGCACGAAACAGCGAGCGCAGCGGCCGCAAGGCACGCCGCGTCAACCATGTGCTAAGAAGCAGACCGACGACCAAGCCGAACGCCAGGCCGGACCAACGGCTTTCACTCAGCTCAAACCAAACGAATCCGACCGAGATTGCCAGCAGCAAACTGAGCGCGTTCAGCGCCAGCAACCTGCCTGCAATCGAAGTGCGCCAGTCCACTAAGCGCGATCCACGCCCAGCTTCTCCATTCGCCGATATAGAGCCTGGCGGCTTAGACCCAATTCAGCGGCAGCCTGGGCCACCACGCCACCGGCGCTACGCAAGGCTGCTTCAATGGTCTCACGATCGGGCTCATCAACAGCGCTGCTACTGCTGGACGCACGTGCCGCAGGCAAGCCCAGCGCAGCCGCCTCTATCTGCGCGGACGAACTGAGCAAGGCGGCACGCTGCAAACAGTTCTTCAGTTCGCGCACATTGCCAGGCCAATCATGCCCCGCCAGCGCCTTGGCGGCGGAGGCACCGAGTTGCTTGCCAACGGGCAGAAAGTGTTCGGCCAAAGGCTGGATATCCAGCGGTCGTTCGGCCAAGGGCGGCAGCGCGACTTCGATCACATTGAGACGGTAGTACAGATCCTGGCGGAAGCCGCCCGCGGCAATCATCGCCGTCAGGTCGGCATTGGTTGCGCTGATCACCCGCACCTTAACCTGGCGTTCCTTGTTCGCACCCAGTCGCTCAAAGCGACCGGTCTCTAGCACCCGCAGCAGCTTGATTTGCCCCGCCAAGGGCAGGTTGCCAATCTCATCCAGAAATAGAGTGCCGCCATCGGCGGCTTCAAACTTGCCTTCCCGTGCCCGGTTGGCGCCGGTATAGGCCCCGGCATCGGCACCAAACAGCTCGGCCTCGATCAGCTCGGAGGGAATCGCGCCGCAATTCAGCGTCACGAAGGGCCCATTGGCCACCGCGGAATTGGCCCGAATGATTTCTGCAATTCGCTCTTTGCCGGCGCCATTGGGCCCGGTGATCAAGATCGGCAGATCGCTCTTGGCGACCTGACACGCCAGCGAAACCACTTGCTCAGTGGCTGGATCGGCGAATACCAAGCCACACAGATCGAATCGTTCGCGCAGCTTGCCGATACGCTGTTGTTCGCCGCGATGTCGGGTCCGCAGTTGCCGGTTGGCATCCGATAGCTCGAGCAAATTGCGCACACAGGCCAGCAAGCGTTCATCATCCCAAGGCTTGCCCAGATAGTCAGCCGCGCCCGAACGGACCAGACGCACGGCCGCATCGAGATGAGTCCAGGCCGTAAGCAAGATCACCGGCAGGTCCGGATGCGCGGCCCGAATCTGCGCGAACAAAGCTTCGCCCTCTGCTCCCGAGGTAGTGTCGGACGCGAAGTTCATATCCTGAATCACCAAATCGACCCCACCCTGCTCTAGACGATCGAGCCCGACCTCCGGCGTGTCGGCATAGGAAGTTTCGATGTCGTGCAGTGAACACAGCACGCTAAGCGCTTTGCCGACCGCCGGATTGTCATCAATGATCAGGATGTGGGGCATTGGAGAGTCGGGAGTCGGGAGTCGGGAGTCGGGAGTCGGGAGTCGGGAGTCGGGAGTCGGGAGTCGGGAGTCGGGAGTCGGGAAGAGCTTAGTCAAGCCCGAGGCGATTTTGCGAGTGGCGAGTGACGCCATCCGCACGGCAAGGCGAGATGCGCCACTCGACGAATCCCGAATCTCAAATCCCGAATGTCGGCGGCTAAGCCGTCCTCGTCGCCACAGCGGGCGGCACCGCCGCGGCACGCATTGCGGGTGCCAGCACAGCCAACAGACCGAGCAGCCACATGCTGACCATTCCGGCAGCCAGGTACTGCCAGGGCAGTCGACTCACAGAAAGCTCGCGCACCAACAGATCGTTAAGCGCGAGGGCCAGCACAAAGCCGCTGATCACGCCGAGACTGGAGATCAAGGCGTTCTCGATCAGGAAGTAGCGCAGGATATCGATTCGCCGCGCACCCAGGGCGCGGCGTACGCCAATCTGCTTGCGCCGCTGGTTGACCCACAGGCTGGCCATACCGACGATGCCACTGGCAGTGATCAGCAGCAGGAAGCCGGTCACTCCCAGCAACAGGCCAGCCAGCAGTCGCTCGCCAGCGTAGCGGCGGTCACGGATCTCGGACATGCTGCGTGCCCAGCGCAGCACGCGATCATTGCGCAGAGCGCTGAGCTGCGCCTCGGCCTGTCGCATCACCTCCTGCAGTCGCCCAGGTTCAGTGCGCACCACATAGACCGAATTGCCGTCAAGGAATCGTATCGGGTACAACATCGAGCCTTCGGCGGCAACGTCGTCGGTCGGCGCCCACGGGTTGTGCAGCTTTTCCACCACGCCGATCACCTGCTGACCATCGCCGTCCGGCCCAGAATACACGCGGCGCCCGACGTACTGCGATTCACCGGGATACAGCTGCTGCGCCAAACTGCGGGTGATGATGACCTGCTCACCCACTTCCATGCCCTGCTCAGGATCGACCGTCACCACATCGGCGGCGGCAAAGTCGCGTCCTTCGATCAATCTAAGTCCCAGCGTGTCGACCAGGGAGCCGGGATTGAAGTACTGGCCGGCACCGATGCGGCTATCACCGTTGTCCGGCGTGGCACTGAGTCCGCCATTGTTCCAGCCGCTCTGACCGAGCGGCACCTGATTGGTCCAGGTGGCCGACACCACGCCCGGTATGGCGCGCAGGGTTTCCTCGTCACGCAGCTGCATCGACAGCAGATCGTCGATCCGTTGCGCTGGGGCAAAGGCGATGGCGAAAACGTTGGGCTCGTCAACGCCGGCCGAGCGCGAGGACGCGGTGAGCCGTTCAACGATCAAGTAACTGGTGTTACAGATGATGGCCAAGGTCAGGGCGACTTGAGCGGCCAACAACAAGGGCGCGGTCTTGGCGCGCAGCATGGCGGAGAGAATCGGACGAACTTCCATCACAGGCTCCTTGGGTTATTGGCTCTTCAGCTGCAAGGCGGGGCGCACCTGACAGGCGCGCCAGGTTGGCAACAGGCCGGCCAGGAGAGCCGCCAGCACCGATACCAGCAGGGCACTGCCGACGGTCAGCCAGTCAATCCTCGCCACCAGTTCCAGATTGCGATCGAAATGCCGCACGAAGGCCAGGATCGTCACCGTGAACAGCAGGCCAAGCACCGATCCCACCAGGCCGAGAACGCCGGCCTCCAGCAGGTACTGTCGGAACACTTCAGCGCGCGAGGCACCGAGGGCACGACGCACGCCAATCTCACCGGGACGCGCGCTGAACTTGGCCAGTAGCAGGCTGACCGTATTGATCACGCAGACCAGCAGAAAGCCCACGGACAACCAGAAGGCGGTACGGGTGTCATCGCTGATCACCCGATTGAAGTCCAACCACTCTCGCACATCGAACAGTCGATTGTTCAGCTCGCGTGGAAAGCGGCCCAAGGCCTTCTGCTCGCGCACATAAGCCTCCAGGTAGTCCGCGTAGGCGCGTCGCTGCGCGGCATCGTCCACTTCCACCCAGTACTGGATCATCACGCACTCGGATTTGAGCATGCCGGCCATGCCCGGCTCCTCCGGGCTCGACGAACAATTGATGTTGCCGTTGAAGTCGAGGTTAAGATTGATCGCTGCGCGAATCGGAATGAAGATGTCTTCGCTGCCCTCGAAGTAATTGCCGCCGATCAGGCGGTAATACTTGGGAATCGGCGCCCAGCGATCAAACACACCGATGACCTGGAAGTCATGTCCATCCATACGGATCGACTTGCCAACGGCATCGCCTGCAGCGCCGAACAGCTTGTCGGCCAGCGCCGCCGAGATCACCGCGAGCTGCGCGCCGCGTCGATCATCCTCGGCACTCCATGCACTGCCGTGAATCATCGGTGTTTCAAACATGGCGAAGAAGTCGCGCCCCACGGCCAGGCCATCGGTGAAGAACAGGGGCATGTCCTTGCGACCAGGGTCGATCGACGGGCCAAGGCCCCAAAGCGGCGTCTGCCGACTCGCCGCAGCGGCAGTCCATAGCGCCTCGGCGTCGCGCCAGGTCAACTGACTGGGCGGGTCCCGATCGACATTGCCGCGATCGCCAGCCTGATTATCGATCAGCGGCACCAGCAGTCGTTCGCTCTTGTGCGGGATCGGATCGCCCGACATGCCGTTCAGGATGGTCAGAGTAGCAACGCTGGCGGCCACGCCGGCAGCCAGGGTCATAACCATGAGGACCGTCAGCACCGGATTGCGCCGCAGGCTTATAACACCAAGCTTCACATAGTAGAGCCACATAACACTCACTCCACGACAGCGCTGGGCACGCCGACAGCGGCCAGCGACACCCGTGTTTCTTGCAGCAGATCGGTGACCTGACCGTCAACGATATGCACATTGCGTTGCGCACGAGCTGCCAGCTCGGGGTCATGGGTGACCATCAGCACCGTAGTGCCTTCGGCATTGATCTCCTCCAGCAGTTCCATCACCCCACGGGCCATCTGACTATCCAGGTTGCCGGTCGGTTCATCGGCCAACAATAGCCGCGGCGAGCCGGCCAGGGCGCGGGCGATGGCAACGCGCTGCTGCTGTCCACCGGAGAGCTCGGCCGGATAGTGACGCATTCTTGAGCCCAGACCCACACGTTCCAGCGACGCCTCTATGCGCTGTTTGCGATCCTTGGCCGAGAAGCCGCGATAGCGCAGCGGCACGTCGACGTTGTCGAACAGGTTGAGATCGGGAATCAGGTTGAAACCCTGGAAGATGAAACCAATTTTTTCGCAGCGCAGCTGCGAGCGCTGGTTGTCATTCAACCCGCGGGTATCGACGCCGTCGAGCCAGAACTCGCCATCACTGAACTCCTCCAGCAGGCCGGCGATATTGAGGAAGGTGGTCTTGCCCGAACCCGATGGACCGGTCACCGCCACGAACTCGCCCTCTCTGACGTGGATATCGAACCCGCGCAGTGCGTGGGTTTCAATCAGATGGGTGCGATAGACCTTGCTCAACTGCTGCATGCGCAACATGGTTCACTCCTTTGCGACGGACACATCGCCATTCCGCTTCGGCAATGCATGGTGGTTGAATTGAATGGCCAAGTACTCACTCGGTAACGGTGACGCGTTCGGCATCGGCAAACAGATCGGCGCCGGAAATCACCACCCGATCGCCTATCTGCAGGCCGGAGACAACCTCGACGGAATTGACGCTGGTGGCGCCGAGTTCGATCCGCACCCGCTCGGCCAACTCGCCGTCAAGGCGATAGGCAAAGCGACCACCGGCGGCATCCAACGATGGTCCGCGCGGCAGCAGCAGGACGTTCTGGCGGGTCTCGAACAGCAGCCGCGAGGTCACCCGCTGGTTCTGCCGCAAGCCGGCCGGCATCGCATCGACAAAGCGCAGGCGCGCCAGCACTTGGTTATTGATCACCTCAGGCGAGATCGCGGCCACTTCGCCGCGGTAGGTCTGGCCGTTGATCTGCATTTCGGCCATCAAGCCCGGCGCCAGGTCATCGGCGTAGCTCTCTGGCACCGACACATCCACCGCCAACTCACTGAGATCGACCAGGGTCAGCAGCGGCGCGCCCGCTGCCACTACCGTGCGGTCGACAATGGCCAGACTTCCGACCACCGCATCAGCCGGCGCGCGCACCTTCAACTCATCGACGCGTCGCGCCAGATCGGCCACCATCAGGCGTTGCCGCTCAAGGTTCTGCTGCTTGGTCTTGAGCTCGAAATCGGCGCTACGCGCTTCCAGCTTGGCGTCTGTCTCGGCGTGGGCGGCGAGGATCTCGGCCGACTGTACGGCATCCTGGTAGCGCAGGTAGTCCACTTCGGACAAGGCGCCACGCTGGTAAGCGCGCTGACTGCGCTCGGCCTCGCGCTTGGCGGCCTGTAGTGCCAGCACGCGCTCATCGGCGGTACGCCGGGCCAGCAGCTTCTGCTTCTCGGCCAGAATCTTGCCGCGGTTGTATTCCACCTCAAGCTGTTCCAGCGAGGATTGTTCGCGCTCGAACTCGTTGTTCAGGGAGGGCGAGTCGATTTCGGCGAGTACGGCCCCGCGGCCGACCTTCTGCCCCGCTTGCACTTTCAGCGCCACCGTACCGGAATAGCCGGCATACAGGGTCGGGCTGTTGGCCGCCACCACCTGGCCGTTGGCCAGCACATCGCGCACCAGATCGCCGCGGCTCACCGTCCCCAGCCGCAGCCGCTCGCTGTTCACCGCACCGGCACTGCTCAGCCAGCTGCGCACCGACAACACGGCGAGCACGATCAAGACGAGGATGGCGATCCAGGTCCAGCGGGGGGAGCGCGTCGGGGCGGACTGCATCACTCGATCTTGGCTGGAGGTATCGCGGATCATGGTGGGCTCGCGGCTATGGATGACCACGTCTAGCAGCCTTCGTGCCAACCCAAAAAATTTACCTAAGTGACTGTTTATTTGGGTCTACTGTCGCTTGCTGTTCGGCCTGCCCGGCACCTCGGACGTCCGCTCGGCGACCGCGGACAGCGCCGTTGGCAGCCGCTGACCACGAGTGCTGACTTCAGTTGCGCGGCATAAGGTCGATATCTTCATTGCACCGGGCGAACGGAACAGTTGCAGTCGCCATCGATGAAAGCACTGTTCAACGCCCTGAACGACAGGAGGCGGCATGGACAGTTTTCGGCACGGCAGCGCGGCTGCGTTGTGGCAGGAGCTGATTCGCGAGGGCGAGGAAAAGCGTCATCTTGCGCTGGGCGAGGATCTACAGGCCTACCTGGTGTTCGCCCTGATGCGTCATCTTGGCGATGCTGAGATCAGCGCCCGCATCATGGCCCTGGAATGGCTGCGCGCACACGAGCGCCCGATCAGCCCCAGTTACTTGCGCGACGTGGGTGATCGCTGCTTGTTGATCGCTGGCTGGTTCCCACGTCTGGCCAGCCGCCGACACGTCAATCGCGACTACTATATCGATCTCGGTCGCGGCGCCTATGCCTCAGCCGCCGAGCGCTCGCCGCGCTGCGAGCGCTCGCTGTTCGCGCAACTGGCCGAAGCGTTCCGCTCACTGGTTGACGTACTGAGCGCGGTGCGACAACCCGAGCTGGCGCGCATACCACTGAACGCCGAGTCCTTGCCACGGCGAGCGGGTCATCACTGACGAGCCGCGCCAGTCACTCGCGCTACGGCTGCCTGGGTCACAATAGGCAACCCAGCAGCGAGTCAAACCAGTATGCGTGTGTGTGTCTATGCCGCTTCCAGCGGTCAATGCGATCCGCAGTATCACCAGGCCGCGTACGCACTCGGCCAACATCTGGCCGAGCACGGCTGCAGCCTGGTTTATGGCGGCGGCTCGACCGGATCGATGGGCGCGGTGGCCAATGGCGCACTCAGCCGCGGCGGCGAGGTGATCGGCATCCTGCCAAAATTCATGGCCGACCTCGAATGGGGCCATCCGGGGCTGACCGAGCTGCAGCTGGTCGAAGACATGCGCGAACGCAAGCATCGTCTGCTGACCGGCTCGGATGCGGTAGTGGCGCTGCCCGGCGGCTGCGGCACGCTGGAAGAGCTGTTCGAGGCGATCACTCTGAAGCGACTCGGCCTGTACTTCAACCCGATCCTTCTGCTTAACACACTGGACTACTGGACCGATCTCGACGCCTTTATGCACAAGGTGATCGATCAGCGCTTCATGAACCCCGAACATGCCCACATGTGGGGCCTGGTAGAGCAACCGGAGCAGATCATCGACGCCATCCGAGCGACGCCCGCCTGGCGCGAAGATGCGCGTGACTATGCGGCGGTTCGTCCTGGCGGCTGAGGGAACGCCTCCGACCAGCACGGCAGTGCCGTTGCCCTTCCCGCCACCGGTGGCGCTTTGCGCCGCAATGACTGCGACAGATCAACCAAGCAGGCGGCTAAGAGGAACTCAGCCGCCCGATCGGCCTTGTGTTACGGATTCGATGCGCGCAGCCCGATGCCGTGGGTGCCGTTGTCGCCGATCAGGTGAAGGGTGACCGGCCGGGTAGTGACAATCGCCTGCACGTCGATCCAACCGATGCCGCGCAAGGGCTGCTCCAGGGGGTTCTCGACACGCTGCAGCTCAAACTGAAAGTAGTGCTGACCGGAACCCACGGCCGGCAACTGCAACTGGCCGCGATACAGGCAATCGCTGCTGCTCTCGAAGCGCACACAGAGCGCGCCATTGGCCTGCACCTGCAGACGGCCCTTGGGCGCCTCGAGGTTGTCGCCAGTCAGGGGAAACCTGTATTCAAGTCCAAGCCAGCCGGCCTGGCCGGCCAACGCGCCGAACGGATCAGAGGGCGAATAGGACGATGGCCCTTCAACCGTTGACAGCGAATCATCGCTTACCGGGTCGGGCCAGTGGATGCCGACAGCCTTGCTCGACTTGACCATGAAGTCATAGCGCGGCGTATCTTCCGGCCAGCTCGGCACCACGCACTGCTCACTGCCGAAGTTCGGACCGAGAATGCATAACCAATCGTTGGGCAATCGGCGCTGCTGCAGCACGGCGCGCCCAGCCGACTGCGACACGACCTCACCACGCAGCACAAAGCTGCCCGGCAAGGTAGCCCCGGTGCTGTGATCACCTGCCCAGTAGCCTCCGCTGCCGATGCCGTACCACTGACCTGACTGGTCGAGCAGTGCCGTGAACACCTGATCACCCTGGTACACGCCGCTGGGCAGGCCGGGCGCGGTACTCAACTCACAGGCGGGGCCGGCGAACTTGACCAGACGCTGGATCGGCAGGCTGCCGGCGGGAAACCCATCCGCCGAGGGCTGATAGCTCACCGTGGCGCTGTTGCAGTCGCTGAAATCGATCGCCATCGATCCCCAGACCGGCAGTTCGATGTCAGCCGGGTCGAACTCGCCGAAGCGCATGCCGCGTGGTGCGTACAGTGGGCCTTCGATACGACTGCCCTCGATCTCGCCATCGAGATACAGGGTCAGCGGATTGCCATCGAGGTCGTAGCTGTACCAAAGGGCTACAGCCCGTTGATCGTTGACCACTTCAATCGAAAAACCATGCCCCGATTGCTCCGGGTTGAACCAGGTGCCGTCAAATTCCGGCCCCACATCGGCCCGAACCAGGCCACAGCAAAGCCCGAGCAGCAGCAGCGTGGCACCACGCGTCCTTGTGTTAAGCATGTGAATAGTCCGTGATCTTGGGAGCGTGGATTCTGTGCAACGGCGACCAAACCTGCAAGATCACTATGCAAAGCGCGCCTCTGCGCTCGGTTGCCTAATCGAAACGGATTCCGTTGTCTGCCTCGGCCTGATCGGCGTCGTCATCGTTCTGATCATGGCTCTCGGACAGCTGCTCGGCCGCGTAGTCCTCGATGTCGATCTCGCGCACCTTACCGCCGAGCTTGGGCTGGGCCTGCAACGCTTCGGCAGCATCGACCAGCAGCAACAGCTCGGCCCGGCGCTCACTCGGCACCTGCTGCCAATGACAACCTTGCAGTGCCCCTTCGATGGCATACAGCAGGTTGAGGCTGGGGCGAAAACTGGCCCGTTTCACTTTCAAGAATGCTTCCACCGCGCCGGTCTCACGCAGATCCTGCTCGGTGTGGATGCCGACCTGACGCAGCCAGGCCGACGACTTCGGACCGATGTTGAGCAGTTTTCCGCGACTCATGTGCCTGACTCCAGCGACGACAGGTAGGCGGCGGCAATGGCTTCCAGCCCAGCCTGATCGACCTCATCGAAGCGATTGAGGATCGGCGAATCAAGATCGAACACGCCGATCAGACGCGCGCCCAGGTAAAGCGGAACCACCAGTTCAGAGCGGGAATCCGAATCGCAGGGGATGTGGCCAGGAAACGCCTCGACGTCATCGATACGCTGCGTCTGCCGCGATTGCGCTGCAGTACCGCAAACACCACGGCCGAGCGCGATTCGGATGCAGGCCGGCTTGCCCTGAAACGGCCCCACCACCAACTCCTTGCCGTCGAAAAAGTAGAATCCCACCCAGTTGAGATCGGGCAGCGCATGGAACACCAGAGCAGACAGGTTGGCAGCATTGGCAATGCGATCACCCTCGCCATGCATCAGACCGCGCGCCTGTTCCAGCAACTGCGCGTACTGCTCTGACTTGCTTCCGCTCAAACTTGAGGTTTCGAACATGCAGACTTTCCTTTTCCTTGACGGTCCGACCGGCCCCCAGACTGACCATTGTAGGACGTCCCGGTGAACCAACTCGACTTCGTCCCGCCAGCGCCGGCAATAGCCACCCGCCTGTTCGTCACCGGTACCGACACCGGCGTCGGCAAAACCCATGTATCGCAGGCGCTGCTGCTGGCGCTGGGCAGCCAGGGATGGCGCTCGGCGGCGATGAAACCGGTCGCCAGCGGCTGCACATTGCAGCACGGTCAATGGCAGAACGATGATGCCCTGGCCCTGCAGGCCGCCGCCTCGCTGCAACGCGATTACGTCGATGTCAATCCCTACGCCTTGCCCGAGCCCACGGCGCCGCAGATCGCAGCGCGACGGGTCGACTGCCGCATCGAGATGGCGCCCGTACTCAGTGCCGCCCAGCGACTTGCGGTCGGTGCCGATCTGCTGCTGGTGGAAGGCGTGGGCGGCTGGATGGCGCCGCTTGGCGATGCCCTGATGCAGGCCGATCTGGCACGGGCGTTGAACTGCCAGGTCATCCTGGTGGTGGGACTGCGTCTTGGCTGCCTGAATCACGCCCTGCTCAGCGAACGAGCGATTCGCGCCGATGGCCTGCCGCTGGCCGGTTGGATCGGCTCGGCGCTGGCCCCTGACTTCGCGCACGCCGCCGACTACCATCAGTTGCTTGAGCAGCAGCTTGAATGCCCGTGGCTGGGCAGCCTGCCGTTTCAGACCGATGTCAGCCAAGCCGCCCAGGCCCTGGATGGGCGTCGCCTGGCCGGGGTTATCGGATTGGCGTAGGCCCTGGCCCGCCACCATGGGCCTGCAATCGCCGTGGCAATTCTGCGGCGACAGGTTGCCCTGCAGTTCCCCGTCGCCAGCAAGGTTCAAGATCTTCGCGTCGGGCCAGGGCCCGACCTACACCGGCAGGCGCAGGATGAAGCGGGCCCCGCCGCCAGCGGGGGTTTCGGCCAGCAGTTGACCGCCATGCTCCTCGGCAATCTTGCGCACGATGGCAAGACCAAGGCCGGTACCTTTCAGCTTGGTGCTCTTGTAGGGCTCGAACCAACTGGCGTCGAAACCGTCCGGCAGACCGGGGCCATCGTCCTGAACCCATAGCTCGATCATGCCGCGCTGCCCGCCGGAAATTCTGCGCGCTCCCAGCACAATCTGAACCTGCTGTTCCCCCGCTGCTTCCTTGGCATTCTTGATCAGATTGTGCAGCACCTGGCGCAGACGTCCGGGATCGGCCTCGCAGACCGGCAGCTCATTCTCGATACTGGCCTGAAGCCTGAGCTGGGCATCGCCGGCATACAGCTCGATCAGATCGCGAATCAACACTGCCAGATCCATCGGCTGTCGCTGCAGTTGCGGCGGACGTGCGTAGTCGCCAAACGCATTGACCAGGGTCTTCAGCGCGTCCACCTGGGCGACGATGGTATGGGTGGCGCGACTCAATACCTCGGCCTCCTCCTCGGCCAGACTCGGCATTACCCGGCGCCGCAGGCGCTCGGCTGCCAGCTGGATCGGCGTCAGCGGATTCTTCACTTCATGTGCCAGTCGCCGGGCGACCTCGGCCCAGGCCGCGTCACGACGTGCGCGATCGATCATGGTGGTGTCATCGAGCACCGCCAACAGCCCCTGATCGGGCAACCGGGTGCCGCGCAACAGCCAAAGCTCGCGACCCTCATCAGCCGCTATCACCAGCTCGTCGCGAAACTCCTGCACGCCTTCGCGCAGGCGTTGGCCGAGCTTGTCGACCAGCGCGGCCAGTTGCGGACGCGCGCGCGCGATCGCGCCCAACGGCTGGCCGCGCAAACTGCCTTCGCTATCGCCCAGCCAGGCCAGCGCCGCGGGATTCAGGCGGGTCAGCTGACCGGTGGCATCGATGACCAGCACCACCGAGCTGAGCCGGGCCAGCACGGTCTCCAGAAAGGCGCGCTGACGCTCGGTTTCCTCCTGGCTGCGCTTGGCCTGGGCTGAGGTCAGCTCCAGGTCGCGCGCCATGCGATTGAAGCTCTTGACCAGCAGCCCCAACTCATCATCGAGCAGTTCGGGAATGCGGCGATCGAAGTGCCCGTCGGAGACTTCCTTCATCGCAGCGGCCAGCCGCCCAATCGGCGATACCAACCGTCGGGACATGCCCAGCGCTGCAAACACCGACAACAGCACCGACAACAGCAGCACCAGGGTGAGAATCAGCACAAAGGCGAACTTCAGCGCGTCACGCAGGAACAACGAACGCCGTACCTCGGCAACACCCTGTTCCACTTCAGCAAGATCCCGCGAGTACTCCGGCGGCAGACGATACAAGGCCTGCAGCAAGGCCGCCCCCTGCAGACGCTGCACGCGTTGCACTACGCGAATTCTCAATCCGCCTTCGAACGGCTCGGCCTCGGCATGGAAATCGCTGCTGCTCAGGGCCAGGCGCAACTCCTCGTCGGGCGGATCGACATCGATGTCCTGCGGCGTGGCCGCCGCCAGAGCCAGCAAGCGGCCCTGGGCGTCGAACCAGGCCAATTGCGCGGCGGCGCTGCGGTCCAGCGCCTGTTCGGTACGCTCGACCAGCTCGGCGTCGTCGACAAAGGCCAGATCATCGGCCAGATCTTCGACTTCACGGCCGGCGGCATCCAGACGCAGATCAAGATAGGCGCGGCCCAGATCCAGGCTTTGCTGCAGAATCTCGGCGCTATTGGTGCGCAGCCAGCTGTCGACCGTGCTGAGGATGAAGCGCGAAGCGAACAGGTGTACCAGGATGATTGGCGGCAGGGCCAGTACCAGCAGCCACAGCAGCAGGCGCCGACTCAAGCGTGCCCCGGGCAAACCCTGCCGCACATCGCGTAGCAAACGCAGGATGCGCTGCACGATAGCGATACCCAGGACCAGGGCCGCCAGCGCTACCGCACCAAACACATAGGGATAGAAGCGCTCGTAGCCGGCGCCCAGCCCTTCGGCGTCGGCCGCCAGATACAGCGCCGCCAATAGCAGCACCAGCATCGGCAGGATGCTGAGCGCCCAACCCAGTCGGCGAATCAGACGCCGGGCATCTGCCATGGCACGCTCGGGGAAACCAAACGCCACTGCGCCGAGCGCAGGAAAGCCGGAAAGCGCAGCGGCGTCGGCAACCGGGTCAGGTCCAAGGCCATGCTCAGCTCGCCCCGGCAGTCCGCTGGCAGGCCGGGCGGCAGCTCGATGCGGATCCGTTCGAGTGCGGCCAGCAGGGCCGAACGACGGCCAAAGCGTCGCACGCCAAGCTCACCCTGATCGAGTTCATAGGCGCGCCGCAGCGGGGCATAGCGCAGTACCACCCGGTGTCCGGCGATGGCCTGGTACGGCGCCTGGCAGCCACTGACCTGGTAGCCGAGCGACAACTCAACGCCATTGGTCAGCGCACTTAACATGGTGCTCGACAGACTCAGACGCTGCTGCAACAACAGAAACTGCCGCTCGCCGCTCTGCAGAACGCCGATCGTCTGCAGTTCTGCTCGATCTGGGGTGCTGCCCAGGCAGCCGCTGAGCAGGGCGCTCAGCAGCATCAACAGACTGACTCGCGTCACTCGGCTTCGCCGCATTACAGGGTTCGCCTCAGCCGGTGTCATCGACGTTCGAGCAGAGCATAGAAGAAACCATCACGCTGATCGTCGCCGGGTAGGCATTGTCGACCAGATCCGCTGCAGCGGCCATAGTGCTCGGCCAGGGGCAGGGCCCGCGCATCTGCATGGGCAGCCAGGAAAGCGGCAACCTGTGCTTCGTTCTCGTCTCTGAACACCGAGCAGGTGGCGTACAAGAGCTGTCCGCCCGGCTTCAACAAAGGCCACAGCGCGGCCAGCAATCGCGCCTGCAGGTCGACCAGGGCAGCGATATCGCTGGCCCGTCGATGCCATTTGCTGTCCGGCTGACGTCGAGCCACGCCACTGGCCGAACACGGGGCGTCGAGCAGAATGCGGTCAAACCGGCGGCCATCCCACCAGTCGCGCGGCTGGCTGGCATCGGCACAACGGATCTCACAGTTCAGACTGAGACGACGCAGCCCAATGCGCATTCGTTCGACCCGGCGCGGGTCGTTGTCCAAGGCCAGAACCTGCAGATCGGGCTGCTGCTCCAGCAGGGCCGCCGTCTTGCCGCCCGGCGCGGCGCAGGCATCCAGCACTCGCAAACCGGGCGCAAGGTCCAGCGCTGCGACGGCCAACTGCGCCGAGCCGTCCTGCACCGACACCTCGCCTGCGGCAAATCCAGGCAGTCGCTCGACCGCCAGGCCGCGGGCCAGACACAGCGCCTGCGGCAGATAGGCGCAACGCTGCGATTCGATATCCAGGCTGGACAGCCGTTGCTGATAGTCGCCCGCATCTGCATGCCGGGCATTGACCCGCAACCACAGCGGCGGCTGGGCATTGTCCGCCTCGAGGATTGCCGGCCAGTGCTCTGGCCAGTCCACCCTTAGCTTTTCGATCCACCAGGCAGCATGGCTGTGACGATATTCCAGATCATCCGCCAACTGCGCCTGCAGCGAATCGCGCTCGCGCAGAAAGCGCCGCAGCACTGCATTGATCAGGCCCGCCATCGGCGCCTGGCGCAGATGGCGGCTGGCCTCGACCGTGGCCGAGATCGCCGCGTGAGCCGCTATCCCCACGGCTTCGAGCTGGGCCAGGCCGATCAACAACAGGGCGTGACTGGCGGCATTGCGCTTGGCCAGTGGACGCTGCAGCAGGCGCTGCAGCAGGCATTCGTAACGATGCAGAAAGCGGCAGGCCGCCATCACCATGGCTTCGCAGAGGGCGCGATCGCGCGGATCGGCCAGGGATAGCAGCGCCGACGGCAATTCCGCCTTCAGTGAAGCACCGGCAAAGCGCACTGCCTGCACCACCCGCGCAGCGGCCACTCGCGCCGCCACGCCCTCGGCGCTCATGCGCCGCCAACCAGATCGCGCCGCGCGTTCAGATAGTCGGCGACCGCAATGACCCGACCACCTTCGCGCTGCACCCGGGTCAAGGCCAGACCGCCTTCAGCACAGGCGACCAACAATCGCCCCTGCCCGGCTTGCACTACTTCACCAGGGGTTCCACTGACCGACTCGACCAGTTCGGCAGCGTGCACGCGCAGACGCTCGCCTGCCAACACACACTCGGCGACCGGCCAGGGCGAAAACGCGCGAATCTTGTTGTACAGCGCCCGCGCCGGGGCCTGCCAATCGAGTTGTGCCTCGGTCTTTTCGAGCTTGCGGGCATAGCTGACCCCCTCTTCCGGCTGCGTCTGGGGCGACGGCAGCTGCCCGCTCTGCAGCCGCCGCAGGCCCTCCCCAAGCACCTCGGCACCGAGTTGCGAAAGCCGGTCATGCAGGCTGCCGGCCGTTTCGTCAGCGGCGATCGACAGTGACTTCGATAGCAACACTGGCCCGGTATCCAGACCGACCTCCATCTGCATCAGACAGATGCCGGTCTCGCTGTCGCCAGCTTCAATGGCGCGCTGGATCGGCGCCGCACCGCGCCAGCGCGGCAACAACGAGGCATGCAGGTTCCAGCAGCCGTGGCGCGGCAGAGCCAACACCTTGCGCGGTAGCAGCAGGCCATAGGCGACCACCACCATCAAATCGAGCTGCAGTTCGGCCAGCTGGCGCTGCAGCTCGGCATCCTTCAGCGTCTCCGGCTGCCAGACCGGCAGCCCCTGGATCTGTGCCAGCTGCTTGACCGGACTGGGCTGCAGCTGACGCCCGCGGCCGGCGGGGCGATCGGGCTGCGTCAGCACCACCAAAGGCCGCAGCTCAGCCTGCAACAGCGCAGCCAACGCCGGCACAGCGAACTCCGGAGTGCCGGCGAAGGCAACGCGCAGACTCATATAGGCTTCTCCCAAAACAAGCATCAGCCGCCGCCGAGCGAACCGCGGTTTCGGGCCGAACGACGGGTGGCTGTTGTCAGGCCGCTTGCACCTTGCGCAGCTTGGCCAGCTTGCGCTTCACCATATCCTGCTTCAGCGGCGACAGGTAATCGACGAACAGCTTGCCCTCGAGATGATCCATCTCATGCTGGATGCAGACCGCAAACAGGCCGCTTGCCTCCAGGGTAAATGACTCGCCATGCCGGTCCTGCGCCTCGACCACGATGCGATCGGCGCGGGTGACATCGGCGTGGATGCCGGGCACTGACAGGCAGCCTTCCTGACAGATCTGACTGCCCTCGCGCTCGACGATGCGCGGATTGATGAAAACATGCGGCTGACTTCGGTCTTCACTGACATCGACCACCATGAAGCGCAGGTGCACGTCGACCTGGCTGGCGGCCAGACCGATACCCGGCGCGGCATACATGGTGTCGAACATGTTGTCGATCAGCACCTGAAACTCAGGCTTGAAATCGGCAGCCGTCACCTCGCGCGCCTTGGTGCGCAGTCGGGGGTCGGGGAATTCGAGAATGGTCAACTGGGCCATAACAACTCAGATGGCGGGTCGGCCGCCGCAGTTCAAGAGGGCTGTAAGCGGCAATTCTAGCGCGAGTCATGGAAACGAGCAGTCAAGGATGTTCAGCTGTCCGATTGGATCCCGCGGCGAACAGTGTCGTTGCGTCAATGTTTGGGCTATAGTGCGAGCGACCTGCAAGGGGAAACAGGTGGTTACCAGCCATGTTTAAGAAACTTCTTACCTTCGCCGCAGCCTTCGCGCTGACCGTTTCCGGTTACGTGGCAGCTGTGGAACTGCGCGCCGACCACCCGGACACCTATGTGGTGAAGAAGGGCGACACCCTGTGGGACATCGCCAAGCGCTTCCTGAGCGAGCCCTGGCTGTGGCCGGAGATCTGGCAGGCCAACCCGCAGATCGAAAACCCACACCTGATCTATCCAGGCGACGAGATCAGCCTGGCCTATCTGTCGGGCCGGCCGGTACTGAACGTCAAGAAGCTCTCACCGGAGGTTCGCCGGGAGAAGCTGGACGCCATCCAGACCGTGCCCCTGGCAGATATCGAGAGCTTCCTGCGCCGCTACCACATCATGAGCGAGGAAGAAAAAGACGCGCTGCCCTACGTGCTGGGCGTCGAGGAAGGCCGCCTGTACGGCACCTCCGGCTATATGGTGTATGCCCGCGGCGGCAATCTGCAGGAAGGCGACAAGGTTGCCATTGCCCGCCCGACCGTGCGCTATGCCAAACATCCGCATCCGCACACCGGCTATCCGCGCCTGCGCCGCGACGAGTGGACCATGCAGCACGGCCTGCGACCGAAGCCCTCGGGCATGGAGTGGGCTTACTACGCCGCCAGTGACAACGGCTTCGAAGTGCTGGGCTGGGAGCTGGTCGAGCTCACCGAAGGCACGGTCACCCGCAGTGGCGATCCCAGCAGCATCCTGCTGTCGGCACAGGGGGTCGAAGTGCAGAAGGGCGATGTCATCCTGCCGAAGAACGAGCACCCGTTCGACCTGACCTTCATGCCGCATGCCCCGCGCTCGATTCCCGAACACCTGCGCATCATGGCGATGACCGATCGCGTGCAGTACGGCGGTCGCAACGACGTCATCGCCCTGTCTGCCGGCAGCGAGGACGGCATCGACAACGGCACCGTGTTCTCGATCTACAGCCCGGGTGAAGTGGTGCGCGATGAGGTGCGCCACAAGCAACGACTGGTCTCCAGCATGCCCAGCCGGAAGGTCGAATTGCCGGCCGATTTCGTCGGTCACGCGATGGTGTTCAAGACCTTCGACAAGGTCAGCTATGCGCTGATCATGGATGGCATCCGCCCGGCTCAGCTGGAAGACGAGCTGCGCGCACCGGTGCGACTGCAGCAAGTCGCACAGCGCTGAGCACAAGACCACGCCGCTCACGGAGACGGGTGAGGCGCTGAACGCGGTTGCTGATGAGGCCAGCGCCTGGCTGGCCCTGGCCCGGGTCGAGGGCCTGGGCGGGGGAGGTATACGGCGCCTGCTCGATATCCATGGCAACGCCCTGGCCGCTTGGCGGGCGCTGCCCCATGGCGGCTTGCAAGCAGGCCTGACACCGGCGGTCGTCAAGTCCGCCGCAAAGCTCGACCTGGCCGCACTGGAGCAGGATCGCGCCTGGCTGGCCAGTCCCGACTGCCACCTGCTGCCCTGCACCGACCCTCTATTTCCGCCGCAACTTGCCGAGACTCCCAACGCGCCGGCCCTGCTGTTCCTGCGCGGCGACCCGCAGTTGCTATGCCAGCCGCAAGTGGCCGTGGTCGGCAGCCGCAACCCCACCGCTGCCGGACGCGACAATGCCTACGCCTTTGCCCGCGCCTTGGCCGAGGCCGGCCTGCTGATCACCAGCGGATTGGCTGAAGGCGTGGACAGCGCGGCCCATCGCGCCGCACTCGACGCCGGCCGCCCAACGCTGGCCGTCATGGGCACTGGCGTCGACCGGATCTACCCCGCCCACAATGCCCGTCTGGCTGCCGAAATCGTCGGCCATGGCGCTCTGATCAGCGAGTTTCCACCGGGAACACCAGCCCGCCGCGATCATTTCCCACGGCGTAACCGCATCGTGGTCGGACTCAGCCTGGGCACCCTGGTGATCGAGGCTGCGCTGAAGAGCGGCGCCTTGATCAGCGCACGCCAGGCGGTCGAGGCAGGTCGCGAAGTGTTCGCCCTGCCCGGCTCGATCCACAACCCCCTGGCCAAAGGCTGTCATCGACTGATCCGCGACGGCGCGCACCTGATCGAGACCGCCGATGAGATCATCGCAATGCTCGGCCCGGCCGCCCTTCGCCTCGGCCAGCAGCTGCAGCAGCGCCTCGGCGAGGCTGCGCGCGTGGACGACCCCGGCAGCGAACTGCTGCCAGCGGGGCTGCCCGGCGACCCCGACTATCAGCGTTTGTGGCGCGCCCTGGATCACAGTCCCAGCAGCGCAGTTCAGCTACAGCAGCGAACCGGGTTGACCGCTCAGGCCCTATCCTCCATGCTGCTGCGCCTTGAGCTGGATGGCTGGATCGACGCCCGTGCCGGGCGCTACCTGCGCCGTTCTGGCTGAGGCCCGCTACCGCCCCGGGTCAGGATCGGCCAGCCAGCCAGCGCCGTGGCCAGGCGGCTGTAACGCGCAAAACGCATCATGTTGCCCGCCGCCTACGCGGCGACAGGCAGAGGTGGAATGAAAGAGAACGTATTGGACGTCCTGCTGTACCTGTTTGAACACTACTTCTATGAGGATCCGGACGGCGTCAGCGATCGCGAATCGCTGCGCGGCGGATTGCTGGAAGCGGGCTTCAGCGGCGACGAGATCGGCAAGGCCTTTGAATGGCTGGAGGCCCTGGCCCGAGCGCGACGGGCAGATTTCACCGCCACAGCGCACGGCCCGACCCGAGTTTTTGCGGCCGCCGAACAGGCTCGCCTGGGCACGGAAGGGCTGGGCTTTCTGATCTTCCTGGAGCAGATCGGGGTGCTCGATCCGTCGCAGCGTGAACTCGCAGTTGACCGCGCAATGGCGCTCGATGACGACACGATCGACTTGGATGACCTCAAATGGGTCATCCTGATGGTGCTCTTCAACCAGCCCGGACAGGAGGCCGCCTTTGCCTGGATGGAGAGCCACCTGTTCGACCGTGAAGGCGGCCTGCTGCACTGAAATGGCAGCGGCCTGTCGTCGGGCATTTCGGCTTTCTTGCTTGACAGCTCTTCAGCCCCTGTGTTTCCACTGAATTAAGGAACGGGCCAGCCCCTGGGGAGAGGGGCCGGTGCCGTTATCACCACTACGCGGGCAGAGGCACGCATGCCAAAAAACCTTTTGATCGTGGAATCGCCTGCCAAGGCGAAGACCATCAACAAGTATCTGGGCAAGGATTTCCAGGTACTGGCCTCGTATGGCCACGTTCGCGACTTGGTGCCGAAAGAAGGCGCGGTCGATCCGGACAACGGCTTCGCCATGAATTACAGCCTGATCGACAAGAACGAGCGCCACGTCGACGCTATCGCCAAGGCGGCCCGCGATGCTGATGCGCTGTATCTGGCCACCGACCCGGATCGCGAGGGCGAGGCCATCAGCTGGCACATCGCCGAGATTTTGAAGGAACGCGGCCTGCTGAAGGACAAGCCGCTGCGCCGGGTGGTGTTCAGTGAAATCACCCCACGCGCCATCAAGGAGGCGATGGCCTCGCCGCGCGTGGTCTCCAGCGACCTGGTCAACGCTCAGCAGGCGCGCCGCGCCCTGGACTATCTGGTCGGCTTCAATCTGTCGCCGGTGCTGTGGCGCAAGGTGCAGCGCGGCCTGTCGGCTGGCCGCGTGCAAAGCCCGGCGCTGCGGATGATCGTCGAGCGCGAGGAGGAGATCGAAGCCTTCGTCGCCCGCGAGTACTGGTCGGTCGAAGCCGACTGCCAGCACCCCAGCCAACCGTTCAGCGCCCGCCTGGTGAAACTCGACGGAGCCAAGTTCGAGCAGTTCACCATCACCGATGGCGACAGCGCGGAAAAGGCGCGCGAGCGCCTGCTGCGTGCCGCCGGCGGCCAGCTGCTGGTCAGCGATGTGCAGTCAAAGGAGCGCAAGCGCCGGCCGGCGCCACCGTTCATCACCTCGACCCTGCAGCAGGAAGCGGCGCGCAAGCTCGGCTTCTCGACCAGCCGCACCATGCGCCTGGCACAGAAGCTGTACGAAGGCGTGGCCCTGGGCGGCGAAGGCACGGTCGGCCTGATCAGCTACATGCGTACCGACTCGACCCATCTGTCGCAGGAGGCGGTGGCCGAATTGCGCGACACCATCCTGCGCGAATTCGGCCAGCATGCTCTGCCGGCCCAGGCCAATGTCTACAAGACCAAGTCGAAGAATGCCCAGGAAGCGCATGAGGCAATCCGCCCCACTTCGGCCTTGCGCACACCCAAGTCCGTCGCCAGCTTTCTCGACCCGGATTCGCTGCGCCTGTACGAGCTGATCTGGAAGCGCGCGGTCGCCTGCCAGATGATCCACGCCACCCTCAACACGGTATCGGTGGAACTGGCTGCTGGCAGTGATCATGCCTTCCGCGCCACCGGCACCACGGTGATCGACCCCGGCTTTCTGGCGGTGTACGAAGAAGGCAAGGACCAGAAGGGCGCCGACGACGATGACGAAGGCCGCAAGCTGCCAACCCTGCGCAAAGGCGAGAAGATCAATCTCGGCGGAGTCGAGATCAAGCAGCACTTCACCGAGCCGCCGCCGCGCTATTCCGAGGCCAGTCTGGTCAAGGCACTGGAAGAGCATGGCATCGGCCGCCCCAGCACCTATGCCAGCATCATCCAGGTGCTGCTGAATCGCGACTATGTGTACCTCGACAGTCGCCGCTTTCGCCCCACCGACGTCGGCCGGGCGGTCGCCAAGTTCTTATCCAGCCATTTCACCCAGTACGTCGACTACGACTTCACCGCCAAGCTCGAAGACGAGCTCGACGCGGTGAGTCGCGGCGAGGAGGAATGGCAGCCGCTGATGGAGCGGTTCTGGAAGCCGTTCAAGGCCCTGGTCGACGACAAGGCCGAGTCGGTCGACCGCAGTGAAGCCACCGGCGCCCGCGAGCTGGGCACCGACCCGGCCAGCGGCAAGCCGGTCAGCGTACGGCTTGGCCGCTATGGACCGTTCGCCCAGATCGGCACCGCCGACGACGAGGAAAAGCCCAAGTTCGCCAGCCTACGCCCCGGCCAGAGCATGCATACCATCGCCCTAGCCGAAGCGCTGGAGCTGTTCAAGCTGCCACGCACCCTGGGTGAAGATGAGGGTGAAAGCGTCAGTGTCGCGATCGGCCGCTTCGGTCCATTCGTCAAACGGGGCAGCCTGTACGCTTCGCTAAAGAAAGAAGACGACCCCTACACCATCGACTTCGCCACCGCCGTGGAGCGGATCCGCGAGAAACAGCAGCTCATCGCCAACCGCACGATCAAGACCTTCGAAGGCAGCGAGATCCAGATCCTCAACGGTCGCTACGGCCCGTACATCACCGACGGCAACCGCAACGGCAAGATCCCGAAGGATCGCGAACCGGCCAGTCTGAGCCTGGCCGAATGCGAGGAGATCATTGCCAATGCCCCCGAGCGCCCGGCCCGCGGTCGCTTTGGCAAGAAATCCGCCGCCAAAAAGGCGCCGGCAAAAAAGGCCGCGGCAAAGAAAACCGGCGTGAAAAAGGCCTCGGCCAAGAAAGCCGCCAAGAAGGCGGCAAGCAAGACTTCGCCAGCGAAGAAAGCAGTTAAGAAGGCCGCGACCAAGAAAGCCAGCAAGCCCGCTGAGTGAAGCACAACACGCCAGCGCGCCGTGCCCCGGCTCGCTGGCGTCAGTGCAGGCATAAGGCCAGGCTACAAGCGGTAGGCCACACCATTGCGGATCTGCACCCGCGCACCTTCATACAAGCCACCCCGCTGGTGTTGCTCGAACACCAGCCGGCGGCCGTCATCCATCCGCACGAACACCGCATACAGATCGCGCTGATTGCGCTCGCGTTCGATCTTGTTGCCGGCGATGCCGCCAGCAATGGCACCGGCCGCCGTGGCTGCCTTGCGGCCACTGCCACTGCCGACCTGATTGCCTATCACACCACCGACGATGGCCCCCAGCACGGCACCACCGCCGCTGGTACGGCCGCTACCGTGCGCCACCAACTCGATGTCTTCCACCACGCCGCAATTGACACAACGGCTGTAGTGACTGCCACCGGCATAGCCGTAGCCGCCGGAAGATGCACAACCAACCAGGGCAAAACTAAACAATGCGCTAAGGAGGAGGGCGTTGCGATTCATGCTGATCTCCGTAATCCGGGTCGGTAACGGCGAAGCAAGTGCCATACCAAGTTCTCCCAAAGCGCCAAAATGGCTCAACCACGCACGCTGGGGCCGTCGTCAACTCAGGCAGCCACCGTCCTGAGCATGCAAATTGCCAAAACTTCATGCAGCTTGAACGCCCTCTGCGCAGGGCATAGCGCAGTCTGCGATCTGCAATGCGCGCGTGCATCGACGCACACCCTGGCCATGCAGATTGCAATCGGGCCGGCCTCGACATCTCTGAGCCCAGCCTAAATCGGCATCGCTAAACCGTTGAATTGAGGCCGCAATCTGGCTTGCACGGTTGCCTTGGCATGCCGGTTGCTCGCCGAGAAGCAACCCATTCGCCGCTCGTCTGGAGCCTCGTATGTCTCAGCGCAACCCGATGTTATTGGGACTCGGATTGGTCGTGCTCGGCCTATGCACTGCGCCAACGGGGTCTGCCGCCGATTGGCAGCAGACCGAGGCAGGCCGCGCCTTCCTGCAACGGCAAAGCATCCTGCGCAGCCAGGGCCAGCCGGTGGGTCCGAGCAAGGCGCTGACCGACCGCGTCTTTTCCGACGGTGGCTTCGAATCGCCTAACCCCTGCCTGGAAGACCGTGATAGCGATGGTCTGGCCGACTGTGTCGAAACCCTAACAGGTCATTTCATCGACATTAGCGATACCGGCACCGACCCGGACAATCCCGACAGCGACAGCGATGGCCTGCTGGACGGCGAGGAAGTGCTGGGCAGCGAAACCGGTCTCGACCTGCCGGCGATGGGTGTCAGCCCGTTACGCCGCGACATTCTGCTCGAATACGACTGGTTCGAGTCCGACTATTCCTGCGGGCCACACAGCCAACGCCCAACCGTCGCCGCAATCGAGCGCCTGGCCGACATGTTTGCCAGTGCACCAGTACAAAACCCCGACGGCAGCTTCGGCATCCATCTGGTGCAGGACTACGGTCAAGGTGGGCTGTATCAGGGCGGCAATCGCATCGACGGCTATCATCCGGTGTTACCAGGCGCGCTCGATGCCACCTTCTATGAAATCAAACAGGCCAATTTCGATCCGGCCCGGCTGGGCTACTTCCGCTATGTGATGCTGCCGCATCAGTACAACGGCGGCTCGTTCAGCAGCGGCTATGCCGAAGTGGTGGGTGATGACGCCATCGTCGCCCTGCAGTGCTTCAACAATGACGATTACCTGGCCCGCACCATGGCCCACGAACTCGGCCACCTGCTGGGACTGCTGCACGGTGGCTTTGAATGGTGCAACCACAAGCCCAACTACAACTCGCTGATGAACTACCGCTACCAGTTTGCCGGCATTGACCATGACTGCGATGCCCAAGGGGATCCGCTGGGCGATGACTTCTCGATTGGCGCTCGCGTGCTACTGAATGAGTCGGAACTCAGTGAAACCGCAGGTGTATGCGGCGCGCAGCCGGTCGACTGGAACGGTGACGGCACGCTCGACGAACAGCTCGAATACGACCTCAATCCTACCGGCGGTTGTAGCGGCACGTTCTCGATGCTGCACGACTTTGATGACTGGACGAATCTGACTTTTGCCGGCCTGGCCGACCGTACCGGCGCCCTGAAATCAGTGCAGAGCGAGGTCGGCTGCGCCGGCGCCCCGCCCAGCCCGACCCACAAGGCGCGATAGGAGAATGACATGCGTATGCGATATCTGCTTCCCGGCGTGCTGTTGATCCTGCTCGGCATCCTGAGTCTGATCGGCAAGCTAAGTTGGCAGGAAGACAAGGAACTGGTGCGGATCGGCGATGCCGAGCTATCGGTCAAACAGGAACGCTCGCCGGCCGACTGGGTCGGTTATGGCCTGTTGTTCGCCGGTGGCGTGCTGGTGGTGGGCGGACTGGCCTCACGACGACCGTGACTTTCAACTCGCAGGCGATGGGAGTATCACCACTGATGCAGCCTGGATACCGCTTTTTCGCCGCCGAACTCGATCTGTTCGAGCTGGTGCGTGACGACCACGCACGCCAGCGCGAGTGGCTGCAGGCCCTGTCCCGGCCGAACCTGAGCCTGCCCGAGCGGCAACAGGGCGCGCTTGAGCTGGGCCACTGGCTAAGCGTGCATGCCGCTGCTGAACGCGCAACCCTGTACGCCACCCTGCGCGAGCAGGAGGCCGGCGAACTGGCTGTGCTATGCAGCATCGACGAACACCGCTATATCAACCAACTGCTGCGTGAGCTGTGGATGTTGTCCGAGCGGGCCTCGCCCACCGCCTGGGCGCGGGCGGTGCAGGCCCTGAGTCGCGAGATCGAAGCCCATCAGGAAGAAGAAGAGCATGCGATCTTCTGCCTGCTGGGCGAACACATCTCAGCGCAACAGCGGGTGCAGCTTGCGCATGATTACCAACGCGAAACCGGCCTGCAACACATGCTGTTGCAGCCCGAGCTGCCGGCCTGAGGCCGCGCCGCTCAGGCCTCGCCGCGGATATGCAAGGCCGGGTCGACCGGCCAGCGACCGGCCGCTTCGGTTGAGGCGATCTTGTCGGCGGCCTGACTGAGATCAACGATGGCCGGGGTGACATGACGCATCGACTTGCTGTGATAGACCGTCTTCACCTTCGGCGTGAGCAGGCTACCGGGATTCTGCTCCACCACCACCCCAATCAGACCGGATTCCAGCCGCACCAGCGAGCCGATCGGGTAGATCCCGATGCACTTCATGAACACCTGCAGCAGCTCACGATCGAACTGCTGGGCACTCCACTCCCACATCTTTCTTAACGCCTCGGTTGGCTCCATCGCCTTGTGGTAGCAGCGATCGGCGGTAATGGCATCGTAGACATCGACAATCGCCGCCATCCTGGCAAAGCGGCTGATCTCATCTTCTTTCTGCCGATCGGGATAACCCGAACCATCCTTGCGTTCGTGATGGTGGCGGGTGATATCAAGCGGAATATCGCCGAGGCCACCGGTTTCGACCAGCACCTGGTGACCATCAACGGGGTGCCGCTTGATAATCTCAAACTCGGCGTCGCTAAGCCGACCGGGCTTGTTGAGCACCTCGTTCGGCACCTTCATCTTGCCGACATCGTGCAACAGCCCACCCATGCCCAGCTCGTGCAGGGTCTCGCCTTCCATGCCCAAGGTGCGACCGAAGGCAATCATCAAGGTGCCAACGCTGACGCTGTGCAGAAAGGTGTAGTTGTCCTTGTCTTTCAGTCCGACCATACCAATCAGGGCGCTTGGGCTGCGCATGATCGAGCCGGTGATGGTTTCCACTACCTCGCTCACTGCACCGGTCTGAATCGCCCGCCCCATGCGCACATCGCGCATCACATCGTGCACGGCGCGGTGCGCCTGACCATGCACCTCGCGCGCACGTCGCAGCTCGGCACTGACCGGAATCGGCTCCCATGACTCCCGTGGCTTGGCCAACGGCACCACTGCCACCATTTCCTTAACTAGCTGCTCCCGCACTTCTTCGGCGTCGACGGCCAGCCGATCATCGATCCCGCGCTCGGTATCGATATAGACCTCATCAATGCCGGCATCAAGGATCCGTTGCACATCCTCGTCGCTGCGAATCTCGAAACGACTGCGCCAGAACGGATGCGACATCCAGCTGCCACCCAGCTCGTGGATGTACATGCCTGGACGCAATCGTTCGCTGGCAATCTTGCGGATCATGGGCTCACCGGCCTGGGTAGAGAAAAAATACCACGCCGGCGTGAGCGAGAAGTCAGCAGAATCGCAAGTCGCGGGGGGCGTCACAGTCGCGCGCCAGGGCAGAAACGGCGGGGGCCAGGAAGATCGTCCGTCAGGCCAAGCTCAACTGTCGTCGCGGGTCACTCGCAGCACCTCGTCGACCGAGGTGATTCCGGCCAGCAGCTTGCTCCAGCCGTCATCGATCATGGCCGGCGTGCGTCGCCGGGCCAGCTTCAGCATGTCGGCCTCGCCACGCCCGGCGTGGATCGCCTCGCGCATCGCTTCGTCGACCATCACCAGCTCATAGAGGCCGGTGCGCCCGCGGTAGCCGCCGCCGCGTCCCGCCGCTTGCGAGCCAGGCCGGTAGAGCTGCAGATCCGCACTCAGCTGTTTGCCGAACGCGGCGCAATCCAGGGCGCTGGGCTGATAGGCCTCGCGGGTTTCCGGGTCGAGCACCCGCACCAGTCGCTGCGCCAGCACGCCGAGCAGGGAGGAGCTGAGCAGGAAGGGTTCGATGCCCATATCGCGCAAACGGGTCACCGCTCCCACCGCTGAATTGGTGTGCAGGGTCGACAGCACCAGGTGGCCGGTCAGCGAGGCTTGGACCGCGATCTCGGCGGTTTCCAGGTCGCGGATTTCGCCCACCATCACCACGTCCGGATCCTGGCGCAGGATGGCGCGCAGACCACGAGCAAAGGTCATATCGACGCGCGGATTGACCTGGGTCTGACCGATGCCGTCGAGGTAGTACTCGATCGGATCTTCCACCGTGAGGATGTTGCGGGTGGCGTCATTGAGCCGAGTCAGTGCCGCGTACAAGGTGGTGGTCTTGCCGCTGCCGGTCGGGCCGGTGACCAGGACGATGCCGTGCGGCCGATGGATCAATGAATCGATGCCGCCGAGGATTTGCTCACCCATGCCGAGTTGGGAAAGATCAAGCCGCCCGGCCTGCTTGTCAAGCAGACGCAGCACCACACGCTCACCGTGTCCGGCGGGGATGGTCGAGACACGCACATCAACCGGGCGACCGGCAATGCGCAGACCAATCCGGCCATCCTGCGGCAGTCGCTTTTCGGCGATATCGAGCTTAGCCATCACCTTCAACCGCGACACCACCGGCTGGGCGATGCCGCGCTGCGGCGTCAGCACTTCGCGCAGCACGCCGTCAACGCGGAAGCGCACCACCAGGCGATTCTCGAACGGCTCGATATGGATATCCGAGGCATTCTCTTTCACCGCCTCGGTGAGCAGGGCATTGATCAGGCGGATGATCGGCGCGTCGTCTTCGCTTTCCAGCAGATCTTCGGGCTCGGGCAAGGCCTCGGCGATCTGCGCCAGATCGACCTGCTCGTCGAGGTCGGCGGCCATGCTGCGGGCGTCGTCGGTGCCCGACTCATACAACTCCCGCAGCAACCGATCGTAGGCCGTCGGCTCCAGATACTGCAGGGTCAGCGGGCGGCCGCAGTGACGGCGCAGCTCGGCCAACACTTCGGGGCGCACGTCGACCCGGCAGGCAATCTCGGCCTGGCCTTCGTGGAAGCGGATCAGCGCTGCGCCGTTGCGCTTGGCAAAACCAAAGCTGGGCCGGCTGGGAAGAGCGACTTCAGTCACGCACACCCTCAGTCTCGACCGGCGGCGCAACGTCGAGCTCAGACAGCTCGGGCAACAGCGGCTGGTGTTCGCCGTTGTACTTCAGCTCCTTGTTCTCACGCATGCGCAGCTGTTCACTGCGCAGGTAGTTGTATTTCTCACTGGATACGGCCAGCTCGGCGGCGGCATCACGCAGAATGCGTGGACGCATGAAGATCATCAGATTGAGCTTCTGCTTGCTCGACCGGCGCGACTTGAACAGGTTGCCGAGCAGGGGCACGCGGGAGATGCCGGGCACGCCCTGCACGCTCTCGCGGGTTTCTTCCGAGCGCAAACCGCCCAGCACCAGCAAGCCACCGTCGGGCACCAGCACACTGGTCTTCAGCTCACGCTTGTTGGTGATCAGGTCGACCGCACCGGTCACCTGGGCAGCCAGCGCCGATACTTCCTGGCGCAGATCCAGCCGCACGGCGTCACCTTCATTGACGTGCGGAGTGACCGTGAGGATCACACCCACATCTTCGCGTTCCACCGTCTGAAACGGGTTGTTAATGCCGCCGCCGTTGCCGCCACCTGTGCTGGCATTGGTGTACTGGCCAGTAATGAAGGGCACGGTCTGTACCACCTTGATCTCGGCTTCCTGATGATCGAGGGTCACCACACTCGGATTCGACAGCACATTGGCCCGACCATCGCCGCGCAGGGCGCGAACCAGGGCGCCGACCTGGAACAGTGGACCGTCAACGCCCGGCAGCGAGAAGGTGCCGCCAATATAGCCAAGGTTGAGGCCGTTGCTCAGCGCCGAGGTGGGATCCTGGATGGCACCGACAATACCCCCTGCGCCATTGGCACCGGTCGGGAAATTGGTGCCGCCAATGATGCCGGACTCGTTCTCGCCACCGTCGTAATTGGTGGTCTGCCACTGAATGCCGAGTTCGTCGGCCAGATCGTCACTGACCTCCACCACCACCGCCTCGATCAGCACCTGGGCACGACGCACATCCAGCGACCGCACCACCGCCGACAGCTCGCGAAACACGGTCGGTGCACAGGTCAGCACCAGGGCATTGGTTTCCTCGTGGACCTGGATGGTGACCGGCTTGACGCCATCGGTCTTCACCGCGGTGCCGGTCAAGGTAGCTGCCACGCCCTCCAGGATCGGCACCATGTCGGCCGCCTTGGCATAGCGCAGATAGATCACCTGGGTGTTCTCGCCGGTCGACAGTGGCGTGTCGAGATGGGCCACCAGGGTGCGATAGCGCAGTCGCTGCGCCTTGTCGCCGGACAATAACACCGAGTTGGTGCGCTCATCGGCGACCAGCTTCAGGCCGCCCTGCAACAATGGCGTACTGCCAGCACCCGCTTCCAGACTGGACAACGTGCGCGCTACTTCAGCGGCCGAGGCATGCTGCAAGGCGATCACTTCGACATCGGCGTCGGAGGCCGTATCGATACGCGAGACGATGGTGGCCAGGCGGTCGATATTGCCGGCGCGATCGGTGACCAGCAGTGAGTTGCTGTTCTCATGTGCCGTCATGTGGCCCTGCTGCGGCATCAAGGGGCGCAGCAGTTCGACCAGACTCTTGGCTGAGACATGCTTGACCGGCAACAGCCGGGTGACCAGTTCATCCTTACCGGATACCGGCACCGCCGCCGTACCGCCATCCTGCACCGCCACCGCTTCCGGCAGAATCTTCACCATCTGTGCCCCGGCCGGCACCGCGGCGAATCCATGCACGCGCAGCACTGACTGGAAGGTCTCGTACAGCTCATCCTTGCCCATCGGCCGGCTGGAGATCACCGTCACCTTGCCCTCGACCCGCGGGTCGATGATGAAGCTCTTGCCGGTGATCTCGCTGACCGTCTGGATCAACACGCCGATATCGGCATCCTTGAGGTTCAAGGTGTGCTTCTTGTCGAGCTCCAGCGGTGCCTGCGGCACGTAGGGCGTGATCTGTTCGGTCTGCTGCGCGGCGACAGCGCCCGCAAGCACCAGCAAGCAGGTGAAACTGATTGTTCGGAAGGACATGCGCTTCTCCGCAACCGGGGTCATAGCCCGACCGCCAGGGTTTGGGTTTGACCGTCGCGTCGAACGGTCAGAGTGAGTTGCCGCGCATCGCGCAGCGCGTTGAGCAATTCGGCCTGCCGATGCGGGCCGTCGAGCGGGATGCCGTTGACCGCGGTGATGATATCGGTCGAGCGAATGCCGGTACGCACCAGGATGTCCGAGTCGCGCCCAACATTGAGGCGAACTCCGGCAAAACGGCCGTTCTCCACCACCGGCAGCACATTGACCTGCTTAGCCAGCTCGGCGATGTCGGTGCCGGTACGGGCGCGCAGGGTTTCCAGGCTGGGCGCGCCGAAACTGAGCTGTGGATTGACGAAGCCGGGGGCATTGGTCGGACGCTGACCGGGCAAGGCAGCCCGGCGGTTCGGATCGCTATCACTGGCTGCCGCGCCAAGGTCAGGGCGCAGGCTCAAACCCTCATCGCGACCGGCGCGCGACAGCAGTACGCGGCCGGCGTAGATCGCGGTCAGGGTGGCTTCACCGGGCACGCTATCGCCGACCCGGTAGGCCGCTTCCTTGCCCTGCTCATCGGCAATGATGGCCATGCCGCCGTCGGTCGCATCGATGTTCAAGGTGCCGCGCAGACTCAGCCGCAGCGGTGTTTCCGGCGCCGTTTGCACCAGCCGAGCCAGATCGGGCGCCGCGCCGGCGTTGCCGAACAGATGCCACTGCGCCAAGGGCACCGAGCTGGTCGGTGCGCGCGAAATCGGCGCTGGGCCGGCCGACACCGGGGGCGGCAGATCAGGGCCGCCGAGCAACAGCACGGCGATCTTCACCAAGGTCCAGAGGGCGAAGGCAGCGACGCCGAAGATGACCAGACGCGGCCACCAGGTCGATCGCAACAACTCTGGATTGAACGAGGTGGCGGCCTGCATCCTGCGTCGGTGAAAAGAAGTTGCTGAACTCTAACAGGTTCGAGAGTTAACAGGCGGCTGAAAGACCTCCATCCAGGAGGTTTTCGGCGCGCGCCGTCGGTGGCGTGCAAAATCAGGCCGCTGGAATGAGTGTTTCAGCAGCCTGTAAAGCCGAAGAGTCTCGTTGACTTTTTGGCGCACCATGGCCGCGGGTGCCGCGGCCAGTCTAAGCACTCAGTGCTGACCGCGTGGCGGTCTCTTGATCAGATCGCGCAGACGGTTCTTGATCCGCGCCAGCAGACCGAGCGCCGGCGTGCTCTCAACAACTGGCTTGTCTGCCGCTGTCGACTGCGCATTGGCTGGCAACTCTGCCCGCTCGCCTCGCGGTTTGCGGCGCCGGCGACGGCGTTTGCGCTGTTCACCCACGTCAGCCAGCGGGGCCTGGGCGGTGGGCTGCGTCGCGGTCGGCGCGGCCTCCCCCGTCGGCCCGGGCTTGGCTTCAAGCTCGCCTTCAGAACGCTTGGGGCGCGGACGACGCTGGCGGCTATCGCCGTCACGATCGGCCCGCTTGCCATCGCGCCGACCCTCGCGCTTGCCGTCGCGACCACCATGACGGGCATCCTTGGCGCGCTGTTCTTCGCGCGCCTCGCGGAACAGCTGACCAATGCTCTCGCCTTCGGCATCAGCTGGCCGTTCACGTGTCGGTCGCGGCAGCGCCTGCAATAACTCCGGACTGACCTGCTCGACCGGAATCTTCTGTTCGATATAGGTCTCGATGTCCGGCAGGCTCATGGCATACATTTCGCAGGCGAAACTGATCGCATCGCCTTCGGCGCCGAGTCGCGCGGTGCGACCAATGCGATGCACATAGTCCTCGGCATCGAACGGAAGGTCGTAGTTGTACACATGACTGACGCCGTCGATGTGCAGACCGCGGGCGGCAACATCGGTGGCGACCAGAATCTCCAGCTGGCCGGCTTGGAAGCGCTTCAGCAGGGTTTCGCGCTTCTTCTGCGGCACATCGCCGGACAGCACACCCACCCAGTAGCCGGCTCTTTCCAGGGCCCGCGCAACCTTCTCGACGAAGGCCTTGGTGTTGACGAACACCATGGTGCGACTGCCCTCGCTGCGCGACAGCAGGCCCAGCAACAACGGCAGTTTTTCGTCATTGGCCGGGAAGTACACCACCTGACGCACTCGGGCCGCGGTGATCGACTCTGTTTCGACCACCAGTTTCTCCGGCTCGTTCATATGCTCGTAGGCCAGCTCCAGCACGCGATGGCTGAGGGTGGCCGAGAACAACAAGGTCTGCCGGGTGGTGCGCTCGGGCATGCGTCGCAGCAGGAAGCGCAGATCCTTGATGAAGCCGAGATCGAACATCCGATCGGCCTCGTCCAACACACACATCTCGCAGGCATGCAGCGAGACCACCTTGTGCTGCTTGACGTAATCGATCAGGCGGCCCGGGGTGGCGATGATCACATCGGCCCCTTCCTGCAACAGGGCGCGCTGCTTGTCGTAGTCAACGCCACCGTAGATCAGGGCAAACTTCAGGCCCAGGCTGGAGCCGAACTTCAGCGCATCCTTGTGGATCTGGATCGCCAGCTCACGGGTCGGGGCCAGGATCAGGGCGCGCGGGTCTTCCGGCTTGCGCTCGGCCAGCGCCGGCCGGGTCAGCAGTCGATTCAGCACCGCGACCAGGAAGGCCAGGGTCTTGCCGGTGCCGGTCTGGGCCTGGCCGGCGACGTCACGGCCAGCCAGCGCGTGCGGCAGGGTCAGGGCCTGAATCGGCGTGCAGCGACTGAAGCCGGCGGCCTCGAGACCGGTCAGCAGGACCGGCGCCATCTCGAAATTGGAAAACGGAATATCGGTTAAAGGTTTATCGCTCATTAGGTTTCCTGAGAGCGCCCGAACCCCTGTTCGAGCACTCTGTAACTGGTTGCCGGAGCCTCCATCCTGGAGTTTTCCGGCGCAAAACGGTCGCGGCTAAGCCGCGCCACCTTTGCCGGGAATCAAGCACTTAGCCTGCCTGGTTCCCGTCTGCGCTGTCCATGGCGCCCCAGGCCGCTGAGACAAGTCTCAGCAGCCTGCCAATGCACCCGTGGCGACACAACTAGGCGCCTCCCTGGTTTCTGAAGATCAGGCGCTGAGCCAATAAATGCGCGGGTTGCAGCGGTTTTGCGGCGGTCACGACGTCGCATGGACACGGGCTCAGACATGCTGGTTTCAGGTCAGCGCAGCGGCTCGGCCTCGGCTTGATCGCCTGCCGGTTCTGCCCGCACACTGCCCCTTCCTGACCCGGCCGAGTGCTTGATCCAGCGCCGGGTCACCCCCAAGTGTAGCCCATGCCGCTGTCACGCGGCCTGAAAATGCCAAGGTCTTCAAGGAGTACGCCCGTGAGCGAGCATGTGATGAACGTCAAAGACGCCGATTTCGACAGCCAGGTCCTGCAGTCGAAGGAGCCCGTGCTGGTCGATTTCTGGGCCGAATGGTGCGGCCCCTGCAAGATGATCGCACCGATCGTCGATGACATCGCCCAGACGTATGCCGGCAAGCTGAAAGTGGCAAAACTGGACGTCCAGGAAAACCCGAAAACCCCGCTCAGCTACTCGGTGCGCGGCATTCCCACTCTGATGGTGTTCGTCAATGGTCAGGTCCAGGCCACCCACCGCGGCACCCTGTCGAAAGCGCAGCTGGAAAAACTGATCGATGGCGCGATTTGAACGCGCACTGAGAGCCGTGATTCGAAATTCGTGATGGGTGATTCGTCGAACGCTGATTATCGCGACCGACTGAATTCGAGGCGATACCGCTCCGGTCTTGAGCCTCTCCCCGCCGCGTCCAGCGGCAGATTAACAGGCTGCTGAGACTCATTTCAGCCGCCTGGTTTTGCGCGCCACGGACGGCGCGTGCGGGCACCAAACACGTACGTGTTTGATTCCCGGAAAACCGTTCGACAGGCACCGCGGCGGTGCAGTGAATCGGCCGCCACCGCCGGCTTGGCGCTGCATCGGGTCATCCTTCGCTCGAATCGGGTGCAAAAAAGTTGCCGCAGAAACAAACTAACCGGCTGATTCAACAGACGTTTTTGCCGGGACCTGCGCCATCCGCCGACTTATAACCAAATGCCATACGAATGCGCATTGCGGCGGCGCAACAATTGTGCTTTAGTCGATCGGGCACCCCTCCAGCACACCCTATCCAGGTGAGACGAGCGGGCCGCACGGCAGGTTGCCGGGCGGACAGCGCACCGCCACGACTCATTGAGCTCGCGGCGCACGGGGCGCCAGGGGACGTCATCTGACGCGAAGTCGACGACGCAGGGTGCTGGAGACGCGGTGCGACCCTGGGAGGGCCAGGAGGACGCATGAGCGATGGGCAAGTGCGGGGTCTTTACGACCCGCGATTCGAGCACGACAGCTGCGGCTTTGGGCTGATCGCGCAAATCGATTCCAAGGCCAGCCGTTGGCTGGTCGAGACCGCGGTGTCGGCGTTGGCGCGCCTCAACCATCGCGGTGCAGTTGCCGCCGATGGCATCACCGGCGATGGCTGCGGCTTGCTGATTCATCGTCCCGAAGCCTATCTGCGTGCGGTGGCCGATAAATCGCGCTATCGCCTCGGCGGCGTGTTTGCCGCCGGCAATCTGTTTCTACCGCGCGATGGCGAGCAGGCTGCGCGCTGCCGCGACGTGCTGGAAGAGGAGCTGGCGAAACTAGAGGTTAAAGTCGCTGGTTGGCGACAGCTGCCGACCCGTCCCGAGGTCTGCGGCGAAACTGCCCGCGCCACCCTGCCGCAGGCGATGCAGGTGTTCGTCACGGGCAGCCCGCCGCTGGATACCCCGGGTCTTGATCGCGCCCTGTTCCTGGCCCGCCGACGCGCCGAACAGCGGCTGGCCGACCTGCCCGAGTTCTATGTCATCAGCCTGTCGGCCTATGTGATCGGTTTCAAGGGCATGGTGATGCCCGAGCACCTGCCGGATTTCTATCCCGATTTGGCGCGCGAAGATCTGACCTCCTGCGCGGTGCTGTTCCATCAGCGCTTCTCCACCAATACTTCGCCGCAATGGAAGCTGGCCCAGCCGTTCCGTTTGCTGGCGCATAACGGCGAGATCAATACCATCCAGGGCAATCGCAACTGGATGCAGGCGCGCAGTGCCAAGTGGCGCTCGCCACTGGTCGACCTGCGCGGACTTAACCCCCTGGTCAGCCTATCGGGCTCTGATTCGCAAAGCCTGGACAACGCGCTTGAAGTACTGATTGCCGGCGGCATGGACATGCTGCAGGCGCTGCGCATCCTGATTCCACCGGCAGCCCATTCGTTGGAGCAGATGGACCCGGATCTGGCGGCATTTTACGAATACTACGCTTTGCACTCGGAGCCCTGGGACGGGCCGGCCGGTATCGTGTTCATGGATGGACGCTATGCCGGCTGCACCTTGGATCGCAACGGCCTGCGTCCGGCGCGCTGGCTGCTGTCGGCCGACAACCATTTCACCGTGGCCTCGGAAACCGGGGTCTGGGATTGCCCGACCGATCGCGTGGTGGCCAAGGGCCGGCTCGGCCCCGGCGAGATGATGGCCGTGGATCTATACCGCGGCGAGTTGCTCGACTCGCGCGCCATCGACAGGATCAATGCCGTGCGCGCGCCCTACAAGCGCTGGCTGAAGTCAGGCGTTCAGTACATTTCGACTGAACTGATCGATCCGGCACTGGCCGCCGAACCATTCGATCCGGACACCCTGAAGCGCTTCCAGAAGCGCTTTCAGCTGACCCGGGAAGAACGCGAGTCGGTGCTGCGTGTGTTGGCCGAGACCGAGGCCGAAGCGGTCGGCTCGATGGGCGACGATATTCCAGCCGCCGTGCTGTCCAGTCACGTGCGTCCGCTGTACGATGCGTTCCGCCAGGCCTTTGCCCAGGTCACCAACCCGCCAATCGACCCGCTGCGCGAACAGGTGGTGATGAGTCTGGTCACTCAGATCGGTCGCGAGCGCAATATCTTCGAGACCACGCCGGAAAACGCCAAGCAGATCCTGCTTAACTCGCCGATTCTCTCCCAGCGCAAGTTGCGGCAGATCCTGGCCTCGGATGAACTGGCCCACGCCCACGTGCGAATCGAGCTGTATTTCCGCGCCGAGGAAGGCCTGGAAGCGGCGATTCGGCGCATCCAGGCACAGGCCGAACAGGCGGTGCGCGATGGCGCCGCGGTGATTCTGCTGTCCGATCGCTATCCGCCGACCGACAGCATGCTGGCCGTGCATGCCCTGCTCGCCACCGGCGCCGTGCATCGACACCTGGTCGATACCGGCCTGCGTTGCGACTGCAACCTGATCATCGAAACCGGCACTGCCCGCGATCCGCATCATTTCGCCTGCCTGCTCGGCTTTGGCGCCACCGCGGTGTATCCGTATCTGGCCTATCAAACCCTGTTCGATATGGGCCGCAATGGACTGATCAAGAACCACGAGGGCGAGCAAAGCGAAATCGGCCGCAGTTACCGGCGTGGGATCAAGAAAGGCCTGCTGAAGATCCTGTCGAAGATGGGCATTAGCTCGATCTCCAGCTACCGCGGTGCGCAGCTGTTCGAGATCGTCGGTCTGGCGCCGGACGTGGTCGACCTTTGCTTCCGCGACACGCCTTCGCGCATCGGCGGCGCCTCCTTCGATGATCTGCAGGAAGACGCCGCCATCCTGGCCTCGCAGGCCTCCGACTCGGTGGCCCCACTGGACCCCGGCGGCCTGCTGAAATTCATGCATGGCGGCGAGTACCACATGTACAACCCGCAGGTGGTGCAAGGCCTGCAACGTGCGGTCAAGACCGGCGACTGGGCCGACTGGAAAGCCTATGCCGACCACGTCAATGGCCGACCACCCTCGGCCCTGCGCGATCTGATGAAGCTGAAGCCGCGTGGCGCGGCGCTGAAACTCGATGATGTGGAACCGATCGAGGCCATTTTGCCGCGCTTTGATTCAGCCGGCATGAGCCTTGGCGCGCTGTCGCCGGAAGCGCACGAAGCGCTGGCGATCGCCATGAATCGACTCGGTGGGCGCAGCAATTCCGGTGAAGGCGGCGAAGATCCACTGCGCTATGGCACCGAGAAAAGCTCGAAGATCAAGCAGGTCGCCTCGGGCCGCTTTGGGGTCACCCCCGAGTATCTGATGAATGCCGAAGTGCTGCAGATCAAGGTGGCCCAGGGCGCCAAACCTGGCGAAGGCGGCCAGCTACCGGGGCACAAGGTCAATGCGCTGATTGCCCGGCTGCGCTATGCCAAGCCAGGCATCGGCCTGATCAGCCCACCGCCGCATCACGATATCTACTCAATCGAAGACCTGGCTCAGCTGATCTTCGATCTGAAGCAGATCAATCCACAGGCCCTGGTCTCGGTGAAGCTGGTCAGCCATGCTGGCGTGGGCACCATTGCGGCGGGTGTAGCCAAGTGTTATGCGGATCTGATCACCATTTCCGGTCACGACGGCGGCACCGGCGCCAGCCCGGTGTCCTCGATCCGTTACGCCGGCACGCCCTGGGAACTCGGGCTTTCAGAAGCGCACCAGACCCTGCGCATCAATGATCTAAGGCAGAAGGTGCGGCTACAGGTCGACGGCGGCTTCAAGACCGGGCTCGATGTGATCAAGGGCGCCATCCTCGGCGCCGAAAGCTTCGGCTTCGGTACCGCGCCGATGATTGCGCTGGGCTGCAAGTATCTGCGCATTTGCCATCTGAACAATTGTGCCACCGGCGTCGCGACTCAGGATGAGCGGCTGCGCGAGGCCCACTTCACCGGCCTGCCGGAGCGGGCGATGAACTTCTTCCGCCTGCTGGCCGAAGAGGTGCGTCACTGGCTGGCGGAACTCGGTGTAGCGAGTTTGGCGGACATCATCGGTCGCACCGATCTGCTGGAACTATTGCCCGGCACCACGCCCAGACAGCACAAACTGGACCTCAGCCCGTTGCTGTCGAATGCCGGACTCGCCACCAGCAGCTCGAACTACTGCATCGATGCGCGCAACCCGCCACGCGACTCCGGCGCGCTGAATGGCCGCATGCTGGAGGATATGGCCGAGGCCATCGAGTCGCAGAATGGCGGCGAGTTCTACTATCCCATCCACAACCATGATCGTTCGGTGGGCGCCCGCGTCTCCGGCGCGATTGCCCAGCGCTGGGGCAACCTCGGCATGAGCGAAGCCCCCATCACCGCCCGTTTCACCGGCGCAGCGGGGCAGAGTTTCGGCGCCTGGAATGCCGGCGGCCTGCATCTGTATCTGGAAGGCGATGCCAATGACGGCGTCGGCAAGGGCATGGCCGGCGGCCGCATCGTAGTCGCCCCCCCGCTTAACTCTCGGTTTGAAGCGAGGGAAGCGGCGATCATGGGCAATGCCTGCCTGTACGGCGCCACCGGCGGCGAACTGTTTGCCGCCGGCCGCGCCGGCGAGCGCTTCGCGGTGCGCAACTCCGGCGCCACCGCGGTCATCGAGGGCGCCGGCGACCATTGCTGCGAGTACATGACCGGCGGCGTGGTGGCGGTGCTCGGCCGCACCGGCCTCAACTTCGGCGCCGGCTTCACCGGCGGCTTCGCCTATGTGCTCGATACCGAACGCGACTTCGTCGATCGCTACAACCACGAACTTGTCGACATCACCCGGATGAAGCCCGAAGGCATGGAGCACTATATCCATCATCTGCGTGACCTGATCCAACGCCATGTTCAGGAAACCGGCAGCGCCTGGGGCCAGCTCCTGGTCAGCGAATTCCGCGACTACGTCAACAAGTTCTGGCTGGTGAAGCCGAAGGCGGCCAGCCTGGCGTCCCTGGTGGATTCGCTGCGGAGGGCGGCATGATGGTGAAGCCGGGATTCGAGATTCGAGATTCGGGATTCGGAACAGCGGGCGAACGCTCCGAATCGCTCCGATCGCCAATCATAGGGTGCGCCTTGGCGCACCGTCGCCCCGCTCCGGTTCACCAACGCCGCAAGATTGCAACGCTGCAACGGTGCGCCAAGGCGCACCCTATGGGCATTGACGCGCCCGAATCGAAGCCGCGCTTCGCTCTTGCCGAATCCCGAATCCCGAATCTCGGCTCTTCAGAATCCCGGCCTCCACATGTCTAAGCATTTCCAATTCCTCGACCTGCCCCGCAAGATGCCGCGCGAGTTGCCGGTGGCGGTGCGTCTGGCCGGATGGCAGGAAATCTATGGCCAGTTCGAGCAGACCGGTGCCGCAGAGCAGTCTGCCCGTTGTCTGGACTGCGGCAATCCGTACTGCGAATGGAAGTGTCCGGTCCACAACTACATCCCGAACTGGTTGAAGCTGGTGCAGGAAGGGCGCCTGTTTGAAGCGGCGACGCTGGCGCATGAGACCAATCCACTGCCCGAGGTCTGCGGCCGGGTCTGCCCGCAGGACCGCCTCTGCGAGGGCGACTGCACCCTTAACGATGGGTTTGGTGCGGTGACCATCGGCGCGGTGGAGAAATACATCGTCGATGAGGCCTTCCGTGCCGGCTGGCGGCCGGATCTATCGGCAGTGAAGAAGACCGGCAAGCGGGTCGCCATTATCGGTGCCGGCCCGGCCGGCCTGTCCTGCGCCGACCGCCTGGTGCGGCGCGGCATCGAAGCTCATGTGTTCGATCGCTACGAGGAAATCGGCGGTCTGCTGACCTTTGGCATCCCGCCGTTCAAGCTGGAAAAGGAAGTCATCGCCACCCGTCGCCAGGTGCTGGAGTCGATGGGCGTCTTGTTCCACCTGAACACCGAGATTGGTCGTGACATTGCGTTCGCCGATCTGCAGCGCGACTACGATGCCGTGTTCGCCGGCACCGGCGCCTACACCTCGCTGGATGGCGGCCTGACCGGCCGTGATCTGCAGGGTGTCACCCTGGCCCTGCCCTTCCTGATTGCCAATGCCCGCCGCCTGCTCGGCAGTGGCGATGCCAACGACCCGCTACTGGATCTGAAAGGCAAGCGGGTGGTGGTACTGGGCGGTGGCGACACCGCGATGGACTGTGTGCGTACCTCGGTGCGGCTGGGCGCGGCCAGCGTCACCTGCGCCTACCGCCGCGACGAAGCCAACATGCCCGGCTCACGGCGCGAAGTGAAGAACGCCAAGGACGAGGGCGTTGAGTTCCTGTTCAATCGCCAGCCGCTGTCGATCCGCCCGCGGAACAGCAATGGCGGCTCAGGCCAGGTCGGCGCCGTCAGCGTGGTCGAAACCCGACTCGGCGCCCCGGACGCCAACGGCCGCCAGGCCGCCGAGACCGTGCCGGGCAGCGAATCGGAACTCGCCGCCGACATCGTCATCCTCGCCTTCGGCTTCCGCCCCAGCCCCGCCAGCTGGCTCGCTGAACATGGCGTTGCACTGGAGAGCGACGGCCGGATCAAACTCGGCCCCGGCCTGCCCTACCAGACCAGCAACCCGAAAATCTTTGCCGGCGGCGACAACGTGCGCGGCGCCGATCTGGTGGTCACCGCGGTGCATGATGGCCGCGAGGCGGGGAATGCGATTGCGCGGATGCTGTTGCGGTAGTTCGCACGGCTGCTGTCGACCCGAAACGGACCGAAGGGCGGGTGAGAGTCCGAGGGCTGTAGCGATGGAATCGCCTTGACGCACCCTGAGCCCGTCGAAGGGTGCCTCACCTAAGCGAGCCCTGAAGGTGACCACGCGAACATTGAGGTTGCAGTGCTGGGTCGGCTGGCTTCGACAAGCTCAGCCAGCGTGGCGGCGACCCGTACCCGAAGCGGACGATGGCCTGCCCTATTCGCATTGAGAGACCGCCCGAAGGGCGATTAAGAGTCCGAGGGCGGTAGCGATGGAATCGCCTTGACGCACCCTGAGCTTGTCGAAGGGTGCCTCACCGAAGCGAGCCCTGAAGGTGACCACGCGAGCATTGAGGTTGCAGTGCTGGGTCGGCTGGCTTCGACAAGCTCAGCCAGCGTGGCGGCGACCCGTACCCGAAGCGGACGATGGCTTGCCCTGTTCGCACTGAGAGACAGCCCGAAAGGCGGATAAGAGTCCGAGGGCGGTAGCGATGGAATCGCCTTGACGCACCCTGAGCTTGTCGAAGGGTGCCTCAGCGAAGCGAGCCCTGAAGGTGTCCACGCGAGCATTGAGGTTGCAGTGCTGGGTCGGCTGGCTTCGACAAGCTCAGCCAGCGTGGCGGCGACCCGAAGATCCTCCCTACAACTTGCTATGGCGGTTGAGGAATTGGCTAAGTTCGGGCGAGGGCGCTTGCAGGCGGCCGCCCAGGTGTTGCTGGGCGGCGCGTTCGGCGAGGTAGATCAGGGCTTCGGCGCTGAGCTTGTTGTCGGGGCCGTGACCGGCCTCGGGGTCGATCAGCAGGCTGACCGGTTTGCCGGCCTGTTTCAGCCCCGCGGCGTAGCGGACGATGCTGTTAAGTGGCACGCGATCGTCGCGGGCGCCGGCCCAGAGCAGAACGTCGGCTTGCAGCTTATCCAGATGCTTGAGCGGGGCATCCTGACGCAGTCGTTCGGCATGTTCGGCGCTGTCGTGCAACCCGTAGTGGCGCAAATGGATCTCGGCCGGCGGGCCGTCTTCGGGTAAGCCGCCGCTGTCTTCGCGGCCGATCCCGGTCATCACCCAGCCCATATCCACCGGCGCGGCACTGGCATAGGCGAAGCGAAACCGCTGCGGGTGATGACTGACCGCCAGCAGGCTGGCGTAGCCACCGAAACTGTGTCCCATCACCGCCTGTTTGCCGGCGTCGCCGATTCCCTGGGCGAGCAGATAGTCCATGCCCTCGATGATGTCGGCCAGTACGCGGCCGTTGCCGAACTCGCCCTCGGCCGAATGCAGGTAGCGCTGCCCATAGCCAGTCGATCCACGAAAGTTGGGCTGGAACACGATATGGCCGCGATTGACCAGCAATTGCACGTAGGGATCGAAGCGATCACGGTCACGGTTGAACGGGCCGCCATGGATCATGGCGATCAGACCGGCTTGGCCCAGCGGCAGGCCGCGTGGCAGGTAAACATAGCCGTGCAGCAAGCGGCCATCGCTTGCTGGATAATGCAGCGGAATGGCATCGACCAGAGCTTTAGCCTGCAGATCCACTGCAGCTGCCAGTTCTGGCAGCAGCGGCTGCAGTTGCGGCTCGCCTTGTCGATACAGGAAGAGCTTGTCCTGTGGCCAGTCGGCGCGGGCGGCGCGCAGCAGCCAGGTCCGACCGTCGGCACTGGCCTCGATGCTCAGGTTGGCGCGCCCAATCTGCCGCTGCCAGCGCTGCAGGCGGTGCGCCATCTCGGGGTCGCGTGCGTGCCAGATCCGTCGAGCCGGATGATAAGCAAGCGCCCGCCACTCACCGTCGGCTGCGTGCAGCGCGGCGGCGACATCGGCAATGCCCGCTGGATCCTGATGTTCGAGGGTCCAGCGCCCGGCCTGCCAGCGGCGCAGCGAGGAGCGGTCGTCGCCTTGCTGGCTGACCACCCAAAGCACGCTGAAATCGGCTGTGCTGGCGCTCAACATACATCGCTCCGAGCCGCGGCAGCGCAGCAATTCCTCGCTGCGCTCGGGCTGATGACGACGCACCACCGTGTCGTAGTCGACGCCCTCATAGCCGGCACTGAAGCGCAGCTCGCCTGCGGCATCAAGCAACACGCCACGTAAGGACTGATCGCCTGACCAGATCAACTCGGTGTTTGCCGCGGCATCGATTCGCAGATAGCGGTACTGCCAACCGTCCTTGTCTGGCACTTTCTCCTGCAACAGGGCGTAGCCGTGCGCTCGGGGATCCACTCCCCAATAGCGTGGATGGCGCTCGCTCTGCCATTTGTACAGCCGGCGAAGTTGTCCGCTTTGGCTCTCGAACACGGCCAGGCCCAACGGGTCGGCCAACCAGAGTCGGGCACCATCGCCTGACCAGTCGAAGCTCAGGCCGCGCGCCTCGCTCAGCAGGCGTCGTCGCACAGGTTCTTTCTTGTCGCCTGCATCCAGACGCAGCAGCCACAACTCGCTGGCGTCGTCTTGCTGCTGCGAATAGACCAGATGTCGCCCGTCCGGCGCTAGCCGGCTCTGGCCCAAGCGCCCGCCGCGTTCCAGCGCGTGGCGTTCGAGCAAGGCCGGCCGCTCGGCCGCCTCGGCCTCTACACGCGCGGCCTGCAGCTCTTCGGCGCTTTGTTTGATCGGATCACTCGCTGCGGCCTGCGCTGCGGCAAACAGCAGGACCAGGGCGCATAGCTGTCGCTGCACATGTACTGAACACATCGCTCAGCTCGCCGATGGGCCGGCCGGGCGGCCGGGCTCGAGACAGATCAGGCTGATCAGGGCAGGCAGGCCAAACAGGCCGCAGTTCAGCAACCAGAAGCCGCGCCGACCGCGACTCGCCGTACTGCCACGCAGGTAACCCCAGGCCAGCAGGGTCGACAACAGCATCAGACTCAGTGCCAGCAGATGAAAGCCTTTGAGCTCAGGCCACACCTCGCGGTTCAACGGATAGCTGAGCCCCTTCTCCATCGCCTGGTCGGGCCATTCGGAGAACGCATGCAGCAGGGGTGAGTACCACCAACTGACCCGAGAGTAGGCGGAAAAATCGGCCTGCAGCGGACGCTCGGCAATCACGCTGATCTGATCCTGCGCGTCGATCAGACTGATCTGCTGCCAGGGCTGGGCGATGCGCGAGTAGCGGGTAAAGCCAACCTGGCGTGTGCCCTCGCCGTACAGCTGTGAGACCAGCCAGCCCTCCATCAGACGGGCCACCACCACTCCTTCCAGCAGGCGCACTTCGTCGGCCAGCGGCATGGCCCAGTCGAGCTCAGGCGGCTCGAAACGCTGCGCCGCCTCGCGTCGCTGATGGAACACGAGCAGGCGCTGATTGGTCAGCACCAGCCAGCGATCGAGCTGCTGATCGGGGGCATCGACGAAGCGTTCGCCGAGCCCCAGACGGATCCACTCGTACTGCCGCTGTTCGATCGGGTCGATTCGATACAGCACCGAGGGCGTCAGCAGATAACCCTGATGGCTGGCGAAGGGCACCTCGGCGAACGGGGTGCGGTCGCCCGCGCCGCCGACCCCCCACCAGCCGCGTTCGCGGCCGCTTTGCGGATCGCGACCGTGGAACAGCATGTGATCGTGACTGAAGCGCCACACGGTCTGCCGCTCTTCATCCCACCAGCTGGTCGGCATGTTGAGCTCGGCCACCTGATGGCGCAGCGGAAAGCGGCTCAGATTGGGGCCGATGCGCACCGGCTCCAGCAAGGGCACTTCGCTGGCCCAGCCACTGGCCCGCGGGTCGGCGCTGGCAGTCAGCCCCATCACCAACTCTTCGGCTGGCTCGGCCCGCATCACCTCGATCACACCGCCTTCTGGGGGAAAGTCCGTGTTAAGGGGGTCGGTGCCAGCCACGATGGTGACAATCAGCCAGAGCATCTGGCCAATCGCAAAGGTCACCATGAAGGCTCCCAACTGCAGGGGCAGAGCGGTAAGCAGCAGATCCCACCAACGCTCGATCGGTGCCTCACGATTGGCACGAAAGCCGCTGCTGGCGATCCACAGCAGCCAGGCCAGAGCCACACCTACCGGCAGCAGCAGCCACCAGGCCGAGATCAGATGCAGACTCATGGCCATGGGCGCCACCGCGGCCAACAGGGCCAGCCGGCGCCGACTGCAACACGCATAGGCGCCGCCCAGCCAGGCCATAGCGCTGTAGGCCAGCAGGTGCATCGAGCCCAGGTAGTGACGGCTCTCCACCAACTGCGTACTCAGCAGATCGAGAGCGAGCAGGAACAGCAACTGCGGCAGAGCAATCAGGGTCGCCAGCAGGAGGCCGGCGGAGCCGGCCAGGGCGAGGAAGATTTGTCGTGGAGGAAGCGGCCGATGCAGCAACCATAACCACTGGCTTGGCTTGCGATAGCTGCCGACCTGTAGCACACCCAGGATCAAACCCAGCAGACAGTACAAGGCCCAGATCGGCTGTGCCTCGAAATAGCTCAAGGCCAGCAAGTTGGTCGTGCGATTGAGGAATAGCAGGGCCAGCAAGTGCAGGCTAGCGCCGATCAGGGCCAGACGGCTGAAGCGCCGCCACTCAGACAACATGAGATCTTTCATAGAGCTTCCTCAGCGCGGCGCGGCGTGGTGGCGGGTCAGCAGCGCATTGACCGCGCGATCGAGGCTGACCTCGCCGCGGTAGTGGCGGCGTGCGCCCAGGGCTTCGAGTTGTTGGCCGAAGTCGTCTGGCGCATCCAGCAGCAGGCAGTGATGCAGGCCATCGAGTGTCTGTACTTGCAGCAGGCCGCTGAGGTGCGACAGAGGCGGCGACTGCAACCCGAAATCGGCCACCCACAACGAGACCCGGCGGCAGAACTCGTCCGGCGGCGACATATGAATCAGTCGACCGCGTTCCAGCACGATCAGGTTGTCGGCCAGACGCTCGATCTCTTCCATTTGGTGCGAGCAGTAGATGATCGTGCTGTCGCTCTCCGCCACCGCGGCCAGCAGGGATTCGAGAAAGGCGCGTTTGGCCACGACGTCGAGGCCCAGGGTGGGCTCGTCGAGGATCAGCAGCTCGGGCGACTGCGCCATCGCCATCGCTAGATTGAGGCCGGCGCGCTCGCCGCGCGACAGCTCGCGAACACGCTGTTCCGCCAGCACATTGAAATGATCGACGATCTCGCTATAGCGCGCCGCATTCCAGCGCGGATACAAACGGCGCTGCATGGCCACCACTTCAGCTACCCGCAGCCAGGCCGGCAGACTGTGCTCTTCGTTGACGAAGCCGATCCGCGCCCGATCCTGCGCCTCGATCGACTGACAGTCGCGGCCCAGAATGCGCGCACGGCCGCTGCTCGGCGACTGGAAACCGAGCAACACGCGGAACAAGGACGACTTGCCGGCACCATTGGCACCGACGATGGCGTGGATGCCGCCGCGCGGAATGTTCAAACTCAGCTGATCCAACGCCGCTTTGCGGCCAAAGTACAGGCTGAGCTGGTCGACCTCGATCACCGGCTCGCTGATTGCTGGCGGAGCAGAGGGCTGTGGCGCGCTGACCAATTGCAATTGTGCTGACATTTTCAATCCTTGGGTCCAGGCCCAATCAGGCCGAACGGCGCTGGAGACATGGCGAAAGTGCTTGTTCAAGTTGACCAAGCACGTCTTCCAGTGGATAGCCCAACCCGACCACCTCGGCGACGAAACCCTCCACTGCCTGGGACAGCCGCCGCTTGCGCTCGGCCGACGACAAGCGCTGACGGGGCGCGGCGACGAACAGGCCGAGGCCTTGACGAGCGTCCAGCCAGCCTTCCTGACTCAGCTCACCGTACGCCTTGGCCACCGTGTTCGGATTGACTGCCAGCTGCTGCGCCAGGGCGCGCACACTGGGCAACTGAGCGCCAACCTCGAATTCGCCACTGGCGATCGCGCGGCGAATACCATCGCTGATCTGGCGCACGATCGGGCGCGGATCGGCGGCGCTGAGCTGCAAAAAAAGCGGAACGGTGCGTGACATGCGTGTACCTGCTGTACTATGTGCGCTAGTACAGTAGTGGCGGCGAGAGGCAAATGTCAAGCGGAGCGGCAAGCGGCTACGCCAGACCCGGCTCAACTCAAGCCCAACCTCTTGGCCTCCGCTTGCACAAATTCCTCCGCCGCCTGCAGTTCGCCACTTTGTCGCAGTGCTCGAAAGCGCGGCCAGCCTTCATGGGCGATGCGCAGTTCCCACATTTCGCGGCCCTGATAGTCGATGCCTGCCGCTTCCAGGATCAGGCCGGTGACTCGGCAGCGGCACAAGCAGTGTCCCCAGCGCGGAGTGGACAGATATTGGCTGCGCGGCAGTATTTCCAGACAGGGCTCCGCACTCAGCTCGCCAACAATCCTGGCGCGCGGGAACTCGTTGCAGGGGCAATGCGCGGGCACTGGGTGTGTGGGCGCCGCCGGTGCGGGTTCGCCGCCCAGCAGGGCCCACTTCTGCGGGTCATCGATCTGCCCCGCAGCCCATTGCCGCAACTCCTGGATCGCTGCCGGCGACAGCAGCTCGACAAAGCTTTGCACTACCTCAGGCTTGGCGAAGCGCAGCGCCCACTGCACCGCATTGAGACGATCAGTGCGCTCTTCGGCGCGCCAGTTGGCGCCCGCTTCCAGCAGGCGCCGACAGATCGCAGCCTGCCCCTTTTGCACCGCCAGATGCAGGGCGGTATAGCCGACGCTGTTGCAGGCCTCTCGATCGATGCCGGCCGCCAGCAGCAGCTCGACCATCGCTTCACGCCCGTCCTGCGCGGCGCGCATCAGCAGGCTGTAGCCCTGCTTGTCCGACTGGTTGAGAAAGTGACTCTTGCCAGCGAATACACCAGCGGCTTCGACCTGGCCGGCAAGTACGGCCTGTTCCAGAAAGGTACGGCCGTAGGTGTCGCGCTCGTCGACGTTCGCTCCGTTCTTAACTAATAGCTTCATGATGTCGAGCAATTTGCGCCGGTAAGCGATGCGCAGCGGGCTCTCACCGGCGCCCGATGCATTGAGATCGGCGCCATGCTTGAGCAGCAGTTTCAGCTTCGGCGGCAGCAATCTTTCCGGCGACAAGGCGAGCAGCAAGTGGATCGGCTGGTGTCCGCGCGCATCCAACGCCGAGGGTGATGCGCCGCCGACCAGCAAGGCTTCCACCACGGCGGCCGTGCCACCGGCACAGGCATGATGCAGCGGACCACGACCGTCCTCGCGCAGGGTCAGGTCAGGGTCGGCGCCCTGTTCCAGCAGCCACTTGACGATTGCCGCGCGATCGCCGGCTACCGCGACCAACAAGGGCGTGTCGCCATCGGGCAGGGCCGCATTGAGGTCGAAGCCCTCGGCATGGGCGGCCTGCAGCAGGGCCAAACGGCCCTCGAAGATGGCATCACGCACGGCCAACAACGAGGTCTTGTCGAACGTCGTTGCCATCGGTTCCTCCCCGGCCGCGAGCGCACATGCCAAGCCATCATCGCGCCGCCGGCGGCGGCGTGACAACTGGCCGGATTGCCAGCGCATGGGTCTGCTGCTCAACTGTCGCCATGAACAAGCCACCCGCCGACGCCATTGCCATCGTGCTGCTGCGCGAGGGCAGGATTCTGCTGGTTCAGCGCAGCCAGTCGGTGCCGCGCCCGGGCTTCTGGTCGGTACCTACCGGCAAGCTGGAGCGCGGAGAGTCGCAGCCGGCAGCGGTGCAGCGCGAGGCTGAAGAGGAGCTGGGCCTGAGCGTGCGACCGATTGCCCAGGTGTGGCAATGCCTGACCGATGACGGCCGCTATCGCCTGCATTGGTGGCTGGCCGAAGCCAAGGCCGCCGCGGCAAACCTTTGTCCGGCTCCTGAAGAAGTGGCCGATTGGCGCTGGATTCGCCCGTTCGAGTTCGAGCACCTTAGCCCACGGTTTGAGCAACACCGAGCGTTCTTTAAGGAACGCCTGCCTAGCCTGCTTTCGGTGGCTCCACCCTTGGCGGACGAATCGGACTGACCGTAGCCGAGCGCGGAACACGTCTGCGCTCGGCCTTGTCCAGGTACATCAGCTTGTCGGCGCGCAGCAGGGCGCGCTCCGGGCTGTCCCCCGGCTCGATTGGAGTGTCGCCAACGCTGAATCCAATGCCAGGCACACCGACGTCGTTGGCGGCCAGATCGTCGCGCAGATGATCCAGACGTGAAGCGACGTCCGAGCTAAGGGTATCGGGCAGCAACACGACGAACTCATCGCCAGCATAGCGCACCACACCGGTAGCTTCACCGAAGTTGCTCTGCAGGGCCTGGGCAAAGCGGCGCAGACAGGCATCGCCGATATCATGGCCCAGGCTGTCATTGATCGCCTTGAAATCATCCAGATCGAAAAACAGCAGGCGCGCGCCATGCTGGCGCACCCGCTCGATCAACTGCGGCAGCATGCGCCGGTTGTAGATGCCGGTCAGCGGATCGCGCTCAGCCACCCGTTTCAGCGCCTCGTGCGCCTGGTGCAACTCGGCGTGACTGGCATCCAGCTCGGCGTGGTTGCGATGCGACACTGCCAGCACCGCACCGAGGGCAATCACCCACTCGGCGCCGGTATCAAACGAGGAGTGCGAGGCAAGAAAGATGCCGACGTAACTCGGTAGACTGCCGGGCTCGGCCGTGGCGCTCCAGGCATAGGCAGCAAATTCGGCCGCCGCCAATAGGGCACGCAGCAGAAAGCCAATGCCCAGCCAGAGCAGGCCGCGGCCGGGCGCGGTCCAACAGATCAACGCGCCACTGCTCAGCGCCAGGGCAATCACCGAGGCCTGCAGCATGCCCAACTGGGGAATGCTCTGCACCCACCAGCCACCGAGAAAAGTGAGCAGCAAGGGCGGTAGCACCAGGGCCAGGGTCAGCGGCCGCTCGACCCGATTGCGGGCAAACACCCAGGCGCCGACCACCATGGCGGCAACAAAGGCCGACTTGCACAGGGTATAGGCGGCTTGCAGGGTCGGCACCAGCAGGCCTTGCGGCTGCCAGAACCAGAACATCCAGGTCACCAGCAAGGCCAGCCCATTGGCCAGCCAGGCGCACATCCACCAGACCACCTCACGGCGCCCGGTGGAACGCCGAAAGGCGACGAAGAAAATCGCCACCAGCGCCGCCGAGCTGATCTGCACAGCGGTGCTCCATTGCCAAAGGAGGAGTTCTGCCATGGCCTTCGACTACGCCGCGGGAGGGCATTCGGATTCGCCCGACAATGCGATCCTAACACTGGCAGCCGAGCGCTCCGCCGGACCCGCGCGTTGGCAGATCCTGCACAGTCCAATGGTAGGGTTTAGCCCGGATATTTCATGAGGGGGCGCGGATGATCACCGAGGACTTTGCGTCGAGTGCAAGGCGCGACGAGCCCAAGTGGAATCGCCGGATCTTTCGGCGCGACCTCATGAAATATCCGGGTTAGTGGTGAACGCCCTTCCAGCCACTCCCGCCTCTGCCGCAGACGCGGTCGATGCAAACGCCGGCACGAACGGCTTCGTGATCGTGATGAACGCCTGTTCCGGCCGTCGCGCGGCGCAGGAGCGGCAACGGGTCATGCAGCAGGTGCTGGCCGACGCAGGGTGTGAACACGAACTGCTGCAGGTTCTGCATCCTCGTCAGATGCCCGACGTGATCGAGCGCGCTGTCGGGCTGGCGCAAACGCAGGGCCGCGTACTGGTCGCGGCCGGGGGCGATGGCACGATCAATGCCGTGGTCCAGCGCTGCCTGGGCAAGGGCGTGGTGTTCGCCGCGCTGCCGCAGGGCACGTTCAATTTCTTTGGCAGGAATCATCGGCTGTCAGAGCACCTGGAAACCGCGGTGCGTGATCTGCTCGAAGGCAAAGTGCGGCCCATTCAGGTCGGCAAGGTCAATGACCACGTGTTTCTGATCAATGCCAGCATTGGCTTGTACCGGCGCCTGCTGCAAGATCGCGAGGCCTTCAAGCGGCGTCTGGGAAGAAGTCGCCTGGTGGCCCTGTGGGCGGGCATTAACACATTGCTTCGCCCACACCCGCGCCTGTGCCTGGCGATTCAGCACGACGGCGAGACGCGTTTGGAGCAGGTGCTGACCCTGGTGGCGGGCAATAATCGCTTGCAGCTGGAAAGCCTTGGTCTGGAGCAAGCCGCAGCAGTGGACCAAGGGCAGTTGCTGGGTTTGCGAGTGCGACCTCAGCCGCGCTGGTCCCTGTTTAACCTGGCATTGCGCGGCCTGCTCGGACAATGGGTAAGGGATGAGCGGGCACACGCGTTCCTGTTCGAACAACTTGAGGTCACTGCCCTGCACCGACGCCGCCTGTGGGTGGCAATCGACGGTGAGCTGGTGCGTATGGATCAGCCCTTGCGCTTTCAAGTGGCGGCCGAGCGCCTGCCCTTGCTGGTGCCGCGACGAATCGCGAACGAGACCACAGCATGAGTGTGATTCTGCATCTGTCGGATACCCACTTCGGCACCGAGCAGGCCTGGGTGCAGCACGCCTTGAACGAGCTGATCGCGACGCAATCTCCAGACCTGCTGATCCTCTCCGGCGACATCACCCAACGCGCGACCCGTGCACAATTCGCTGCTGCACATGACTGGCTCGATCGACAGGCCGTGGCGCACCGACTGCTGCTGGCGGGCAACCACGACATTCCACTGTTTGCGCTATGGCAACGCCTGTTCAGTCCGTATCGGCGCCTCAGGCGCGGGCTGCAGGTGACCGACCTGTCGCCGAGCCATGTGCAGCATCCGCTGCATGTGCTGTCGGTCAAGACTACCCGTCGCTATCGGCACATCGACGGCGAGATCTCCCCAGCGCAAATCGATCGCGTACGTCGGGCCCTGTTGGCGGCCGATCGCGATGCACTGAAGATCGTCGTCACTCACCAGCCGCTGTGGGTCGAGCGCAGCAGCGATCTGCACAACTGCTGCCGCGGCGCCGAGCGCGCTCTGCAGGCCTGGTGCGAGGCCGGCGCGGATGTCTTCCTCAGCGGTCATATTCATTTGCCCTTCGTTGCCGAGCTACCTGATCACCCGGGCTGCTGGGTGGTCAATGCCGGCACCGCGCTGTCTTCGCGGGTGCGCGACGGTGTCCCCAACTCCTGCAATCTGATTCGCTACCCGACCAGCGAAGGGCCGCGATGCTGCGCGGTCGAGCGCTGGGACTGCCCCAGCGAGTTTCGCCAGTTTCGCCTGGTCGCCCAGCAACAGCTGCAGCTACGGGCCAGGGAAACTTCGAGCTAAGGGCTAAGGACCAATGCAGCGCTGAAGGAAGGCCTCGGTGGTTCGATAGCGATGCAGCAAGTCAGCACCTTTCAGCCCATGCTTGGCGCCTGGATAGGTCATCAGATCAAAGCGAGTCCCTTTGCCCTGCAGATCGGCCAGCAACTGAGTGGTATGGCTGAACAACACATTGTCATCAGCCATGCCATGGATCAACAGCAATGCATCATCACGGATGCCCTGACTATGGCTCATCACCCGACTGGCGGCATACCCATCGGGGTTGGCCTGCGGATGATCCATATAGCGCTCGGTGTAGTGGGTGTCGTACAACGCCCAATCGCTGACCGGGGCACCAGCAATGCCGCAGCGGTAGGTATCGGCCGCCTGCCCCAGCAGCATCAAGGTCATATAGCCGCCGTTCGACCAGCCGTACACCGCGATGCGCTGCGGATCGACAAAGTCGAAGCCCTTTAACCATTCGATGCCGCGACGCTGATCCTCGACTTCCACCTTGCCCTGCTGACGGAACAGGGCGCGACCGAATGTCACGCCGCGGCGCGGTGTGCCGCGATTGTCGAGCGAGAACACCAGATAGCCCTGCTGCGCCAGGTACTGATTGAACCAGGCATCGGCCCGACTCGGCCAGGTGCGGGTGACGGTCTGCGCCGCCGGCCCACCGTATACCCAGACCACCACCGGATAGCGTCTACTCGGATCGAACCCAAGGGGCTTGATCAGGCTGTAATGCAGCTCGCCGTCCTCTGTCTCCACGCTGCCGAACTCGGTTGGCTGATGCGCGCTGAGGTAGGGCGTGTAGGGATGCGCCGGATCGTCCAGTCGATTATCCAGCAAGTTCGCAATGTGCTTGCCATCCGCTGCGACCAGGTCGCTGCGCGGCGGCTGCTGCGGTGCATTCCAGCTATCGACAAAGAAGCTTGCGTCGCTGCTGAAACTGGCCTCGTGCCAGGCAGCCTCGCGGGTAATCCGGACCGGTTCGCCGCCGGCCAAGGGCATCGCATACACATGCCGTTCCAGCGCACTGTCCTTGGTGGCAGAAAAGTAGATCACCGCCTTGCGCTGATCGACCGCCAGCACATCCTCGACCATCCAGTCGCCATAGCTCAGCTGCCTCGGCTCGCCACCGCTGGCAGGGTAGTGATAGAGGTGCTGAAAGCCGCTGCGCTCACTGAGCCAGAGGAAACTGTCGTCGTCGAGAAAATGCAGACCATGATGAAGTTCGATCCAGCTGTCACTGAGCTCGGTCAACAAACGCTGCGGATCATTGGCCCCGCCAGGCTGATCCGCCTCTACACTCAGATCCACCTGCAACAGATCAAGCCGCCGCTGATCGCGACTCTGGCGCTGAAAGCTGAGTAGGTTGGCATTGCGCCATTTCACTCGCGGCAGATAGATATCCGGGTTGTCGCCCAGCGAGATCCACAGCGGCTCTGAACCGGCCGCACCGGGCTTCAGAACACCTAGCTTCACCTTGACATTGGGGTCGCCGGCCGCCGGGTAGCGCTGCTCGACCACGGCGGTGTGATCGGCATAGACCTCGTAGCGCTTCTGAATCGGAACGCTGCTCTCGTCGATGCGAACAAAGGCGATCGCCGAATCGTCCGGCGCCCACCAGTAGCCGGTATGACGATCCATTTCCTCATCGGCGACAAACTCGGCCACACCGTTGCCGATCAGCTCGGAGCCGTCGCTGGTGAGCTGTCTTTCGCTGCCGTCGGCAAGGTCCACCAGCCACAGATTGCGCTCACGTACGAAGCTGACAAATCCGCCACGCGGCGAGAATTGCGGGTCGGTGGCAAAGCCCTCGCCCTGGGTGATCCTGCGCACCGCCTTGGCCGGCCTGGCATCCAGATCATAGAGGTAAAGCTGGCCTGCCAGGGGGAACATCAGGCGGCGCGAATCCGGCCCCCACTGGTACTCAACGATGCCACTTAACGCGGCAATTCGCTGCCGCTCGCGACGCGCCTTCTCCTCGTCGGACAGCTCTTCGCGACCGCCACTCAAGACATCACTGTCGACCAGGCGCCGGGTCTTGCCACTAGCCAGATCGAAGGCCCACAGATCCAGCCGGTTGCGCTCACCCTCGCGACCGCGCAAGAAGCTCACCTGCTTGCCGTCGGGCGCAATGCTCGGCTTGAGCAAGGTCGGCCCGGACAGCTGGGCATCCCCGGTAATCACTTCCAGACTCAGCCGAGTTTCCTGCGCCGTTGCCATTGCCGTAGCTGTCATCATCAACCCCAGGGCCAGTGCCGCACTGCGCACGCTCAACCTCCCGCTCGACCGTGCCCGGCCAAGGCGCGCAGCTTCTTGAAGTAATACTTCGGAAACCAACGCTTGATCCGCCAGCGCATCGGCTCACGCTGGGTGGGCAGGATCATGAAGTCACCGCGCTCGGCAGCTTCGAACACACGGTCAGCTACACCGTCCAGGGTATCGGTCGAGGTCTGCATCATCTTCTCGCCGAACTTCTTCATCCGTTGATCGCCGCGCCAGCTCTCCAGCAGATTGGTCTGAAAGAATGCCGGGCAGATCACCGACACCCTGATGCCCTGATCAATGACCTCGGCACGCAGTTGTTCCGACAAGGTGACCACACCGGCCTTGGACACACCGTAGCTCATGATGTTCGGCGCACCCGCCAGGCCAGCGAAACTGGCCGTATTGATCACCTGGCCGCGCCCCTGAGCCAGCATGCCGGGCAGAAAGGCCAGACAGCCACGCACGACGCCGAGCAGATTGATCTCCAATACTTCTCGCCACTCCTTCATGGTGCTGCCGACCATCGGCCCACCACTGGCGATGCCGGCATTGTTCAGCAGCACATCCACCCCGCCCCAGCGCTGCTGCACGGCCTCTGCCAGCGCCTGCATCGAGTCGTCACTGGCGACATCGGCCTGCTGCGCCCAATGCGGATCGCCACCCAGCAGGCTGACCGTCTCCTCGGCCCGCCCCCGATCCAGGTCGACCACTGCCACCGCCGCACCGCTGCGGGCATAGCGTTGGGCCAAGGCGCGGCCCAGGCCACTGCCGCCACCGGTTATCAGGACGCGACGTTGGGTCATGCAGGAATTCCTTGCGAAGGTGGTAGGCTCCGGAGGATATCAGCCCGATGGAGTTCGTTTCGCATGTCCGACCCCTTATTCGATCTGAGTGACCGGGTGGCCCTGGTCAGCGGCGCGTCGCGCGGCATTGGCGAGGCGATTGCCAAGTTGCTGGCAGCCCATGGGGCGCATGTGATCTGCACCAGTCGGCGCAAGGAAAGCTGTGAAGAGGTCGCCGAGGTGATTCGCGGCGCCGGCGGCCGAGCCGAGGCCATGGCCATGCATGTCGGCGAACCGGAGTCGATCGAGGCGGTGTTTCAGAAACTCGATGCCCTCGAGCTGCGCCCCAGTCTGCTGGTCAACAACGCCGCCGCCAATCCGTACTTTGGCCCGGCCATCGACATGAGTCTGGCCGCCTATGAAAAGACCGTGGAGGTCAATCTGCGCGGCTATTTCTGGACCACCGTACAGGCCGCCCGCCGCATGAAGGACCACGGCGGCGGTGCCATCGTCAATATCGCCTCGGTGAATGCCAAGCGCGCCGCACCGGGCCAGCTGATCTATTCGATGACCAAGGCCGGCATCGTCAACATGACCGAAGGCTTCGCCAAGGAGCTGGCGCCACATGGCATCCGGGTCAATGCCGTACTTCCGGGACTCACCGACACCAAGTTCGCCTCGGCGCTGACTCAGAATGAAAAGATCCTTAACACCATGATGAAACTCATCCCGCTGCAGCGCGTGGCGCAACCGGACGAGATGGCGCCCATGGTGCTGTTCCTGCTGTCGCAGGCGGCCGGCTATGTCACCGGCGGCAAGTTTGTGGTGGATGGCGGGTATCTGGCCTGACAGTGCCGACGCTGGCTGAGCTGGTCATAGCGAAGCGGGCGAACGAAAGCGTCTTGGCTTGCCGGCAGTGCAGCGGCTTCGTTCAGCCGGCTTGGACACGCTCAGCCGACGCAGCCCACCTCACCCGTCAGGGCATCGGCGTATCCCACTCGCTATCACTGAGCGCATCGCCGTACAGCTGCTGCTCCATCTGAATCATCACATCGACTTCCCCCGAGCCTTCGCCAAGACGGGCGATATGGAACAGGGCGTCGCCCTGATTCACGACCGGTAGATTGTTCAGCCCGATGATCAGGCCAGCCTTTCGACAATGCACGGCTTGCTCAGCTTCGCCAAACGGGTCGGAGATCACCCCAAGGACTTCGTTTTCAGCCACCATTGCGCCCAGGGATCTTTCGCGGCGAAACACCCCGCCGCTGGCAGCGCGCACCCAGTAGGTAGTATTGGAATGCATCGGCGCAACCGGCTCACGGCGCTGGCCTGCGGCGCGGATCATGCCGAGATGGCGCAGCACCGAGAGCACGCCACGCACCCCGACGCGTACAGACAAATCGTCAAAACGCAGCGCTTCACCGGCTTCATACAGCAGCACCACCACGCCGGCCTCGCGCGCTGACTGGCGCAGCGAGCCATCACGCAAGGTGGCGTCGATCATGATCGGTGCCGAGAACGCGCTGGCCAGATCGTGGATGCGCGGATCGCCAAGATCGGCACGGATCTGCGGCAGGTTGGCCCGATGGATCGCTGCCGAATGCAGATCGATGCCGTACTGACAGCGACTGACCACCTCGGTCATGAACAGATGCGCAAGCTGGTTGGCCAATGAACCGTGCGGACTGCCAGGAAAGCAGCGATTGAGATCGCGGCGATCGGGCAGATAGCGTGAGCGGGCGATAAAGCCAAAGGCGTTGACCACCGGCACCGCCAGCAAGGTGCCATGCATCGGCCGCAGACCGCGAAAGCGCAGCACCTGGCGAATCACCTCCACACCGGTGATCTCGTCGCCGTGTATTGCCGCACTGAGAAAGAACACCGGCCCGTCCTTGCGGCCGTGCACCACATGCACCGGCAGGGTGACCGGCTGATGGTTACTTAACACCGAGAGCGGCAGCTCAACGGTAGCCCGTTCACCGGCCTTGATCTTCTGCCCACCGATCTCGAAGGCGGCCCGCATCAACCCTTGCCCTTGGTGCGGGTATTGCCATGCGCTGCTTCGTGTTCGAGGAATTCAATGATCTTGCCCGCTACATCCATGCCGGTGGCCTTTTCAACCCCTTCCAAACCGGGGGATGAATTCACTTCCATCACCACCGGACCGTGATTCGAACGCAGCATATCGACACCGGCGACATTCAGGCCCATCACCTTGGCGGCACGAATGGCTGTGCTGCGTTCTTCGGGGGTAATCTTGACCGACTTGGCGCTGCCGCCACGGTGCAGGTTGGAACGAAAATCGCCCGGCGCACCCTGTCGCTTCATCGCCGCCACCACCTTGCCGCCAATCACCAGACAGCGCAGATCGGTGCCGCCGGCCTCCTTGATGTACTCCTGCACCAGGATATTCACCTTGGCACCGCGGAAGGCCTCGATCACCGAACGCGCCGAGCTGCGCGTCTCGCCCAGCACCACGCCGATGCCTTGAGTGCCTTCCAGCAACTTGATGATCACCGGCTCACCGCCAACGATATCGAGGATTTCATCAATGCGGTTGGTGTCGTAGGCAAAGGCGGTGACCGGCAGGCCGATGCCGGCACGCGAGAGCAATTGCAGTGAACGCAGCTTGTCGCGCGAGCGGCCAATCGCCACCGACTCGTTCAGGGTGTAGACGCCCATCATCTCGAACTGGCGCAGCACCGCCAGGCCGTAGAAGGTGATCGAGGCGCCGATGCGCGGAATCACCGCATCGAAGCCGCTGACCTTCTCGCCCTTGTAGCGCAGCTCGGGCCGATGCGAGGTGATGTTCATATAGCAACGCAGGGTGTTGATCACTTCGATCTCGTGGCCGCGCGCCTGTGCCGCTTCCACCAGCCGCTTGTGCGAATAAAGCTCGGGATTGCGTGCCAACAGCGCGATCTTCATCGAAGCCTCCGCGACTGGAAAATCGAGGACATCGCTGGCTCGCCGAATGCAAGCTGCAGCCAAAGTCTACCTGAAGCGAAAGGCGGCAATGAGCGCCAGCGCGCAGCCCGCGGCGGCTTCCAACAGCGCCCTCCGCCGAGGATCGATCACCCGCGATTGCGCGATGCAGCTCTTCACACCGCCTTTCGCCAAACTACTATCATTGGCCGCGGTGAATTTCCTACGCACTCCCACACGCAGTGTTTGCGCCCTGCTGCTGCTCGCCCTGCTTGCGCTGGCGGCCGGACTGGGCATGCGCGCCCCCAACCCGCCTGACGAACCACGCTTTGCCCTGGCCGCCAAGACCATGGTGGAGACCGGGCACTGGTTGATACCACAGCGCGGCAGCGAAGTGTATGCGGAGAAGCCGGCCACCTTCATGTGGATGCAGGCCGCGTTCTATGCCCTGACTGGCGATCTGGACATCGCCTTTCTGTTGCCCTCCCTGCTGGCCGGTCTGCTGACCTTGTGGCTGGTGGCTGATCTGGCCGGCCGCATCTGGCGCCCACGACTGGCCCCCTGGGCGCTGGCCGCCCTCTTCATTAGCCTGCAGTTTGGCTTGCAGGCCAAGCGCGGGCAGATCGACATGTCGCTCACCGCGATGACCACCGTGGCGCTTTGGGGCCTGTTAGTGCATTTTCTGCGTGGACCGAATCGAGCGGCGCTGATGCTGGCCGGTTTCGCCGCCGGCCTGGGCACGGTGACCAAGGGCGTGGGCTTTCTGCCCCTGCTGATGCTGGTTGCCTATGCCGGCTGGCGCAGCTATGCCCGCCGCGGCCATGCCGACCCGGCGACTGGCGGCGGCTGGGGCGGCGCCGGCTGGCTGATCCCGGCCTTTGTTGGCGGCGCCATGATCTGGCTGGCGCCGGTGTTGCTGACCACCTGGTGGAATGACACGCCAGAATTGCGTGCCTACACCCAGGAGCTGTTGTTTCGGCAAACCGGCACTCGTTACCTTAACGCCTGGCATCACCATCGACCGGCTTGGTACTACCTGCAGGTGATCTTCACCCTGTGGCTGCCCGGCGCCCTGTTGCTGCCCTGGCTGCTGCCGGCCTGGTGGCGTCGATTGCGACGCGGCGACCTGCGCTACTGGCTATTGCTCGGCTGGGCGCTGTTGGTGCTGCTGTTCTTCAGCGCCAGCAGCGGCAAGCGCGAGGTCTACATCTTTCCTGCACTGCCAGCCCTGGCCCTGGCCGCCGCGCCGCTGCTGCCAGGTCTGCTGCGGCTGCGTGGCGTCCGCTGGACCCTGCGCATCTACATAGGCGTGGTGTCCCTGCTCGGCGGACTGCTGGCCGTAGGCGGTTGGGTCGAAGCACCGGCGGTACTGAAACTGACCGAACGACGCGCCCTGGATGCCGCCGACCTGCAGCGCCTATTGCTGGGCTTTGCCCTGCTTAGCGGCAGCGGCCTGATCGCCTTGATCGCCTCGCGAGGGCGGCGCATCGGAACCAGCCTGTTCGGATTCACCGTGATGGTGTGGATCAGCTACGGCCTGCTGCTCGGGCCGGCCCTGGATGCCAGCAGCTCGGGCAAGCAGCTGATGGCCGAGGTGGGTGAGCGGCTGCCCGCCGAGGCCGAACTCGGCATCGTCGATCTGAAAGAACAATTGTTGCTGCAGGCCGACCGCCCGGTGCAGGACTTCGGCTATCGCCAACCCTTGGCAGCGCAGTGGGTCGGTGCGGTCGAATGGCTCAATCATGCCCCGCAGCGACGCTGGCTGCTGGTGCGCAAGGCCGATCTGCCCGACTGCCTGAGCACGGCGCGCCTGCAACCGCTGGGTCGCGCCAACCGGGTCGAATGGTCGCTATTGCCCGGCCACGAGCTGGCGCCATCCTGCGCTGCGACCCTGCGCCAAGCGGCCGACGCACAACCCAGCTCGGACCGACCGCCAGCCGCTGACGAATAGTCCGAGGCGGACACAATCAGTACACTGCGCGCGCCCGCTGGCCGCTCGCCAGCGCATCGAACGGACTCCTGCATGTCGCAACGCCTCTGGCGCGCCTCAGTCGCCCACCCGCGTCGGGTATTCCTCCTGACCGCCGTGTTATGCCTGTTGGCGATGGCGGCGATGCCGAGGGTCAAGATCGACACCGACCCGGAAAACATGCTGGCGGCCACGCAGCCCGAGAGGGTGTTCCACAACGAGACCAAGCGGCGCTTCGCCCTGCACGACATGATCGTGGTCGGCCAGGTCAGCCAGCATGCCGAGGGCATCTACAACCCGCAGTCGCTAGCCGCCCTACACCGCCTGAACGCCGAGATCGCCAAGCTCGATGGCGTGATCCGCGCCGACCTGATGTCGCTCGCCACGGTGGACAATATTCGCCAGGCCGGCCTCGGCACGGTGCGCTTCGAGTGGTTGATGTCGACGCCGCCGGCCGACCAGGCTGGCGCTCTCGACCTGAACGCACAGCTTAGCCGCCTGCCGATGTTCGACAACACCCTGGTGTCAGGTGACGACAAGGCCGCGGCGATCTACGTACCGATCGCCGACAAGAATCAGGCCTATCGCATCGGCGGCGAGATCGAGCGGCTGGTGGCCGGGCTCGACAGCAGCGATAGCTTTCATATTACCGGCCTACCGATTGCCGAGGATCGCTTCGGCTACGAGATGTTCGTGCAGATGGCGATCTGTGCGCCGCTGGCCGCCCTGGTGATCTATCTGCTGATGTGGCTGTTCTTCCGCAATGCGCTGTTCGTGGCCGCGCCGATGCTGGTCGCCATGGGTTCGGTCATCATCACCATGGGGCTGCTGATCGGCCTCGGCTTCTCGGTGCATATCATGAGCTCGATGATCGCCATCTTCCTGATGCCGATCGCGGTAGTCGACGCCATCCATATCCTGTCTGATTTCAGCGAGCGCTACCGTCCGGGCGACGACCCGAAGCAGGTGATCGAGTCGGTACTGAACGATCTGTTCAAGCCGATGCTGTACACCAGCCTGACCACAGCGGTGGGCTTTGCCTCCCTTTTGCTGACACCGATTCCGCCGGTGCAGATCTTTGGCGCCTTCGTGGCGTTTGGGATCCTGTTGGCCTTTCTGCTCACCCTGACCCTGCTGCCGGCCTTTGTTGCCTCGCTATCGCCCAAGGCACTGCAGGCCCTGACGCGACACAGCGAAGGCGGCAGCCTGTTGACGCGCTGGCTTCCCGGCTTGGGCCGCGGCGCGCTGCGGGCGCGCTGGCCGATCGTTCTGCTATGCCTGGGCCTGAGCGTGGCCAGCGCCTACGGCATCGCCCGCATCGAGGTCAATGACAACCCGACGCGCTGGTTCAAGGCCGACCACCCGATTCGCGTTGCCGACCGCGTACTTAACCAGCACTTTGCCGGAGCCTACGACGCCTTCATGGTGCTGGACAACGATATCGCCGCGCTGAAAGACCGACTGCGTGATGGTTGGATGGCCGAAGCCGATTCTGCAGCCCAACAGCTGGCGATCGCCAGCCTGAGCCAGCCCGGTGATCTGGGGCCGGCTCTGCAGTCAGCACTGGATCGGCTGGACGAGGGCAGTCTTGCGCTGGACAGCGAGCTCAGCGATCAGTGGATCGAGCGAATCGAAGACGCGCAGCGCGCATTAGCGGTGTTCCAGCAACCCGAGGTACTGCGCTACGTCGAGCAGTTGCAGGCGGCGCTGCAGCAGAGCGGCCTGATCGGCAAGAGTAATGCCCTGCCCGATCTGGTCAAGACCGTGCATCGCGAGCTTCGCAGCGGCGAGGCCGAGCAATTCCGCATCCCCGACAGTCAGGCCGCGGTGGCACAGACCCTGCTGCAGTTTCAGAGCTCACACCGGCCGCAGGACCTGTGGCACTTCACCACCACCGATTACCGCGCTGCGGTGGTCTGGCTGCAGCTCACCAGCGGCGACAACCAGGACATGCAAGCAGTGGAACAATGGGTTCAGGATTATGTAGCCCAGCACCCGCTGCCGGACGGCCTGCAGTTGCGCTGGGCCGGCAAGACCCACCTCAATCGAGTCTGGCAGGGCGAAATGGTGACCGGCATGGCGCAGAGTCTGGCCGGCGCCTTTGTCGTCGTGCTGATCATGATGATCGTGCTGTTCCGTAGCCTGCTGCTCGGCCTGCTGGCGATGCTACCGCTGAGCCTGACCATTGCCTTCATCTACGGTGCCATCGGCTGGCTGGGCAAGGACTACGATATGCCGATCGCCGTTCTGTCTTCGCTGGCCCTGGGCCTGTCGGTCGACTTCGCCATCCATTTCATCCAGCGCGCCCGCGCCATCTACGCCCGCCAGCGCGACCTTCAGCGCACTCTGGCGGCGATGTTCGATGAACCCGCCTTGGCGATCAGCCGCAATGCCATCGTCATTGCGATCGGCTTCACTCCCCTGTTGCTGGCGCCGCTGGTGCCCTACATCACGGTCGGCTACCTGCTGGCCAGCATCATGGCAGTGTCGGCCTTGGTAAGCTTGTACCTGCTGACCGCCCTGCTCTGGGCAGGCAATGGCTGGCTGCTACGGCACACCGCACCAAGGAACCCAGCATGATTCGACAATTCGCTTTGCTCGGCGCCTTGCTCGCTGCCGCGCTCGGTGCCGCGGAGGCGCGCGAAGTCGATGCTGCGGCCGAAGCTATCGTCAGCGCGGCTTATCGCGCCACACGCTACGCCGGCGACGATGGCCGCAGCCAGGCGCGCATGTTGATTCGCGATGCCCAGGGCAATCAGCAACAACGTCAATTCGTGATCCTGCGGCGCGATGTCGAAGACGGTGGCAATCAGGATTTCCTGGTCGTGTTCGATCGACCGGCGGACGTCCGCGGTACCGTGCTGCTGGTCAACAAGCAGACCGAGCGCGACGATGATCGCTGGCTGTATCTGCCGGCACTGGATCTCGACAAACGCATTTCGGCCGGCGACAAGCGCACCAGCTTTGTCGGTTCGGATTTTTTCTACGAGGATATTTCCGGCCGCAACCCGGCGCTCGACTGGCACCAACTGATCAGCAATGACGGCAAGCAGGCGGTGATCAAGTGCGAGCCGAAGGAGCCGAGCTCGGTCGAGTTTGCCTACGCCCTGGCGACCATTGATCTCAGCACCCACCTGCCGGTAAAGGCGGAATATTTCGATGCCGAAGGCAAGCCGCTGCGCAGCATCGAGACCCTGGCCACCGCCCTCGTACAAGGCCATCCAACGGTGATTCGCAGCAAGGTCAGCAACCACTTGACCGGTGGCTACACCCTGCTGGAAATGCGCAATCCGCAATACGACATTGGCCTCGAGGCCGAGCTGTTCACGCCGCGTTCGCTGCGCAACCCACCGCGCCAGTGGCTGAAGGCAGGCGCCGATTGAGCAGTCGGTGGCGTTCTGCCCTGGCGCTTGTGCTGGCCGCAGGCTGCGGCGTCAGCCAGGCGCAGGATGAATTCGACGACTGGCAGGACTGGGACGATCCCAGCCTGCTCAGCGGGTATCTTGAATACCGCTCGGCCCAGCGATTCGATCGTAACCCACTGTTCCCGCACCGAGCGAGTCGCGATGAGCTGAAGCTGAAACTCGAAGCCAGCGATCAGGCCGATCGGCTTGCCTGGGATGTACAGCTCGACCTGTATGCCGACAGCCTCGAAGGCCGATTGCGCAGCGATCTGCGTGAGGCCAGCCTGTCATTCACGCTGACTGATCGGGCCCAGTTCAAGCTCGGTCGCCAGGTGCTGGGCTGGGGCACCGGCGACCTGCTGTTTGTCAATGACCGCTTCCCCAAGGATTTCGTTGCACCGCTGTCCGGGGGCGACGATGCCAATTTCAAGGTGCCGTCGAACACGCTGCGCCTGCTGGCCGGCCTCGGCCCGCTGAATGTCGATCTCGCCTACACACCCAGGTTCACCTCAGACCGCTTTCCCGATGGGCGCCGGCTCAGTCTGTTCGACCCCACGCTGCAGCGACTCGTGGGCGGCAGCCGACTGCTCGACCCTGAGCCGCCCAACAACAGCGAGACGGCACTGCGCCTGGCCCGCAGCCACAACGGCATCGAGTACGCAGCGTACGCCTATCGCGGCTTCGACAAGCAGCCGCTGTCGGCCGATCGTAATGGGGCGGCGCAGTTTCGCCGGCGCGACACGCTCGGCGCCAGCGTGCGCGGACCGCTCTGGGGTGGCATTGCATCGGCCGAACTGGGGCGCGAACGGCGCCGCGACGGCGCCGCCGATGACAGCGTCGTAGTGCCGGACAAATCAGCCATCATGCTCGGTTTCGAACGCGAGCTGCGCGCCAAGCTGAGCGGCGGCGTGCAGCTCTACCACGAGCGCTTTGATCATCACCCGCGCGCGCTGAATCCGTTTGCTCAGGGCCAGCGGCAGTTGATCTCGCTGCGGCTGACCCAGTCGTCGATGCAGGATCGCCTGCAGCTGAGTGCAATTCAGTTCTATTCCCCCGATCGCCACGATCGCTGGCTGCGCGGCACCGCCAGCTATCGCTTCAGCGACGACTGGCTGGCCGGCGTACAACTGAATCTGTTTGGCGGCCTGCCCAACACCTTGTTTGGTCAATTCACCGACGACAGCCAACTCGGTCTGTGGCTGAGAAGGCAGTTCTGAGCCGGCCGTATCAACCGCGCATCCGCCGCAAGGTGTTGTCACGCAACTGCAGGTGGTGCCAGACGACCGCCAGTAGGTGGCCGCCGATCAGGAAGTAGCCGATCGTCGCGCCCCACTCATGCCAGTCTTCCAGTCGGTGAGCCATATCGCTGTCCACTGCCAGCAACGGCGGCAAGGCCATGCCCAGCACACTGGGCAGCTTGCCCTCGGCGCTGACCAGGGCCCAGCCGAGCAACGGCATGATCAGCAAGAAGGCATACAACGCGAAGTGACCAGCATGGGCGGCGGCGACCAACCAAGCCGGGGGCCGAGGAGCAATGGGCGGAAAGGGCCGCCGCCAGCGAGCCCAGAGGCGCAAAGCCAACAGCAGCAGGAGCGACAGCCCCAGCCACTGATGAATCGGATGCAAGGAGGCGCGCAGCTCACTGCCACGCGGAAACCAACCGCGAAACTCCATGCTGACATACACCGCCAGCATCAGCAGAACACTGAGCCAGTGAATCCATCGACTGACTGGATTGATTGCCGGAATTGGATGCTGCGACATGAACCGCTCCACAAGGTCAGAGAATCGGAAACGCCATTGCCATCGCCAGCGCGCAAGCCTATATATCGAACAGCGCGCGTTCGCGATACAGCATGTAGGCCGCCACCATGGCGATCACGCCGGCAAATATCGTATTCAGCCGACCGCGACTCAGCGACAGTCGGCGTGCGACGGCGCTACCCAGCCGGCTGCCGGCCAATCCGCCGAGGATGAACAATAGCGCCAACGGCCAGTCAATCCAGCCGGCTCGGGCATAGTTGATCGCCGTGGTCAGGCCGAAAGCGGTTACCGCCAGCAAGGACGAGCCGATCGCCAGCAGGATCGGCAGGCCGGCGGCGTACATCAGGCTGGGCACGATCAGGAAGCCGCCGCCGATACCGAAAAACCCGGCCATGCCACCCACCGCCAGGCCGGTCAGCGACAGTCGGCGCAGGGTGCGGCCATTCCATTCGGCCTGATCGCGGCCAGGATAATGACGATGGCGCAGCATCAGGCCGGCCACCAGCAGCATCAGCAAGGCAAACAGCAGCAATAGATGCTGTCCATCAACGGTCTTACCGAGGCTCGACCCCAGCCAGGCGCCGAACACGCCGGCGGCGGCAAACACGCCGACCACCGACCAACGCACATGGGCGTGGCGGGCGTGCTGGTACAGGCCGCCCGTGGCATTGGCGGCCACCGCCAGCGCACTGGTACCGATCGCCAGATGCGGGTCCTGCACGCCTACTACGTAGACCAGCAAGGGCAGCGCCAGAATCGACCCACCGCCACCGATCAGACCAAGCGAGAATCCGACCAAACTGCCTGATAAGAGTGCCAGCACAGCCTGAGCGAGGCTGAGACTGGTCACAGGCCCTCGGCGAGTCGCTGCAGGCGTGGCTGCAAGTCGGTCAGACTGATGCCAGCCGCCGCCGCGCGGGACTCGATCTCGGCCAATGGCCGCCGACCGGCTTCGGCCAGCGCCCACAGCAGGGTCGACCGATTACCACTGCGGCAGTACGCCAGAATGGGCGTCGGCAGCTCATTCAATGCCTGGCGAAAGGCGGCGATGGCCGCCGAATCGATAGCGCTTCCGAGCACCGGGAGATAGCGAAACGGCAGGCCCTGCGCCTGCGCCGCAGCAGCGATGGTCGCCGCATCGCACTGGTCATCCGACTCGCCATCGGGTCGATTGCAGATCAGGGCACGATAGCCGGCAGCCGCAATCGCCGTCACATCGGCAGTGCTGATCTGTGCGGCGACGGCAAGCCGTGACTCCAGCGCCTGCGGGCGAAGCGTCATCGGGCAGCGTCCTGAACACTTAGCATATAGGTCATCCCTAAACCCATCGTTCAGAACTGATTGAGCGGAAGCTTGAGATAGCGCACGCCGTTGTCCTCGGCCGGAGGAAGGTGCCCGGCCCGCATGTTCACCTGCACCGCCGGCAGGATCAGCCGCGGCATCGACAGTTGGCGGTCGCGGGCCTGGCGCATAGCGACGAAATCCGCTTCGCTGACCCCTTGGTGAACATGTATGTTATGCATCCGCTGCTCACCGATGGTGGTTTCCCAGGCGAAATCCTCACGTCCCGCGGCCTTGTAGTCATGGCAGAGAAATACCCGCGTGGCGTCAGGCAATTGCAGCAGTCGGCGTATCGAACGGAACAATCGAGCCGCATCGCCGCCCGGGAAATCACAGCGCGCAGTGCCATAGTCAGGCATGAACAGGGTGTCGCCGACAAAGACTGCGTCGCCGATTACATAGGCCAGGCAGGCCGGGGTGTGTCCGGGCACATGCAATACCGTGACATCGAGTCCGCCTAGACGAAACGTTTCACCGTCGTCAAACAACCGATCGAACTGACGCCCATCGGTGGCGAACTCAGGCTCGGCATTGAACACCCGCGCGAAGGTCGATTGCACCTCAGTGATATGCAGTCCAATGCCAATTTGTCCGCCGAGTTGCTGCTTGAGGTAAGGCGCTGCGGACAGATGATCGGCGTGTGCATGGGTCTCCAGTTGCCACACCACCTGCAAGTCTTCGGCGCGAACGGACTCCATGACCGCCTGCGCCAAGCGTGTGTCTGTGCGCCCGGCTGCCGGATCGAAGTCCAACACGCTGTCGATAATCGCTGCAGCCTTGCTCGCCGGGTCGCGCACCCGATAGGTCACGGTATTGCTGTCGGCATCAAACCAGGCCCGCACATTTGGCTGGCGCCGCGGCTCCGCCTGCGCTGCACGCACCTGTTCGCAAGCCCGCTGCACAGCAAGATCGGCGCTGGGGGTCATCGTCGGCCTCGACTTCAAAGCACTATTCTGACCCGATCGCAAGGCCGCTGCACTCATCGCCGCGCCCCTACCCAGGAACCTCGCTATGCTAGCCCGGATCTTTCATGAGGGGGTGCGGATGATCACCGAGAACTTTGCGCCGAGTGCAAGGCGCGACGAGTCCAAGTGGCGGACCCACTTGGGCGAGATCGGGACGCAGTCCCGCGTAGCTGCGACAGCAGCCGACCGAGCGTAGCGAAGGCGCAGGCTACGAAGTAGCCGTTGCTGCGTAGCAGCCGACCGAGCGTAGCGAAGGCGCAGGCTACGAAGTAGCCGTTGCTGCGTAGCAGCCGAACAACGCGGCAATCGCCACAAAGGACCTCAGGGCGAATGCCCTGCGTAGCCGCGCAGCGGCCGAATGAGGGCCGTGCCAGCGCCGAAAGATCGCCAACACTCTGTTCTCTCAACACCATCGGTCGAAACTCTCGCCCCGCTTGGAATTGCCGGGTCTTTCGGCGCGACCTCATGAAATATCCGGGTCAGCACCACTCCCGCAGACAGGCTTCAACCGTTTAGCGTATCCAGGGTCTTCTCCAGCATGCCGCGCTCGTGCGTGCCTAGCGGCTTGGCAGATTGGCGGATTCGCTCGATCAAGGCCGCATCGTTGGCGCTGTGCTCGGCAATCGATTGCAGGGCCAGTCGACGCTCGTAGTCCGAACCGATGCTGTCAACTGCTTCGACCAGGTCGATCAGGGCCGATGGGGGCAGGTCGGCCTGCTCCATCAAGGCGGTAATGGCCATGCGTGCTTCGTAGTCGGACTGGATATCGGCCACTGCACGCGCATAAATTCGCACCAGCTCCGGCGCTTGCCTGATGCGCGGGGCCAGAGTCTGCAGGGCCATGCGATGCTCGTAATCTGAACTTATCGTTTCACTGGCGACCAAGGCCTGCTGCAACAGCTGGCCTTGCAGCGCCGGGTTGGCGATGAGGCTTTGCAACGCCACCCGCGCCTCATAGTCCGACTGAACATCGCGGTACACCTTGATCCAGGCCGACAGGCTATCGCGGTCAGCCGGCAACTGTTCGGCGGCGGCCTGGAGGAACACGCGTGCCTCGTAATCGGACTCGATGCGCTCGGCCTGAGCACAGGCCAGCATCAGCGCTTGCTGATCGAAGCGCTGATGCTTGGCGGCCGTCTGCAGAACGCTGCGCAACTCGTAGTCGCTGTCGAGGGGCTGGGTCAGGCCCAGACTGGCATTCAGGTCGGCCAAGGTCAGCTCGGCCTGCTGGTACAGGGCAACCAGATGGCTGGCCCGAGCGTGTTGCGCATTGACCTGGGCAATCTCCTCCAGCACCGCAGCCGGGCCGCCCTGGGTCAACAGGTTGCTGACCCGATCCTGCGCCGACACCAGCCCTTCGCGTGCCATCTGCTTGACCAGACTCGCCCACCAGACCTGGGCCGCCGAATCAAAGTCTGCCGGCCTGCCATCGACCCGGTACTGCCGCTGCAGCTCGCCGCCGGAGCGACTCAGCTGCAGTTCGCGAGTCAGCCCGTTGCGGGTTTCCTCGACCTCCACATCACCATCAATTTGCGCAAAGTCCGACTCGTCGGCCTGCAGTTTGAAGTCACCCTTGATCCTGGCCTCCAGGGCATAGCCGGGGCGCTCGATTTCAATCACCGTGCGCTCGCCGAACAGCCAGTCAAAGTGCGCCACGCTGGCTGTGGCTGGCGGAGCGGGGGCGACCGGCGGCGCTGGCGGCGTCGGCACAGCGGGTGGTGCCGGAAGCGCCGGGCGCGCACTGGCCTGCGGCGTCTGCGGCGCTTCTGGCGCTGGCGGCGGCTCGGGCGCTGGCGGCGGCTCGGGCGAGGGCGGCGCAGCTGGGCTTTGGCGCGGCGTCGGCACGGCGGGTGGCGGTGGCGGTGGCGCCGGGCGTGCATTGGCTTGCGGCGGCTGCGGCGCTTCTGGCGCTGGCGGCGGCTCTGGCGAGGGCGGCACGGCTGGGCTATGGCGCGCTGTCGGCGTAGCCGATGCGCCAGCGGCCCAGGCCGGATCACTGATCACCATGCCGGGCAGCAGAATCGCGCTGGCGATCACGGCAGTCGGCAGCAGCAGGCTCAAAGGCCAACGGTTTGCCACGGATTTCATCATCGGCTCCTTCAATAAGTGTTGAACGCGCGCCACCACCGGCGAGCGTCGCGTGGTCATGGCACTGGCAAGACCACTGCCAGGCGAAACGATATGTTGTGCGCAGCGGGCCAGAGACTCGGCCATGACGCGACGACTGCCGGCCTGTTCTGCGGCCCAGTCATCACAGGCGCGCTCGGCCAGCTGATCAAGATCGGCGTGCAGGCGGCTTGCCATCGGCAGGGGAAAGATCGCGCGCTGTAGGGCATAGGCCAGGCGCCAGCGCGGGTCGGCGCGCTGCAGATGGGCCAGCTCATGCGCCAAGGCGGCACGCTGCTGCGGCAGGGTCATCACCCGCGGCAGCCATGGCGGCAGGCTGATGGTGCAAGGTGACCAGGCATGCGGACTGGCATCGTCAGCGGCGCAACGCAGGGTCGGCGCGGGCAGGCCGTTTCGATCGCTGATCAGCCTTAACTCCTGACTCAATCGGTCCTCAGGCCACAGCGGCTGCTGCTGAATCCGCTTGGCCTGCTGCCGCCAGGCCCGCGCAACGGCCGCTGTTCGCAGCAACAAGGCGCTGACCAGGAATGCTGCCAGCGCGCTGGCCAGCCAAAGCGGGAGGTGCAGCTGCCAGGGGGCGGAGGGCGCCTGGGTCGACACAGGCGCGGCCGGCGGCGTCAACGCAAACGTGCCTGCGTCATCTGCCGCGGCAATCGATTCGGCGGCCAGCGGGGTGGATGCCGCAGCCATGGAAATGCTCGAGTCGACCGTCGCCGACTTCGCCGGGTGGGCGACCAAGGTCAGTAGCGCGCGCCGATTGGCTGCCGCCTCCGGGTTGATGGGTGCAACTACTTCGCGTTGCTGCCACCAGACAGTCAGGGCCTGTTGTCCCGAGCGCCACGACTGCTGCAGCGGTTCGGGCAAACCGCTGAGATGCAGGAGCATGATCAGACTGGGGGCAAACAGCAGCCAGCGCAGTGACTGCTCCTGTTGCCACAGCGAGCGCAGCCAGCCCAGCCGCTGCGCCAGCAAGGCCAGCAACAACAAGCCAGCACCATAGAGCCATCCGGCCATCCATGCTTCGGCCACGCGGGTCAGGAGATTCATCGCTCGCCCCCCTTGCGTCCACCGTCGCCTCCAGCAAAGTCGCCGTTAAGCAGCTCGGCCAGAGCGTCAAGATCGCCGCGATCGATGTCCTGTTCGCGCACCAGATGCGCCAACAAGGCCTCAGGTCGTCCGCCAAATAGGCTGTCGACCAGACTGCTGACCATCGAGCGTTGAACCACCTGTTCCGCCACCAAGGGGCGATAGACCAACTGCCGGCCATCGCGCTCGGCCGCCAGCAGGCCGCGCTTCTCCAAGCGACTGAGCAAGGTCGCCACCGTGGTGTGGGCCAACTCACGGCGCTCACTCAGCGCCTCGACCACTTCGGCGACGGTGGCCTGGCGACGCCGCCATAGCACCTGCATCAGGTCGAGCTGGAGTTCGGACAGACTGCTGTCGAGATCGGACATCGGGTTCTTCTACAAGTGTCGTACTACAGTTGTAGAAGTATTTGTCGGGCAGCGCAACAGGTCGGAAGTCATGGCTGATCGCCGGTTTCGGCCTCGTTCATGCGAAAGACCGCGGCCAAGCCGTTGATTTAATGGTCGCCCAGGAATCGGAGCCTGACATGCACGCCATGTGCTGGCAGTTCACCTGTTGACCAATTAATTGATGCATGAATTAATATATTGCATGAGCTCGCCACCATCTGCCGAACGTCGCCCGGGTCGACCCTCCCTTCAGCAGACCGAAGCCCGCACCTCCCTGCTCGATGCAGGACTGCGGTGCGTCGTTGAGCACGGCGCCGCGGCGGTGACGGTAAAACAGGTGGCGCTGGATGCCGGTGTCACACCGGCCAGCCTGCACTATCACTTCGGTGACAAGCAGGGCCTGCTGCAAGCCCTGGTCGACCAGCGCCTGGTGCCGGCGCTGAGCACCCTGCGCGCGGCCCTGAGCGGCGATGACAATCAGCCGGCAGCGCAAATCCGTGCCTTTGTCGACGCTGTGTTTGTTATGGTCGAACAACATCCCTGGCTGCCGCGCCTGTGGTTGCGCGAAGTGCTCAGCGAGGGTGGCGCCCTGCGTGAAGTCATGCTGTCGCGGGTAGCGCCTTCGATACCGCGCGCTTTGGCCGAACGCTTCGCCAGCGCACAGGCCGCGGGCCGCCTTAACACGGCGTTGGACCCACGTCTGCTGGTGGTGTCGCTGATTGGACTCACCCTGTTTCCCCTGGCGGCCGAGCCGCTGTGGGGCCAGATCTTTTCCCCCGCAGCGCCCGATCGCGCGCGCCTGCGCCAACACACGCTGGCCCTGATCGAGGCCGCCTTCACGCCGTCTGCGAGCACTTCACATGACTAAGTTCAGATCAATCGCCCGCGTTGCCCAGTCACTGAGTCTGCTCGCCATTGCCCTGCTGCTGGTCGCCTGCCAGGCGCCCACCGAGCCGGGTGCGCGCGGCACCCTGGAGTATCCGCGCATCGACCTGCGCGCCGATAGCGCCGAGACACTGATTGAACTCCATGTTATGGAAGGCGACAGCGTCAGCCAGGGCGACCCAATCGCACGCCTTGATGACCGGCGTGCGCAGGCCATCCTGGCGGCGGCGGAAGCCGGTGTGGTGGCGGCCGAGCAACGACTTGAGGAGTTGGTCAACGGCACTCGTTCGGAAACCCTTCGCGCAGCGCGCGCCGAGCGCGAGGCCGCGCGAGTGCGTCAAGCCGACGCCGAGCGCGAACGCAATCGCGTGCAGGAACTGGCGCGGCAGAAGCTGCTGCCGATGGCGGAACTGGATCGCGCACAGGCCGTGCTGGAGCAGGCGCAGGCCAACCTCAGCGCCGTGCAGGCGCGACTGGACGAACTGCTGGCCGGCACTCGCGACGAGCAGCTGCGGCAGGCCCAGGCGCAGCTCAAGCTGAGCCGCGCCGATGCCGAACTCAAGCGGCTCAACCTGCAGCGGCTCACGCTCATCGCCACCGCCGATGGCCGGATCGAGTCAGTGCCGTTTGAAGTCGGCGAGCGAGTTCCGGCCAATGCGGTGATCGCTACCCAGCAGGTCGGCCGACGCCCGCATGCACGGGTGTTCCTGCCGATGCAGGAACGACAACAGGTGCAGCCTGGCGAAGCCTATCAGGTGTTCGTCCGTGGCCAGGAGCGGGCCTGGCAAGGACGACTGCGCTGGGTGGCCAGCGAGCCGAGCTTTACCCCGTACTACGCCCTCTCCGGCGACGATGCCGATCGCCTGGTCTATCTGGCCGAGATCGATCTGACCGAAGAGGCCGCCGGCCAGCTCCCGGCGGGCCTGCCACTGCGGACACTGCGATCAACAGCGGCGGCGCAGCCATGAACTCGCCCGAGCACACCATCGAAGCGCGCGGCCTGAGTCGCGACTTCGGCAGCTTGCGCGCTGTCGATGGCGTCGATCTATCGGTGAAACGCGGTGAGGTGTATGGCTTTCTCGGCCCCAATGGCTCGGGCAAGTCAACCACCCTGCGCATGCTATGTGGCCTGTTGCGGCCCAGCGAGGGCCAGATCCGTGTGCTCGACCTGCCAGTGCCGGAACAGGCCGAGGAATTGAAACGGCGCATCGGCTACATGACGCAGAAGTTCTCCCTGTATGAAGACCTGACCGTCAGCGAGAACCTGCAGTTCCTCGCCTCGATTCACGGCCTGTCATATCGCCTGGCCAAGCAGCGCATCGAAGAGTCGCTGTCACGCTATCGCTTGGACAAGTTGCGGCGGCAACTGGCCGGCACCATGTCAGGTGGCCAGAAGCAGCGTCTGGCCCTGGCCGGCTGCCTGTTGCATCAGCCGGAGTTGTTGCTGCTCGACGAGCCGACCTCGGCGGTCGACCCGCAGTCGCGACGCGATTTCTGGGCCGAGCTGTTTCAGCTGGCCGATGCCGGCGTCACCCTGCTGGTCTCCACTCACTACATGGACGAGGCCGAACGCTGTCATCGCCTGGCCATCCTGGAGCGCGGCCGGTTGGTGGCCGACGGCACGCCGGCCGATCTGTGCCGTGAGCTGCCGGCCGACGTATTCAGCCTCAGCGGCACTCGACTGCGCGAGGCCGAGACCTGGCTGACTGAGCGCAACGAAGTGTTGGGAACGGCACAGATCGGCTCTCACCTGCGGGTGCTGGCTGAGCGTGGCAGCGGCGACGAGCTGCGCAGCGCGCTGAGCAATGAAGGCTTCGAGTTCGACTGGTCAAACACGCCGGCCAATCTGGAGGACGTGTTTGTCGCCGCCACCCGCGCCAAAGGCGAGACCCGGCAATGAACCTGTTCCGGCTCTGGGCCATCATTCTGAAAGAGCTGCGCCAGCTGCGTCGCGACCGGCTCAGCTTCGCCATGATCGTCGGCATACCTACCCTGCAGCTGCTGCTGTTTGGGTTTGCCATCAATCTCGATGTTCGTGGCCTGCATGCGGCCACCCTGGACCTGGCCGACACCAGTGAGTCACGCGCTCTGATCGCCGACTTCGCCGCCACCGGCGTGGTCGACTTTCAGCAGCCGGTGTACTCGCTGGAACACCTTAACTCCCTGATGCGCCTTGGCGAGATCAGCCTGGCGGTGGTGATTCCAGCTGACTTCAGCCGGCGGGTGCAACTGGGCGATCGGCCAGCGCTGCAGATCATCGTCGATGGCTCGGATCAGGCAGTGCAGGCCTCGGCGCGTCAGTTGGCGGCCTACCCGGTCGGTCGCGCCGACCAGTGGCGCCAGCAAGTGAGCCCGATCGAAATCCTCAATCGCTACAACCCGGAGCGGCGCGCGCCGCTGAATACCGTGCCGGCCCTGATCGGCGTGATCCTGACCATGACCATGGTGCTGTTTACCGCCGTGGCCCTGGTCCGCGAGCGCGAACGCGGCAATCTGGAGCTACTGATCGCCACGCCGGTGTCCCCCTGGGAGCTGACCCTGGGCAAGGTGTTGCCGTTCATCCTGATCGGGCTGATCCAGGTCAGCCTGGTCTTGATGCTCGGGCGCTTCGTGTTCGAGGTGCCGATTCGCGGCAGTCTGGCCGATGTCTACATCGTGGCGGCGGTGTTCATTCTGGCCAGCCTGTCGCTGGGCGTGTTCCTGTCGACCCTGGCGCGCACCCAGTTTCAGGCCATGCAGCTGGCCTTCTTTACCTTTCTGCCGCAGATCCTGCTATCCGGCTTCATGTTTCCTTTTGCCGGCATGCCGCGGGCCGCACAGATCATCGCCGAGGCCCTGCCGCTGACCCACTTCGTACGCCTGATCCGCGCCATCATGCTGCGTGGCACCACGGTCGGCGAACTGCGCCACGAGTTGCTGGCCCTGGGCCTGTTCGCCGCCGGTTTTCTGCTTGCCTCGACCCTGCGTATCCGCAAGCGGCTCGATTAGCGCGGATATTTCATGAGGTCGCGCCGAAAGATCGTCGCGCCTTGCACTCGACGCAAAGTCCTCGGTGATCATCCGCGCCCCTCATGAAATATCCGGGTTAGCGCGCTGAACCGCAGAGCTACAACAGGCGCACGAAGCCCTTGGTCAGGCCTTGCTGCAATCGCTGCTCGGCCAGGACCTGAGCGCGTTCCTCGTTGATCGCCACATCCAGGCTGACCTTGAGCGGCTCGGCGCGCCGCGCCGAGTAGTCGGTCCAGTAGATCAGATACGGAAACGCCAGATCAGCGTCATCCTTGTGCAACACCACCAGTTTGCGCAGCATCTCGCCTTTGCCGTAGACCTCGCGACGCAGCACCTTGGCTTCGCCGCTGGACCGGTGCAACTGCGGCCGACTGGCATCGCTGCCGATCTGGGCAATGCGGGCGCCGCCCGACTGCCACTCCTTGTCTTCGCGCAAACGGGCGAAGCGGGCGAAACTCAGACGCGCGCAGGGTGCCAGGCCGAGGAACTCATAGCTCTTGGTTTCACTGTTCCATGACAACACCTGGGTGCGTTGCTCCTGCCCGCCTTCGGCCTGGATCAGGTCTTCACCATGCAGCTCGGCGATCAGGGTTGGCCTGACGAACTGCACGGTGCGTCCGGAGCTGTCGGTCATCGGCAAGGGTGCGGCCAGCTTCAGCGGCCGCAAGGTATCGAGCAAGGCCACGCGCTGCGCGTCTTTCAGCCCAGAGCCAACCCGCACAAAGGTTTGCAGCAAGGCTTCGGTGCCTTCCTCGGGATAACTGAGACCGGTCAACAAGGACGCCACGCCCCACTGGCCCTCGAACTCGCCCTCGACAAATCCGATCACCACGGCATCGATACTGCGATGCGGCTTGATCTTGAACGCATCGGCGCGATTCAGCCGGCGCACCACCACGCCCTCACCACCGGTTTCAACGATGCGCGCGAACTCGGCAGCGACATCCTTCTCCGGCAGCTGCTTGGCCTCCATCCGATGCACACGCGCCGAGGCGTCGGCGCCGACCAGCCGTTCCAGCAGGTCCCAGGTCTCAGTGAACGCCGACTGCTGGGCACGCAGATCGCGGCCATCCAGCATCACCGCATCCAGGGCGACCAGCTTGAGTCTGGCCAGATCATCATCGCTGGCGGAAAAGCTCAGCCGAATCACTTCACTGACCCCTCCGCGACGCTCACTGCCCGGCTCGGCCAGGGCCAGCTCGCAGCGCAGCAGGGCCTTGTTGACCCCGGCCTCGATCAACTTGGCCTCCAGTTCTTTCAGGGCCGGAAAGCCGACCCGCACCCGACCGCCCGGCGCCGAGAAGGCGAAGCTGGTCTTGCCGCGTTCGAAGTAGACGAACACGCCTTCGCCATCGTACTTGTGCGCCACCAGCACGGGATCGTCGCCGGAAAAGCGCTGTGGCAAGTCGGCCGGTGACAGTGCCTGAATCTTGCGCATGACCTGCTGATCAAACTCATTGGCCACATTGAGCAGAACGTGGTCGGTGACCGCGCCGCCGGTGGCGATTCCGTAGTCACCGCGCCAACTCAGTTTCGACTGATTGAACATGCTGATTGGTTCCTGGATCTGGCTTGATTCCGACTATGCTCTGCGCACGGCGGGTTTGATGAGAGGAAGCCTCGACGAGGGCTTGGGGCCGCGGCGCGCCTTCACTCAGCGCTGGGCAGCTTGAGCTCCTGATCGCTGAGCAGCAGCAACAGCTGATAGTGACCTTGATCATTGACTTCGCCGCTGAGGAAGCCGCGGTAGGCGCTGCCATGCTCACGCACCACCAGGGGCTGATTGGCCTTGGCTCCGGCGCCCAGCAGGGCGACTTCCTGCGTTCGGTGCAATTCGCCGGCCAGGTCACGCAGGAACTCGAAGCTAAGGCCGTCGACGTGGGCGACCTGATACACCTGGCGCACGGAGAAGCTCATCAGGGCCTGATTGAGCGGCATGCGTTTGACCACTTTGACCGGATGCAATTCATCCAGGTTCGGCCGCCGCACCAGATGTGGACGCCGCGCCTTTTCCTCACCCGCGGCATCGAACACGATATCGATGTCCTTGAAGTCACCGATCGGCTTCGGCTCCGCCGCCGCCGGGTCGTAGAACGCCGTGCTGACATCATCGGCCTCGATCGCCGTACCGGCCAGACTGAAGTCGAGCTCCGGATCGCCGTCGCGCAGTGCCTCAAAGCCGAGGTCGGCCGCCTGCGCACGCACGCCGGTCACCAGCCGTCGACTCTGGATCGGGCCTGTCGAAGTCGACTGTTTGATCTGCGTGCGCGGGCGCTCGGCCGGAAGCCCATGCAAGGCGACACGCGCCGACTTGCCGTTGACATCGAGATGAAAGTTGATCATGGGGAAACTCTATGTATTGGTTGTGCGGCGGCACCCAGAGACACGCTAGCAGGCGATATCAGGCTGCTGAAAGAGTCTCAGCAGTCTGCTACACCATGGAAAAATCGAACGAATCTTCTTCTTCGCCGGCCTCACCCTCGGCGTCGAAGAAGTCGTAGCTCACCGCCAGGCCAATGAAGGCGGGCTGTTTCATCTGCCCCACCAGCAAGAAGGCCTGCGCATCATCGCGGACCAGCAACAAGGCCTCATTGGGCTGGGCACTCTTGCGGTAGTTGAATTCGGTGCGATACAGCCCATTGGCCAGTCCCGCACCCTGCAGGGGGTAGACGTCGCGCACCTGGAAAGCGCACAAGCGACTCAGCGGCACAGACTCCAGCGGCGCTTCCTGGTCGAACGAACTGGGCTTCAGCTCCGCCGGCTGACCATCCAGGCTCAAGCTGGGTTCTTCGATCGGCGAGCCCTCCGGATCCACCCGCACGTAGCTGGTGCTTTGTGCAGGCAGCAGACGGCCATCACTGAGCAGCAGGCCACGCACCAGCTGGGTGCCGTCGAACTCCGCGATGCGCTTGGCATAGCCGTACAAGGCACGCTTGTCGACCTTGCTGCCCAACTCGAAACCCAGCACTTGCTCACCGAGGCGAAAGTTGAGTGTCTTTGCCATGTCTCATCCCTTTAGCTCACTGTCCATGCGTGCAAACGACGCGGGCCTGACGATTGCGCCGCATTCCGTGGCGCGATGTTAGCAAGCCTGGGCCGACTCGCCGACACCGGCTGGCATCATCGGCCATGCTGAACTACCCTGGCCGCTTTTCCTGATGCTGAAATGCCCATGAAAATCGAGCTTTCCCAGGCTGAGGACATTCGCGGGCGGCGCTTTGCGATCGTCGGCACCATCAGCCATTGGCCGCGATTTCACCCTGCCGGGCCGGAGGCCACGATTCGCGCCCGAGGAGGCTCGGTGCAACACGATCTCAGCCCGCCCCTGGATTACGCAGTCATTGGCAAGGGACGAATGAAGGGCAAGGCGGAGCTGCAACGCAAGGCCGAAGCGCTGGCCCAGCAAGGCCAGCTACAGATACTCGACGAAGCGGGCCTGGCCCAACTGATGCGGCCTTCGCTGACCGGCAAGCGTTTTAGCTTCTGCGGCGAGCTGGACTTCGGACGCGGCGCCAGCGCCACCGGCCCCGCCGCACTCACCGCCGCGATCGGTGCCGAGGCCGTCGACCAGATCGATGCCGAGCTCGACTTCCTGGTGGTTGGCGAACGGCGCGCCAAGGGCAAGGCGGCCGCACTTGCCGCCGCCGAGCGCCTGCGCGCTGCCGGAGCGAAACTACAGGTGATGCAGGAAGCACAGTTCATGGACTTGCTGGTCGCCTTCGGTGGCGCCGCTGCAGACGGTGCCAGCCAGGCTAGCCCCTTGGCGGAGCTGGTCGCCGCCCTGCCGGCGCTCAGCGATTCTGGGCGCATCAAGCGCGCGCTCGATATGCTGCGAACGAGCAGCATGCAGCTCTACGCCGATGTGCACGAGGATGCGGTCAGCGGCATCATTCGCAGCCAGACCGGATTCAGCGACTACTACTCCACCCGTTTGGCTGCCGACGGCCAGTTCAGCTGCTGCGACTCATCGCTGGACTGGTGCATGGGCATGCAAGGCGCCGTCTGCAAGCATCTGCTCGCCCTGCTGCTGGGCCTGGTGCAAAGCGGGCAGCTGTCCGCCGCCACCGCCCGCGACTGGCTAAGCGCTGCCAAGCCCTCGAAGTCGCGCCGCCGCGCGGATACCAGCGACGACGTCAAGCAGCTGCTGGCCGACACCATCCTGCGCTTCAAGGCCGCCGAGGCCGGCGAACTCGATTGGCGACCGACCGAGACGGTGCCGGAGGATTTTTATGTGTGAAGGGCCGGGATTCGAGACTTGGGATTCACAAGAGCGGGTCGAGGCAGCTTACCGGTCACGCTCTGCACAAGGCGCACCCCGGTCTTAGCCCGGATATTTCATGAGGGGGCGCGGATGATCACCGAGGACTTTGCGTCGAGTGCAAGGCGCGACGAGCCCAAGTGGTGGGCCCACTTGGGCGAGATCGGGACGCAGTCTCGCGTAGCTGCGACAGCAGCCGACCGAGCGTAGCGAAGGCGCAGGCTACGAAGTAGCCGTTGCTGCGTAGCAGCCGACCGAGCATAGCGAAGGCGCAGGCTACGAAGTAGCCGTTGCTGCGTAGCAGCCGACCGAGC
>NZ_JACYTR010000070.1 GCF_014841215.1 Pseudomarimonas arenosa
GCTACGCGGGACTGCGTCCCGATCTCGCCCAAGTGGGCCCACCACTTGGGCTCGTCGCGCCTTGCACTCGACGCAAAGTCCTCGGTGATCATCCGCGCCCCCTCATGAAATATCCGGGCTAGAAAGACGCGCAGGCCAGGGGTTCGCAGGCTGCTGAGACTCAGCAGCCTGTTGGACGCCCTGGTCAGTCCGAGAGGTCTGGCCATCGCGGCTATACTGCCGGCCTTTCCTGCAGGAGCCGGCGATGCCCTCGTTCGATATCGTTTCCGAAGTCGACAAGCACGAGTTGACCAATGCTGTCGATCAAGCCAATCGCGAACTCGGCAAGCGCTTTGATTTTCGCAATGTCGAGGCCAAGTTCGAGCTCGATGACTCGGTGATCAGCCAAACCGCGCCGAGCGACTTCCAGCTCAAGCAGATGGCCGAGATCCTGCACGCCCGACTGATTGCTCGCGGCATCGATGTGCGCTGCCTCGATGAAGGTGAAGTCGAAACCAATATCGCCGGCGCGCGGCAGAAGATCACCGTCAAGCAGGGCATCGAACAGGCCAGCGCCAAGAAGATCATTGCCGAGATCAAGGCAGCGAAACTCAAGGTGGAAGCCCAGATCAACGGCGAGAAGATCCGCGTCAGCGGCAAGAAGCGCGATGACCTGCAGGGCTGCATCGGCCTGCTGCGCGCCAGCAAGACGCTGGAGATACCCCTGCAGTTCGAGAATTTTCGCGATTGATAGCAGCAAACAATCTGCAGAAACAGAAACGGCGTGCATAGCACGCCGTTTCACTTTGGTTATCACTGACCGAAATCAGCCCTCGCTTGATTCCTCCACCAGGGCGGCCTCGGCGTCGGTGCTGAGCAGGGCGTTGAGGCGCTGCAGATCGTCGACCTTGATATCACCGGCCGAAGTCTTCAGGCGCAGGCCGTTGACCAGGAAGTTGTGCCGGGCCTGCGAGTAATCGCGCTGGGCCTGGAACAGCTGCTGCTGACTGAGCAGCACGTCGACGATGGTGCGAGTGCCGACTTCGAAGCCGGCTTCAGTGGCTTCCAGCGCACTGCGTGCCGACACCAGGGCCTGCTCGCGGGCAGCGATTTCGCTGATCCCGGCTTCCAGTGCGCGATAGGCATTGCGCACCGAACGGGTCACGGCACGACGATCCTGCTCGTACTGATCCTGCTGCGCATCGCGGTTGTAGATCGCCTGCCGCACACCGGCCTGGGTGGCGAAGCCGCTGAAGATCGGCACGCTCAGGGTCAGACCGATAGTGTTGCCCTGGCTGGCACCGCTGGTCGGAATGCTGAAGCCGAAATTGCTGGCGTCACCCCAGTTGTCGCTGTTGCTGCGACCGGCACTGAGACTCAAGGTCGGCAGATGCCCTGAGCGCGCGGTGGCGACATCATGACCGGCAGCCAGCAGTGCGAGTTCGCTGCTACGCAAGGACGGGCTGGCCTGCAGGGCCACATCGACCCACTTGCCGGCGTCCGCCGGCTGCGGCAGCTGCGGCTTGAAGGTGTCGCCCAGGCCGCGCAGATTTTCCATGTAGCGACCGGTGATCTCAGCCAGCACCTCGCGCTGATCGTCGAGCGAATTGGTGGCGGCGATGGCCGCGGCGCGCGAACCATCGTAGCGGGCGCGCGCCTCGTGCACATCGGTAATCGCGGTCAGCCCGACCTCGAAGCGCTGTTCGGCCTGATCCAGCTGGCGCTTGACCGCACGCTGTTCGGCGCGGGCGAAGGCCAGCGAATCGATCGCGGTCAGCACATTGAAGTAGGACTCCGTGACGCGCAGCATCAGGCCCTGCTGGGCGGCGTCGTAATCGGCCATCGAACGATCTGCGCGAGCCCGGCTGGCGCGCAGGCGGGTGTAGTCGGCGTGGTCGTAAATGCTCTGGCTGAGATTGATCGAATAGTTGCGCGCGCGACTGTCGGAGGAGCCGGAGGTCAGCCGCGGCACGAAGCTGCCATCATCCAGACGTTCCAGCGAACGCGAGCTCGAACTGCCATCGGTATCGGTGAGGCTGGCACTGCCGTTGATTTGCGGCAACAAGGCAGAGCGTGAAATCACCACGCCCTCGCGCGCGGCCAGGCTGAGCGCCTCGGCCGCCGCCAGCTGCGGATCGCTGGTGCGCGCCAGCTCGAATGCGTCCATCAGATCGGTCGCTCCGGCGTGGGCACTGAATGCGCTGGCCAGGGCCAATCCCAGGATCAGCTTGCGGGGCGAACAGCGGTGATTCGGCTTCATCTTGTTTTCCTTCATTGACAATCAGTGTGTTGAGTGCGCATCAGGTCGGGCCCGACGCCCACTCAGCATGTGGTTCCACTATCTTGCGCAAACCATCCCAACCTTGAGCGGCGCCGCACGGCAGACATCACTGACGCACAGGACGAGCGCTCGTTACAGCACGAAGCGGGGCTTCGGTTCCGCGCCTTTCAAATACGGCAGATCGGTTTCAAACAAGCTCTCTTCTCGCCAGTTCTTCTCATCCAGCCGGGTCAACAGCAAGGTCTCCATGGCCGGCGACTCACCGCGCACCAGAATCATTCGGCCGCCCACGCGTACCCATTTGCGGAACTGCTCTGGCACCTGATGCACGGCGCCACCGATCAACACCGCATCGAACTGCCGCGCCGGTTCAAAACCCAGCGCATCGGCCTGCTCAACGCGTGCATTGGTCATGCCCAGGCCCTCCAGACGACCGCGCGCACGATCGACGAAATCGCCGTGCTGGTCGATGCTCAGGACCGCACGCACGATGCGCGCCATGCAGGCGGTGAGAAATCCAGTACCGGTGCCGACTTCCAGCACTTCATCTTCCGGCTGCAGCTGCAGGGATTGCAGCAGGCGGCCCTCCATCACCGGTTTGAACATGAACTCGCCATGCTCCAGCGGCAGGGCCACATCGGTGAAGGCCAACTTGCGCTGGCGCGGAGCGACAAAGTCTTCGCGGCGAATCGTGCTCAAGGCATCGAGCACCAGCGGGTCGACCACCTCCCAGGGGCGGACCTGCTGTTCCACCATCGCATGTCTGGCTTGCTCGAAATCGATGTTCATTTACCTCTCCTGAGCCGGGACGGCCGCGCGCGCAAAGCGCGAATTTTAGCCTGGAAGCGCCGGACAGCGCGCGTTGCAGCGCCCGCGCCCGCCCAATTGCCCAGACCATCGTCGGCCAACCCGGTGTCGAGCGGGCAGGATCAGGCCGCAGGGCGGTCCACCCCGAGTGCCGGAAGTCATTCACTTTCGGAGAATATTCAGTTTCGGAGCGCCGTGCAGGCCGATCGTCACCCCCTCCACAGGCACATGTCCGGCCCAGCGCGCCAGCCCACACTGCGCCACGTCACCTCCAAACCAGGCAAGGAACCGCCATGCATCGACTGTCCTCACTCAGCGCCGCCCTTCTGCTGGTACTGTCCGGCTCGGCCGCCGCGCATGCATCGTCCTGCAGTGTCGAGAGCAACTACGACCTGAAACTTCGCCCCGATGCGCTGGAGCTCAGCGGCGAGCAGCAGGCCGATCGACGCCTCAAGATCAGCAACGGCCGACTGTGGGTCAACGGCGCGGAAATGGATCTCAGCCGCGGCGATCAACAGCGCCTGCGTGATATCGAACGGCATGCGAGGGTGGTGGCCGATCAGGCCAAGGATCTGGCCATCGATGCCGTCGCACTGGCCGGCACGGCCATTGCGCGGGTCGGCTCGGCGCTGGGCGGCAGCGATGGCGAAGCCCTGGTCAAGCGCATCGACGACATGCGCATCAAGCTCAGTGCACGCATTGAAGATCGCTTCGAGCAAGGCGAGTTCGACGACAAGTACATCGAGCAGGAAGTTGAAGCGATGGTCAGCGAGTTCGTGCCGGCCATCGCTGGCGAGGTGGCCGCCCTGGCCGTGAGCGCAGCGCTGAGTGGCGATGCCGCGGCGGCTGAGCGCTTTGAGCAACGAATGAAGAATTTCGAACGCGATATCGAACGCGAAATGGAAGCTCGCGGCAAGGCGCTGGAGAAGCAGGCCGAGGCCCTGTGCCCGGAGTTGCTCAAGATCGAAGCCCTGGACGAAGCGCTTGAGGTCCGTCTGGCCGACGGCTCAGCACTCGATCTGGTCAGCCTGAAGCACTGAACGGCGGGCCTGAGGCCCGCTGAACCGGCGATCGTCAGAGCAAGAGTTGCAGCAGACCGAGCACGCCGATGCTGGGTAGAGGGCGGCCGAATCAGGCGCTTCAAACGCCAGCTCACTGCCGCGGCAGCGCAGGACAAGCGGCGCTTCGGCCAAGCCGCTATGCTTGCGCCGACGCCACCGTTCTGCCGCCATGCGCAAGATCATCCATTGCGACCTCGACGCGTTCTATGCCTCGGTGGAACAGCGTGATCAGGAGGCGTTGCGCGGGCGGCCCGTAGTGGTGGCTTGGCGTGGTCCGCGCTCGGTGGTCTGCGCGGCTTCCTACGAAGCGCGCAAATTTGGCGTGCGCTCGGCGATGCCGGCCCTGCGCGCAGAGAAGCTCTGTCCGCAGGCGGTTTTCGTGCCTCCGGACTTCGGCCGCTATCGCGCAGCCTCGCAGCAAGTGCGGCAGATCTTCGCCCGCTATGCCAGCGCCGTCGAGCCCTTGTCGCTGGACGAAGCGTATCTGGATGTCACCGAGCCACTGCGTGATCTCGGCTCGGCCACCGCCATTGCCGAGCAGATCCGCCAGGAGATTCTGCAAGAGACCGGCCTGACTGCCTCGGCCGGCGTGGCGCCCAACAAGTTTCTGGCCAAGATTGCCTCGGACTGGCGCAAACCAAACGGCCTGTTCGTGATCAAGCCGCAGCAGGTCGAGGCATTTCTGCAAAGCCTGCCGGTGGGACGCATTCCCGGAGTCGGCAAGGTCACCGCACAGCGCATGAGCTCGCTGGGCATCGACACCGTCGGCCAGCTGCGGGAACAGCCGCTGGAGGCGCTGCGTGCCCAATTCGGCCGCTTCGGCCTGCGCCTGTACGAACTGGCGCGGGGCATCGATGAACACCCGGTGCAGAGCGAACGTCCAACCCAGTCGATTTCGGCCGAGGACACTTTTGAACGCGATGTTCCACTGCAGGCGCTGAGCGAAACGATCGAGCGACTGGCAGTTCGCGTGTGGCAGCAGCAGGCCAAGGAACCGCGCATCGGCCGCTCGGTAGTACTGAAGCTGAAGACCGCCGATTTCCGCCTGCTGACCCGCAGTATCACCCCCAGTCATCCGCCGGCCAGCCTCGATGAACTGCGCACCCTGGCACTGGATCTGCGCCAGCGGGTCGATCTGCCCGACGCGACCTTGTATCGCCTGGTCGGCGTAGGCCTGCACAACTTCGTCGACGGCAGCGCCGCCGAACTGCTGCAAGGCGAGTTATTTGGCTAGTGTTGTGCCGCTTGTGGTCGTCTTGTGCCGACCGGCGACCGGCGACCAGCGACCAGCGATGCAGGTTGGAACGCTTATCGGGATAACAAGGACAGCGGCGCGCCGTGTGGCTATGGCGGGCCAGGGCCCGCCCTACGTTTGAGTCGCATGCTAGGTATCGTCAGCTCGCCCTCCCCAATCACAGGCGAGCAAACGCTTCCCGGGTCAGATTGAGTGGCTCGCTTTCGGTACAGACCACATCGTCCTCGATTCGCACCCCGCCAAAGGGCAGCAAGTGCTCGACTACCTGCCAGTCGACCATCGAGGCGGCGGCGCTGGCCTTGAGCTTGGACAGCAGGGTCGGGATGAAGTAGATGCCGGGCTCGATGGTCACGGCCATGCCCGACGCCAGAGGACGGGTCAGGCGCAGGAAGGGATGGCCGTCGGGACGTTCAATGCGGCCGCCGTCTTCATCGCGCTGAAAGCCGGCGACATCGTGCACCTGCAGGCCGATCAAATGGCCCACGCCGTGTGGGAAGAAGGTGCTGGTCACGCGCTCGGCCACGGCCGCCTCAGCGCTGCCCTTCAGCACCCCGAGGTCCACTAGAACATCGGCTAGCTGACGATGCGTATCGAGGTGGATCTGGCGATAATCCTTGCCGTGGCGCACCTGCGAGGCGAGATCCTGCTGCACCCGATCCACCCCGGCAACCAGCTGCTCAAACAGCGCATGCCCGTTGCCATAGGTACGGGTGATATCGGCCGCATAGCCACTGACTTGCGCGCCGGCATCGATCAGGAAGGAGCGCGACTGGGTCGGCTTTTCGGCCTGCTGATACTGGTAGTGCAGCACTGCTGCATGCTCGTTCAACGCCACGATATTGCCGTAGGGCAGGTCGAGGTCGTTGTGCTGACAGGCAGCCAGATAGGCGCGATGGATATCGAGCTCGCTGGCGCCGGCGCGAAAGGCCTGTTCGGCGGCGCGATGGGCAGTCACCGCACGGGCACTGGCCTGAGCCATCAAGGCGATCTCGTACGGGGTCTTGTACGCGCGGTGAAAATGCAGGTAATTGATGACGCTGTCCGGGTTGTTCGGCACGACATTGGGCAAGGCCGCGTCGGGCTCGCCGAGGATCGCCGCGCGTGATGGGTCGGGCAGCAGCGCCTTGGCCTGCTCTGGTTGGTTGATCACCTGCACGTCGAGGTGTTCCACCCAGTAGCCACTGGGCGCCGCTGGCGGCAGGTGCCAGTAGTCATCGGGCTGAAAGTAGATCAGCCGCGGCGGCTGGCCGGGGGTGATGGCCAGCCAGCTCTCGGCGTGTTCGGTCAGCGGCACCCAGGCCTTGAAATGGGGATTGATGGCGAACGGATAGGGCCGATCATCGAGGAATTGATACTTGGTCTTGCCGGCGGCGATCAACAAGTGATCGTAGCCACCGCGCTGCAGGGCGACAGCCGCGCGCTGCTGCAACACCTCCAGGTGATCGCGGTACAAAGCGGACAGCGAGGCAGACGAAGGACTCATGGATAGCTCCGTAATCGACGATGGCTCCATGATCGCATGCCGGCAGCGATCAACCCGCCCCCTTGTTCGTTGGCGGCGACACCCGGTTCAGCTGCTGTGGCTGTCGTTGCCAACGCAGGCGCTGTTCCATGTCCCGAGTGATCCACAGCCGGTCGTCCTCGCTGAGCAACAGGGCGTAGCGAATCTGCATGTTAGCGAGCAAGGCGGCCATGCCCGCAGGACCGGCGATCAGCAACGCGGTCGATGCAGCATCGCCATGGGAAGGCGAATCGCTGATCACCACGGCCATCGCCATGCCCTGCACTGGCCGCGCCGTTCGCGGGTCGAGTACGTGGGCCCAGCGCCCACCCTGCGGGTTGTTGCGGTAGCGCCGATAGTTGCCGGATACGAACAGGCCTTCGCCTGATCGCAGTTCGGTATCGGCCAAGGCTTGCACGTGCTCGGCCTGCGGGTCCTCGATCGCCACTCGCCAGGAGCGGCCTTCGGCGCTGCCCAAGGCCAGTACATCACCGCCAAGGTTGAACAGCGCATGCTCGATGCCGTGCTGGCGCAGCAGGCGGGCGGCGCGCTGCAAAGCCACACCCTCGGCGATCGCGGCGAAATCCAGCTGCAACGCCGAGTTATGGCTGCCAAAGCGGCCACCATCGCGGTACAGATCGGTCAATCGCGGACGCAGCTCCAGCCAGGAGTGCAGGACAGCGTCTTCGGGCGCATCGCCAGCAATCGGAAAGGTTTCGGTGTGAAAGCCCCACAACTCGACCAAACCACCGACCGCCGGATCAAACAGACCATCGCTGGCGGTGTGCAGCGGCAAGGAGACTTCGATCAGTTCAACCAAGGACGCAGGAATCTCGCTGGTCTGCGAACGACTGAAGGCCTGATTGGCACGGGTCAGCGCACTGGGTTTCCAGGCGTGCCAGTCGCGTTCCAGCGTCGCCCAGTCAGTCTGTATGTCGGCAATCGCAGCGCTTGCCTGTTCGGCCGTAGCGGACCGAACGCGAAGTTCCACTGGCGTATGCCAGAGCTGCCAGCTGTAGTGACGACTTTCCAGCGCCGGCGCGCAGGCCGCCAGTAAGGCGCAAAGGAACATCAGCCCGAGACACTGGCCGCTCATGCCGGCGGAACTTTCAGCAACGACGATTTCAAGCTCAGACGAACTTGCCGCCCGGCTGAGCAATCCATTGCCGCAAACGATCGCCATCCTCAGGACCGAGGTCGATAAAGCGAAAGCCGGTCCAATAGATCGACGGCGGCCGGGTCAGGTCGCACCACAGTTGATGCGCGCCGACGGCCACCGTCCAGGTGACGCCCTGCGGCCCGGGCAGTTGGAACTGCAATTGATACAGGCCATCGTCACAGCCAGGGTGGCCGGTCACCAGCAGCATTCCGGTTTCGGAGATGTTGCCAATCCGCCCGACCACCTGCTCGGTCATGGTGTCGACCACTTCCACCACCTGCGGCACCTGACGCCGTTTCGATCGGCGGTACTCGGTCATGCCTGCGCTCCTTGCAGCTCTGCACCGTGTTCGTCGTGGCCGGAAAAGCTCTTCAATGCGCGCTTGATGGCAGTCCAGGCGCGGTCCACCAAGGAAATATTGCTATCGACGATCACCTTCGCCTTGCCGGCCACCACATCACGCGCCACGCTGGCCAGGGTGAATTCGCCGATCCGATGCCCACGATGATTGACGAACAGCGCGTGTCCGGTCATCGGGCTGAACCATGACATGCGGCGCCGACTGCGGCTGCCGTCTTCTTCCACAAATTCGAACCAGGTACCGAACGGCAGTCGCTTGAGATGCTCGAACTGATCTCGCTCGGCCGCACTCAGCTGCTGCACTTCGGCACGCGCCGTTGAGGCCACATCCTCGCCGAATCGGCTGCGCAGCTTGAGGCGGCTGGCCAGTTCGGTACGCGAGGCAGCGTCTGGCCCGACATCCTGGGCGGTGACCAACTGACTGGCGACTTCGGCGGCTTCCTTTTCGTGGTAGCCGACCTGCTTCAGTCCGGCCTCGACCTCTTCCCGCAATACATGCGGTTCCACCTGTGGCACCGGCAAATCGGCAGCACCGGCCTTGCGCGCCACGATATCGACCAGATGACTGGCGACCTCGACCTGATGCTTGACCTCATCCGATTCAGGCCCGTGGCGCAGCATGCTCAGCGCCAACACATCGGTCCAGCTTTGATTCAACAGATTGCTGGCAAAGCGCGGCAGCTGCCGATCCTGCATCAGCTGACCGATTTTCTCTTCGGCACTGACCCGGGCCAGTTCCAGGCGCTCCTTGCCCTTGGCCGCTTCCACGTGGCGCCGCTCGGCGACCTCGGCGCGCTTGACCTGCACCTGCAGATGTTGATGCAGGTCACCGAGCAGATTTTCCAGCAGGGCGTTGTCGCCCTTGTACTCGGAGACCACCTTGTTCACCACCACCCGCAGCCGCTCCAGCATGGCCTTGTCCTGCGGGTCTTCCGAGCTGAACCAGTCGGCCGTCTCGGCCACGGTGTTGAGCAGCTGCCGCCCGGGATGCTCGGGCTGGGTAAAGAAGCGCTTGTCGGCCAGCGCCACCCGCAGCAGAGGCACCTGTAGCTTGGTCAGCAAGCCGGCCGCCGGCGTGTGCGGTCGCACCTCGCGCATCAGGTGATCGAGCAACATGCCGACCAGCTCGACCGAATCATTGGCCTCCTGACTGAGCGCCACCGCCTTGCCGTCGGGCTGACCGGCGCGCAGCTGCATCATCAGGTCCTGCTTCAGATGATTGATCGTGCGGGTCACAGCCTTGCCGTCACGACTGGTCACCGAGGCTGGCAGATGCTGCATGCGGTCGAGCACGGCTTGCAGGTCTTCGGCTTTGGCGATCGGTCCCGTGGGCGCACTGGCACCGCGGCCGCTGAGCTTGCTGACCAGGGAACGTCGCCCGGCCAGTAGCTGCCGCAGACCATCAAACACCTGCGCATCGTCGGCCGCCTGTGGCGCCGGATCGCCCCAGGCCGCCGGTGAGGCACCGGGTGCCCGCGCGCCTTGACTGGCCTCACCGGCTGGCTGCGCCATCGGCTGACTGGGCATGCCGGGCCAGCGCGCGACCGGCGCCACACTCGGTGAGAAGCCCTGCAAAGGCGCAGCGGGTCGCCCCGGCATCGCTGCCGCTGGCGCCATTGTCGGCGCGGCTATCGGTGACGGTGCTTCGGCCGATGCAGGAGCGCCCTGATCGGCAGGTTCGGCCATCTCCGGCGGCGCTTGCTCTGGCCCACCTCGCCCCTGCGCCTGTGGCTTGGCACGGAATGGCAGATAGGTCAGATGCGGCAGGACGGTCTGCTGAATCAACTGTTGGTTGATCTTGTCGTAAGCCGGCCCCAGCAATTGCAGCACCTGCTTGTCGAACTGGCGCAACAAATGATGACGCGCCTCGTCTGACAGCTTCAGCTCCTTGCAGGATTCCGACAGCAGCCGGCACAGTTGGGTCGGGCCGATCGGCAGGTGCTCGGTGTCGTAGCCGGGCTTGCCGGCCAATACGCCAAAGCGCTGACCAAGCAGGAACAAGGGCATGGCGAAGCGCATATCGGCGCGACCGCCGATTTCGTGCAGCAGCACGCTCTCATCCATTTCGCCTTCGCCGACCAGACTGAGACCTTGAGCGAGGCCGCGCGGAGCGGCTTCGGCCTTGGCTTGATCGGGCTCACGCAAGCGGCTCAGAGAATGCTCGAGCTGGCGCAACAGCACGACACCTAACTGTTCGGTGCCGCGATGAATCTCTTTCTGAACTTCGAACAAGCGGCTCTGCACGGCGGAGCTGCGTGCCGCTTCGGCCAATCGGAACAGGTGCGACTCGACCTCCGCCACCGTACGCAAGGCACCCGGGCGCAACTCGTTGGCGAGTACCTGAAGGATGCCCTGCAGGATCGTTCGAACGCGACTGGGCAAAGCGGACGCGGCCACAGCATTCTGTGGTGTCTGGCGGGCGCCATTCGAGCCGGGCGCGGAGCCTTGCATGGGAACGCCTCGTTAGGTGCCGTGAACGCTGATTCTAAGCGCGCTTGAGCGCAGTGCCTAGCCAAATTGCTGAGCACACAGTGACTTTCACGCCACACTCACTGCACGAGCGTCAACGCTGCGTCAAAGTTGACCCGCAGCGGCGGTTTGGGCCTCAACCGGTCGTCGCTGTTGCTGAGGCGAGCGGCGGCGATACGCCACCCAGCTGTGAAAAATATCACAGCCGCGACGCACAGCGCGCCGCTCGGCGCGCTGTGCGCATGACCAGACATCAACGCGCGGCGCTGTCCCAGCGCAGATTCAACATCGCCGTTAGACCGGGCGCGTTGTATCCGCGGGCTAGCTCGTAGTCGACATCACCCAGGTTCTCCAGGCGCAGATCAACAGCAAGCGGCGCGCTGACCTGCCAGCGTGCGAACGCGCCGAACAGCACATAACCAGGCAGTTCACCACCGAACTCGGGGCGTGCTGCAACGGCATGCAGATCAAGACCAACCAGACCGCGAGCAAAGCTGCGTTGCGCACTGACATTGACCTTGCGCGGGGCACGGCGCAGCAGATCTGCCTCGCTGTCGCGATCAATGGCCTGTTGCCAGCCAAGATTGCCATCGAACTGCCACGCACCCCAGTGCCAGGCGCCCTCAAGCTCGGCGCCCTGCAGGCGCGCACGCGCGACATTGATCGCCTGGAAGGTATCGCCTCCGGAGAAGTCGATGAGATCGGTCAGCTCGCTGCGATAAAGCCGAAGTCGCAGCGCCGCCTGGGCGCTGAGCGCCACATCCACACCCAACTCGGTGCTACGGGATCGCTCTGGATCGAGCTCAGGGTTGCCGGCAAACAGGCCACCAAAGCCCGGCGACAACAGCTCATTCAGCGTCGGCGCGCGGAATCCCTGCCCCCAGTTGGCGAGCAGGCGAACATCCTCATCCAGCGTCCAGCCAAGCGCGACCTGGGCGGTGCTGGAACCGCCGTACTGGTCGTAATCGTCGTGGCGACCACTTAGCTCGTAGTTCAACGGCCCGATGTCGGCGCGCCAGGAGGCGAAGCCGGCCAGCTGCTCACGTTCGTCGCCGTAGTTCTCGCTGCCGGAGAAGGTATCGATTGAAACGCCCTCCTCGCTCAGCGCCGACAGCCCCCAAAGCAGACCGCCGTCGGCGAGATTCAGGCTGTGCTGCCAATCCAGCGCTTCGCGGCGAGTTTCGAAGCGGGAAAAGAAATCGGCGGTTTCCAGCTTGTCGCGCGCGCTGCTGGCGCGCAGCAGCCAGGACTGCTGCTCGCCGCCACGCAGGCTGACACTGGCATTGCTGTTGACGATATCCGAACGGCCGCGGTCAAACTCGACCAGACTGTGTGAGCGATTCGCCACGCCCTCGAGAGCCAGTGCAGTGAAGTCGTAGTCGAAGAAGCTGCTGATGCTGCGCTGCACCTGACCATCGTCGTCTGGATCGAAGGAAAAGCCGTCTTCGTTCTGCGAACTGAACCCGTCGATATCGAGATAACCCAGGCGCAATCCAATGCGACCGCGCTCGAATGCGTGGGTGTAACCAAGGTCAGCGCTGGCCGCGCCGTAACTGCCGACACCCAGCGAGCCCGATGCACCGCTGGAACGACGGGTGAAGATCTGGATCACACCGCCGATGGCATCACTACCGTACAGCGCCGCGCGCGGGCCACGCACCACCTCGATCCGCTCGATCTGCTCCAAGGCCAACGACTCGAAGGCAAACAGTCCGGCGGTGACCGAAGACGCACGCACCCCATCAATCAGCACCAACACCTGGTTTGACTTGGCACCACGCAAGAACAGGCTGGTCTGACCGCCGACACCACCGGTGCGGACGATATCGACGCCAGCCTGACGACGCAGCAGATCGACCAGATCAATGCTGCCGCCCAATTCGATGGCCTGGCGGTCGATCACGCTCACCGTGCTGAGACTGGCATCGATGTCGGTAGCCACCCGATGGGCGGTGACGTTCACCGTTGGCTGCAGGGCATCGGCCTGTACCGCGGCGCTGCCCAAGAGCAGCCCGATGACGGCCAGCGGCCGCTTGATCAACAACAACATAGGAAGTTCCTTTCGCTCACCCGCGTCAATGGCGCGTGCTTGAACGAGGAACGAGGAGCGAGACCGGACGGCGCACTCCACGCCGTCGCCCACCGCAACGCGCAGCCGCGCAGTCCACGGCGGACTGCGCACCCAAGGCCGGTCTCCGGGCTTGCAGGCTGTCCATCAAGGATGGACGGCGTCTGGCGCCTTCCCAGACCCGAAGGCCCAGTGGCATTACCAATCGCATAGCCTGTTTACCGTTGCGGGGGCAGCGTCGGAATTGCACCGACTTCCCGTACACCTCAAGCGGCGCGCAGTGTAGGGCGGGCCCTGGCCCGCCGCAAGCCGCCCCACCCCACCGTCTGATGCACGCCGGCCCGCCGCAAGCCGCCCCGCCCCACCGTCTGATGCACGCCGACCCGCCGCAAGCCGCCCCGCCCCACCGCCGGGTGCACGCCGACCCGCCGCCTGGTGCACGCCGACCGCTGATGCAAGGCGTTCAGCAGCGTGCGCGCCCTACTCACGCTCCAGGCACACCGACCCGCCCGCGTAGTCGGCCGCCACCTGCACCCGGATCGGCCGACAACACACGCTGCAATCCTCGCTGTACTCGACCGCCTCAGCTTGCGGCTCGATCCATAGCTCGATCGGCTCGCCGCACCAGGGGCAATGCATTGCTTCGCTATGCAGGGGCATCGGCAGCGTCCGGCGCCAACTCAACCCGGTTGCGGCCGCCGCGCTTGGCCCCGTAGAGCGCCTGATCGGCGCGCGCGATCAGCTGGTCGACCGACTCATCGGCCCGCGCCAGCGCAACGCCGGCGCTGAAGGTGACGCTGAACTCGCCGTCGCGACCGCGGTTGCGCTGTCGCTGAAAACTCAATCGCAGACGCTCCACCACCTGCTGTGCCGCAGCCAGCGGCGTATCCGGCAGCACCGCGATGAATTCCTCGCCGCCGTAGCGCCCAACCACGTCCATGCGGCGTCGACCATTGCGCAGCAGCCGCCCCAGATTGGCCAGCACTCGATCACCGACCAGGTGGCCGTAGCGATCGTTGACCTGCTTGAAATGATCGACATCGATCATCGCCACCGACAGCGGCCGTTGATTGCGCTCGCACAAGGCCATCAGCTCATCGAGCTGCATCTTCACCGTGGCATGGTTGTTCAGGCCGGTGAGCCCGTCGCGGGCCATCGCCATGCGTTGCACCCGCGCCCGTCGGGCGCGACCGCGCACCGCAGCGATCAACATGTCAGGGTCGATCGGTTTGGGAAAATAGGCATCGCTGCCAGCCAGCAAGGATTCGACTCGACTGCTCAGATTAGCGGTTCCGGACAGGATGATGATGCCGATTGGATCTCGCGGTGCGCGCTGGCGGATCACGGCCGCCACTTCGGTGCCCGAGGCCTGCGGCATCAGCAGATCGAGCAGCACCACCTCAGGATTGAAATCGGGCAGCACCTGCAGCAGTTCGCTGGGGTCGTTCAGCACCTCAACGCGCAAGCCGGCCTGACTCAGGATGGTGGCCGACAGCTCGGCCAGATCGACATCATCGTCGATGATCAATACTCGGTAGGGCTCGTCATCATCCTGGCCGATCAGTACGTCCAGGGTTTCCGCCAGCAGATGAAAATCCAGCGGCTTGGTGATGTAGCCACTGCCCCCGGCACGCAGCGCAGACAGTCGCGCCTCCCAATCGTCGTGCGCCGACATGAATAGCTGCGGGATGCGCTGCGACTGCAGCACCAGACTGTTGGCGGCAAACTCAGCGCCATGCAGGCGACCGTCGCCAAGCTCGATATCGATCAGAATCGCCGCCGGCGGATCCTGCTCAACAGCCTGTTCCAGCGCGGGCATATCAGCCAACAGTCGCACCGAGAAGCCGTGCGCAGCAAGCCGCTCGTGAATCACCGCGCCCAGCTCGAGGTCATCTTCGACCACATAGATCGGGGCCAGACTCGGATTGGCCGGCAGACTGGCGCCGGCTGCGGTCAGACCCTCCGAATCCTGACCCTGCTGCACCAGGCGCTCGAAGCGAGCGACCAGACTGCAAACCTCCTGCCACTCCGCCAGCGCCGGTGGCGGCAGCAGGGCGAGCAGGCGCAGTTGGGCAACCAGCGCCTGAGCCAATTCGCCCACCGCCAGATAGCCAAAGCTGGCAGCGCTGCCGGCGATGCCGTGCAGGCGCTGGCGCAATGTTTCCAGCCGACCGGCAGCGGCAGCGGTGCTCAATGGGTCTGAGTCGACCCAGGCATTGAGCTCAGCGACGGCATCATCCAATCGGGCCCGGTAGCGCTCGGCCAGTGCCTCGGGCTGTGGATTGTCGACTGCTTGGCTAGCGCTCATGCGCGGATCCGACCGGTGGCACTGTCACTAGCAAACTCGCTCGCGCGGCGCATTGCAAGCCAAAGGTTCACTCGGAAGGCAGGAACAGATCGAGAACATCATTGAGAAAGCGCGCGCCAAGCTCGGTGCAGCGCACCCGTCCCTGTTCGAGCAGCAGCCAATCACGGCTCACTGCGTGTTCCATCGGCTCGGCCAGCGCCGACCAAGGCAGACCGGTGCGCGCCTCGAACTGGGCAATTTCGAACCCGTTGTTCAGTCGCAGCGCATTCAGCATGAACTCAAAACCCAGTCGCTCGATCGCGATCAGCTCGTCGCCGCCCAGGCTTTCCGGTCGCCCGGCCGTGTCCAGGTAGGCAGCCGGGTGCTTGCGTTTCCAACGTCGCCGGATGGCCTGTTCGGCTGGCAAGGTCAGCTTGCCATGGGCGCCGGCACCGATGCCGAGGTAATCGCCGAACTGCCAGTAGTTGAGGTTGTGCTGACTTTGTCGACCCTCTCGGGCATAGGCCGACACTTCGTACTGGTCAAATCCTGCTGCCGCCAGCTGCGCCTGACAGTGTTCCTGCATGTCCCAGGCCAGATCATCCTCAGGGATGCCCGCTGGCGGGCGAGCGTGGAACAAGGTGTTAGGCTCCAGGGTCAGCTGATAATGGCTGATATGCGTCGGCTGCAAGGCCAGCGCCCGCTCAACATCACGTTCCGCCATGGGCAGATCCTGCTGCGGCAGGGCATACATCAGGTCGAGATTGATGTTGTCGAACCCGGCGTCCTGGGCCTGCTTCACCGCCCACTCAGCCTGAGTGCTGTCATGGATGCGCCCCAGGCGGGCCAGACATCCGTCGTCGAAGCTCTGCACGCCAAAGCTGATCCGATTGACTCCGGCCCGACGGTAGGCCTCGAAGCGATCGTATTCGGCCGTGCCGGGATTGGTTTCCAAGGTCACTTCCAGACCGGGCCGCAGGCGCAGGCGCGCCGCCACCCCATCGATGATGGCGCCGATCGACTGGGCAGAGAACAGTGAAGGCGTGCCGCCGCCAAAGAAGATGCTGCTGACCGGCCGGCCCCAGACCAGCGGCAGATCCTGCTCCAGGTCGCGCAGCAGGGCCGCGATGTACTCAGCTTCGGGCAGGGCGCCTTGTTGTCCATGCGAATTGAAGTCGCAGTACGGACATTTCTTCACGCACCAGGGAATATGGATGTAGAGCGCCAACGGCGGCAATTGCAGCATGAGGGCATTGTAAGCGAGCAGGGCGGCGCGGAACTCAAGCCAGCGCGCGCCGGTCTGCACAGACCATGACCGCCGCTCTCCCCTCATTCAACCCCTATGCTGCGTTGCGCCGCCTGCAGCGGCAGCAGTGGTGGCAGCGCTGCCGTCAGCAGCCAGCGCAGAGCCTGTTGCATGGCGCAGCCCTCACCGCGCTGTTGGCCCTGGTTCTGCCTCTGCTGCTACAGGGCGCGATCGCCTTGCGCCCAAGCCTGCAGCTGATCTGGCAGCGCTACCCGCTGATCGTGCTGAGCCTGTTGGCCGTGCTGGCCGCCGTTCAGCATGGACTGGCGCTGCGCCGTTGGCACAACACGACACGGCGCCACTGGCTGTGGCCGCAGCCCGTCGCTGCCGACACCCTGCGCCATGAGGCCAGGCGCTGCTTGCTGTGGCAGGGCAGCGCTCAAGCCCTGCTGATTCTGGCCCTGGCGACACTCAGCCAAGGACCCGGCCTGCTTTCCGCGCTGGTCCTGATCTTCCCGGCGGCCGCCCTGGCGGCCTGGATCGAACCCCGGCTGGATCGACTATCGCCCAGACGCCGGCGCGCTGCGGCACGACCAACACCTTTCGCCTTGCGCGGCCGCGGCAGCCTGTGGCGTTGGCAATGGCAGCAGCTGGGCAGCACGCTGGCGCCCGGACGACTGACGCCCTTGTGGCTGGTCTGGCTGCTGATGCCGCGCGGCCCGGCCATCCTGGCCCTGGTGGCGGCGTATCTGATGCTGCTGCTGGCCTTGCTTCAGGGCTGGCGGATCAGCCTGCAGCTGATTCCCAGCGCCGAGATCTGGCTGCGAAGTCAGCCGCTACCGGCGCGGCGTTGGCTGGTACAGCTGTGCCTGCTGCCCGGCGGCCTGCTACTCAGCGGTGCACTCGCCATCCTGCTGCCAGCCTGGATCAATCAGCAGCTGGCTGCGGCCCTGCTGGCACTGCCGGTAGTGCTTGGCTTTGCCTTGCTGCATCTGGCCTGCACCCTGGCCTGGCGCGACCAACCGGCGCGGATCGGCCGGCAGTTTGCCGTGCAGGCCCTGCTACTGGTCGCCTGCGTGCAAACCTTCCCTCCCCTGGTACCCGTACTGTGGCTGACGCAACTCGGCCTGCTCGGGCGCCGAGCATTGAGTGCCCGATGAATCGACTCGAGTCCCCACCTGTAGCGCTGCGTATCAGCGCCCTGCGCCTGGCTTACGGCGGTCGACCTGTGCTCGACAGCCTGGACTTTGAATTGCCGGCCGGCCAGGTTGCCGGACTGATCGGCCCCAACGGCGCCGGCAAGAGCAGCCTGATTCGCGCCATCGGCGGTGCGGCCGGCGGGATGCCCGGCGTGCAGATCAGCGGTCAGATCGAACTGGCCGGGCACTGTATCGAGCGGTCGCGCATCCAAGCCTTGGCCACCCTCGGCCTGGCCCTGCCGCCCGAGCAGCTGCCGACCATGCTCAGCGGGCGTCAGGCCCTGCAGCTATTGACCGATCTGCGACTGTCAGCCGAGCAAGGCCCGGCAGCGCTGCAGGAAAGCGAGTCGCTGGCCGGGCGCCTGGGACTCTGCCCCTGGCTGGACCAGCCGATCTACGGCTATTCACTGGGCACCCGGCAAAAACTGGCCATTGTGCTGGCCTTGCTGGGCGAGCCGCCCTTGCTCGTGCTGGACGAGGTTCTGAACGGGCTTGACCCGATGTCAGCCCTGGCTCTGAAGGACGAGCTGCGCGCCCGCGCCGATCGCGGCGCGGCGGTGCTGCTGGCCACCCACGGCCTGGAAGTGGCCGAACGCTTTCTCGACCGCTGCCTGCTGCTGCAGGATGGCCGCCTGCTGGCCGACTGGGATAGCGCCGCCTTGCGCCGCTTCCGCCAGCCCGGTCATGGCGGTCTGGAAAAAGCCGTGGTCGAGCGACTGCGGCAGGCGCGGCCGCTGTAGGAACTCGCCGGCCCACCTATACTGGCGGTTTTTGCAGGGGATTTGCCGTGGATGGTCTTGCCCGTTGGCGGGTCTGGTTCTGGATCCTGGTGATCCCGGTGGTGGTCAGCTCCTGCCTGTCGATGCACTTGCGCAATGCGGCGATCAGCGCCCAGGTGGAGCAGTGGGACGAACAGAGCAAGGCCGATGCCAGTGAACGCAAGCAGAGCCGCGATGAACGCCTGCGACAGAAGCGCACCGAGCAGGCAGCCCTGCAGCTGACCCGCGCCGAGCGCTGCGGCAAGGCGGCGCGTTCGATGTTGCCGGCGCCACCCAGCGGCCCCTTGTTGGTCATCGTCACCGAGCGCGCCTGCCCCAACTACGGCTGTAACCTGCTACGTGAGGCCGAACGCCAGGTCAGCGAATACAATCTGCACGGTCTGAGCGGTGTCTGGGTGCTCAGCAGCGCGGCCAGTGCGCAACTGGCCCAGGCCAACGCCCGCCCGGAATCGCGCGGTCTGCGTACAGTCGTGGCAGACACCTGCCAGGATCTGTTCGAAGACAGTCAGTTCAGCGAGGACTTTGTGCTGCTCGACCGAGATGGCGGCCTGCTGCACGCCGGCGCCATGCATCTGCGCCACCTGCCCGACTCCAAACCGCGCGCCATCTCCAGCGAACCAACCGAACGTCTGCGCAAGGCGCTGAAGGATCACCTGTAGGTCAACGCCCGGCTGCAATCGTATTCAGACCCTGACTGAGCCGGCGCTTTGTCGGCGCCAGCCGATACGGCAGCGTCTGTCACCCGCCCTGCGCTAGACTGAACGCCTTTTTCTACCCCGACGTCGGCCCAGAATCGGCGCGGGAAGGCTCACAGGGAGGCGCCATGAAGCCGCTGCAAGACATTCTCGATGCCGACAAGGATCCGGTCGAAACCCAGGAATGGATCGACGCACTCACCGCCGTGATCGAACGCGATGGCGCCGAGCGCGCTCATCAGCTGCTGGAACGAATGGTGGAGGTGTCGCGGCGAGCCGGTGCCCAGCTGCCGTTCCAGCCCACCACGGAGTACATCAATACGATTCCGCCGCATCTGGAAGAGAAGATGGGCGGCGATCAGACCCTGGAGTGGAAGATCCGCTCGCTGATCCGCTGGAATGCCATGGCCATGGTGGTGCGGGCCAACCGCAAGCCGGGCGAGCTGGGCGGCCACATCGCCAGCTTTGCCAGCTCGGCCACCCTGTACGACGTCGGCTTCAATCATGTCTGGCGCGCACCCAGCGCAGATCACCCCGGCGACCTGATCTGCTCACAGGGTCATAGCTCACCCGGCATCTATGCCCGCGCCTTTCTCGAAGGCCGGCTGACCGAAGATCAGATCGATCACTTCCGCATGGAAGTCGACGGCCGCGGCATTCCAAGCTATCCGCATCCGTGGCTGATGCCGGATTTCTGGCAGGCGCCGACGGTATCGATGGGTCTCGGGCCGATCAGTGCGATCTATCAGGCACGCTTCTTCAAGTACCTCGAACACCGCGAACTGCTGAAGAAATCCGATCGCAAGGTCTGGTGCTTCATGGGCGACGGCGAATGCGACGAGCCGGAAAGCCTGGGCGCGATTTCGCTGGCCGGCCGCGAACAGCTCGACAATCTTTGTTTCGTCATCAACTGCAACTTGCAACGCCTGGATGGCCCGGTGCGCGGCAATGGCAAGATCATCCAGGAGCTGGAAGGCGTGTTCCGTGGCGCCGGCTGGAATGTGATCAAGGTGGTCTGGGGCAGCTACTGGGATCCGCTTTTGGCGCGCGACAAGAGCGGCATGCTGCGCAAGCTGATGATGGAAACCGTCGACGGCGAATACCAGAACTGCAAGGCTTTCGGCGGCGCCTATACCCGTGAGCATTTCTTCGGCAAGTACCCGGAGACCGCTGAACTGGTCGCTTCACTGTCGGATGAGGACATCTACCGCCTGAACCGCGGCGGCCATGATCCGCACAAGGTCTACGCCGCCTATGCCGCAGCGATGGCCAAGAAGGGCCAACCGACGGTAATTCTGGCAAAGACGGTGAAAGGCTACGGCATGGGCTCGGCCGGCGAATCGCTGAATCCGACCCACCAGACCAAGAAACTCGATGATGCCGCAGTGCGCCATTTCCGCGATCGCTTCAACATTCCGGTCAGCGATGAACAATTGCCGAAGGTGCCGTTCTACCACCCCGGCCCGGACTCGCCGGAAGTGAAGTACATGAAGCAGCGTCGCGCTGAACTCGGCGGTTCACTGCCACAGCGTCGCGCCAAGGCCGATGAGAGCTTGCCGGTGCCGGAACTCAGCGTTTTCGAGCGCCTGCTGAAAGACACCGGCGAGCGTGAGATCAGCACCACCATGGCCTTCGTCCAGGCCCTTAACATGGTGTTGCGCGACAAGACCATCGGCCCGCGAGTGGTGCCAATCGTCGCCGACGAGGCACGTACCTTCGGCATGGAAGGCCTGTTCCGGCAAATCGGTATCTATGCCCCGTTCGGGCAGAAGTACAAGCCGGTCGATGCCGACCAGCTGATGTACTACCGCGAAGACGCAGCCGGCCAGGTGCTACAGGAAGGCATCACCGAGGCCGGCGCGTTCTCCAGCTGGTTGGCCGCGGCCACCAGCTATTCCACCAACAACCTGCCGATGCTGCCGTTCTTCATCTTCTACTCGATGTTCGGCTTCCAGCGCATCGGCGACTCGGCCTGGCAGGCCGCCGACATGCGCGCCCGCGGCTTCCTGCTCGGCGCCACCGCCGGCCGCACCACCCTGAATGGCGAAGGCCTGCAGCACGAAGACGGTCATTCGCATCTGCTGGCCGGCAGCATCCCGAACTGCAAGTCCTACGACCCCACCTTCGGCTATGAAGTCGCGGTGATCCTGCAGCACGGCATGAAGCGCATGCTGACCGAGCAGGTCGACGAGTACTACTACCTGACCTTGATGAACGAGAACTACAGCCACCCGGAGATGCCCAAGGGGGCCGAGGAAGGCATCATCAAGGGGATGTATCTGTTGCGGGATTCGGGATTCGGGATTCGGGATTCGGGCAAAGCAAAGGCGAAGAGCAAGAGCGCGAAGCCGTGCGTTCAGTTGATGGGCTCCGGTACCATTTTGCGCGAGGTGATTGCTGCGGCGGAACTGCTGGACAAGGATTTCGGCGTGGCGGCAGACATCTGGTCTTGCCCCTCGTTCAACGAACTGCGTCGCGATGGTTTTGACGCCGAACGCTGGAACCGTCTGCATCCGGAGGCCAAGCAAAAGAAGCAGGCCTATGTCAGCCAGTGCCTGGAGGGCCGCAGCGGCCCGGCGATCGCCGCCACCGACTACGTGCGCCAGTACGCCGACCAGATTCGCTCCTTCGTACCGATGCGCTACAGCGTGCTCGGCACCGACGGCTTCGGTCGCTCCGACACCCGGGCCAACCTGCGTCGCTTCTTTGAGGTCGATCGCTACTACATCGCCCACGCCGCGATCGCGGCCCTGGCCGAAGACGGCGTAATGAATGCCAAGGACGTGGCCCGCGCGATCAAGGAGTACAAGATCGATGTCGAGAAGGCCAATCCGTTGACGGTGTAGGCCCAGCTCCAGCGCCCATGCAAGGCCAAACTGGGCGAGTCAACCCAGCTTGGCCTAGTGCCTGGATCAGCGTCGGCCGCTGCCGGCGGTCAGCAGCTTGCCCAGATCAGCCTCGTAGGCGTCAATGGCGTGGGTGCGACGCAGGCGCGCGATCTGGCCGAGCACCGCATTGGCCTGGTCCAGACTGCCTTCCGGGCTGTCGGCCCGGATCTCCACCTTCAACTCGTCGAGCACACCGACGTGGGCAAACGGCGGGCGATAGGAGCAGGGATTGAGCTCGGTCACCGTCCAGCCCCAGTGGTTGACCCGATAGTTGATCGAGTATTGCAGGGCCTGTGCGCATTCGCTGTAAGTTGCGCCGTGCACCACGATGCCCTGGTCGGAGTCGAACCAGGCCGAGCCGTAGTAGCCGCCGCCAGTACCGGCCGGGGGCACGGCCAATGCGGATCCGGCAAGGGCCAGACTGAGGGCGGCGGTGAGAGCGGGAAGAATCTTGCGCATGACTGTCTCCAAGGAATGGCAGTAGAAATCCGCTGCGGTTGCGGCGGGTGCTGCCACGGTAGGTAGACGGTGCGGCAATTGGCAGGACGAACTGGGAACGGCCTGGGTCGATGCGGGATCTGACCTTGCCCAGCGCACCCGGGGCCCTCCACCCTGCCTCGCTCCAGCGTCCGCCGACATCCCGCAAGCCTCTGATTTGATTGCAAGGGTGTGGAGTTTTTCCCGGTTTTGACCGCGATTGCGCTGGACAGCCCGGCGCCTACTGCGCAGGATCGCGAGATCTGCTCCGGGAAACTCTCATGCTGACTCGCCTTATCCGTCTGCTCTGTGCCTGCCTGCTGAGCACGACCGCATATGCCCATAGCGAACTACCCAGCGCCGAATGGTGCGCTCAGGGCAGGCCGATCGAGGTCGCCAGCTTTCGCCTCGAAGAAGCTGCCATCCGCAGTCAGACCGACGCGGTCTGCGACAGCGAGGGCAAGGCCGCGGCCAAGACCTGCGGTCAGTTCGACGATGATTACAGCCGCACCATGAGCGCCGCCCGACGCTTCTGTGGCCAGTTTGCTGCGGCCCGACTTGATGGCGATTTCGGCAGCACCTCGCCCTTGATCAGCGGTCCGCGCAGCTTCCTCAGCGACACCCACCACCAGCGGTTTCGTTTGCGGATGGGCGTGGAGGGGATCTGTCTGCGCTGCGAGGCACTGGCTGCGCCGCCGGTGATGGCGCCGCGTGGGGACTAGCCCGGATATTTCATGAGGGGGCGCGGATGATCACCGAGGACTTTGCGTCGAGTGCAAGGCGCGACGAGCCCAAGTGGTGGCCCCACTTGAGCGAGATCGGGACGCAGTCCCGCGTAGCTGCGACAGCAGCCGACCGAGCGTAGCGAAGGCGCAGGCTACGAAGTAGCCGTTGCTGCGTAGCAGCCGACCGAGCGTAGCGAAGGCGCAGGCTAC
>NZ_JACYTR010000071.1 GCF_014841215.1 Pseudomarimonas arenosa
AGCTACGCGGGACTGCGTCCCGATCTCGCCCAAGTGGGCCCACCACTTGGGCTCGTCGCGCCTTGCACTCGACGCAAAGTCCTCGGTGATCATCCGCGCCCCCTCATGAAATATCCGGGTTAAGGAGTTCTTTAGCCTACTGTTTCACCGACAAGCAGGCGCGGCTCAATGATGTCCGTGCGCGGTCGCCTCCATGCCGTCATGAAACACGGTGTCCAGACTATGGCCGCTGCCCAGGCCCTGATTGATCACCGGCAGCACGTTCTGCACGCCGGCAGCGGTACCGGACAGCCGAAAGCCATTGGCTAGATTGCCATCGTGACAGTCCAGCGCAGCCTTGATGCAATTGTCGATCAGGGCCTGCATCACCTCGACATGCCAGCCGTTCATCCAGTCACCATGCAGCGAGTAGCCGCCGGGCTCGGTGGAACTCACCGTGTAAGCATCCGAGGCCAGCCGCCAGCCGCGGGTTGAGTTGCTGGCCGGGTCAACGTTCTCCGGTCGCACCGGAAAGGCGTAGTGATAGGTCACTCGTGGCAGGGCTACCGGGTGACTGGCCGGACAGCGGGTCACTCCGGCCACGGTTTCCGGATAAGCCATATGCGACTGGTGGTCGGGCGAATCGAGATCCACCCCATTCCAGCAACTGGGAAAGAACAGATCAAAGCGCAGACGGTCGGGCACCTGGCACTCGGGGATGAAGGCACGGAAGTCCGGGTTGCTGGCATCCGAGGCGTTCCAGGATTGGCAGTGCCAGCGGGCCACCGTGCTGGCTTGCGCCGAGTCGATGTTGGCCGTTGCGCGGCCGGCAATGATCGACAGCCCCGGCGGCGGCGCCTGGATGCTGGCCAGATTGTCGACCGCTGCCGAGTAGTAGAACACTTCGTGGGCCACATCATCATTGCCGACCACGGCATTGACCACCTGCCAGGCTGGATTGCCATCGCCATCCAGCAGGCGCTGACCCGACTCGTCATACAGGGGTGCCAGCAGGGCCGGCACCCAATAGGCGCTTTGATTGAGCTGATTGCCCTGGCAGCTCGAAGCGCGCTCACCGGGGCCCAGAGGCAGATAGAAATCATCGGCCTCGGTAAAGGCATCGGTGGCCAGGAAACCGTAGAACTGATGGTAGTGTGCTGCACCCGGGTGGCCGTTGAAGACCAGCGGATCGTCATAGGCGGCATGAGAGAAATCGCAGTTGATGCGCAGAATACCGCGCCAGCTGTTCGGCGCCACCGGCGACGGTTGCTGGCTGGTGGCAATCAGATCAGGATGTCCTGAGGAAAACAGGTCTCCTGCATGCGCGCCGGAAAACGACATGCCCGTCAACAGGGCAACCATGATTCTCAACATATGCTTTCACCATCAGAGGGGACGATGAGCAACAACGCGGCAGCTTGGATTCGGTTGACCGGAAGCAGCAATGCCCTCACCAGCGGCGGAAATCAGCGGCTGGACGGTCGGCCGAAGCGGCCTAGCACGGAGTTGGTGTGGTGAACACCGAAGCCAACCCAGCGCCGACTGACCTGGCCCTGTTGCACTGCGATGATCGCCTGGCCGTGGTCAACAAGCCGGCCGGTCTGATGGTGCACGACAGCGCCCTGGCCCGCGGCGAAACCGATTTCGCAGCCGATCGGCTGCGCCAGCAGTTGGGTCGTCCGGTGTTCCTTATCCACCGCCTCGACCGCGCCACCAGCGGCTGCCTGCTACTGGCCTTCGATCGCGACGCCGCGTCGTTTCTTGGCAAGGCACTGATGGGCAACGAAGTGCGCAAGGATTACCTGGCCTTGTGTCGCGGCTGGCCCGATGAAATCGGCCTGATCGACCACCCGCTTGATGGCGGTCCCGGCAAACCGCAGAAGAAATCAGCGCAAACCCAGTTCTGGCGTTTGGCCTGCGGCGAGCTGCAGGAAGCCTGCGCCGGCTTTCCTACCTCACGTTTCGCCCTGTTGCAGTGTCGGCCATTGACCGGACGCTTTCGCCAGATCCGTCGTCATCTCAAGCATATCGACCACCATCTGATCGGCGATACCAGTCACGGCGATGGCAGACGAAACAGAATGTTCAGAATGCGAGGCGTGCATAGAATGCTGCTGCACGCCTGGCGGCTGCAGTTTCCGCACCCCGAAGGCGGAACGCTGAGCGTGCGGGCCGGCCCGGACCCCGAATTTGCCAAGGCCATGGCCTTGTTCGGCTGGTCGCTGGCCGTGCCGCAGGACCTCTGAGCGCGCGACTGCGCGCTTGCATCGCCGGCAGGCGGCGGTGTTCACTAGGGCACGAAGCGAGCAGATGGAGGGTCGGGTGGGCGAACCCCTGCAATCGGTGGATGATCTGATGAGCGCCTTGTACCCGATCGCTCGCAGGATGGCTGCGCGTCAGCTGGGGGCGCAGGCCGGTGTCAGTCTGCAGCCAACCGAGTTGGTCGGCGACGTCTACATCCGCCTCAAGCAATCCGATCCCGAGCTTAGCCTGACCCAGCCGCATTTCATGTCCTTGCTGGCGCGGGTGCTGCGCCAGGTCGCCGCCGATCACTGGCGCCACAAGGGACGGCAGAAGCGCGCTGGCTTGGCGGTTGCCGATGCCATTACTCAACTGATGGATCCATCGGGAAGCCTGACCTCGCTGGTGCGGCTAGATCAGCTGCTGGAGCAGCTGGAAGGGGTCGATAAGTCGGCCGCCGATATTGCCTGCCTGCGCATCTTTGGCGGCATGACCGGTGAGGAGATTGCCGAGCAGATGGAAATCGGCACGGCCACGGTCACCCGCAAGTGGAAGATGGCCAGCGCCTGGTTGAAGCATGAGCTAGGTCGATGAGGGCAGCGCCTGATCCCAAGGTCTGGGCCGAAGCCGAAGCGCTGTGGGAAGAAGCCGAGCAACAGTTGGTCAACGACATCGACAGCTTTCTAGCCGAGCGACCTGACACCGGCGCTGCCACGGCCAGCCTGCTGCGACAGCTGTGGTCCGAGCGCGACGTTGAGCAGTCTACCGCCTCCGCTGCACTGACCTCGCAGCTTAGCCGCCTCGCCGCGCAGGCCAGCATGGCGCGCGGTCGCGAAGGCCTGCGAATTGGGCGCTTCAGCTTGATCGAGCAGCTCGGCGAGGGTGGCGCAGGCGTGGTCTATCTGGCTGAGGAGCGCCAGGACGACCTGCTTCACCGGGTAGCAATCAAGCTACTACATCAGCCGTTCGAGCGCGACGACGAAGTGCTGGGGAGTGCCCTGCATGAGCGGCGGCTACTGGCGCGACTGTCGCATCCCTGTATCACCCGCTACTACGAATCCGGCCTGACCGATGAGGGCCTGTTCTACGTGGTTGTCGAGCTGGTCGACGGGCTGCCCATCACCCGTCACATCGAGCAGAATGACCTTGGCCTGCTGGAAGCGCTGGCCCTGTTTGAACAGGTTGTTCGTGCGGTGCACTATGCGCACCAGAATCTGATTGTGCACCGAGACCTCAAGCCCTCGAACATTCTGGTCGAAGGCCAGCACGGTCTGCCCAAGCTGCTCGACTTCGGCATCGCCCGCGACCTGCAGGGCCGCCGCGATGATGAACAAACCCAAGTGTTCGCTTGCACCCCGGCCTACGCCAGCCCAGAGCAGCTGTCCGGAAGCGGCACTATCGGCACGCCCAGCGATCTTTACTCGCTGGGCGTGATCCTGCACGAAATCGTCTACGGGGAACTACCGGTGAGTTCGGGCCAGCTTCACCCGCTGGCACGGCTGGAGAAGCTCGCCGCCTGGATAGCCAAACCAGTCACCGCGACCAGCTGCGCGCGCTCGCTGAGGCAGGTCTCACAGGCGCAGTGCCGTGATCTAGCCACGCTGATCGCGCGCCTGCTCAGCATGCATGTTGAAGACCGCTACCCCAGCGCGGCGGCACTGTCCGAGGACCTCGAGAGGCTACGCCGCGATCGCCCGATCCGCTATGCCCACCACAGCCTGGGCCGGCGGGTTTGGCGCTGGGTGGACCGCCATCGGGCGCTCAGCGCCACTGCGACTCTCGCCTTTAGCATCGCGCTGAGCTCTGCCGGCGTTTATGTTCAGCAGTCGCGAAGCCTGGCGCAGCAGGCCTCACGTTTGAGCTCCTTGAGTTCGGTGCTCACCAATCTGTTGACTAGGCCAGACCCGCTGCGCCGCGGTAATTCGGTCACCCTGGCCGATACGGTGAAAGAGATGTCACCCGAACTGCTGGCCGACAGTTCGATGGACCCTGTGGTTCGTGCCGAGCTGCAGACAATCCTGGGACAGACCCTGCTGCGCCTGGGTGAAATCGAGCAAGCCGATGCCCTGCTGCTGCAAGCCGACGCCTACTATTCGACGCACGACTCCGACGGACTGCCGTGGCAGGACATCGCGCAACTGCGGGCGTTGAGTGATCTGGAGGCAGGGCGCTACCAGAGCGCGCGCCAGCGTAGCCGGGCCCTGGTCGATCAGCTGGCCAAGCGCCATCCTGAGCAGATCCTGCGTCGAGCGACTGCTCTTCGAATCCTCGCGACCAGCGACATCCATGCCGATCGTGACCTGCAGTCCGCGCAGAAACATGCCCGACAGGCATTTGAGCTGCTACAGGAGGCGGGCTTGCTGGATGAAGAAGAAGCACTAACCACGCAGACTGTGTGGGCACTGGCGTTGTCGCTGGACAACCAGCTGCAGGCCGCCGCCAACCTGCAGGCCCGTGTGTTGAGTGAGGTGGAGTCTAGGTTCGGCGTCGACAGCGGACAAAGTTTCGATCCGCGCAACAACCTGGCACGGACTTGGGAGAAGCTTGGCAAGCTTGATCAGGCCGAGGCTTTGCTGGCCGCCAACGCTGAGTTGGCCAAACAGCACTTTGGCGAACTCGCACCGGACACATTATTGGCGATCAACAATCTGGCCCTGACCTACTTCCGCCAGGAGCGCTACGAACAAGCGGCGCCCCTGATGCAGGCCGTTTATCAAGGGCGCGCTGAGGTGCTGGGCGAACAGCACCCGCGAACCTCACTGGCCGCTTCAAACTGGGCCGATGCACTGATCAAGATCGGTGAGATTGAGCGGGCTTGCGAGCTAAGCCTCCAAGCCAGCCAGGCGCTGCGCAGCAATGCCAATGCAGCGCCGCAGATGTGGGGCTATCCGGCGAAGGTGCACGCCCGCTGTCTGGCCGAGAGCGCTCAGTTCGACGCCGCCTTGACTGAGCTCGACGCAGTGCTGGCGCTGTGGCAGCAACACCTGGGCGAGCATCACCTGGATACCCTGTCAGCGCGCGAAGATCGGATCGCCTGGCTGGCAGAGTTGGGCCGAACGGCGCAGGCCCGGCGCGAGCTCGAACAGGTCATTCAACTGCGCCTGACCCACTACGGTGCCGAGCATCCGCGCACCCAGTCAGCCCTGCTGCTGCGCGAGCGCTTGGTTACCCCACCGCCGCCCTGATGGCAGACGTAGGGCGGGTCTTGACCCGCCACGGGAACACGCGACATCGCTCAATGCGGGCCAAAGCCCCGAAAAACATCCTGTTCCGCTGCGTGCAAGAAGTAACTGCGGAGAACGTCGACAACAGAGCGGCGGGTCGAGACCCGCCCTCACCTCTGGCAAGTTAGCCCTCAGCGCTCGCTGACTTTAACACCTAGCTCAACCAGAAGCGCCCGCTCCTCGGGAGTGGGTTCACGACTCGGTGCAAGAGCGTACTGCAGCAACTTGCCTTGGTGCCTGATCTGAAGGATAGCGCGCGGCCTGCCGCTACTGCATGAGTGTCCCAACATTGCGCCCGCTTCGACCGCCTCCCAGGTGCAGCTGGCATCGCGCATGCGCGCCGCGACGTCTTCGCCGACGCCGTCCTGAATCGATAGGATCAGCGCCATCGCACTTCCGTTCTGCGCCATGCAGCTGTTGGCGCCAAAGGCCTGCTGTGAAAACCCCTCGCCTGGCAACAGGCGACGAAGTATCGGCTCGTCGAACCAGCGGCAGTGCGCAGCTTCTGCGGTCGCCTTGGCGTCGTCTGCGACGGCCAACGCGGCGCGCATGAACTCCTTTGCACCACTGCGATAGGCATCGAACCCTGCGCCAACCGGCATGACCAGCTGGCCGGTGATCGCGACGTGCTTGTAGTGGCCGACATAGCTCACGCTAACCCGGCTCTCAGCGCCACCGGCCGACTTCGGAAAGTAGAGAAACCCATGCTCGCCAAGCGCTGAGTCGGCTTCGATGCGGTAGTCGGCACCCAGGTTGTTGCGCAGGCTCCTCGCCAACTCTGCGGCTTCAGCGGCGTCTGACTTGAGCATCTGGTTCGCGCCGAGGATGGCGACACCACCGGGTCCACCGCTGCCGGTGAACTTGCATGAACCCATCGAGCCGCCCACCATCACGCGCCACGGCGCAGCGGCAGGCAGGAGCGAATCCAGCGTCTGAGCAGACATCCAGCCGCAGCGTGTCTGCGCAGTGGCCGGCGCCACTGTACAAATCAGAATCAGAGCAGAAAAAGTGAGACACAAACGAAACGGCATGACGTTCTCCGTGTGAATGACAGAAACAACGTAGGGCGGGTCTTGACCCGCCGATTTACTTACTCGATGAACAGGTGTGTTGTGAGCGAAAGCTGACCGGACTTCTTTGTCGGCCGCGCGGGGGCGGCGGGTCAAGACCTACCCTACGCATAAGCCTATGGTTCCATCCCGCTGCGGAACACCAGTTCCGGACGCGGCGCGGGCGGCTCGGCGCCGAGGTTGTTGAGGTCGAAGCGGGCGATCGAGCTGGCGGCGCGGGCATCAGCAGCCTGCCCCACCCGCGAGAAACTCCCCAACACAGTCAGTTCGTGTTCGTCGAGCAGCATTTGCGTCACTCCGCCGCCGTCGCCTCGGCTATTGAACACGCCGCCGGCAAACCCTTCGCGCCAGGCGTCGCCGTCGAACCACAGCAATCCATGGCCGCCACCTTCGACCTCAAAGTTGCCGCCCACCACCAACTCGTCGGTACTCAGCGGCTGCAGCGCGAATAGCTGGACGAATATGCCGGGGCAATTGCGCACCATCAGTTCGCACAGGCTGGGCATGGCATCCCAGGTTTCAGCGTCGCGGTTCCAGCGCGCCAGCGCTGGCTGAGCGCGACCGCCGGCCATCGAGAACTCGCCGCCGAAGTAGACATAGGGCCCGGAATCGGCGACCGCGATCACATCGACCCGGCCGTTCATGCCAAAGCCTTCGGCCGGTCCGCCCAGACTGTGCCAGCTGCCAGCCAGCATGTCGTAGCGTGCGACATTGCCGGCGCCGACTCCGCCAGCGTTCGACAGGTCGCCGGCGATGTACAGATCGAGGTTGGTTTCGTCGACCACCATGCTGCGAATCGAGCCGCTGATCAGGCCGATCGAGCGACGAGCGCGACTTAGCGGGTCGTACTCGATCAGGTCGGTGCTGTTGGCATCGTCGTCGTATTGCGCCATGTATAGCTTACCCAGCACGCCCGACATCACGCACTGATCGGCCAGCAGATTCGAGCCTTGCAGCCAATCCATATGTTCAAGATCGAGAATGCCGTGGGCGCCGCTGACGCCGGCAGCCACGAATGGGTCGCGATTGCCACTGAATACATGGAACATCGGGCCGCCGGGGTCACCGCAACCATCGGCAAAACTCGGCACATCGGGCGTGGTGGCTGCGATCGGAGTGAAACTGCGGGTAAAGCGGTCCCAGCGCAGTGCTCCTTTTGATGCTTGCAGCCCAAAGGCCTCCATTTCGATCAACATCAGTGCGTCGCCAAAGTTGACCCGCGACGGATTGCCGCGATGCACGATCAGATTGGTGCCGCCAACAAGGCCTTGGCCGATTGAATCGCCCAACGGACGCCAGGCGCCGCTGCTGTAGTAAGCAACATGATTGACCCGCAACGGGCCGCTGCTGTACACCCGGCCGCCAACCAGCAGGCGGCCACCCACCTCGGTGACGCTGCGCGGCTCGGGGTCGAGCCCTAGGCCTGCCAGATCCAGCGAGTCGAAGTGCGACCAGGCGCCGCCGTCCCAGGCGGCAACGCCATTGACGGTGCGCGTGGTGCCGGCGGTGGCGAACTCACCAACCGCGTACAACTGAGTGCGCGCGCTGCTTAGCGCCAGACCTCGCACCGCGCCGCCGCGCAGACCGCGATTGCTCAGGCCGGTGCCGATGCCGTTATAGCCAAAGCCGTTGAACCGGGTGATGTTGTGCAGCTCGATCAGTGCATTGACCGAGCCGGTGAACTCACCGCCAATGTACAGGCCATCGGTCAGGCCGCCGTTGCCGCCGAACACCGATTCGAGGGCATACACCGGACCATCCAGGCCGTTGCCGTCCAGCGGCGCTTCAATCGGCTGCCAGGCGCTGCCGTTCCACTCCGCCAGATTGGCCGCCGCCACGCCCTGGATGGCGCTGAACTCCCCGCCAATCACCACACGGGCGCGCTGCCGGTCGTATTCCAGGGCGTAGATACTGCGACCGCTGGAGACCAGACTCTCCGCGCCCAGTCGGCGCTGGGCCCAACTGGCGGCCGGATTCACTTCGATCACCGTTTGCACGCTGCCGACATACAGGCGACCGTTGTCGCCCAACACGATATCGCGGGGATCGCCGAGCATGGTCGGCCCGGCCTGATCGGCAACGACGGTAAGCGCATTGGCACCGTCGACATAGCCCAGGGTGAGCTGATTGGATCGGCGAGCCGCGACATACAGCCGGCGGCTGCTCGGATCGTAGGCCGCGGCGGTCGGTTCAAGCTCAGCGACCGCGCTGACTGACGCATCGCTGCCCACGCCGAGCTTGTAGAACGCCGCACGACTGAAGTCATAGCCCACGATGCGCTGAACCGGTAAACCGCCGCAAACGGTGAAATCCCCAACCAGCGCCGCTTTGGAACTGCCCATCGACACCACTTGGCGGACTTCTTCATTGCAGCCGCGCGGAACGCTGTGGTTTCCCTGCCAGGAGGCAGCTGCGCCGAACGCGACGGGCAAACAGAGCAGGCCAAAGCAGCGCGCCAGCCAGCGTGGCGGACTTGAGCTTTCGTGGTTCACAGGTTTCCCCTTGATGTCGATTACTGCCGGTTACGTCAGTGCGCAGATTTTTTGATCACCGGCCGTCCTACGACCGACGGCGGCCGCCGATGCCGGCGCGCCGCTACACTCGGTCGATCAACTGCGAGGACGTCATGAAAGCGATATGCAGATTTCTGATCGCCCTGCTGCCGCTCGCCGCCCAGGCCGGTGAGAGTGAGCAGCTAGGGCCCTTCAAGCTCCTCGCCAGAAAGACCGGCTACATCAGCGGTTGGAACGAGGGCCGTTTGCAGCGCCGGGAAGCGGTCAGCTATGAGCTCTACCACGGCGGCAAGAAGCTGCGATTTTCAGCCGATGAGAGTGGCGTCACGCGCGAGCTTGGCAGTCTGCTGAACCGTGTGTTGAGTTTCTCCACACCGACACCTGCGCTGGTGGTGAATGTTGGCGATCCGAACAACACCAGCTATTACTATCTCGTGAGTGAATCGAACGGCCTGCTCGAGACGCGCTTGCTCACCCGCATCAGCGGTGGTGATCTGACCATCGCTGCGCTTGACCGGCCAGTCGAGAACCTGTCGCGCGAGCAGATGGGTTACACCGCGCGCCTGCACTTCTCGCGGGCCCAGTTGTTCGCGCTCGGGGCCTACAGTGTGTTCGATGCGCGCAGCCTGCGGAACTTCGAACTCAACCGCATTGAGCACGACGAGATCTATCGCTACCCGATCCTACCGTTGGGCGCCGCGCCTGACCGACTGAGTATGGTTCGGCTGGCGGTCGACCCTCGTCAGCGCTTCTACCTGGAGGAGATCGATCTTCTCAACACAACGGTTCGCCATCACGCGATAGACCGTCTGCAGATGCGCTTTGCCAATCCGCTGCAAGTAGATGCAGCGTGGTTCGACCACCACTTTACCTGGCGGCCAGCTGACTCAGATCGATTTCGACTGTCCGTGCGCACTGGCTTTCTACCGCTTCCCTATCGCGCTGAACTAAGCCTCGGTGACCCGGAGCGGCCGAGCTACAGCTGGGCGCCAGTGCGACCCGAGTTCTATCTGCGTTTGATCGATCATCTCGAGCGCGAATTCAAGGCCCAACCACAGCCGTTCGACGTCACTAAACAACAGGCTGCGTTGGACGGCCAGGATTACTTCAGCCGCGACTGGCGAGTCGGAGACCGGCGGACATCTCTTAGCATCGGTGACAGCCAGGGGCGCTATGTGGCCTTGTCGGCGCCCTTCGGTGCGCCGGTCAGCCCGCAGACGCTGGCCGAGATCGCTGCGAGTATCGATCAGCGCCTGGCCTCGGGTGACTGGGACGCGCTGTTCTACGATGGTGTGCTGTCCGAGTAGCGGTTCTCTGCATTCGCATCAGTGCAGCACCAGCATAGCCTACACGCCAATCAGCACCAGCAAGCCGAAGATCCTGGCTGCCGGCAACCGACCCGTCTGTGCCACAGTGCGCTCACCAGCGTTCCAGCGCCTGCACCAGCGGGGCAATCGGCATCACCCAATCAGTGCGGCTGATCCCCTTCATATTGCCGATGCTGGTGCTGGTGAACGCACCCAGGCGGCCGCAAAGCACCGCAAGATTGCCGCGTCGGCCGACAAACCACTGGCCGGCATCGGTGCTGCGCTCCTCCACCTGCGCCAGCGCGCCGCGCAGCGAAAAGCGATGCCACAGTTCAAAACGCCCGGCCAGCAGGGCTGGGTCCAGCAGATAGTCGACCTCGTAGCCAAACAACCTCCAGGACCAGCGTTCGATCCGATCCGTGCCCTGCCGGCTCAGCGCATTCGCGTAGTGCCGCGGCATGTTCAGGGCGTCGGCCAGATCAGTCGCTTGGCGCCGTAGGTCCTGCGATGCCGGCCACCAGGTGAGCCCATATTCAAAGCGCCGAAGCCAACCCTCAATCTGATTCTCGATCCGCAAGCAATCGCGCCCAGCGGCCAAGGTGACGCAGGCTTGAAAGCGTCGTCGCCGGGCCGTGCGCTCAAACGTGAAGCTGTGCTCGGCCGCCATCGGCGGCGCTCCTTTCTTTCTGACTGAGTTCATCGTGCTGTCAAAACCTGGCGTGCCTGCACTGAGTTACGCCAGAACCGATCATGCTTGATCAGATCATCCTATCTGGTCGACTCAGCGGCTGTTCGGCCAGCGCGCTTTGATCGCCTTCGAGCAGGTGTAGAAGAGCACGCCCTCCTAGCTAGCCCGGATAGTCCACGACCCGCAGGAACTCATGCTTGGGTCCGTCATACGCGTCGTACAGGCGGCGGTGTGCCGCCAGCGACCAGGCGTCGGCACGCGTGTAGTAGCCGCGCACCCAGTCCTGCAATGTGCTCAGCATGCGGTTCTGGGCTTCGAGGCTGGGGTACTTGTGCGGTTCCCAGGGGCGCTGCAGGTTGTGCGACAGGCAGCTTTCCAGGCCGGGATTGAGGAACCACAGCGCGCTGCAGTGCGGCAGCGCGGCGCCAATCCATTCGGCATAACAGCCTTCAATCACCCAGCCGCAATGCTGCTCGATAAAGCGTTGCAGATCGGTGGCGATAGCATCCTCGGGCCGCGGCACAGCGATCTTTCCTGGCTCCCAGACCAAGCGGTCGAGATCAAGGTGACCGAGTCCGTACTTCGCCACCACACGCAGCGCCAAGGTCGACTTGCCGGCACCCGAGTTGCCCAGCAGCAGAATGCGCTGCGCGGCCGCCTCGGCGCTCACTCCAGCGTGGCTCCGGCGGCGCGCAGCAGCTCGCGCAGCACCGAACGATGGCAGCGCTGCTCATGCTCGCAGTAGCAGCCGACGGCAAAATCGCTGCTCTGCGACAGGCAGGCCAGCAGGGCGATCGCCTGCGCAGCGGCGGGTTCGGCCATTTCCCGTCGGTATTGCTTGCAGAACGCTTTCCAATCGGCCTCGCTGTTTGCCGACTGGCCGAGCTTCATCGTTTCGGCGCTGGGTGCCAGTAGCGGGAACCAGACGTCATACCAGTTCTGTCGGGCGAATTCGCTCTTCGGAACACCACGTGGCGGTCGGCGCACGGTGCCGATGCGGGTGCCCTCGTGCTTGCCTCTGGCGCTTCCCAATCGAACGATATGTACAGTCATGGTGGCTTCCTGGCGACCCTATCAGGCTGCTGAAGCAAGTCTCAGCAGCCTGCTATAGCAGGCGCGTGCCCAGCGGCACCGCTTGGTCAGGAACGCACAAGGCGACCTGGCCGTGCTCGTTGTGGAACCCGGTGATCAGACACTCGGACATCAGGGGACCGATTTGCTTGGGCGGAAAGTTCACCACCCCCACCACCAGGCGGCCGATCAGAGCCTCCGGCGTATACAGGTCGGTGATCTGTGCACTGGATTTTCTCAGGCCGATCTCGGGACCGAAATCGACCTGCAAGACGTAGGCGGGCTTGCGCGCCTTGGCGAAGGGCTCGGCGCTGATCACCCTTCCCACTCGGAGTTCCACTCGCAGGAATTCCTCAAAGCTGAGCGGTGCGGTCGGCTGATCAGACATCAGTGCTCACCGACTGCGGCATCCTGCTTGGGCGCGAACTTGCTGGCAAAGAAATCGCCGGCATTCCAGCGCGGGCGTGCAGCTTGGTCGGCCACCTTCGCGCCGACCGCCGCATTCAAGTCGGCGATGCGCGCCGCGCTCGGGTAATGAATCGGCAGGTCGGCCTGATCGCTGGGCTGGTGGTAGTGGGTGCGCAGGAAGTCCGTCAGGCTTTGCTTGGCGTCAAAGCCTGGGCCGGCCGAGATCACGCCGCCGTCGATATAGACGGCCGGGATGCCGCGGCGAATGAAGCTGAACTGATCGCTGCGGATAAACACCACCTCTTCGGGAAACGGGTCGGCCGACAGCTGCAGCCCCAGCGCACTGGCCTGATCGCGCACGACCGACTCCAGATCGCTGTGCTCGATGCCGATCGGCAGGGCATCGCGTACTGGCCCCAGCACCACCGGCATGTCCATATTGATATTGGCGATCAGCTCGCCGGGCACTGATGGATGACCTGCGAAATAGTCGGAGCCGAGCAGGCCCTTTTCTTCCGCGGTGACGGCGACGAACAGCTGCGAGCGGGCGACCGCCGGCGCGGCCTTCGCCAGTCGAGCGGTCTCCAGCAGCAGGGCTACGCCCAGGGCGTTGTCCAGCGCACCGTTGTAGATCGCATCGCCATTGACTGGGGCGCCGAGGCCAAGGTGGTCGAGATGAGCGCTGTACACCACATGCTCGGTAGCCTTCAGCGGGTCGTTGCCGGGCAGCTGGCCGACCACGTTCCAGCAGCGCTCCGCGCTCAATCGGTTGCTGCCGCGCAGTTCGAGTTCGGTGCCCAGATCAAAGGCCTTCAGTCTGCCGCTCTCGAGATCCTGAAACAGCTGTTCAGCCTCCACCGGTGCGCCGGCAAACAGTCGGCGCGCGGCCTCGACATTGATGCTTGCCGTGCCCAGCAGCTCGGGGTGGGTATCCAGCGGGCCGTTCTGATCGCGCAGGCGCATGCTCGGTCGGCCCCAGTTCTTCGCTCCGCGCGCCCAGGGATATTTGCCCTCGCGCTCCGGATCGCCCAGCCATACGATCCCCACAGCACCGCGTTCCACCAATAGGTCCTGCTTGACCCGACTGGAGGAATAGTAGGCGCGCTGATCGTTGGGGAAGCGCGCCGGCGCGCCGCTGAACAACACGGCGATCTTGCCTCGCACATCGACCCCGGCGAGATCGTCGTGATCGAATTCCGCTGCTACCACCGCCTGGCCGACGAATACCAGCGGTGCGCGCACCTGCCACGATTCCCGATGGTAGTTCACTCCTGGCAGGTAATCGCTCTCGAACTCAAAACTCAGGGTTTCATCGCCACGCAACAGGCGCATGCTGGCCCCTTCGCGCAACCGCTCAGCACGCAACAGCGGTACTTCCTGCAACCAGTCGCCGCTGTCCCCAGCCGGGCTCAGCCCGATCGCCGCCATCTGACTCGCCACATAGTGCGCGGCCACGGCGTAGCCTTTGCTGGTGGCCTCGCGGCCCTGCAGCAGATCGTGGGCCAGGAAGTCGACATGCGCCTTGACCCGATGTGCCTCGGCCGTGGGCGCCGCAGCGGGGGGAGCCGTCGCCGAGCAGGCGGCGAGAACGGCGGTGGTCAGGCAGAGCATCAATGAGCGCATCGGCAAGGTTCCGGCGAAATGAGCGCAACCATAGCAGCCGACGGTGTGATCAATCTGCTATGCAAGCCCTACAACAGGCCATGCTCGCGATCAGCCACTAAGGAACTTGTTCCAGCGCCGAGCGCCAGCGTTCCAGCTCGCTTCGGTCCGGTGTCCTGGCTGCGCGCTCGGCGTGCTGCTGATAGAAGTCCAGCAGTGCTTCCAGACTGCGTCGGCGATCCCGCGGGTCGGAGCCAGGCGCGTCTTCCAGCACGCTCTGACCTTCCAGCAGACGCTGCTCGGCCAGTTCGATCTGACCCAGGGCCATATGGGCGCGGCCGATCTGGGTCAGGCCCTGGCCCAGCCGATAGGCCATGGCGCCGGTGAACGCCGCCCGCAGCCGCGCCTCGATCGGCAGCAGCAGATCCAGCGCCTGTTGTGGCTTGCCCTGATCATTGAGCAGGCGGGCCAGGGCCAGCTCGGAAATCATCGTGTGCTCGCTCTGTTCGCCAAACAGGCGAATGCGGCCGCGCCAGCCGGCGCGAATCCACTGGTCGGCTTCTTCCAGCTTGCCGCGGTCGAGCAGCAGGAAGCCGAGGTTGGCCATGGCCACCACCGTGCCGGGATGCTCATCACCGAGGGTGCGGCGATTCTGTGCCAGCAGGCGTCGGTACAGCGTCTCCGCCTCGGCCAGCTTGCCGTGGTCGTGCAGCAGCACGGCGAGGTTGTTCATTGACACCAGGGTTTCCCGGTGTCCGTCGCCGAGCACCCGGTCGCTACGCTTTACCACTTCGCGATACAGGTCCTCGGCTTCATCGAGCTTGCCCTCTTCGGCCAGCAGAGCCGCTAGGTTGTGGGTGGCGATCAAGGTGTCGGGGTGGTCGTCACCGAGCACCCGCTGACTGCGCTCGACCGCACTGCGGAACAGTGGCTCGGCGGCAGCGTAGTCACCGCGATCCTGCAGCATGCCGGCCAGGGTGTTCTGCACGATCAAGGTATCGGGATGCTCTTCTCCCAGCACGCGGCGATTCTTCGCCAGCAGATCGCGGTAGATTGCCTCGGCCTCTTCGAACTCGCCGCGGTCATGCAGCAGCACGGCCAGGTTGTTCAGCGAGATCAGAGTGTCCGGGTCGTCCCGCCCCAGCACCCGCTGACTCTTCTCCAGCCCCTCGCGGTACAACGCCTCGGCCTCATCGAGCTTGCCCAGATCCTGCAGCAGTACGGCCAGGTTGTTGATCGAGGTGAGGGTGTCGGGAGATTCCTCGCCTAGCAATTGGCGACTTTGCTCCAGCGCCTTGCGGTGCAGGGCTTCGGCTTCTTCCAGTTTGCCCTGTGCCGCCAGCAGGGAGGCCAGATTGGCCAGCGAATTCAGCGTATCGGGGTGATCTTCGCCGAGCACGCGCTGACGAATCGACAGCGCCTGCTGCTGTTGCGCCAGCGACTCGTCGTATAGATCGAGAAAGTAATAGCGGTCGGCCAGGGTCTGGCGCAGGCTGGCTTCGATGGCTGGCTGCTCGCTGAAGTCCTTTTCGATCCCCTTCAGCGCTGGCTTGAACAGGGTGCTAACGATCAGCTGCCGCGCCCGGGCAGCGGGTTGCACTTGCCGCAGCGCGGTTTCAAAGGCCTCCATGTGCCGGGCCTGCAGCTCGGTATCGAGATCCTGCTTGGCCAGCACATCCTCATAGCTGGCCAGCATGTCCTTGCTCAGGCGGCGGCCGGCCAGATCGAGATCAATGTGCTCGAAGGCCCGTTCATGGAACTCGCTCAGGGTCTCCAGCTCGGCGATCCGCCGCTCGGCATCGCGCAGCTGCCACCACATCGCCAGCAGCCCCGCCAGCAGGCCGAGCAGGACCAACAACAGCGGCAGCGAGCGGCCGTGGCTGAATGGCTTCGGCGGGGCGGAAACGGGGGCAGACCGGCTGGTCCTGGGCTTCATACGGCGGCTGCAAGCAGAGACGAAACTTCAAAGACTACGTCGAGCCGCGGCTGAGTGCGAGTCGGCACGATGGACGGCAGTCGGGACGGGGCTGATCGGGCGCCTCGGCCTTCAGCGACGGCGGCGGATGCGCAGCTGATCAACCGGGAAGGCAGCGATCTCCGCCCCTCCCTGTCGCCGTGGTTGGCCCGGCTCTGGCCCCCAGGCCTGGGCATAGGCGACCTCATAACTGGCCGGCAAGCGGCCGTCCTGACGGAAATGCTCGTAGGCCTGACGCACCCGCTGCATGCGCGCCTTGCCGGTGAGGCTGCGGCGGCGTTGGCTATCGGCATTGCCGGCACCGATCGCCTTCAGCTCGCGCATCAGGTCGGTGGCGTTGGTATAGGTCAGGGTAAACCGGTCGCTGTCCAGCACCGGGTCGCGAAAGCCGGCGCCGAGCAGGGCGTCGCCGACTTTTTGAATGGTGGCGAACGGACTGACGTGGGGCTGTTCGCCATCGGCGCTGGCAAAGGCCTCGCGCAGCTCCTGCAAGGTGCCCTGGGTGAAGGTCGACAGCAACAACAGACCCTTCGGCCGCAGCACCCGCCGCCATTCAGCGAACAGTGCAGGCAGATCGTCGACCCACTGAACACAGAGATTGGAGAAGATCAGATCGACCGACTGATCGGCCAGCGGCAGCGCACGGGCATCGGCGCACAGGCGCTCGAAGCGTCGGCGCCAGCTGAACTGCCGCTTGGCTTCGCGCAGCATCGGCAGGGCCAGGTCCAAGGCAAGCACCTCGGCCTTCGGCCAGCGCTGGCGCAGGGTCTTGCTGGCAGCGCCCGGACCGCAGCCGAGATCGACAATGCGCTGCGGCGGCGATGGCAGATAGGCCAGTTGTTCGAGCAGCCGCGCTCGTACCTCGGCCTGCAACACGGCGCTGGCGGCGTAGTCGGGAGCGGCGCGGGAGAAAGCCCGACGCACCTGGCGGGAATCGAACGGCGACATCAATCAGACTCAGGTCGGCCGCGGATTATCCCGCAATCGCCGGTGGATTGCTCGGGAGCTGTCCCGAGCGGGTCTGTCAAGCTGTTGCCGAGGGCCCGAAGTGCGCACAATCGGCGGCCGTATGACTGTTTGAGTGTTGCCTGATGTCCCAGCTGAACCCCGCCACCGCGCTGCGCATAGCCGAAGCCATCGCCCAGGAAATCAACGCCCGACCGGCGCAGGTCAACGCCGCCGTCGGCCTGCTGGACGAGGGGGCCACCGTGCCGTTCATCGCACGCTATCGCAAAGAAGTAACCGGTGGGCTGGACGACACCCAGTTGCGCAACCTGGAGGTGCGCCTGGTCTATCTGCGCGAGCTGGAAGAACGCCGCGCCGCCATCCTCGGCTCGATTGAGGAGCAGGGCAAGCTGAGTGACGAGCTGCGCCGCGACATCGAATCCGCCGACAGCAAGGCGCGGCTGGAAGATCTCTACCTGCCCTACAAACCGAAGCGTCGCACCCGCGCCCAGATCGCCCGCGAGGCCGGGCTGGAGCCATTGGCCGATGGCCTGCTTGCCGACCCGACGCAGGCGCCGGAGGTCTTCGCCGCTTCGTTCGTCGACGCCGGCAAGGGCGTGGCCGATGTCAAAGCCGCACTCGACGGTGCTCGCGCCATCCTGATGGAGCGAATCGGCGAGCAAGCCACCCTGGTCGGCGAACTGCGTGAGCGCCTGACCCGGCAGGGTCAGCTCAAGGCCAGTGTCATTGCCGGCAAGGAAAACGAAGGCGCCAAGTACAGCGACTACTTCGATCACGCCGAGCCGCTGCACAACATCGCCTCGCATCGACTGCTGGCCCTGCTGCGAGCGCGTCGCGAAGAGATCATCTCACTCGATCTGCTGCCCGCCGCCGACGCCGAGGCGGGTCATGCACAGTGCGAGGCGATCGTCGCCCAGCACGCCGGTATCGGTGATCGCGGCCGCCCTGCCGATCGCTGGCTGCTCGATACCTGCCGCCTGACCTGGAAAGCCAAGCTGCTGATCCACCTCAGCCTGGATCTACTCAACACCGCGCGCGAAAAGGCCGAAGCCGAAGCCATCGCCGTGTTCGGTGACAACCTGAAGGATCTGTTGCTGGCGGCGCCGGCCGGCCCGAAGGCGGTGCTCGGCCTCGACCCGGGCCTGCGCACCGGCGTGAAAGTGGCGGTGGTGGATGCCACCGGCAAACTGGTCGCCACCGATACCATCTACCCGCACGAACCGCGTCGGCAGTGGGATCAGTCGATCGCCACCCTCGGCCGGCTCTGTGCACAACATGGCGTTTCGCTGATCGCCATTGGCAATGGTACCGCCTCGCGCGAAACTGACAAGCTGGCCGGCGAACTGATCCAGAAGTACCCGCAACTCAAGCTGACCAAATTGATCGTCAGCGAGGCCGGTGCGTCGGTGTACTCGGCCTCGGAGCTGGCTGCCCGTGAATTTCCCGGCCTCGATGTCAGTTTGCGCGGCGCGGTCTCGATCGCCCGTCGATTGCAGGATCCACTGGCCGAGCTGGTCAAAATCGAGCCGAAATCGATCGGTGTCGGCCAGTACCAGCACGACGTCAATCCCTTCGCTCTGGCCCGTGCTCTGGATGCCAAGGTCGAGGATTGCGTCAACGCGGTCGGTGTGCACGTCAATACTGCGTCCAGTGCGCTGCTGGCACGGGTGTCGGGCCTCAGCAGTACGGTGGCCGAGAATATCGTCGCCTACCGCGATCAGCACGGCGCCTTCAAGTCGCGCAAGGAGCTGCTCAAGGTGCCGCGTCTGGGCGACAAGACCTTCGAGCAATGCGCCGGCTTCTTGCGTATTGCCGACGGAGACGAGCCCCTGGATGCTTCATCGGTGCATCCAGAGGCCTATCCTGTGGTGGAAAAGATCGTTAAGAACTGCGGACGCCCAATCCAGCAGTTGATCGGCGATGGCGCGACGCTGCGTCAGCTGAAGCCGGAAGCCTTTACCGACGAAAAATTCGGTCTGCCCACGGTGCGCGACATTCTGAAGGAGCTGGAAAAGCCCGGTCGCGACCCGCGTCCGGAGTTCAAGACCGCCCGTTTCGCCGACGGCATCGAAAGCATTGCCGACCTCAAGCCGGGTATGCTGCTGGAGGGCGTGATCAGCAATGTCGCCGCCTTCGGTGCCTTTGTCGACCTCGGTGTGCACCAGGATGGCCTGATCCATATCTCGGCCCTGGCCGATCGCTTCGTCAAGGATCCGCGCGAAGTGGTGAAGGTCGGCGATATCGTCAAGGTACGAGTGATCGATGTTGATCTGAAGCGGCAGCGCATTGCGCTGACGCGGCGTCTGGACGACCCGCTGCCGACCCCAGGGATGGGCAACGCAGACGGGCGCCGCGGTGGCAACGATCGCGCTTCGGCCCGGCCGCAGGATCGCGCACCGCGCCGCGATCACGGCGCACAGCGCTCGGCACCGCCGGTCGGCAACGCCCTGGCCGACGCCTTCGCCCGCGCCAAGCGCAGCTAGCTGGCAGGTCGATAAGCCGCATTTCATGAGGTCGCGCCGAAAGACACCGCCAGCCCAGGCACAGCATCCGCGCCCCCCATTCATAACCTGCCGATTCGACCAGGGGGCGCCCTGCTCCCCTCTCCCCTTGCGGGGCCTCGCAAAGCGAGGTTCCTGGGTAGACCGATGCGCACTGACAACGCGCGCCGGCTGGCGCCCGGAACTCCCTCCCCAATGTTTGGGGAGGGTTGGGGTGGGGTTAGGGAGCCGATCTTTGCCTGCCCAGGGGCCTCGCATAGCGAGGTTCCTGGGTAGGGAAGAGCAGCTCACCCGCATCCAATCAAGGTCCGTGCACGGTTTCGCCAGCCGCGCTAGAGGGCCGGCCGCACCCGCCGGCACCAGGTCCGTTGAGCGCCAGACCAACCTGATCCCACCGGGGCCTCGCGGCTGAGCGATGTGCCGAGCCCCCCACCGCGCCCGGACGAAACCAGCCGTGCCGCGTGTTGTCGAAGCCGCGGCAGTCACCGCAGTGATCTCGAAGCGCCCGCGTCCGCCCTCGGCCTACGACTTTCGACCCACTCCCCGCGGGTGACATCGATGCTAGTCTCCGACCCTGCCTGTGATGCCGGAGAACCCGATGCGCTTGCCCCTTGCTCACCGACTGTTGCTGTCGGCCTTCTTCGCCGGCGCTGTCGCGCTGTCGCCGGCCCATGGCGCTACCCCGGTCTCGCCGGAGCAGCTGATAATCCCGCACCAGAGCTTCACCTTGGACAACGGTCTGCAGGTGATCGTGCATGAAGATCACGCGGTGCCGATCGTGTCGGTGAACGTCTGGTACAAGGTCGGCTCGCGTGATGAGAAGCCCGGCCGCACTGGCTTTGCCCATCTGTTCGAACACTTCTTCTTCAATGGCAGCGAGCACTATCCGCACGGTTTCCGCGAAGCCATGGATGATCTCGGCGCCAATAATCGCAACGGCACCACCAACACCGATCGCACCAACTTCTTCGAGGATGTGCCGGTGTCGGCGCTGGAGCGCACCCTGTATCTGGAGGCCGATCGCATGGGTTGGCTGTCCGGGCACATCTCCAAGGAGATGCTGGAGCGCGAACGTGGTGTAGTGAAGAACGAGAAGCGACAGGGCGAGAACCAGCCCTATGGCACGGTCTGGAGCCGCGTCGTCGAGGCCATCTACCCAGCCGGCCATCCGTACAGCTGGAGCACCATTGGTCGGATGGAAGATCTCGACGCGGCCAGTCTCGAGGATGTGCGCGAGTGGTACCAGCAGTATTACGGGCCAGATAACGCGGTGATCGTGCTGGCCGGTGATATCACCCTCGACCGCGCACGTGAACTGATGGTTAAGTATTTCGGGCCGATCAAGCCCGGCGCGCCGATCAAGCGACTGCAATGGGCGGTGCCGACCTTGCAGCAGCCGCTGCGCGATCGTATGCAGGATCGAGTGCCGCAAACGCGCTTCTACAAGGTCTGGCATCTGCCACCGGCGGCAACCCGCGGCAGCCATGCGATGGAACTGTTCGCTGACTGGCTGTCGGGCAGCGAGGCCGCACCGCTGGATCGCAAGCTGGTGTTCGATACCCAGCTCGCTACCGATGTCGGCGCCTTTGTCTGGGGCAAGCAGCTGACCAGCACCTTTATCGTCACCGCCAGCCTGCGGCCGGGCGCCGATCCCGAGGCGCTGGAAAAGGAACTCGACAAGGTAGTGGCCGAAGCCCTCCTCAGACCGGCCAAGGCCGCCGACCTCGATCGCGCCCGCAGTCGGCTGATGGCCAGCTTCGCCCGTGGCATCGAGCGCCTGGGCAGCTTCGGCGGTCGCGCCGATGCACTGGCCGAAGGCTTGGCGCTGTACGGCGACAGTCAGGCGTATCAGAAGCGCCTGCAGGATCTCGCCAGCCTGCCGGCGGATCAGGTGCGCAGCATCGCTAACGAGTGGTTAAGTAAGCCGAACTACACCCTGGTGGTTGAGCCGTTCCCGGCGCTGAAGGCAGCCGACGAGTCGATCGATCGCACCCAGCTGCCCGGGCTCGGCGCGCCGCCCGAGGTAGCCTTTCCCCAGGTGCAGACCGATAGCTTGCCCAACGGCCTCAAACTGATGCTGCTGCAGCGCGGCTCGGCGCCCTTGATCAAGCTGTCGTTGGCGGTGGACGCTGGCGCCGCCTCCGATCCCGACGGTGCCGAAGGCACGGCACGACTGGCGATGAATCTGCTGGAGAAGGGCACCGCGAAGCGCGATGGCTTTGCCATCTCCAATCGACGCGACGAGCTTGGCGCCACCCTGTGGACCGACAACACGCTGGACCTTTCGCTGGTTGGCATGACCGCGCTGAAGTCCGCGCTGGACGACTCCATGGCCTTGCTCGGCGAAGTCGCGCTGCAGCCGAGCTTCCCCAGCGACATGGTGGAAATCGAGCGCAAGCGGCAGTTAAGCGCGATCGAGCAGCAGAAGGCCAGCCCCACCGGTGCCGCCTTCCGCGTGCTGCCGCCCTTGCTGTATGGCGAGGCCCATCCTTACGGTCGCCCGGGCGGCGGGCTGGGTTTCGAATCCAGCGTTAATGCCCTCGAGCGGCAGGCCCTGGCCCACTGGCACGGCCGCTGGTTCGCCGCCAACAACGCCACCCTGATGGCGGCAGGTGACATCTCCATGGACGAACTCAAGGTGCTGGCGACCAAGCATTTCAATCGCTGGCCGAGCAAGGGCGTCGACGCCGTGCCGTTGCCGCCGGCCACACAGGGCCAGGCCGGCACCCTGTACCTGATCGATCGCACCGATGCGCCGCAGTCGGTGATCATCGCCGCCCACCTGGTGAAACAGGATGTTGCAGTGGACGAGCTGGCGCTGGAGAGCGTGATGCGCAACTTCGGCGGTATGGCGACCTCGCGTCTGAATCGCAATCTGCGTCTGGACAAGCATTGGTCCTACGGCACCTTCGGCGGTGTCAGTGAGGCCCGCGGCCCGCGCCAGTTCTATGTCGTGGCGCCGGTGCAGACAGACAAGACGGTCGAGGCTCTGAACGAAGTGAAAGCGGAAATCGCCGGTCTCGATGGTCAGCGGCCACTGGCTGGCGAGGAGTTCGACAGCGTGGTGCGTAGCCAACTGTCACGCCTGCCGGCGCGCTTTGAGACACTCGATTCGCTGATTGGCGCCGCCACCCAGATGGTGAGTTATGGTCGCGAGCCAGCCTACTACTACGGCTACGCCGAGGCGCTGCGAAAGCTCTCGGCCGACGATCTCAATCAGGCCGCCGGTACCCTGGTCGATCCCGACCGCTTGACCTGGGTAGTGATTGGCGACCTGAGCAAGATCGAGGCCGGGCTGCGTGAACTGAATTGGGCGAAGGTGCAGCTGCTGGATGCTGAGGGCAAGCCGAAGCAATAGCACCTCGCTTCGCTGACTGACTCCGTTAACTAGCCCGGATATTTCATGAGGTCGCGCCGAAAGATCCGCAATTCCAAGCGGGGCGAGAGTTTCGACCGATGGTGTTGCGATAACAGAGTGTTGGCGATCTTTCGGCGCTGGCACGGCCCTCATTCGGCCGCTGCGCGGCTACGCAGGGCATTCGCCCTGAGGTCCTTTGCGCCGATTGCCGCGTTGTTCGGCTGCTACGCAGCAACGGCTACTTCG
>NZ_JACYTR010000072.1 GCF_014841215.1 Pseudomarimonas arenosa
CGGCTGCTACGCAGCAACGGCTACTTCGTAGCCTGCGCCTTCGCTACGCTCGGTCGGCTGCTACGCAGCAACGGCTACTTCGTAGCCTGCGCCTTCGCTATGCTCGGTCGGCTGCTACGCAGCTACGCGGGACTGCGTCCCGATCTCGCCCAAGTGGGGCCCCACCACTTGGGCTCGTCGCGCCTTGCACTCGACGCAAAGTCCTCGGTGATCATCCGCGCCCCTGCATGAAATATCCGGGCTAGCCGCCGTCAGCGCGCCTGCGTCATGCGGCTGACGTTGATCAAACAAGCACAGACAGAGTGCACGACGGGCCGCCACTTAGCATGCCGTTTAACTGAATTGACCCGATAGTTTCCGCTGTTACCAACCCACTCAGCGACAAACGGCAGGAATCTGCCACCCAGTGGTCACGCGTTTTTGACAAACTGCGACCGCTTTCGCAGCCCCTCGACGCCCGGGCAATCACCATTCCGCAACCGGTGAAAGGCCCGTCAACAACGAGACAACTATGCCCAATTTCATCTCCCGTCTCGCCCTCCTGGGCGGCTTGATCCTGGCCGTCGGGCCACTACAGGCACAGGACGTTTTCACCGACAGTTTCGAGACCCCATTCAATTTCCCCAAGGATCAGGCCGAAGCCTCACGGTTTCTGAATCAGGCCACCTTCGGGGCCACCCTGAACACCATCAGCAGCCTGACTTCGAGCAATATCGAGGGCTGGTTGACACAGCAGAAGAACCTGCCGCCGACTCTGAGCCGGGCCTTCCTGGAACAGATCACTGTCAACGAAAACAACGCCAACACCAGCCTGTCGCAGAATCACCGTCTGCACCGCTGGTTCGACGTGGCCGTCACTGCGCCGGATCAGCTGCGGCAACGGGTAGCCTGGGCGCTCAGCCAGATCATCGTGGTGTCCGATCAGGATGCCGGACTCTCTGGTGAACCGATCATGATGGCCGAGTGGAACGATCTGCTCGTTCGCGAGGCCCTGGGCAACTTCCGGGTATTGTTGGGCGCTGTAGCGCGCAGCCCGATGATGGGCCGCTACCTGACCCACCTGCGCAACCGCAAGTTCGAGGTCACGCCGCGCTGCTACGATCAGCGCCCACCGTTGAATGACGACACCTTCAGCGGCAATGGCACCCTGATCGACGAGCGCGACTATCACAGCTGCACCAGCTCCGATGCCACCAACAATGGTCAGGTCGAGCCGATCATCGCCGCCTATCAGCTGCCCAGCGGCGGTCTGATTGCTCCGGATGAAAACTTCGCCCGCGAAGTCATGCAGCTGTTTACCATCGGCTTGATCGAGCGCGATGCCGATTTCAGTCCGCTGCCCAACCCGAGCAATCCACAGCCGACATACGATCAGAAGACGATCACCGAGCTGTCGCGCGTGCTCACCGGCCTTGGCTATCAGTGCTCGGGCAACCGCGTGGTCGGCGGTGTGCCGATCAATCGCAACTGCAACTGCAGTGGCAGCGACTGCAGCTTTGTCACCGGCAATTTCTTCTCAACACCCGGCTCCATCAATATCAATGGCCGCAGCGGTCTGGTTCATCCCGACCGCTACGAACCGATGATCTGCTACCCGCGTTATCACGACACGGGCCGCGACCGCACCGGCATTCAGCTGCCTGGCGATGACACCGCCAACCCGGTGCAGCCGCAAGGCGCGCTGGTGCAGATTGCGCCGGGCCTGAACATTCCCGGCGGCACTCCGGGGCCGGACAAGCAGCTCACCATCGCCGGCACGCTGATGATTTTCCAGAGCGAGGTCAGCCCAGGCCAGACCCGCAATAATGCTTCGCGCTGCGATGAGATCGGCGTCAACAGCCCGCAGACTGACAAGAACACCTGCCTCAACTATTGCAACGACAGCCTGGAAGCTGCGCTGGATCTGCTGTTCCTGGAACCCAACACCGCGGTGATGATCTCGCGCCAGTTGATTCAGCGCCTGGTGACCAGCAACCCAACGCCGCAGTACATCGAGCGCGTCACCCGCGTGTTTGAAAACAACGGCAGCGGCACCCGTGGCGACCTGTTCGCGGTGGTCAAGGCCATCTTGATGGATCCGGAAGCGCGCAGCGCGCCGAGCAATGACGCCGGTTTGGTCAATCGTGGCAAGCCGCGTGAGCCGATGCTCAAGCTGGTGCAGCTGTGGCGTGCATTTGGCGCCATCTCGGGCGACACCCGCGCCGATGGCTATCGCCGCTGGCCCAACATGAGCTGCGGCTCGGTCGGCGGCAGCTGGCCCGACTGCATCTATCAACAACGCCCGCTCGGCGCTCCCACGGTGTTCAACTTCTACGAGCCGGACTTCCAAGCACCGGGCGAGATCGCCACGCTCGGCCTGTTCTCGCCCGAACTGCAGATCGTCAATGAGAGCACCGCCGTGCTGGCCGCCAATGATCTGTTGCTGCAACTGTGTTCCGGTCGCAACAACAGCAACAACTGCAGCTCTCCGCTGTCCGGCACTCCGCCCAATACCCGAGCCTACTTCCCGGACTCGGCGGTGGATGAGTTGGCTGGCACCTGCGGCACCAGCTGCAGCCCGGCCGACGATCAGGCCTTGATCGAAAAGATCAATGTGCGCCTGTTTGGCGGCAGCATGAGCGGCACCCTGGGTGACCTGAACAATGCAGCCAGCGGCGCCAACACGGGACTGAAGGCGGTGCTGTTCAAGCTGCTGCGTGATGGCATCACCACCAGTTTGGGCGAAAGCAACCCGCAAAACACTCGTCGCCGCGAAGCGTTGTACACGCTGCACCTCGCGCTGATTGCCCCCGAGTTCAACACTCAGCGCTAAGGAGATATCCCCATGTCACGCAATTCACGACGCGACTTCCTGCGCGCGGGTGCAGCCAGCCTGGCCTGCGGCGGCTTTAGCACGCTGTTTCCACAAATCGGCCTGATTCCCACTGCGCTCGCTGGCACACCGCAGCCGGGCTACAAGGCACTGGTATGCCTGTTCCTGTCCGGCGGCAACGACGCCTGGAATCTGCTGCTTCCTGGCAACGTTGCGGCGCACGGCCGCTACGTGGCAGCACGCAACGGCCTGCACAACACCTCAAGCAATCTTGGTGGCCTGGCGTTTCCGCATCACAGCGGCAGCGGCTTCATCAATGGCCAGACCCTGCCTGCCTCACTGTCCATCGCCGGTGGTCAATACGGTCTCAATCCGTTTGCGCCTGAACTGAAGACGCTGTACGACCAGGGGCGACTCGCCTTCGTCAACAACATGGGCACTCTGATTGCGCCGGTGACACGGGCCAACTACAACAACTTCCGCCCGCCGCAGCTGTACTCGCATAACGACCAGACCCGACTGTGGCAGATCGGCTCGGGCAGCAGCACTTCAGTGACCCGCGGCTGGGGCGGCATGGTGGCCGGTTACACCGCGCAGATCCCCACCCTGAGCGGATTGCCGCCCACCATCACCCTGTCGGGCCAGAACCGCTTCCTGATTGGCACAACACCAAGCAGTCAGTCGTTTGTTCCGTTCTCGCTGTCGACCTCGTCGTCCACGCCGGCCACACAGATCTCCAACTATCCGCCGCCGACCGCCAGTCAGAGCAGCAATCGCGCTGAGGCCCAGCGTCGAGCGGCACTGGAAGAGCTGCTGAATGCGGCCAGCCCGCAGGCCTTCACCAATGATTTCCGCGACACACTGGATCGTTCCATCAGTCTGGCCGAAGAGGTCTTGAATCCGGCCATTTCTGCGATCGACACCAACGACCCGGTGAACACCCCGTTTGCCGCCATCAGCAGTGATTCGCTGGCCACCCGGCTGCGGCAGATCGCGCGCGTCATCAAGGTCAGTACCGACAACACCCTGGCCAACCCGATCAATGCCAACCGCCAGGTGTTTTACGTCAGCCTGGGGGGTTGGGATACCCATAGCGATCAAATCAACGGGCTCAACTCAGCCAGCGGCCACGCCCGTTTGATCGAACGTGTCTCGCAAGCAGTAGCCGCGTTCTATCAGGCGATGGTGAACATCGGTCGCGCCAGCGACGTCACTCTGTTCAGCGCCAGCGAATTCGGTCGTACCCTCAACTCCAACGGCGACGGCAGCGACCACGCCTGGGGCAGTCTGCAGTTCGCGGTCGGCGGCGCGGTCAATGGCGGCATGTACGGCCGCTATCCGGAAATCGTGCTGAACAACTCGCTCACCGGCACAACCAGCGTCAATGCCACCCAGGGCGAATGCTTCAGTCGCGGTCAATTTCTGCCGACCACGGCGGTCGATCAGTTCGCCGCCACCCTGGCGCGCTGGATGGGTGTCAGCAACAGCGACCTGCCCGTGTTGTTCCCGAACATCGACAACTTCACCCTGGGTGGTCACCCCAACGCCAATCCAGCCAGCACGCCCACCTTCGCCAATTTCTCCAGAATCATCCCAGGGATGATGAATGGCGTGGTTTGACCTGCACCACCGACAGAAAACGCAAAGCCCGGCTTACCCCCGGGCTTTGCGTTCTGTGCGCCGCTCGCTGCCCGTGCTCTTGCTCGGTGTCTGGGCGTGCCTCCCGTTCCAGCGCAGCGAAGCGGCCAGCGGTTGTCAGAATCTGCAGGGTTTGCCGATCAATTTCGCCGTCGACTGGCAACTCGATGTCAAACCGATCATCAATGACACCATGGGCGGCCGCTGCAGCGGCTGCCACAACCCGGGTCAGTTCGACGGTGGCTTCGACATAAGCGATGATGGCAGCGACGCGATCTACAAGATCGTACCGACCTATGTCGAACCCGGTCGGCCCGAACTTAGCTACCTGTTTCAGAAAGTCAATTGCGACACGCCCGACGCCGGCACCCGCATGCCAGCCTCGCAGCCCGGCACGGCCGGTACACCGCTGACCATCGAACAGCAGGGCATCATCTACGACTGGATCGCCCAAGGCGCCCTGGGCGACCTGGAGGGCGAACCGCCGATCGCCCGCGACTTCATCTTCCGCGATGGCGGCGAGAGCTTGCGCTGGTACTGAGTGCAATCCCTCACCGTAACCCATTGATTCGCTAAACCAGCCTTTTCGGAGCCTATTCCCCGTGGGATAAGGTGCCCGACGGGCGGATGAGGGTGCGGACGCCGTGCGGTTGGTCATAACAAGAACTCGAAGACTAAGCCCTACCCCAGACCGCGCCCTGGCCATCGCGCTTGCATGCGCGATGACGAGATGACGCTTTGCTCTCCGTAGGGGAACGAGTCTGAGGTGAGGATCGGACGAAGCCAGGCGCGCGGCTGAACACCTACTCATCGTCCCGAACCGCGAGACATCCGCCGCAAAGCCCCCCTTCCCCGAGAGAGAGAGAAGGAGAAAAGGAAATGAGAGCCTGTCGCTGGGCCTACCCTTCTCCTCCTTTCCCTCTACCGCAGAGGGAAAGGAGAGAAACGGTGAGTTGCAACCCGTGCCGCAACTCGGAAACCTCAATAGTTGATCGGCCTCCCGCTACTCCACCACTACCGGAATCTTGCCAATCTTGGCCTGCCATTCCCGCGGCCCGGACTTGTGCACGGAGTCGCCCCGGCTATCGACCGCCACTGTCACTGGCATGTCCTTCACCTCGAACTCGTAGATCGCTTCCATGCCGAGATCCTCGAACGCTACCACCTTGGCGCCACGAATAGCCTTTGATACCAGATACGCCGCGCCGCCCACCGCGATCAAGTACACCGAACGATGCTTCTTGATCGCTTCGATCGCCAGCGGGCCGCGCTCGGCCTTGCCGATCATGCCCATCAAGCCGGTCTCTGCCAGCACCTGCTCGGTGAACTTGTCCATCCGCGTTGCTGTGGTCGGTCCGGCCGGCCCCACCACTTCTTCGCGCACCGGGTCGACCGGGCCGACGTAGTAGATGAAGCGTCCTTTCAGATCCACGGGTAGCTTCTCGCCGCGGTTCAGCATATCCACCATGCGTTTGTGTGCAGCATCGCGGCCGGTCAGCATCTTGCCGTTCAACAACAGCACATCGCCGGGCTTCCACGCAGCGATCTGTTCAGCGGTAACGGTATCCAAGTTGACCTGCTTGCCGGCACCAGCGTCGTAAGTAAGTTTCGGCCAATGCTCGAGCGACGGCGGCTCCAGATGCGCCGGCCCTGAGCCATCCAGAGTGAAGTGCGCGTGGCGGGTGGCGGCGCAGTTCGGAATCATGGCGATCGGCAGATTGGCCGCGTGGCTGGGAAAATCCCTGATCTTGACGTCGAGCACCGTAGTCAACCCGCCCAAACCCTGCGCGCCAATGCCAAGCGAGTTGACCTTGTCGAACAGTTCGAGGCGTAGTTCCTCTACGCGATTGCTCGGTCCACGCGCAATCAGGTCCTGAATATCCACCGGATCCATCAGCACCTGCTTGGCCATCAGCATGGCCTTCTCCGCGGTGCCGCCAATGCCGATACCGAGCATGCCGGGCGGACACCAGCCGGCGCCCATGGTCGGCACCGTCTTCATTACCCAGTCAACAATCGAATCGGAAGGGTTGAGCATCGCAAACTTTGACTTCGCCTCGGAGCCGCCGCCCTTGGCTGCAACGTCGACCACAACCTTGTCCCCGGGCACCAGCTCGATGCTGATCACCGCCGGCGTATTGTCCTGCGTGTTCTTGCGCTTACCGGCAGGATCAGCCAGCACCGAGGCACGCAGCTTGTTATCAGGATGCAGATAGGCGCGGCGCACGCCCTCATTGACCAGATCATCGATTGAGCGCTCGCCCTCGAAGCGCACGTTCATGCCTATCTTCAGGAACACATTGACGATGCCGGTGTCCTGGCAGATCGGTCGACGCCCTTCCGCACACATGCGCGAGTTGATCAGAATCTGCGCCATCGCGTCGCGCGCAGCGGGCGATTCCTCGCGCTCATAGGCCGCCGCCAAGGCCTGGATGTAATCCACCGGATGGTAGTAGCTGATGTACTGCAAGGCATCGGCGATGCTCTGGATGAAGTCTTCCTGCTTGATGGTGGCCACGTGAGCTGCCTCTGGCTGGGGAACCGGGCAATTCTACTGTGACAGCCGGCCGGATGAGACCCGGTCGGCCCGACGGCTATCGCTGCTTGCTGGTACGCAAGGTCAACACCGAAGGCGGAGCGCTGAACTTGTCGGGGCTGGCGGTTTCCCAGAACACCTTGAACACCGGGTGATCGGGAGTGCCGCTCAACAGTTCTCCGCTGCGGGTCCACTGATACAAGGTGGCCAACGAACGCACTTCGGTAGTGGAAATGCGTCGAATCACGTGCTCGGGCCCCAGTTGGTCGGTGTGCTCCAGACCCGCGGCCGAAAGCAATTCCTTCAGCGCCTTCAAGGTGTTCTGGTGATACAACTCCACCCGCTTCGCCTTGTCCGGCACATTCAGCGCACGCGCACGGCCCGGGTCCTGTGTCGCCACGCCGGTGGGGCATTTGCTGGTATGGCAGCTTTGCGACTGAATGCAACCCAGAGCAAACATGAACCCGCGCGCGGCATTGCACCAGTCGGCCCCCAGGGCGATGGTGCGAGCGATGTCGAATGCCGTAATGACCTTGCCGGCCGCGGCGATGCGGATCTTGCCGCGCAGATTCAATCCGACCAAGGTGTTATGAACCAGCAACAGGGCCTCGACCAGGGGCGCACCGACGTGATTGGTGAACTCAAGCGGCGCCGCGCCGGTGCCGCCTTCAGCACCGTCAACGATGATGAAATCAGGCGCGATGCCGGTGACCTGCATCGCCTTGGCGATGGCAAACCACTCCCAGGGGTGGCCAATCGCCAGCTTGAACCCTACCGGCTTGCCACCGGAAAGTTCGCGCAGCTGAGCAACAAACTCCAGCAACCCACGTGGCGTCGAGAACGCCGAATGGCTGGGCGGCGAAATGCAGTCGACGCCGAGCGGAACACCGCGCGCCGCGGCAATCTCCTCGGTCACTTTTGCCCCAGGCAACACACCTCCGTGCCCTGGCTTGGCACCTTGTGACAGCTTGATCTCGATCATCTTGACCTGGTCGAGCACGGCGTTCTCGCGAAAGCGTTCGGGCGAGAATTGGCCCTTGTCGTCGCGGCATCCAAAATAGCCCGAGCCAATCTCCCACATCAGGTCGCCACCGCGCTCGCGGTGATAGCGCGAAATCGAGCCCTCGCCGGTGTCGTGATAGAAGCGGCCGTTCTTCGCACCCTCATTCAATGCCAGAATGGCATTCGACGACAACGCGCCATAACTCATCGCTGAGATATTGAACACGCTGCAGGAATAGGGCTGCTTGCATTGGTCGCCGCCCACCAGCACGCGAAAATCATGCGACTCGATCTCGCTCGGCACCATCGAATGATTGATCCACTCGTAGCGCTGGGCATACACATCGAGTTGCGTTCCGAACGGGCGCTTGTCCAGCGTATTCTTCGCGCGTTGATACACAATCGCCCGCTGAACCCGTGAGAACGGCAACTCCTCGGTATCGCTCTCAAGAAAATACTGTCGGATCTCCGGCCGAATCGCCTCAAACATGAAGCGGAAATGCGCCAGCAACGGATAGTTCCGTCGCACTGAACTTCTGGTTTGGATCACATCCAGCGTACCAATCGACGCCGGAATCGCCAGCAGCAACGCCCACCAGCCGGCCGGCGGGTAGCTCACCAGCGCCCATGCGCCCAGCGCCAGTGCGGCCAATACAAAACTCAGCCAGGTCCAATAGCGTGAATGCGGCATATACCCCCCGTTGGCAGCCCGCCCTATCCTGCCACGTCCCGCCCGGGAGGCAAGGGGTGCCGAACTCTCCGGCACCTGCACGTATCGCCGACGGGGTTTGGTCGTATGCTTCGGCCACGCCCTTCACCCTCGGCTTGGCGCGCCGCTCTTGCGCTACGGAGTGCTCAGATGTCGCGACGATTGCTTGCCTACTGCCTCGCACTGGCCATGTTCAGTCCGGCCATCGCAGATGACTATCGATTCACCGTTTCCAACAACTCAGACCAGGACATTGTCAGAATCGAGGTATCCGAGGATGGTGAATCCTGGGCGCCCTTTGATATCGGCAGCGGCATTCCAGCCGAGGAGTCAGCCGTGCTGGTCTGGGACGAGAGCACCGACGACAGCAACTGCGAATGGCGATTTCGCGCCACCTTCGAGGAGGGCTACGTCGCCTACTCCGACTCCATCGACTTCTGCGAAGAAGGCGTAGTCATCGAGTTCGACTTCGACGAGTAATGCGTGTTACCGGCGTCGGCGCCGATCGGACGCCGACGCTCGGTTCTCTTCTGACACCTGTGGTGCCGAGACGGGACTCGAACAACCGCTCCAAATGGCTCTTCTAAGCCATTTAAATGACACCATTTCTCAATATGCCCCCGCATGTGCCCCCACCCTTGCAACCCCGCGATAGCCTGATTATTGGGGATAGTTCGGTAAGTATTGCCGCTGCACACCGTGCCTCTTCAAGTGTCTATCTAGCGACTCGCCCGCGTCAGCGTCGGTGTCATCCCAAATCAACTCGACGTCCATAAACTGGCCATCATCTGGCTGCGTGATGATGTTGAACCTTCGATTTACGCCGTCATGAAACCAAGCGTTCGCCAAGTTGCGAGCATCCGTAGCCAAGGATGAAGCACTCAAGAAACCCTCTAGCGTATCCGCCCTGCTGAATCGATAAATTGCGCGCCCCATTGAAAGCAACCCTCCACTATGTGTCTGGCAATCAGTCACTTGAGCACTTTGTTGGCGTGAGCAAACAGCGCGACAAATGCCTCACGCTCATGAGTCCTCAGGCTCGTAGCGTCGTTTTGGCGCACCCATCGCAGGAACGCTTTGGCAAGCTTGTACTTGCTGAAGTTAGCAACGTTCTTGTCGAACACGTCAACGATGCAACGAGCAGGGGCGGCGGCAGCGGCAGCCTGCACATCCCAGCCAAGTTCAGACTTCGCGACATCAATCAGAGACTCTCGCAACAAGTCCTCGATCTCGACGCTCGTGACGAGGCCTGAGTAGAAGTCCTTGGTTCGCATGATCGCCTTCTGGCCCAAAGTATGAATCAGCGTTTCCTGCTTGGCGGCTTGATCACCGGCAGCATCGGAATCCAGTAGCGCCGCAACTTTTAGTTTGTGTGCATGAAGGATAGTAGCGAAGTAGACGACCTTGCCCGCATTTCCTGCTGGGACCAAGGCACATTTCGCATCCAGTGCCTTTTCGCCTGCATCCGAGAGCAAAGCAGACATGGCATCCACGTACCAATAGTCGGTCAGTCCTTCAACCACCAAGTTCCGCTGTTGGGCAAAAAGGCTCTGCGCCATATCGTAGCCAAGCGCTTCTTGAAGCGGAAGCAACGCCGGAGAATCAGATGCTGCAACAGTCACACTTACTTTGGTGCCTTGGTTCCGATCCTTCATTTCGACCACGCGCACCAAGTCAAGCTCATCGGGCCCCACAAGAAACGGAGAGTGAGTGGTGTAGATGGTTTGGTTGTTTTCGGCCAAGCGAGACAGCGTGTTACGAAATTCTCGCTGTTTGAGTCCGTGAAGGCTCATCCCGGGCTCATCCAACAAGAGCACCGCATTATCGTGCTTGTCGGCTGCTTCGGCGAAGAACACGACGAAGAATGAAACCAGCCATTGGAAGCCTTCTGATCGCTGATCGAGCTCTACTTCAACTCCGATCGAATCTTCCACCACCAACTTCAGGTATTGACCATCTGAAACGATTCTCACCTTTGCGGCCTCGCCGCGGCTTTCGTCAGGGGCCCAAATGTGCCGAATCTCATCGGTCAGACGAACGCTGGCGGCATTCAATTGGTAGTGACGCTCGTCTAGCTTTTCTTGGTACTTTGCGACGGCCCCCGCATCGTTGACGTTCGGTCGTTCGGCCGACGCTAGGTTTGACAACTCTCGAGCAGTGAACCCGAGCAACTTTAAGAGGCATTGGTTGCCGTAGTCGTAGTAGTCGTCGTCCAGAGACTTCTGCTCAATCCGAGCAGCCAGATGGTCGAGTTGAATCCTGGGCCTTACTCGAAAATAGTTGTTGAATAGGACGAAGACAGGACACAGGTCACGCAACGCCGACAGAGCTTGGTTATGTCGCTTTGGGCCGCTACAAGCGTCGACCAAACGATCGTGCCGCTCTTCCTCAGCCTTAACGCTTTCGTCAACCAATGGCAGGACAGCATTAAGATGCTGCAACAGCGAATTGCCTTGTTCTTCGGTCAAGTAGAAGTTCGGAGACCAACTCGAATAGAGCTTCTCCAACGCGGCGGCAGCTGCTTCGTGTTTGGCCGCTGTTTCCTCGTCGAATCCTGCCCTCCTGACATGGGCAAGCAATCGCGTGATATCGTTGGAAAGGCCCCGCACGGTGGGCCTGGGGGGACCGCCCTCAACCCCGTGAGCAACGCGATCTGAGGCATACCGCTCAATCCAATAAGTCGCATTCTCAAAACCGGAAGGCAGTTCATCTTGGTCACCGTCTTCGAGCTTGAACCAACCCTTCACGACGAGTGTTTGATCAGGATTGACCACCTTGGTGCGAATCAGGTGATAACGAGACCGCGGAAAATCGCGAAGCGGGTTAAGTTTCTCAACCTCGGGCGGGCGATTTAGATGCTGGATTGCCTGCAAAATCGCTGTTTTTCCAGCCTCGTTTGCGCCAACGAGAATTGTCTTGCCATCTTCGACCTCGAATGAAGTCTCATCGATCACGCTGCGATAGTTTGAGACGCTGACCTTAGCAAGCCGCATAGGATTCCCCTGTCGCTCTGTTTCAGGACAATTTAGCCTCTTGCTGAGCTTCTTGTCTGGACAGGCGTGCGTGAAAAAGTCACTCGCACCAGCGCGAATGGCATTTGACGTCAATCATGGTCAAATGCAGGCATCTGCAGTTGGAAGTGACGACGCCCCGCATCACGCGGGGCCTCGGCCAGCTCGAAGCCTCCCTAGGCCCCCACACTGGCTGCCGGTGTTTACTTCGCTCGCACCGCCGGCTGGCGAGCCGCAGGCCAGGAGTTGACCTGCGTAGCGTGGCGGGGGAGCAACACCCCGCCACGATTTCAGCCGGTTAGCTCGCTGCGCACTTGATCAGCTTGATTGCGTTGTCGTCGAGGATCTTTCCGCCGACACGCTTCCGAACGTAGAGCTTCACTTGGCCCGGGGTGGTGATGTTGTCGTCGAGGGTCACGCGAAGGCCGAACGAATCGGCGATCAGATAGCCGCGGCGCCAGTCACCAAATGCCATCGGGAACGTATTGCTCCCAATGTCCGGCATGCTCTCGTCGGTCACGACCGGGTATCCGCACAACAATGGCGGCTGACCCATGTCGAGTCGATCGGTCCACAGGTAGCGGCCGTCTGCATCCTTCCACTTACGCACAGTTCCCGCGGTGGCCGAGTTCATCAGCCACACTGCGTTCTGTCGGTACGGTGCCCGAAGCGCGTAGATGGTGTCGTAGAGCACGTCGCCCGGGTTGCCAGGGGGCGAGCCCTGCTGATCGAAGGGGAAGGCGCCAGCGACGCCCGTGGGGACGTACTGGAGCGTTCCAAACGATCGCGCCGGGCTGTCGGTGTCGCTGGCGCTGCTCGGCGAGCCGGTAAGGAAGCCCGTCGGCTTGTTCGTGCCGTTGCCGCTCACGAATGCCGCATTTTCCGCAATCGCCAGTTCTTCAGCGCTTGACTCGATAAACCAGGTGGCAATGTCGAATGCCGCATCCGCCACCAGTTCTTCGGTTGCCTTCGGGTAAGCGTAGACCGTGCCGAAGGTCGGCCGCACTTCGCCAAGCTGTGCGTTCTCAGTGGCGCTTCGATTGCCGCTGGTGGCGTCTTCCCCGACCCAGCCGCTGGCCGCGTCGTTGATGTTCACCAGCATGCGGAAGTCAGCGCTCGATACCGTCACCACACGCGCCAGCCGGCGGATAGGAGACAGGTCGCGCATGCGTTTGGCTACTTCGCGGGCCAGTTCCTCGGGCGCCGCATAGCCGCCGCTGGCGAGCGTTCCCAGGCTTGCCGCCTTGGCCTGCACCTCTTCGAGTTCCGCACGTGCCTGTGCACCGCGTGGATCGCGCAGGAAGCGCTCAAAGGCCTTCACGTGGTCAGTGCGGGGAATGCCGCCCTTGCTGGCTGCGGGGTTCCCCGGGGTGTCTACGCGTAGCTCCAGCCTCTCTAGTCGCTGCGAGAACGTGTCTTTGAATTGAGTGAATGCTTCGCCCTGATCGGCGAGCAATTGGTGAATCTGTTCGTTGATACCCATAGTCGTTTCCTCCGCGCAGGCGCACAGATGCGGCGCTGCTGCGCACAAATGTGATGTTCGGGCCTGTGCCCGTTTGGGAAACGTTCTTGCACGGCATTAGCGCTGGCCACCTCCCGTGGCTCGGGCCGTTTTCCGCTGCCTGCTACGTCTCGTAGCTCTGGGCTGCCAGCTCGTCAGCTGTTTTGCTTCGGACTGCCTCTCGCAGAGCCGAAGCTGCACCTCAATTGTACCGCGTTATTGCGTTGTGTTCTCTTGTCGAATCTCCGCGTTTAGTCGGGCAGAAAGGTCTGACAGCCAGACGGACAATTGCTCGCGCCCCACGTCGATTTCCCCGGCCTCAAGTGCGACCGTCCACAGTGCCAGCTGAGCCACTTCCGGTTCGCAGTGTTGCTGCAGGCGAGCCAAGAAAAGGCGCGTTGTTCGAACTGCGGTTTCGAACTTCGCGCGGTCGATTTCGTCTGCACTCTTCATGCGCTTTTCCTTTCGGTTGCCCATCGGCGCCACTCGTACAAATGCGGCTGTTTGTCGGCCGGTATCACTTCGAATTCGCTTAACCCATAGACCGCGTGGCTGATCTGTTCGCGCTCTGCATTGTCCGGCTCGCGCTCAAGCGGTGGCAGGCCGGCGTTCCATGCGGCAAGGGCCTCAGACAGCGCACCAGGACCAACGCGCTGCCGGGTGATGCGTCGGCGCTTGGTGGTCATCGACTGGCCTCCTGTAGCGCTCTGCGCAGCTCTACAGCCTTCGGCCAACTCTGAGCCGCGGCGGAACTAGCAGGCCAAGGGCAATCGCCGTCAGCATCAAGCGGTGACGCTTCCCAGGGACGCAGCCGAAGTGCAGAGCGAAGCCGAGTATCGTCGCCTGCGATGAAGGCCGTCACCGCTTCTTCGGTGATCAAGTCGGTTGTGTGGCGCATGACGCGGGAACGTTTGGTTGCCATTACCATCCTCCAGGGCGGCCGGGTCGGTCGCGTAGCGGTTCAATGTCGAGGTTCAGTGCCTTGATGGCGGCCAGGAAGCCATTGCGCGCGTCTTTCTCCAGATTGCACGCGGGGTTCAACTTAGGCGCCCCATAGCGATCGGTGACCACTTCGCCATGCTTGGCTATCGCTGCCTGCGCCGCGCGTATCCGGTCCAGGCATTCGGCCGCACGTGCGAGCAGCTGCAGGCCAGCAGCGTCGGCAACGGCGTATTCCGCCACTACGTCGCGCCAGAGCTTCCGGCCAGCGTCGGCCAGGTGCCCCGGTGGGTTCGGTTTCTTCGGTCTCAACTGCATTTCAGTTCTCCGTTTTGTGCATGCGAAGGGTCGGCGTCGTATCGCAGGGACTGGCTGTGAAGTTCTGACCCCGCCCCCGGTCCGCTTCGGTCTCGCTCGCCGTCCGCGTCGGATCTGCCAGCCCATCGGTCGGCATGCGGCCTGTAGCGGCCAGCACCCGACGCCACAGCGGCAGGAGCTTCCTCACCTCACGTATGGGTAGCAGTGTCGCCAGTCGCTTCACGTAGCCGCGCGCATGCCCAAGTTGGCGAAGGTGTCGCTCTAGGTGCCGGCGTGCTGCTGAATCGCTGCGGGCGGTCATTGCCGCCTCCTTGGCCGTCGATTGGCCTCGATCTGGCAACGTGTGCGGCAATACCTGCGCTTGCCCATCTTGGCGATCGACATGAGACGACCACAGCAGGCGCAACGGGTGGTGTTGGTGAGCCCGCGCTTCATGCCTTCACCTCACTCAGGCGCGGAGCTGCCAGAAGGGTGCCAAGCGGGTGCCGCTGGCACGCTAGCGCAGTGCTAGCAGTAGCCGTGGAAGGCTTCCGGTAAGCCTTCTCGAAGGCTTCCATCATGTGGTGCAGCTGTTGTACTGATGCTCTTGGTGCAATGGCGCGTGACGTAACGCGTAACGCTTCGAGTGACGCCGTTGTTACGCTTGGAGCGTTACAGCTTGCATGAGAGTGCTCGCCGCTCGGGTGTAGCAGTGCAGAAGAGCGGGTAGAGCAAGAGCAGAAGAGCAGAACAGCGGGCTTCGCCCTGGTATATCTATAAAGCAGTACAAATAGCGAACCCAAAAGGCGCAGAAAACTCGCTGATTGGTACGAATATCGGGCCAATCGGTTGTTGTGGTGAAGCGTCCTTAATGTCGATTGGCCCGAATAGCGGGCTGATTGGCCCGAATAGCGACCTGCGTTTGCGTTTTCTTCCACAGATTGGAAGCCGTCGATTCGGGGAGCACGTCGTGTTTGCCCTTGCACTCGTCGATTGGTAGCCAGCTGATTGCGAACAAACTCGGCCGATGCTTTCCGCCCTGCCGCGTACAGATTAGCCAACCGTGCTCGATCAGTTCCGACTTGGCGCTGTGGAGGGTTCCCTTGCTCTTCCAGCCTCGGTTGCTCATGAATCGCCACGCCAACTGCAGGTCGCCGTTGTTCCCTCCCCGGAATTGCCCCAACAGCTCGACTAGCAGTTTCACTGCATTTCCACTCAGCGATCCGAACTCGGGTGATTCCAGGATGTGACGCGGAATGGCTGCAAAGGGCGGAAGCTTTCCCCTTCCTGTTACTTTGGCTCGATTGCGTTCCGGTGTTGGCATGCGTCATTGCGCCCCCCTCGTGTCAGAGAGAGCTGCCTTCAACTCACGCAGGCCACGACTAAGGCCGTCCAGCTGCCTGATCACCTCATCGATAGCGGCCGGTTTGGGAGCAAACACGCGCCAGGAGCGGCAAGCGATTGGCAGCCGATCCATGGCATCGCAGGCTGAGCCGATTTGCTGGTGTAGTGGCTCCGGGTTGCGCATGGCAGTGGCGTTCATGCGGCCACCTTTCGAGCTGCCACCAGATTTGCCACCAACGCGCGAATGGCTTCATCGTCTGCGCCAGCAAGGCGCGCCTTGTCGATCTCGCCGAGTTCGTGGGCGGGCCACGCGCTGGTGTTGGCTGCGACACGTACAGGGGGCGGGAGAAGGCCCTGAGCAACATCGCGATATAGGCTCGATCGGCCGCGGCGGCGTTGCTGTATCAGGTCGGAGAGTCTCAGCCAGACAATCGGCTGTTTGTTCGGGTGAGTTTGCATCGCTCTTTCCTCTTTGGATTCGTCCCGGTGGATGCCGGGGCGGCCAATCGGTTGGCGATACAGATACTGTTACTGATCAGAGCGCGAAGAAATGCACCTCACGCGTGTTCGGTAGGTTCCCTACCATGACTTGAAGCCATATCTGCGGAATCGATCTCGCAATTCACGATCAGTGATCTTCAATCGCTCGGCTTGTGCTTGTAGCTCTTCGTATTTCGATCCGTGCGGTGCGCGCTGAATTGCATGCCACGCTTCCTGCGCTTCATTGTGGAGTCGCCAGTGCTTGCCATCGGCTCGCGCTTGCGCTGGCGTCCGCGTGAGCAGCTTGTTATGAAATGGCGCATCAGCCACATGGCGAAGCCTACCGGCGATGAATTGCGCGATGGGCTTAGGGAGTGCGTATCCCTCTTCGATCAACTCGGCCGCTTCTCTCAGAACATCGGCCGCCGCCCGTGAGTCCCCACGCAGGGCCAACGCAATCGGATGGGCTGCCAGTCCGCCGATCAGCTGTAGTTCCTCGGGTGTCATTCGAGTGCGCACAGAAGGGGCTTCCAAGCCCCTTGGAAGCCCCGCCGCTTTGGCGGGGCGTTTCGTGGTTGGCTTTTTGGCTGACACTAGCCGCGCGCAGGCTTCAGCCGATCGATCCACGCTTGGACCTTTCGGCGCTGCGGAGGCTTCAAATCCTCTACGCGTCCCATCACGCCTACCTCGGGACCTTCTGGAAACCGATGCAGCGCACGAATGACGGGGCGCCATTCGCCGTTTACGTAAACAATAGCCAGCGGCATGCCGGCCAGCTTAAGCCCCTTGTTTGTCTGGCGCTTCATGACTGGTTCCTCAAGTGGTCGTTGAAGGCTTGAGCAAGCCCGCTCAGCATCGTGCCTGCCAAGGTCAGAGCCTGCAGGTCTTGGACCTCTGCGGCATCGCAGGTGGCTGCGTCCATAAACGAGACGCGATGGAACAGCGCGTTTGACACTGCGGCTGCGGCGGTCAGCGCGTTGTTCAGGTCAGTGCCTACGTCGTCGTGAATCGAGTCAATGGACAGAGGAATCATCCGATCGCCGTAATTGAGGGCCACCACTGGGGGTTGCTGTGTATTCTCTTCAGTTGCCATTTGCGTTCTCCTGGAACGTGAGTGGAAGTCGTCGCCTTGGGGTGTCGTAACCACCCCAGGGCGGCGCGTTACCCGGTCGCCCGGGATCTCTTGCGGCCAATCGGGGTTACCGATGCCGGCTTGTTCAAACCGTCGAGCCAGTCCGCCCAGCGTTGCATGGCTCGCCTGCGCTCTTCGGTGAATTCGGTTCTGTCATATGCCTTTGCCACGTCGCCGCGCTTGGCATGAGCAAGCTGCGCCTCCAGCACGTCTGAATCGATGCCCAGGCGCTCCCTGCCGGCCGTGCGCAGCATTCCGCGGAAACCGTGGGTCGCGTGCTTGCCAGCGAAGCCCATGATGCGCAGGGCCTTGCTCAGCGCGTCTCGGGATAGATGCGGGGTGCTCTGTCGTGCCAGGGGAGGAAAGACGTACTCACGGCCAGCGGTGTAAGCGCGCATCGCTTCAATCAGCGCCACCGCCTGCTTCGGCAGTGGCACGATGTGAGCTTTCCTCATCTTCATCTTGGCGCCTGGAATGCGCCACTCTGCAAGCTGCAGCTCCAGTTCATCCCAGCGCATCGACGCCACCACGCCCGGCCGCTGCGCCGTGTAAGCGCACATGAGCAGCGCGGCCCGGGTCACCTCGGCCGGATAAGCCCGGATTGCTTCCAACAATGCCGCGATTTCTTCCGGCATTGTGGTGGCTGGAATGTGGCCCTTACCCTCGCCCGTCACATACCCGTCCAGCACCAGCAGCCGACCATCGTCGCGAAGCCCGGAGCGAATGGCCTGCTTCACCACGCCCCTAACGTATTGTTTCGCCTTCCGGGCAAGGTCGGGCGTATTCGCGGCCATCTTCTCCAACACGGCGCCGACTTCTCGACTATTCAGCGTGGCGATTTGCCGGCGTTTCAATGGGGGCAGCAGATACGTCTTGCCGACGTACTCAGCTTTCCGCTTGCTCTCAGGCGCCCAGGTCTTGGCCTTGGCCTCAATGTATTCCTGCCAGACCGCGCCAAAGGTGCCACGGGCAGCGCGCTCCTGAGCATCGCGATCAACCTTGCGTTGCTCGGCCGGATCCACACCATCGCGCAGCAGAGCCCGAGCCGCGTCGCGCCGATCGCGTGCCTCGGCGAGCGACACCTCGGGAAATACGCCGAGCGCCAGCCGCTTCTCTTTGCCCGCGTGGCGATACTTGAGGCGCCAGTAGCGGCCGCCCTGCTCGGTCACTTCCAGGTACAGGCCGAGACCATCCCAATGGCGACCCGGCGCCGGGTTTTTCAGCTTGACTGCTGTCAGTTTGTCGGTGGCGTTGGCCATCCTGAGCGGTCCCAATATGCCCCCGCTTGGGGATATGCCCCCAAGGATGCCCCCAAGCCGGCCGGGATGCAATGGCACAGCGACAAACGGCGCAGGACGCCAATTCGCCAAGAATCAGGCACTTTTGGCTGTTTTTCGGAACTGGATGGGACGGGGTGAACCCCTATTGTGGTGCCCGAGACGGGACTCGAACCCGTACAGTATTGCTACCGGCGGATTTTAAGTCCGCTGCGTCTACCGATTCCGCCACCCGGGCATGGCGCGCATGGTAACCGGAAGCGAGCGCGCTGACGAGCGATCCAGATCGGCCTGCCGCAAGGCCCAAACCCGCACCTGGGCACTACTCATAGCTCAATCCCTCCTGCCTGCCCCAGAACACCCGATACACAAATACCGTGTAGCCGAGAATGAACGGCAGCGTGATGGCCGCCCCGACCAAGATGATCTTCAATGTGGCAGGGCTGGCGGCTGCTTGCCACAGGGTGAGCTGGTCGATGACCAGATACGGAAACAGGCTGTAGGCCAGCCCGGTGAAACAAAGCGTTAGTAGGGCGACGGCTGTTGCGAACGGCCACCAGTCGCGATTGGTGCCGGCATGACGCAGATGGCGGTCTGCCAGCATCACCAGCACAGCACAGCCTAGCGGCAATGGCAGCAAGAACAGAAGCTCGGGGAGTTGGAACCACTTGTCGTAGATGCGCTCGCTGACCAAGGGCGTGGCGATGCTTACCGCAGCGATGCCCAATGCAGTACCCCAAAGGGCGCGCCTGGCCCACATCCTGGCGAAATCGGTCAGGCTTCGCGATGCTTTCAGCATCACCCAGCCGGCGCCGAGCAATAGGTAGGCTGCGGCCACACAGGCGGCGATCAGGGCCGAGAACGCAAGGCCCAAGGCATCATCGCGAAACCCGGTGACGTAGCTACCGAGCATCCAGCCCTGCGCCAGCGATGCTATCAACGAACCGGCAAAGAACAGCCTGTCCCACAGGGCCTTCATTGAATCCTGCGCCTTGACCCGAAAGTCGAACGCCACCCCACGCAGAATCAGGCCGACCAGCATGATGGCCACCGGTAAGTACAGCGCGCCAAGGATGATGCCGTGCGCAGTCGGAAAGGCCACCAGCAACAGCCCAACGCCCAGCACCAGCCAGGTTTCATTGGCATCCCAGAATGGCCCGATCGAGGCGATCATCCGATCACGCTCAGCGCCCGGCTGCACGGCCACGAACAGCATGCCCACCCCAAGATCGTAGCCATCGAGCAGCACGTACAGCCACATCGACAGGCCCATCAGCACAACGAAAATCAGCGGCAGCATCTCATCCATGGGCCACCTCCGGGGACGCACTGCTCGCCACAGCCCTGCCCTGCTTGGCCGCCATATGGAACAGCACCGACACGTAGGCAATCAGCAGACCAAGGTAGAGCAGTAGATACAAGGCCAGACTGAGTGCAATCGACTCACCGGGGACCGACGATGCGGCTTCGGCCGTTCTTAACATGCCGTACACCATGAATGGCTGACGACCCACTTCAGTTACATACCAGCCGGCCAGGGTCGCCACCCAGCCGGAAAAACTCATCCAAACCAGCAGTTTCATCAACAGCCCGGGCAAACCTGAATCTGTTCTTCGCTGTCGCCACAGATGCCATGCCCCCCACCAGGACAGCAGCCACATCAAGACGCCCATACCGACCATGACACGAAAGGCAAAGAACACCGGCGCCACCGGTGGCGTGGCGTCGGGGAAACTGCTCAGCCCCTTGATCTCACCCTCCAGCTCATGGGTGAGGATCAGGCTGGCCAGCTTGGGAACGCCAATGGCGAAATCGTTGCGCTGCTCCGCCTGATTTGGCCAGGCAAACAGCAAGGCAGGCGCGCCGCGCTCGTCGTGCCAGATACCCTCCATCGCTGCGATCTTGGCCGGCTGATGCTGCAGCGTGTTAAGACCATGCATGTCACCGACCAGAACCTGCACCGGGATCAACAAGGCCGCCAGCCAGACTCCGGTGCCCAGCGCCAATCGCACATCGCGACCGCGATCACCACGCAACCAGCGATAGGCCGACAAACCCGCCACCAGAAAGGCGCAGGTCAGACCCGAAGCCAACAACACATGAGCCAGACGGTAGGGAAAGGAAGGGTTGAATACGACCTGAAACCAGTCGGTGACCACCGCCTGCCCCTCCACCCACTCCACCCCCGCCGGTGTCTGCATCCACGAGTTGAGCGCCAGTATCCAGAAGGCAGAAGCACTGGTTCCAAACGCCACCAGGAAGGTGGCCAAGGTATGCATTCGTTCGCCCACTCGTTGCCGACCGAACAGCATCACGCCAAGAAAGCTGGCTTCCAGAAAGAACGCCGTCAGCACCTCGTAGGCCAGCAGCGGCCCCGCCACATTGCCCACCTTCATCATGTAGCCCGGCCAATTGGTGCCGAACTGAAAGCTCATCGTCACTCCACTCACCACGCCCAGGGCGAAACTCAAGGCGAAGACCTTGACGAAGAAGCCGTACACCTGCATCCAGGCCGGATCTGCGCTGCGCCGATAGCGCAGCTTGAAGTACAAGAGCAGCCAGCCCAGTGCGATCGTGATCGTCGGAAACAGGATGTGGAAGCTGATATTGGCGGCGAACTGCAGTCGGGCCAGCAAAATCGGATCGAAGCTCATGCTGTGCCCTCCGCATCTGATGCCCGGCTCTTCCCGCGCAAGCGATCCTTGAACTCCAGCAACCGCGCCACACTGCTTCCCAGCGCCATCAGACGCACCAAGGTGTCAGGCGACAGCTTGCGCACATCGGCAAACCAGTCGGTCAGCTGCTCAATCAATCCATGCATCGCCCGCATCCGATCCTGCGCACGCCGCTCGCGCGGGTCGGTGGGTGCCTCCAGCAGTGCGTCACGCAGCATTGAAAGCGTTGGATCGACCTCGCGGCGTTGTCGTTCCTCCGCCAGGGTGACGAAGATCTGCCAGACATCCTCTGGCGCGCTGAAGTAATCGCGCCGATCGCCAGGCTGATGACTCAATCGCACCAGACGCCAGCTCTGCAGCTCTTTCAGCCCCATCGACACGTTCGAACGGCTCACCCCCAGCTGCTCGGTTATGTCGTCCGCGTGCATAGGCTCAGCCGACAAGAACAGCAAGGCATAGATCTGACCGACCGTTCGGTTGACCCCCCAGCGGCTGCCCATCTCACCAAAATGCAACACAAAACGCTGCGTAAGCGGAGGAAGCTCCATGGCCCATTTCCGTAGTTTCAGAATTTTCTGAAATTTTAGATGTCCATGATGTAGATCAGGTGAACGGCGCTTGGCTGGCCACCTGCTGGTCCGGGCAGAACCCTGTGGGCAACAACACGCGCACCCAACCAGCTACCGAAGCAGCCCGCTGGCGCAAGCGGACCCTAACGGGCCGAGCGACCCTCGGTCTGAGCCGGTCGAACGTCGATCCCTGAGCGTGTCGAAGCCCGCGGAAATCGAACACTCGCCGCGTTCACTCCCTGTGCGCCGTGCATCGCCAGCCTTGACAGGCCCAACGCTACCAGCTAGAGCCGCACCAACAGCTTTCGCAGCTGGCTGATCTTTGCTGAATCCTTCCGGGGGCCGTAGCGCGGCAACATTTCCAGCACCTCCAACCAGCGTTGAAGGGCCGCAGAATCTCCGAGCACCTCGCTCCGCCTCTCCCTCCAAGCGGCAATGAACCGATCCCTCTCCCGCTCTAAACCAACCCGAACTGCATAGCAGTCATCGCACAGCGATGGCCCCCACTCGAGTCGCTTCTTGAGCACTTCTCGAGCATATTTCTGATCCTCAGCCGAGAACACACAATCGCACCCGCAACCCCTACAGATGTACGGCAGAGGCCGATAGCATTCCGGAATGTGTCAATGGTTTGAGACAGCTTGAATCGTGATTTTAGTGAGCTTTGTTCCCCGTTGACGCTGATTGATCGAGCGGTCGATTGATAAAGACCTGTTCTGGAACGATGGGTGGGCTGG
>NZ_JACYTR010000073.1 GCF_014841215.1 Pseudomarimonas arenosa
AGGCGCAGGCTACGAAGTAGCCGTTGCTGCGTAGCAGCCGAACAACGCGGCAATCGGCGCAAAGGACCTCAGGGCGAATGCCCTGCGTAGCCGCGCAGCGGCCGAATGAGGGCCGTGCCAGCGGCGAAAGACCGCGAGCAGGCTGTCATCCAGCGAGAGTTGTTCGAGAACGTTGCTGTGCCTGGGCTGGCGGTGTCTTTCGGCGCCCCCTCATGAAATATCCGGGCTAAGGTCCGGCTCGCTTCGGTTCAAGGTCCGTTGTGTCGCGTCAGGGCCACTGCGCCTATGCTATGTCGGCCTGATTCGCGCCTTTCGCATGTCACATTCCTTTTTCCGCTGTACGCTTCTGATCGGTCTTGTCTCTTTGGCAGGCTGCATCTCAACCCCGCCGCGCGCAGACAGCGAAGACACCCTCGCCGGTGCCGGCCTGCTGCGCGGCAAGCTGCTGTTGCCGCCGGGCAGCAGTGCGCCGCCCGGTGCCCGTCTGCGCCTCAGCCTGCTCGATCGCTTCAGCGATGGCGCAGAACTGACGGCGCGGGAGTATCCGCTGGATAGCGCGCCGCCGATCGACTTTCGGCTGACATTCGATCGCCGGCGAATTTCTGATGTCACCGTCTACCGTCTGGACGCGGCGGTCTATGGCCCGGACGGACGCCTGCTGTTCACCAGCGACGGCGAGCACCCAGTGAATCTCGGTGTTGAGGCGGAGCCCACCCGCATCGAGCTGATGGCGATCGACAGCCAGAGCCAGGGTCTGCGCAGCTACGATTGCGAGGGCCTGCCCTTGGCCGCCGAATTCGTTGACCCCGACCTGATGATCGAAATCGGCAGTCAGCAGCATCGCCTGCGCCGGGCCCACGCGGCCTCGGGTGCACGCTATATCGGTGCCAATGCCGAGTTCTGGATCAATGGCGATGAAGCGCGCCTGCAGCTGGGCGATCACGCCATGCAGTGCAGTGCACTCGGCGACTAGTGGGAAAGACCGACGCTGAACTGCGCGCGCCGGCAGCCTGGCGTAGCGAGCTGCCGGGGTAGCCCCGAGTCTCGCTGCGCGGAACCGCACACGGACCTTGAACTGAGGCGATTCAAAGCCCCGCTCCCCCGGAGGGGAGAGATCGCCCTTCGGGCACCTTCTCCCACAGGGAGGGAGAAGGGTCCAAAGCGCCAGTTCGGTGAATCACCAGGTTACGAACTCGGCTCTACGGAGAGCACGACCTGGCGACTGCTAGTCAGCGTTCGCCACGGCTGCCTCGCCACGCGCAGCGTCACGAATCGCGCGGAACTCATTGCCGGCGTACCAGTTGGGCCATTGCTCACCGGCCGCCAGCTGGGCGCCGACCTGATACAGGGCACTCAGGTCCTGCACCACGCCGGCCAGCTCCCAATTCGGATCGAACTCGTCGGCCGGCTTGTGATAACGCTCGGCGGTGTAGCCAGCGCCCCAAGCTTCGCCGCGTTCCTTGCCACCCTCGATGTGGTCGACGCCGCTCTTGGCATATAGCGCCGGCACGCCGGCCTTGGCAAAGCTGAAGTGATCAGAGCGGTAGAAGAAACCCTTTTCCAGCCCGGCTTCCGGACGCAGGGTGCGGCCCTGGGCATCGGCGATCGGTCGCAGGATGTCTTCCAGTTCTGAGTTGCCCAGTCCGATGACGACGAGGTCGCGTGTCGGGCCCGGCAAGTGCATGGCATCGAGATTGATCGCCGCCACCGTCTGGTTGAGCGGGAAGATCGGATTGGCGGCGTAGAACTTCGAGCCGAGCAGTCCCGACTCCTCCAGCGTCACAGCCAGAAACAGCACGCTGCGCTTCGGTGGCTCGGATTGGGTGACGAAACGCTCGGCAATCTCCAGGATGCCGGCGATGCCGGTGGCATTGTCGATGGCGCCGTTGTAGATCTGGTCGCCCTGCAGATCGGGGTTGGTGCCGAGGTGATCCCAGTGGCCCATGTAGACGATCAGTTCCTCCGGGCGTTCGCTGCCCGGCAGCAAGGCCATCACATTGTCCGAGCTTGCGCGGTGAATCTCGCTGTTCAATACCGTGCTGGCTGCGACATTCAGCGCTACCGGCTTGAAGTCACGCTGATTGGCTGCCTGACGCAGCTCAGGCAGGGACAGGCCAACGCGCTTGAACAGTTTGTCCGCCTGCTCGCCGGTCAACCAGCCTTGCACCGGCAGGCGCGGTGCATCGCCCTGTTCATAGGGCAGATCGTACTGCTCACCGCTCCAGCTGTTCTGCACCACGTCCCAGCCGTAACCGGCGCCGGCGTCGTCATGAATGATCAGGGCAGCCGCCGCGCCCTGTCGCGCAGCTTCCTCATACTTGTAGCTCCAGCGGCCGTAGTAGGTCATGCGCCGGCCCTGGAACAGCGATTCATCGCCGACGTGGAAACCTGGGTCGTTGACCAGCAACACCACGGTCTTGCCTTTGACGTCGACCGAGTAGTCATTCCAGTCGGCCTCAGGCGCGCTCACACCGTAGCCGAGAAACACCATTTCGCTGTGATCGAGCTTGATCTCCGCTTGACCGGTGCTGCTGCCGAGCACCATCTCGCTGCCGAATTTCAGCACTTCATCGCCATCTTCGAAGTGCAGGGTCAGTGTGGTATCGGGGGCGACTTTCGAGGCCACCATCGGCACGGTCTGCCGAAAGCTGTCGCCATTGCCGGGTTTCAAACCCAGTCGTTTGAACTGATCTTCGAGATAGGCGACGGTTTTCTGTTCGCCGATGGTGCCCGGCGCCCGGCCGGCGAATTCATCGCTGGACAGCATGCGGACGTGCTCGGCGAAGTCTTCACCTGAGATCTCCGGACCGGAGACGTGCGAGGACAGCGGGCCTGCCGGCGCCGCCTGCTGGGCATCCGCACTGCCGCTGGCAGGGGGAGGTGTTGAGGGCTGGCATCCCGCCAGAACGACGGCAGCCAAGGCAAAAACGATCCGCATGGTATCCGAGCTTCCTTGAAACAAACCTCGGATGGTAGCAGCGAGATGTTAATGCGATGTATTCGGCTTCGTGCTGGCCTGCTGGACGAAACGTCCGGCGCAGCGCCGGACGTTTGCAAGACGCGTGACGCGTCGTCCTTATCGTTCGACCTGTGCGTAGTCGATGCGAGTCGGAGTTTCACCGCTGATCGGACCGATCTTGGCGCTTGGGTGCACCACCAGTTCGACTTCGCGCTCGAAGTGAATCTTGTCCTCCACCACCGCATTCGGGCCGATGGTCAGACGTGGTGGCTTGTTCTTCGCGCCCCAGTTGAACCAGCCGCTATTGGGCTTTTCGATCAGAATGCCGCCGCGCACAGTGGAGTTTTCGCCGATATAGATCGAGCCATTGACGGTGGACAGACCGCCTTCGACGCTGGCTTCGCGCAGCTTCATGCCGCCGTTGACGGTCTCCAGACCACCCATGACCTGGCTGCGTTGGCCGAGCGAGATCGAGCCGTTGACGGTTTCGACCCGGCCTTCGACCAATACATCGCGACCCAGGTCGATGCCACCGTTGACGGTTTCGGCCGAGCGCAGTCGCACGCCGTCGTCGACATCGATGCTGCCGTTGACCGTGCTGACGTCTTCGGCCGTGGCACCCTCGCGGACGCGGATCGCACCGTTGACGGTATCGAGATCGCCGTACTCAACGCCGGCTTCGGTATGGATCGCTCCATTCACCTTGTCGATACTTGGCCCCTTGGCCAGAGCCACACTGGAACAACACAGCAGCAGAACAGTCAAAACACGCATGGGGATCTCCTTGCAGTCATGCGAGAGCCCGGGAGGGCCGGATCGGTTACGCCCACTCTGATGCGGCCGATGGCATAGCGGTTTAAACAGCCCCGGCACTCGGTTCAGGTCGGAGCGCTGCAGGCAGGACCTGCTGAGCCGGCAGGACAGGCGTTTGATTCAGCTGCGCGCTGGCTTCGCGATAGAATCGAGGCTGTTTCTGATATTCGAGGTGTTCGCGTGAATCGCCCCAAGCCTGTTTTGTTGCTGATTCTGGATGGCTGGGGGTACCGCGAAGCGCGCGAAGACAACGCCATTGCTCTGGCCGATGTGCCGAATTGGCGCCGGTTATGGGCTGAGCGGCCGCACACCCTGATCCATACCAGCGGCCTGAAGGTCGGTCTGCCCGAGGGGCAGATGGGCAATTCGGAAGTTGGCCATATGAATCTTGGCGCCGGTCGAGTGGTGTACCAGGAGCTGACCCGGATCGACAAGGACATCGCTGACGGCGGTTTCGAGGCCAATCCGGCCTTGCTCAAGGCCTGCCAGGCCGCGCGGCAGAACATGGCGACCCTGCACCTGCTGGGCTTGCTGTCGCCCGGCGGTGTGCACAGTCACCAGGATCATCTGTTCGCGATGATTCGCATGGCGGGGAAGCTCGGTGTTCAGGGCATCGCGGTGCACGCATTCCTCGATGGTCGCGACATGCCGCCGCGCTCGGCCGAGCCGAGCCTGCGGGCGCTCGATGCGGTCTGCGCCGAGGTGCCTGGGGCGCGTCTGGCCAGTCTCGGCGGACGTTACTTCGGCATGGATCGTGACCAGCGCTGGGAGCGCGTGGCCAAAGCCTGGCAGTGCATCGTCCACGCCGAGGCCGAGCACAGTGCCAAGGCCGGACTGGATGCCCTCGCGGCCGCCTATGAGCGGGGCGAGAACGATGAGTTTGTTGCCCCCACCCTGATCGGTGAGGGTTGCCCGATCAAAGACGGTGACGCCGTGGTGTTCATGAACTTCCGCGCCGATCGGGCGCGCCAGTTCACTGCCTGCCTGGGCGTGGCGGGCTTCGACGGCTTCGATCGTGGTCGGCAGCCTGAGCTTTCGGCCCTGGTTACCTTGACCGAGTACAGTGCCGAGTTACCGGTGGCGGTGGCCTATCCGCCATCGACCCTGGAAGACACCCTGCCGCAGGTGGTGTCGCGTGCCGGCCTGACGCAACTGCGCATCGCCGAAACCGAGAAATACGCGCATGTGACCTTCTTCTTTTCCGGTGGCGTCGAGGCGGTATACCCCGGCGAGCAGCGCATCCTGGTGCCGTCGCCGAAAGTGGCCACCTATGATCTGCAGCCGGCGATGAGCTGCCCAGAACTCACCGAGAAGTTGGTGGAGGCCATTGTTCAGCAGCGCTACGACCTGATCGTATGCAATATCGCCAATCCGGATATGGTCGGTCACACCGGTGTGCTGGAGGCGGCGATCAAGGCCGCCGAAGCGGTTGATCAGGCCCTGGGGAAGATCGAGTCTGCGATCGAGAAAGTCGGTGGCGCGATGCTGATCACCGCCGACCATGGCAATCTTGAACTGATGCGCGATGAAGCCGGGCAACCACACACCCAGCACACCACTGGCCCGGTGCCGCTGGTATTGGTCGGGCCTGACCACGCCCTGCGTGAGGGCGGGGCACTCTGTGATCTGGCTCCGACCCTGCTGGAACTGCTGGACTTGCCCAAGCCGGCCGCGATGACCGGCCACAGCCTGTTGCAGAGCTGAGCTCGTCTGACGTGAGATCTGGTCGCCCCGCCGGTCTGCGACTGCGCGCCTGTGTGGTGGCGCTGACCGCTGCTGTGCTGCTGGTGCAAGGCGTGCATGCTGACGACAGCAACGCGCGTCGCAAGGATGTCGAACAGCGCTTGACCGAAGTGCGTAAGGAGCTTGAACTGCTGGCTAAGAGGCAGCAGCAGGTGCAGGGCGCGATGAGCGCGGAGGCCACCGCCCTGCGCGAAGCTGAGCGCAAGGTGTCGCAGGCGCGACGACAGCTGCGCACCCAGCAGGCTGAGTTGGATCGCCAGCAGGCCGAGCTGCTGCGACTGGAACAGGAGCGCGATGCCCGTCGCAGAGTGCTGGAAAGTGAGCGCCGCGCGCTGGAGAGTCTGGTTCGCGCCTTCTATGCCCTGGGGCGCTATGAGCAGATCAAGCTGCTGCTGGCGCAAGACAACATCGATGACTTGAATCGACGCCTGGCTTATCAGCGTTACCTGCAGCGCGACCGCCTGGCCACCGTGCAGCGCCTGATCGATGCGTTGGCCGAGTTGGCTACTGCAGCGCAACAGGTGGCTCAGCAGGCGGCACTGGCCGAAGCGGCGCTGGCTGCGCAACAGAGCGCGGTGGCCGACCTGCTGAAGCGCCAGGATGAGCGGGCCAAGGTGTTGGCCACCCTGGATCAACGCTATCGCGATACCCAGGCGCGGATGCGCAATCTGGGCCGCGACGAAGCGGCCCTGGTTGCCTTGATGGAAACCTTGAGCGATGCGCTGGCCGATATTCCCGATCAGGCCCTGAGCGAGCGTCAGGTGGCCGGTCAGCGCGGTCGCTTGCTGCGTCCCTTGCAGGGCAAGCTGCGCGCGGCATTCGCCGGCAAGCTGCCCGATGGACGCCCGAGCAGTGGCTGGTGGATCGAAGCGCTGACCGGCGCCGAGGTACAGGCCGTGGCGCATGGCCGGGTGGTATTTGCCGACTGGATGCGCGGCTACGGCCTGATGCTGATCATCGATCACGGTGAGGGCTTCATGAGCGTGTACGCCGGTGGCGAGGCGCTGTTGGTGGAACCGGGTGATTGGGTCGAGGCCGGCGTGGCGGTAGCCACCGCCGGACAGTCCGGTGGCTTTGCCGAAAGCGGGGTCTATTTCGAGCTGCGCCGGCAGGGTAAGCCGCTGGACCCGGCCAGCTGGATCAAACGCTGACCCAACCAGTGGCCGGCAGATTTCTGTGTTGAGCGACAAAGCCGCATAATGAGGGCATGCGCGCTCTATCTCTGTTCTTGCTGTGTAGTCTGAGCCCGGCCCTGTTGCTGGCTCAGGATGTCGCCACTGACCCATCGCCAGCGCCGGCCGAGTCGGTCGAGCCGGTCGAGCCGGTCGAGCCGGTCGAGCCGGTCGAGCCACCGCAGCCGCCAGGCGATGCGCCGGCCGCCGCTGCAGTCACGCCTGAGAAGACCAAGCCGACCGTACTCGGTGAAGAACAGGTCAGCCTGGACGAAATCCGCCGCTTCGTCGCCGTGTTTCGCGCGGTGAAACAGGCCTACGTCGAGCCGATCGACGATGCGCGACTGATGCAGGCGGCGATTCGCGGTCTGTTGAATGACCTCGATCCGCATAGTGCCTATCTCGACGCCACCCAGACCCAGGATCTCAATGAGGCCTCGCAGGGCGCCTACGATGGTCTGGGTCTGGAAGTGGTGCAGAATCCCGACCGCACCCTGACCGTGATCGCGCCGATCGATGACACCCCGGCGGCGCGCGCCGGGATTCGTCCCGGTGATGTGATCACCGCCATCGACGGCACCGCGATCAGTGCCGAGAATGTCGACGCTGCGGTCGAATCAATGCGTGGTGAGCCGGGCAGCAAGATCGATCTCACCCTGATGCGCGCCGACAGCGCCGAGCCGGTCACACTGACCCTGGTGCGCGAAACCATCGTTGTTTCCAGCGTGCGCGTGCGCTCGCTCGAGCCCGGCTTTGCCTACCTGCGAATTGCCATGTTTCAGGCCGACACCGCCCAAGAAGTCGACCAGAAGCTGCGTGCCCTGGCCAAGCAGCAGCCATTGCGCGGCTTGGTGCTGGACCTGCGGAGCAACCCCGGTGGCCTGCTGCACTCGGCGGTGGAGACGGCCGATGTGTTTCTGGACAAGGGTTTGATTGTGCGAACCGAAGGGCGCCTGCCGCAGGCCAGTAGCCGGTTCACCGCGCATCGCGGCGATACCCTGAAAGGCGCGCCGATCATTGCCTTGATCGACAGCGGCACCGCCTCGGCTGCCGAGGTGCTGGGCGCTGCGCTGCGTGATCATCGACGCGCGCTGTTGATGGGCGATGTCAGCTTTGGCAAGGGCTCGGTGCAAACCGTACTGCCGATTGACAATGGCGATTCGATCAAGCTCACCACCTCGCGCTATTACAGCCCCTCGGGCGCATCGATACAGGCCAGTGGACTGGTGCCGGATATCAAGCTGCCCGATGCCATCGACCTGCAGCGTCGCAACCGCCCGCCGAGCATTCGTGAGCGCGATTTGCCCGGGCATCTGCGCGGCGATAGCGAGCAAGTGGAGACTACCGCGTCGCCGGCCGATGAACTCGACCAGGACTACCTGGTGCAGGAGGCCTTGCAGCTGTTGCGCGGCTTAGCGCTGTTCGACAAGAACGCGCCTCAGGCGGCCGGTACGGTGGCCAAGGGCGAGCGGCCGTAGAAGGCCGTCATCAGCTCGGCCACCGCCGGATAGGCGGCGCTGAGCTGTTGCGGCGCAGTGAAGTGGTATTCACTGCACACGGCGAAGAATTCTTCCGGCGCTTCGGCCGCGTAGTCATCGATCGGCGCCGCCTCGCCGCGGTCAAGCCGTAGGTTAAGGTCGTCGAACGCCGTCTGCATGACCTCAATCCAGCGCTGCCGCTGCTCTCGTGGCAGGCTGGGCACGCCGTCCATGGCGCCGTCGCTGAGGTCGAGCTTGTGGGCGATCTCGTGCACCACCACATCGAAGCCGGCCTGTGGCCAGCGCAGGTCGGCCAGCACATCGGCCCACGACACCACCACCGGGCCGCGCTCCCAGGCTTCTCCGGCCAGTTCGTCGTCCCATTCGTGGGCTACGCCATGCTCATCGATCTCATGCCGACGCACCCGAAACTGGCCGGGATAGACGATCAGCTCGCGCCAGCCTTGCAGCCACTCATAGCCCAGGTGCAGCACCGGCAGGCAGGCATAGCTGGCCAACAGTGCGGCGCGCAAGGGCGTAAGTTCCAGCCCGTGGGTGGCGCTCAGGGTCTTGTCGGCCAGGAACTGACTGGCCAGCTGATGCAGCGTTTGCTGATCTTCGGCGCTGAGTCGGCGCAGGCGTCTATGCCGTTGCAGCACGCGCTGCCAGAGGGTGGACTCGATAGGGGGCGGAGGCGCTCGACGCCACCAGCGGTTGAACACGCGCTGCCTCGCGAAGATGATCGAAACACTCTCAGCTTAGCGAGGGACGGCACAGTGCGCGAGCCGGGAACGGAATTCCTTCTCACGTTCCCGGTCCGGCTGGCCCTGTGTCCTCGGAGTGCGAGTCACAGAGGGTCGGACCGCCAGTGCCTGATCGAGTTCCGCGTTCGGTCGCTCGGTGACAGCAGCGATTCAGCGAATCATGCCGGGAATGAAGCTGTGCCAGCGTGGCCGGTTACGGTTCGGGCTGCGATCGGCCTCGCGCGGGGCGCTGTCGGTCGATACCGGGCGCGCCGCCTTGTTGTCCCGAGCATCGGTCACCGCCTGCGTTTCCGCCGGCTCATTGCGTGGACCCGGGCAGCCAACACTGCCGGTCGCCATGTCCTTGGCCACCACCGGGGCGGCGAGCAGCAGGGCAAGCAGTAGCGGCGAGGTATGGCGTTTCATGATGACTCCCAGATGGTCGGACGGTTGGCGCCTTCACCTGCTGTAGATGCAGACCGAAGGGAAAAGGTTGCGTTGATCTGCAAACTTTCCGTCGACTCCTATGGTACGTGCAGGAATGTGTAAGTGGGTGTCGTTTGGGCGGCTGCGAAACTCGTTTGGTCGTGTCGGCCCGATGTCGTTCACGCTGCGCTGCAGCATGGCGCACCGCAGCCCGTCTGGCAGACTTTGAGCATGGTTGCGATTACCTCCACTCTAGATTTGTCCCCCTCCTGGCGGATTTCGCCGCAGGGTCTGCGACGGGCCTTGATTGCCGGCATGCGTCGAGTCATCAATCAACGCGAGGCGCTGAATCGGATCAATGTGTTTCCGGTGCCGGACGGCGATACCGGCAGCAATCTTGCCTTCACCCTGCGTTCGGTGCTCAGCGGTGCCTTGAGTCGGCGCAACCGCTCGGTCGGTGAACTGCTGAGTTCAGTGGCCGCGGATGCCGTCGATGGTGCGCGAGGCAATTCGGGTGCCATTCTCGCTCAGTTCTTCGCCGGTCTCAGTGAAAGTGTGGGTGATGCGGCGCAGCTGTCGGCGTCCTGTCTGGCCCGCGCTGCTGCCTCGGCGTCCGAGCAGGCGCGTGGTGCTCTGGCGCAGCCCAAGGAAGGCACCATCCTGTCGGTGATCAGGGCATTCGCCGACGCCCTGCAGGCGCCCGCCGGCGACTTTCGACAATGGTTCGGTGCCGCCCTGGCCTCGGCACAGCGGGCGCTGGCCGACACGCCCAAGCAGCTGGCAGTGTTGCGACAGGCCGGTGTGGTGGATGCCGGGGCGCAGGGCTTTGTCGATCTGCTCGAAGGCATACACGATTTTCTGCTGCGCCGCAGGGTCGATCCGTTGGCTGCATCCGACGAGCCGACCCAGGAATTCGCCGGTGAGCACTGGCACGATGACGCCGATGCCAGCAAGCCCTGGTGCACCGAGTGCCTGATCCACGCCGAACAGGTCGATCGCTCGGCACTGCATGCCGCGCTGGCCGCAATCGAGGCGGACAGCGTGGTGTTGGCCGGCGTTGGCGATCGCCTGCGGGTGCACGCGCATGTCGACCAGCCAGGCAAGCTGTTTGATCTCGCCAGTCGCTTCGGTACGGTCACTGCGCGCAAGGCGGAGGACATGCGTGCCCAGCATCGGGCGGCCACCCGGTCCACCCGGGTCGCCATCGTGACCGATTCGGCGGCCGATCTGCCGACCGGCCTGAACGAGCAGTTGCCGCTCGATGTGGTGCCGGTGCGGGTCAACTTCGGCGCCGAGGATTTCCTTGACCGGGTCTCGATCAGCCCGGCCGAGTTCTATCGACGGCTGCGCGAATCCAGCGTGTTGCCGCAAACCTCGCAGCCGCCGCCGGGCGATTTTCGCCGTCAGTTCGAACTGTTGCTCGGGCACGCCGAGGAAGTGCTGTACCTAGGCATTTCGCGCGCCTTGAGCGGTACCCTGCAGGCCGGCGAGTCGGCTGCGGCGCGCCTCGACAGCCAGCGCATTCGCGTGCTCGATAGCGGCCAGGCCTCCTGCGGTCAGGCACTGCTGGTTATTCAGGCGGCAGAGATGGCGGCGGCCGGCGCGTCGGCTGCCGAGATCGCTGGGCGGGTGAGCGAACTGAGTCGGCGTACCCACACCATCGCCCTGGCACGCGAAGTCAGCTTTGCCGTTCGCGGCGGTCGGGTGCCGGCCTGGGCAGGCAAACTGTCGGATTGGCTGGGCCTGACGCCGATAGCCCGCATGCAGGCCAATGGCCGACTTGGCGTGGCCGGGGCGTTGCTGGCGCGGCGTCATGCGCCGCAACGCTTTGCCGAGTGGGTGTTGCGCCGCATGCCGAAGGAGGCACGCTGGTGGCTGATGGTGGGGCACTGCGATGCCGCCGAGGATGCTGAAGTACTGCGCTCGGCCTTGCGTCAGCGCTTGCAGGTCGAGCGCGACTGGCTGGTGGAAGCCGGGCCGGCGATCGGTGCCCATGCAGGGCCGGGTGCCCTGGTGGTCGGGTTGTTGCAGTTGGATGCCTAGTCGTCTGCTGATCGGCGACAATATCCGCTCGACGGACTGCTTGCAGAATCGCTAGTGCTTAACCCGCCGTTCAATCTTGCAGCAGCCCTGTTGCTGGCCTACTTGCTGGGTTCACTGTCCGGCAGCCTGATGCTCGGTCGGCTGCGCGGGGTGGATATTCGCACCCAGGGCAGTGGCAATGCCGGCGGCACCAATGCCTTTCGCACGCAGGGCTGGCGCTTTGCCCTGGGCGTGGTGCTGGTCGACGTTGGCAAGGGCGCCTTGGCGGTGTGGCTGGCGCGGCAGCTGCAGATCGGTTGGCAGATGGAATTGCTGGTGGTGTTGGCTACGGTAGCCGGGCATGTCTGGCCGCTGTTTCATGGCTTTCGTGGTGGCAAGGGCGCGGCCACCCTGGTCGGGGGGCTTGCTGTGATCTGGCCTTTCAGCCTGCCATGGCTGATCGGGCTGTGGCTGGCGGTGTTGATCGCCACTGGCTACGTTGGTCTGGCTACCGTGCTGGCCAGCTGGATGCTGCTGGGCTTGGTGTTAGTGGGCGGGCAGGCGGATCAACCGGTCTGGCTCGGGTTTGCCCTGGCGGTCGGCCTGCTGATCAGCTTTACCCACCGCAGCAATCTGCAACGCCTGGCGACCGGCAGCGAACATCGTTTCCAGCGCGCACGGCTGGTGCATCGCTGGCTGGCGCGGCGCCAGTGAGCGCCGAGTGTCAGCAGCTGGACTGGGCCGGTGTGCCGGTGTGGTTCTTTCCCAGCATCGACTCTACCAATAGCGAAGCGCTGCGGCGTCAGGCGCAGCTGCCTGATCGCGCGTTGATCCTGGCCGCCGAGCAGAGCGCCGGTCGAGGGCGCCTGGGTCGGCAGTGGCAGGCTCGTGCCGGCGGCAGTCTGTGTCTCAGTGTGTTCTATCGTCGCGCCGTCGATCTGGCCGCTATCCAGGGCCTGGGGCCTGCGCTGGGCCTTGCTGCTGCCAGTGTATTGCGGGAACTGGGTGTAGTGGGGGTCGCGCTCAAATGGCCGAATGACCTGCAGGTCGATGGTCTCAAGCTGGGCGGTATACTGGTCGAGGTCGCAGGCGGCGCGCAGCCGCTGGCCCTGGTGGCTGGCATCGGTATCAATGTCGATCTCGGCGACGATTTCAATATCGATCAGCCCTGGACCGATCTCAGACGACTGGCTTGCAGCGTTTCGGTTGAACATCTGGCTAAGGGCATAGGCAGCGCCTTTCTGGCAACATTGGATCAGGTCTGCGAGCAAGGCTTGCCTTCCGCCCTTACCGAATGGAGCCAATTCGATGCTCTGGCAGGTCGATACGTGCAGGTGATCGGTGGTGCCCGCGAGGGCGGCGAGGTGCTGGGCATTGCAGATGATGGCCGGCTGCGTCTGCGCGATCAGCAAGGCGAGTGGTGCTGCCATTCCGGTGAGGTCAGTGTGCGAGCGGTGAAATGCTGTTGATTGATTTTGGCAATACTCGAGTGAAGTGGGCGCGCTGGCGCGAAGGTCAGTTGCTGGCACCCTTGGCCCAGGCCTATGACGACCCGGCCTTGGCCGCCGATCTGGAAGCGCTGAGCGTGGCCGAGCAGCCTGGGCTGCGGGTGCTGCGCTATGCCAGCGTCACCGCCCCGCACCACGTGCAATTCGTGTTGCGCCCGCTGCGCGCTGCCGGCTTTGAATGCTGGCGCGCCGGCCCGCCGCGCAGCGACGGTCTGCTGCAGCTGGCCTATCAACCGCTGGATGATCTTGGCGTCGATCGTTGGCTCAGCCTGCGCGCGCTGCGTGCGCGCGGCGCTGGTAGCTTCGTGCTGGCCTGCGCCGGTACCGCCTTGACCATTGACGTCGTTGACGCTGAGGGGCGCCACCTTGGCGGCACCATCGCACCCTCGGTCGATCGCGCACGCGAGGCATTGTTGGCGCGGGCGCCGCACCTGGCCAAGTCGGCCGCTGAGGTGGAACTATTGGCTCAGAGCACTGCCAGTGCGGTGCATTCCGGGGCAGTGCTGGGAGCGGTGGCCTTGATCGAAAAGCTTCATCGCCATGCCGAGGCTCGGTGCGCTCAACCGCTGCCACTTTATCTCAGTGGTGGTGGTGCCGATCTGCTGCGGCACTGGTTGCAGAGCACAGTTCAGACAGTGGAACACCTGGTATTGGAGGGCCTGGCCGGTTTGCGGCCGGGTGACTCCCTCGCGCCCGCGCCCATTCAATAGTACTCAAGCCACGACGACTGCCTGCCTCCTTTCAGGCTACACTCGCGGCCGCCCCGTTCGAGTTCCAGCGTTGCATGTTGCCCAGAATCCTCGCATTGATATTGCTGGCAATGAATGTCGGTGTGGCGGCGTGGTGGTTGATCCGACCGCTGCCGCCGGCGCCGGCCCTGCCGGAGGCGCGCGACCCGGAGACGCCGAGTTTGACCCTGCTGCTCGAACGTGAGGCCGAGAACGCCGGAGATGAGGGCATGGGCATCCCACCGATGGCGGTGGCCGAGCCGGGTGTCTGTTACGAGATCGGCCCTTTTCTGACTCAGATCGACCTGCGCCGCGTGTTGCGTGCGCTGACCCCTGCGGTCAATCGAATTCAATTCCGCCAGACCAACGAAGTGATCCGTCGCGGCTACCGCGTGTTTCTGCCTTCCACCGGTGATCGCGAACAGGCCCTGGCCCTGGCGCGGCGCCTGTCTCAATCAGGCGTCAGCGATTACTACGTGGTCACTGCAGGTGAAGAGCAGAACACCATCTCACTGGGGCTGTATCGCGAACAGAGCAATGCCTCGACCCGTCAGGCGCAGATCCAGGCGCTGGGCTTCGCCGCGGAGATCGAACCGCGGCAAGAGGAACTTGCCAAGTTCTGGATCGATATGGAAGTCGCCCCCGGCGTCGATTGGCGACCCCGCATGGGTGGCTACGCCGGCGTCGCGGCAGATGAGGTCGATTGTCCGGCCCCGACGACATCGCCCTGACGCGCGGCGATCAATCCGTCGCCTAGCAGTTTGCTGAGACTTGTTTCTGCCGCCTGATATCGCACGCCAAGGACGGCGCGCTCGAAAAGCAAGCACGCACGTGATTGGTTTCCGGCGCGTGTGGCGCGGCTTTGCCGCGACCGGCTTGCCGTGAGCCGGTCGAACGTCCCTGAGCTTGTCGAAGGGTTGCGCTGAAATCCATCCCGGATGAAGGTTACAGCGGCCTGCTGGTGAGGCGGCGGATTCGTCATTAAGCACCTATACTGCGCCGATGAACCGAGTCGAACCTGCTGAGCAGGTATTTGTCGGCGATGGCCAGCACGATCACCGCTTGGTGGCGGTGTATTACGTGTTGGCGGTGCTCGTGCTCAGCCTGTACGGGATTCGAGTCTGTCCGTTCATCGCCGGACTCGATGCGGCCCATGTCCTGGTGACGTTTCTGGTCGGTTTCTTGGCGGCCTTTCTGATCAAGCTGGGTTTGGAGAATCGGCTGATGCCCGAGGGTGAGCCGTTCACCTTGTCGGTCTATCAGTTCTTCATCGACTTTGCCTTGTTCCTCGCCGTCGGTCTCGGAATCGCCCTGTACAACCACTTTGTCCTGGGCTTTCCTCTGGAGTCCGGGGGCAAGGTGTTGATCGGCTGCGCCACGTTTGGAATCTTTGCCGGACTCGACAACGGCCTGCGCCGCGAGCGGCGTTCCCCGGCGCCGTTGTCGGCGCTCACGGTCTCGCCGAAGCGCATTTTTCCGATCACCGATCGGCTGTTCGTCATCTTCATCAGCATCGCCGTGTTCACCTCGATCGTCACTGGCCTGGTGATCATCAAGGACATCGACTATCTGATCGCACACCTCAACGACGCGCCACATGCGGCGCTGCGCCGGGCCGTGTTTATCGATATCGGCTTCGTCATCGGGGTCGTGCTGGCATTGGCGATGCGCTTGCTGTGGTCGTATGGCAATAACCTGGCCTATATCCTGCAGTTGCAGATTGCCGGTCTGGTCGATGTCTCCAGCGGCAAACTGGACACGTTCGTGCCGATCATCACCCGCGATGAGTTCAGTCTGATCGCTGCCAAGACCAACCGGATGATCGCGCACCTGCGTGATGCCCACCGTGAGCAAAACGAGTTGTTTGAGGTCAGCCTGGCACTGGCTACCGAGCTGCGTCTGGAACCCTTGCTCGCCCGGATTGTCGCCACCACCAGAAGTTTCGTCGGTGCCGATCGTGTCAGCCTGTTTCTGCACGATCCGCACAGCGATGAACTGTGGGGCAAGATCGCCGAAGGCATAGAAGATGTGATGCGCTTCCCGGCCAGCAGCGGTATCGCGGGTGATGCGTTTACTCGCGTGGCCACGGTGCGGGTTGCCGATGCCTACAGTGACCCGCGCTTCAACCCGGAGTTCGACCGCCGTAGCGGCTATCGAACACGCAGTTTGCTCTGCGTTCCGGTTGAAGACCGCCATGGCCGATGCATTGGGGTCATCCAGGCGCTCAACAAGCACGACGGTGAGTTCAGTGAAAGCGATGCCAACCGGCTGCGAGCATTTGCCGCACAGGCGGCGATTGCACTGGTCAATGCGCAACTGTTCAGCGATCTCGATCGGGCCCGGCGCTATAACGAGAGCATCTTGCGCAGCCTGAGCAATGGAGTCGTCACCCTCGACGCCGATCTCAAGGTGGTCAAGGCCAATGCCGCGGCGCAGGCCCTGCTCGGGGTCGATGACCAGATTCATGGGCAGCCGTTCCAGCAGGCCTTGGGTGAGAGCAGAAGCTGGTGGGAAACCTTGTGTGGAGGCGTTGAGCAGGCCTATCTGTCGGAAGCGGAGCTGCAGCTCGGCAGCGGCAAGCACATCTTGGCCAATATCACTCGCGTCCCGCTGGCTGATCTGGAGGACCGCGCCATCGGTTCGATGCTGGTGATCGAAGACGTTACCGAAGAGAAGCGCGTGCGCAACACCTTGTCTCGCTATCTGCCCACGCAGGTAGCCGAGCAGGTGCTGTTGAATCCGGCGCTGAATCTGGGCGGTGTCGCGCAGACCGCCACCGTGCTGTTCTCGGATATCCGCGATTTCACCACCCTGTCGGAACAGCTCGGTGCGCGCGCCACAGTCACCATGCTCAATGAATATTTCTCGGCCATGGTCGAGGCGATTTCGGCCCACGATGGCATCCTCGACAAGTACATCGGTGATGCCGTCATGGCTCTGTTCGGGGTGCCGTTTGCCGGCGCCCACGATGCTGACAGCGCGGTGCGGGCGGCGATCGCCATGCAGGAGCGGCTGCAGCAGCTGAATCGGCAACGGACCGATCGCGGTGAAGATCCACTGGCCATCGGGATCGGCCTGAGCACAGGTGAACTGGTCGCAGGCAACGTCGGTTCGCCGCGTCGAATGGACTACACCGTGATCGGCGATACGGTGAATCTGGCTTCGCGGCTGGAAGCGGCAACCAAGCTATATGGGGTGGCGGTGATCGTCAGCGAGGGCACTCGCGCCGCGCTGCAGAAGGATCATCCTTTGCGCGAGCTCGATCGGGTGCGGGTCAAGGGCAAGCTGCTCGCCGCCACTGTGTATCAATTGATGACCGAGTCGGAACGACTGGACGAGGCCGCCTTGAAGCTGTTTGCCGATGCGCGTGGCAAATACTCAACGCGGGACTGGCAAGGTGCGGTGCTGGGTTTTCGCGAGTTGTTGTCGCGCTTCCCCGAAGATGGCCCCAGCAAAGTGTTCATCGAGCGATGTCTGGCTTTTCAGCAAAACCCACCCGCGGCCGATTGGGACGGTGTCTGGCCACCACACTAAAGAGATCGGTCAGGCGCTGAGCGAGGCTAGGTAGCTGCTCTGCTCTGCGCATCGAGCTGGGCCGAAAACTCAGGTTCGACCAGCCACTCAGCGGAAACATGAGACACTCGCCAGACATCAGGTTTCGAGGTTCAACCATGCCCGCTACCGCATCCGATATCTTCAAGATTCTGTTTGCGATCCTGCTGCCGCCGCTGGGCGTGTTTCTGGAGGTCGGCTTCAAGGGCCATTTCTGGCTGAGCATTCTGCTCACCCTGCTGGGTTTTGTTCCGGGCATCATCCACGCGCTGTACGTCATCCTGAAGCACTGACCGGGATATTGGAGAGCCTCGTAGGGCAGGCCCTGGCGCCCATCTGGCGCATTCCCACGGGACCCGTTTGATCGGCCATCCTGGCCGCAAAGCTGGTACACCGAGCGTTCGTCACGCAACCGGGTGTTCAGCAAGCTGTAGTGTTTGAAAGCACCGCCAACAAGCAGCGCAATAAAGTGGGGAGACGCAATCAAGCCCGCCCCTACCCACGCTCGACACCCATCGGTGCAGCAACAAGCTGCCCTCATAGGGGGCGCCTCGGCGCACCGCCTGCGCGGGTCTGCCAGCATCAGCATCGCATCGCCACGGTTTCAATTCCCCACCACATAGCGTTGCGGTGGGCGGGGCGATGGCGGGCCAGGGCTCGCCCTACGCGACACGCGCCGCTCAGTCTGCGGTGGTCAGGCGATCGACGAGTCGCCTGACCAGGGGCGATACCAGCAGCACTGCGGGAAAGGCAATCAGCCAGGCGGACACCCAGGCGCCCGTCCACACTGCTGCGAATTCCGACAGCCCAAGGTCGATTCGATAGGTCGAAATGCCCGACACCAGAAGCGACATCAGACCGGACAGCAGCAAGGCGAATAACATCGGTGCGTACTTCTTCGCGATCATGCTGCCACCTCATGACGCGTCGTGCAGTTAAGTCGGGCTAGGGTCTCGATGAAGTGTCGGCCAAACATGTGCGCAGTCTTGATGTCTCCTGGCACAAAGGCATCGGCAGGCGAATGGTGGCCCACCTGCGCCATCATCCCGGACCACGAACCCAGTCGATTGGCTGCCTCCTCGTAAGCAATGCCAGTGTGCTGCTCGGGCAGGACTGGATTGCCTACCCACACCATGCCGTGCTGCATGGCAAAGACGAACATCGAGTAGAGGGTCGACTGCTTGTCGCCTGCTGGCAGTGAGGACACCGTAAAGCCGGCCGCCAGCTTGCCCTTCAAGCGCTGCGATTGCCAGAGTCGCCCGGTGGCATCCATAAAGGCCTTGAACGGAGCGGAAACGCCACCAAGATAGGTCGGTGAGCCGAGCATGAGTCCGTCGTAGGCCACAATGGCATCGGGTCTGGCGATCAGATCTTCGGCCATCAGTAAGCACACCGTATCGCCTGCGACGCTGCCCGCCCCTTGCGCGATATGCGATGCGATGTGGCGTGTATGCCCATGGGCGCTGTGATAGATGACTGCGATCTTGCTCATTGCTTGGGGTTCCTGTTGCGATTGAACGATGAGTGGTGAGGGCTCAGGCAAAGGCCTGAGCGGTGACCAGTGCGGACAGATATAGACCGGCGCCAAATACGGCGTGGTTGAGCGTGCTGCGTGCCAGGTTTCTCAGTGGCGTGGCGGTCCGGGACGAGGCAAACCCTGCCCCCATGGCGGGTTGCATCACGCAGATCGGCGCCAGCACCGTGCACAGGCCGAAGCCCAAGGCCGGCGCGACGCTGGGGTGCTGCACCCAGGTCTGGCCCTCAACGCCGACCAGCAGGGCGGCAAATGAGATGCCGGTGGCATAGTGGACCAACCACCCCAAGCCGAGCTCGCCGCGAATCGGATCAGCCTGGACGATCGACCGGTGTGCGAAGCGGCCGTGCAGGCAGTGGCCTATCCAACGGCCGATCAAGGCAAAGCTCAGCGTCGGCACGCCAAGGAGACGTAGCAGCAGTAGCCAGAGATCGAGCACGGCAGTGGCGCCGATGCCGATCATCAGGACCTGCTCGATGTGGCTGATGGTTGTCATTTGAGAGTCCTCGCGGATTGACCGATGGCCGGCTTGAATCCACCATACAAGTTGAAGTCAACTTCAAGTCAAGGGCTTGCTCATGGATATTTCCGAGGTCGCCAGACGCACCGGTGTGCCGGCATCGACTCTGCGCTATTACGAGAATCGCGGGCTGATCACTTCGCTGGCCAAGAAAGGGTTGCGCCGGAAGTTTGCCTCCTCCGTGCTGGAGCAACTGGCGCTGATTGCCTTGGGCCGTGCGGCCGGGCTTTCCCTGGACGAGGTGCAGGCCATGCTGACGCCGAGCGGAAAGCCGAACATCGACCGGCAGCTGCTTGCGGCCAAGGCAGATCAGATCGATCAGATGATCAGTCAGTTAAGTGCGGTGCGTCGCGGGCTTCGCCATGCAGCGGTGTGTCCTGCGCCAAGTCACGCCGAATGCCCGACCTTCAAGCGCCTGTTGAAGGCGGCGGCATCGGGTGCACTGAATCGAGTGCGGGGCGAGTCACCGCTGAAGTCAGACAAGAAGCCGTCAGTCACACTGCAGGGCAGTGTTCGACACTCGCCGGCCGCTGCACGCCCCAAGCCTGCACGCCGGCAGCGGACATGACACAGGCCAAAATGAACCGCTCTCACCGCAGTACGCATTCGCCAGTACCGGGATACGCTGTCGAAGAACCTGCCACCACGCGCGGACCTGGAGGAGCCTGCCCCGGACTTGATCCGGGGAGCGCGGAATGCAGGTTGATCGTGGCTTACGGCCGCGTGGTGGCGCTGCCCAGCGGTGAGTAGGCGCCGTTATTGTTGGCCCGATCGTAGGCCCTGACGCGGAAGCGATAGGTGGTGTTCTTCAGCAGGCCGGTCTGAGCGAAACTGGTAGTGGTGGCCGTGCCGACCTGCGCGAAGTTGCTGCAGGCCGCACCCTGGCAGCGCTCGATCTTGTAGCCGGCCAATCCCGCGCCGCCGCTGTCAGTGGCCGCTGACCAACTGAGATTGATCGCACTCGAGCTGGTAACCACCAGGGTGAGCTGGCTGATCGCGCTCGGGGCGGTGAGATCGGCGCTGGTGGTGGCGACGGAGACCGGCGAGTAGGCGCCAAGATTTCCCGCGCCATCGACGGCGCGCACGCGATAGGTATAGGCAGTGCGGGCAGCGAGGCCTGAATTGGTGAAGCTGGTTGTGGTGGCAGTGCCGACCTGGGTCAGGTTGGTACAGGCGCTGCCGGTGCAGCGGAAGATGCGGTAGCCGGCGAGGCCTGAACCGCCGCTGTCGCTGGCTGCTGCCCAATTGAGACGGATGCTGGTGGAGCTGAGCACGGTCGCGCTCAGCGAGGCAGGCGCGGTGGGCGCCGTGGTGTCGGCGCCGGCTGCGCCGGTGGTGGCGCTGGCAATCGTTGAGTAGCCGCTGTGGTTGCCGGCGGCATCGACTGCGCGAACGCGATAGCGAAACAGGGTGTTCGCGGCCACACCGCTGTCGGCGAAACTGGTAGTGGAGGGGGCGCTGATCTGGGTAAAGTTGCTGCAACTGGCACCAGAGCAGCGCTCCAGTTTGTAGCCGGCAAGACCGGAGCCGCCGCTGTCGGTCGAAGCCGGCCAGCTCAGGGTGATTCGTGTTGCACTGAGGCTGGCGGTCAACGATGCCGGCGTGCTGGGGGCCACGCTATCCACCGGGTTGAGCGCAAGCATGGCGGCATGGCCACGGACCAGGCCGTAGCCGAAGCTGCTGTCGCGGCCGGCCGCGCCGAGATCCTGTGCCGTCGAGGTCAAGGCGGCTCGCACCTGGGCGGCCGTCTTGCTGGTGTTCTTGCTCCAGATGGCGGCGGCGACACCGGCAACGTGCGGTGCGGCCATCGATGTTCCGCTTTGGCTGCCATAGCCGCTGCCTGCGCTGCGGGTAGTGATCACGGTAGCCGGCTGACCGATGCGCGTCTGCAGCAGGGACAGCCCGTCTTCGTGGCTGAGACTGACGATCGGAATCACCGAGCTATAGCCTTCCAGGGTGCCGTCGAAGCCACCGCTGACGTTGTTGTAGACCACAGTGGCCACGCCGCCGCTTTGCCGCACCGCAGCTTCCTTGGCGTAGAACGGATTGCTGCCGCGCTCACACAACACCACCTTGCCGCTCCAGTTGGCATTCACCGTGGTGCACAGACCGCCGGAGATCAGGGCCGCGCTGGCCTGGGCCTGCACGCTGCCGCCCATGCTGGCGGCGGCGTAGGTCGTGCCTGACACGCTCAGGCTGCCATTGAGGTAGGGCAGGGTGCTGTGGATGGCCACACCGGGGGCGGCCAGTTCAAGCTGGGCATTGCGTTGTGAAAAGCTGGCCAGCGCTCGGTTACTGTCGATCGCGCCGACCGAGATCACGCTGTCGTACGAGGCCGGATAGCTCATCGCAGTGTTGCCGTCGTTGCCAGCGGCGGCCACGCTAAGCACATTGCCGCTGTTGTACAGCGTCTGAAAGCCGCTGTTCTCGATCGTGCTCGATTGCGCTCCGCCCAGACTTAGGTTGATCACCACCTTGCGGCCCTGCGCCTGGCCGGCCGCCGCGCAGCGTTGCGCTGCGTCCAGTATGGTGGAACCATAGGTGTAGGCACAGCCATCGCTGCCGCCGCCGAACACCTTGACCGCGTACAGCTTGGCGTTGGGCGCCACGCCGATCACGCCGATGCTGTTGTTGGCTGCCGCGGCGGTGCCAGCCACATGGGTGCCGTGACCACAGGTGTCGCTGTTCCAGTTGCTCGGATACCCGCCGGTGATATTGGCCGCCACAAGATCCGGATGACCGCTCTGCAGGCCGGAGTCCACAACGCAGACCAGCACATTGCTGCCGATGGCACCGGCGCTGCGCAGCTCATTGCCCTGCACCAGAGCGATGCCGTACGGCGTCGACTGTGCCAGCGGCCAGCGAATCGGGTCGGGCTCGACGAATTCCACCGCCGGGTCGCGCCTCAGCGTCTCGAGCTGATCGCTGGAAACGCTGAGCGCCAGTGCCTTGCCGTCTTCAAAGCGATGGTGCAGCTTGGCGCCGGCCTTGCTGAGCAGCGATTTTGCCCCGTCGCTATCCAGCGCTTCGCGGAACTTGACCAGCACGCGTTGCTGGTCCTTGTTGACGCCAGTCGATGCCGCTGTCTGTGCTGCTGCTGACCCTGCAACCGCGATCCCTATGGCTACTGCCATAGCCCGGATATTTCATCAGAAGAATGAGTGACGGCGTGGTTTTCCCTTAAGATTCAGTTGTCTACGCTGAATAACAAGGACCACGCCGTCATGACAGAGTGTACCGTTCAAGGCGAACTTTT
>NZ_JACYTR010000074.1 GCF_014841215.1 Pseudomarimonas arenosa
CTCGGGCAACCACTCAGCGGGAGACGGCGGAAGAAGAAAACTCTGGTCTGGGTGATACGGGCGATAGGTCGTCGGCATGCCGCGATATTATCGAGACAGGTTTCTGCCGCCCAGGCTCCTAGCTTGGGTCGGCCGGCGGATGGCGGGCAGAAGACCAGACTATCCCTGGCCCTTGCGGCTGCGGTGTGGAATCAACTCCTGCACGATCTGGCGCAGCCGCGGCGTGACCGCTTCGCTAGCCTTTTCTTCCATGTTGAGGGTGGCGAACATCACCTTCTCGCGGAACCCGGCGCCCAACGGTCGACGATCGCCGATCAGATAGGCACGTACCGACAGGTTGGCGGTGTAGACGGTCGAACTTTGGCCGTAGTAGGCCAGGTTCTCCGAGCCCAACGGGTCGGCCCGCACCACCACCAGCATGGTAGCTTCCCGGCGTAACGCCTGGAATACGCCGGGCAGGTCGCGCCCTTCGACGCCGCTGATCACGCTGAGATCGAGCACGTCGAAGCCTTCAGCCAGCAAGCGCTCCTCGATCAGCTGTTTGGCCGAGTCGGCCAGGGCGCGGTCGCCCAGCGAGACCACGGCCACCCGCGGCGGCACTGGTAGACTGACCGGCGTTGGCGGGGTGGCCTTGGCGATCTGCTGGCCGCCACCGCTGGCCTCGCCGCGCGAGCCGAGCAGGGCCTTGGCCAGGGCCGGCCGGGCTACCGATCCGTTGTCGTTGGCGGCCAGTCCGTCGGTTTGCGCCTGACTGGGGCCACTCATCGAGCCTGCCTCGACCGTCGGCAGCTGCGGGTCGAGCGCGGTACCCTGAGAGCCGGCAGCGCTGACGGTGCTGATAGTCGGCGGCGAATCGCCAGCAGGACCTTGGCCGACCTGCACCGCCGGTTGGCTGCTGGCAGCGTTGCTCGCTGCGGAGGTGTTCGGTGTCGCTGCCGGCTCGGCCGGGGGATTGGCGGCAATCGCCGGGTCATCGGACCGAATCAGCAGCTCGCCGATCGTGCCGCGGAAAGCAAACGCCAAGCCCACCGCCAGCACAAGGGCTGCCGCTGCCAGCATCATCGGCAGTCGCGAAGCGCGCCGCTCCGGGCGTTCCAGCGCCGAGGGCCGAGCTGCGCTGGGGCGGGTCGGGTCGTGTGCCGGCGGCTGCTGCGGCGGTGCGGCCGCAGCAGCAGACGACGCCGGTGTGCGTGCGACCGGCGGTGGCGTTGGCACGCGCTGCTTCTGTGAGCCCGGCGTAGGCGCACCGACCACGGTGGCGTCAGCCGGCGAGGGCTTGGCGATATTCAGCTGAACAGTGCCGCCCTTGGCGACCAGAGGATGGGCTTCCAATGCTGCCACCAGCTCGTGGCAATTCTGGAAGCGATCGGCCGGCTCCTTGGCCAGCATCTTGGACAGGACTCCGGCGCATTGCGGGTCGACCGCGTTGTTGATACTGCGGATATCCGGGATTTCCGCCTTCACCACCTCCAGCATCATGCCGAGCGGGCTTTCTTCGACAAAGGGCATGCGGCCGGCCAGCATTTCGTACAGCACGATGCCGAGGGCGAAGATGTCCGAGCGCTGATCGACGGTCTTGCCCAGGCACACTTCCGGCGACAGATAACCAGGCGTTCCGACGAACTCGCCGGTCGAGGTCAGCTTCTTGGCGAAATCCTGGGTGGCGAGCGCGATGCCGAAATCGGCGATCTTGACGTGACCGCGCGGGGTCAGCATCAGGTTGCCGGGTTTCAGGTCGCGGTGGATCACCCCTTTGTCGTGCGCCGTGGCCAGGCCCATCGCGGTCTGGCGCATGATCTTCAGTGCGTTCTCAACACTGAGTTTGCCTTCGCGCTTGAGCAGGCCGGAGAGCGAATCGCCTTCGACGAATTCCATGGCGAAGAACGGCTGGCCGGTCTCCTCCTCGGTGCCGATGTAGTAGATCTGGATGATATGCGGGTCGTTCAGCGCCGCCATCGAGCGCGCCTCGCGCAGGAAGCGCTCGACCAGATTGCTGTCGTGCGCTAGCGAAGGTGACAGTTCCTTGATCGCCACATAGCGGTTCAGCGCCGGCTCGAAACCCTTGTAGACGACGCCCATGCCGCCGCGGCCCAATTCATCGACGATCTCGTAATGACCCAGTTGCGTCTTCATAGCAGCGACCCAGTTCAGCCTAATGACCCATGCTAGCACCGCTACGAGACGGGTTCCGTGGTGGATGCAAGGGGGCGGCTGATGGTTCAGCCAACGGACGATATTTGCGGCCGAACGGTGCCGAGTGTGAACGCGGTCAGTAAACTGGGCGCTTTGCGCGGGGAGAGAGCAATGCAGCGACGACAGCTGATTCAAGGCGCCGGCTTGGGCGGTCTGGCCGCCACCTTGGCGGCCTGTGGCGCCCAGACTCAGGGGCCGGCGCCGAGCGCGGCGGCCGGTGCAGAGCAGCCGGTGCGACAGTGGAAAATGGTCACCACCTGGCCGGCCAACTTTCCCGGCCTGGGCAGCGGCGCTGCCCTGCTCGGTGAGATGATCACGCAGGCCACCGGCGGTCGCATCAAAGTCAAAGTGCTTGGCGCGGGTGAACTGGTGCCCGCATTCGAGGTGTTCGATGCGGTCAGTCGCGGCACCGCCGAAATTGGCCATGGCGCAGCCTACTACTGGAAAGGCAAGGCCGAGGCAGCGCCGTTCTTCTGCGCCATCCCGTTTGGTTTGAACGCGCAGGAGATGAATGGCTGGCTGTACTACGGTGGCGGCCTGGAGCTGTGGCGCGAGCTGTACGCGCCGTTCAACCTGGTGCCCTTTCCGGCTGGCAATACCGGCACCCAAATGGCTGGCTGGTTCAATCGCGAGATCAATAGCCTGGACGATCTGAAAGGCTTGAAGATGCGTATCCCCGGCCTCGGCGGCGAGGTGATGGCGCGGGTCGGCGCCACCCCGGTGAATCTGCCCGGCGGCGAGATCTTCACTGCCATGCAAAGCGGCGCCATCGATGCCACCGAATGGGTAGGGCCTTACAACGACCTGGCTTTTGGCCTGCATCGGGTGGCCAAGTATTGTTACTTCCCCGGTTGGCACGAGCCTGGGCCGACACTTGAATGTATCTTCAACAAGGAGGCATTTGAGAGCCTGCCGGACGACCTCAAGGCGATCGTCGATGCCTGCTGCCGAGCGGTCAACGATGCCATGCTGGCCGAATACACGGCGCGCAATCAGCAGGCCCTGGAGCAGTTGAAGAGCGAGTTCAAGGTCGATTTCCGACCGCTACCCGAACCAGTATTGCATGGGCTGGCGGCGGCGACGCGCGGCTTGCTCGACGAGATGAGTAGCAAGGATCCGTTTGCCGCCAAGGTCTACGCCTCGTACAGCGAGTTCCAGCGACGGGCAATGGAATGGCACCGCATCTCGGAGGTGGCCTACTACGCCAGTCGGCGCGCCCTGGTTGAGCTTTGATCACCAAGGCCTGAAGCGGAGCGCGAATGATGAAACGTCTGGCTGTGTGGCTGCTGCGCGGGATGCTGGTGCTGCTGCTGTTGCTCGGTGCCGTCTTGTTGGCTGGCTATCTGCATTATCAGGGGGCTGCCGGCAGGCACTACGCGATCAATGATCCGCCGCTGCAGTTGCCGACTGATTCCCATGCCATGGCACGAGGCGCGCATCTCTACATAACGCGGGGTTGCGCCGATTGCCACGGCGCCGATGGCGGGGGCGCCGAGGTCATGGATGCCGGGCCGGTGGCGCGGGTGGTGGCCGGTAACCTCACCCCCAAGGCGCTCGCCGCCAGGGGCTACGATGCCGATCGGATCGCCGCTGCCATTCGTCATGGCGTCGGCGCAGATGGTCGACCACTGTTCTTCATGCCGGCCGGTGACTTTCATGGCATGAGCGATGCCGACACCGCTGCTCTGGTGGCCTATCTCGGCACGTTGCCTGAGCAGTCACGCGACCCAGGTCGAGGAGGATTGCGGCCGCTCGGCTGGGTGCTGAACATGCTCGGCAAGTTTCCGGCCTTCCCGGCCGAGACCCTGGATCACCGCCCGCGTCCGCGCAGCGCGCCCGAAGCCAAGGCCAATGCGACCTATGGCGAGTATGTGATCGAGGTCTGTCGTGGCTGTCATGGCGTCGACCTGCGCGGCGGCCTGCAACATGGCCCCAATTCGCCGCCCAGCTCCGATCTCAGCCCGCGCGGCCTGCGCGACTGGCGGCTCGAAGACTTCATGCGCGCGATGCGCCAAGGGCTGCGGCCCGACGGTCGCCAGCTCGATCCTTTCATGCCCTGGCAGTCGCTGGGTCAGATGAGCGATCTGGAGCTGCGTGCCATGTGGGCCTATTTGCAGACCCTGCCCAAGGATTGAACGCTGTGAGCAGATCGGCAGAGGCCGCGCAGAACCGCTTGCCGATCGATGACTTGTTGCCTGATCTGCAGCGCCAGCTTGCCGAGCACGCGCGTCTGGTACTGGAAGCGCCGCCCGGGGCCGGCAAGACCACCCGCGTGCCGCTGGCCTTGCTCGACGCCGATTGGCGCGGCGCTGGCCGCATCATCATGCTGGAGCCGCGCCGGGTTGCAGCGCGCGCGGCAGCGCAGTTCATGGCCGATTCGCTCGGTCAGTCTGTGGGTGAAACGGTGGGTTATCGTATTCGCTTCGAAAGCCGGGTCAGCGCCGACACTCAGCTCGAGGTGGTGACCGAGGGCATCCTGACCCGCATGATTCAGGACGACCCCAGCCTCGATGGCGTTGCCGCGGTGCTGTTCGACGAGTTCCACGAACGCCACCTGAGTGCCGACCTCGGGCTTGCACTGACCCTCGATGTGCAGGCGCAGCTGCGGCCGGAGCTGCGTGTGCTGGTGATGTCGGCCACTCTGGACGGCGAACGCTTGGCAGCGCTGCTCGATGCGCCCCGACTGCAAAGCCAGGGGCGAGCGTTTCCGGTGACTATCGAGCACTACGCCAGTCGCCGCGAGGAGTCGCTGGAGCAGCAGGTGAAACGCTGTGTGGAGATGGCCCTGGCTCGGCAAGAGGGCGACCTGCTGGTGTTTCTTCCCGGTCAGCGTGAGATCAACCGTTGTGCCGATGTGCTGGCTGGCGTGGCTGCGCCGACGGAACTTGAAGTGCTGCCTTTGCATGGCGAACTGCCGGTGGAACGTCAGGCTGAGGTGCTGCGACCTGCGGCCAGTGGCCGGCGCCGGGTGGTGCTGGCCACCAATGTCGCCGAAAGCTCGGTAACCTTGCCCGGCGTGCGCATGGTGATCGACAGCGGACTGGCGCGCGAACCGCGTTTTGACCCCAATAGTGGCTTCTCGCGACTGGCCACGGTGGCGATCAGTCAGGCCTCGGCCGATCAGCGCGCCGGTCGCGCCGGTCGCCTCGGGCCGGGCTATTGCTATCGCCTTTGGCCGGAATCGCAGCGCCTGGAACCGCAGCGGCGGGCCGAAATAGCCCAGGTCGATCTGGCCGGGCTGGCGCTGGAGCTGGCCGCCTGGGGCAGCGCCGAGCTGCTCTTCCCCGATCAACCGCCAAGCGGCGCACTGGCTGCCGGCCGCGATCTGCTGCGCCAACTGGGCGCCTTGCAGGACAACGCGCTGACCGACCTCGGACGGCGCATGCTGCGCCTGGGTACCGAGCCGCGGCTGGCGGCGATGCTGCTGGCCGCACCCGCCGCGGATTGCGCCCTGGCCTGTGATCTGGCCGCGCTGCTGGAAGCACGCGATCCGCTGCGCGGCGGCGCTAGCCGACGCGACGATCTGTACGCCCGCTGGCAGGCACTGAGTGCCTTTCGCACCGGCCGTGCGGATGCCGCGGCCAGTCGCAGTGCTCTGGCGGCGATCGATCGCTCGGCGCAGCAATGGCGCCGTCGTCTGCGGATCAATCAGGCGCCGACCGCTGATGCGGCGGCCTCTCGTCTGGGTCTCTTGCTTAGTCATGCCTTTCCCGATCGCATCGCCCGCCAGCACGCCCAGGATCCCTTGCGCTATCAGCTCGCCAATGGTCGCAGCGCGCGACTGTTCGATGACAGCGCCTTGTATGGCGAGCCCTGGATCGTGATTTCCGAGCTGCGCTATGCCGAGCGCGAAGGCCATATCCTGCGCGGCCTGCCGCTCAGTGAAGCCGATCTTCGGCAGCAGTTTCCGAGTCGCTTTGGCAGTCAGGATGTGGTGCGCTGGGACGCCGCGAAGCGTGCCATTGTCGCCCTCCGCGAGCTGCGTTTTGAGCGCATCGTGCTGGAACAGAAGCCACTGCCGAATCCCGATCCGTCGCGCTACGCCGAGGCATTGGTTGATGCGGTGCGCCAGCTCGGTCTTGCTGCCCTGCCTTGGACCGAAGCCCTTAGCCAGTGGCTTGAGCGAGCACGCTGCATCGGTGAGTGGCGGGAAGAGGCGGATTGGCCGGATTTCAGCGATTCCGGCTTGCTCGATTCAGTGGAAGACTGGCTGCAGCCCGGGCTGGCCGGAAAGAGCCGGTTGAGTGCACTCAGCGAGCAGGAGCTGGCGCATAGCCTGCGCAGCCGGCTCAGTTGGCAGCAACAGCAGCGACTGGAGCAGCTGGCGCCAGTTCGGCTCGAAGTGCCTTCGGGGCAACAGCGACCGATCCACTACGAACACGGCAAGCCGCCGGTGTTGGCAGTGAAACTGCAAGAGATGTTCGGTCTCGCCGATACGCCGCGAATTGCCGATGGTCGAGTGCCGTTGACCTTGCATTTGCTGTCGCCCGCTGGCCGGCCGCTGCAGGTGACCCAGGATCTACGTGGCTTCTGGGAGCGGACCTATCCTGAGGTGAAGAAGGAAATGAAAGGGCGCTACCCCAAGCACCCCTGGCCTGACGATCCCTGGTCGGCCGTGCCGACCCATCGAGCCAAGCCGCGCAGCCGATAGAACAGGTGGGTGGGCTGCAGTTCGCGCACCACCACCCAGCCAGCAACGGCAGGTTCAGGTGGCCCCGGTCAGGGCCAAATAACGCCGCACCGTGGCGTCCAGCCCAGCGTAGATCGCTTCGGAGAACAGGGCGTGGCCGATTGATACCTCCAGCACCTCGGGTACACCAACCAGGAAGTCTTCGAGGTTGGACTGGCTCAGGTCATGGCCGGCATTGACCCCCAGGCCTGCGGCCTGCGCGGCGCGAGCGGTGCGGGCACAGTCTGCCAGCGCGGGGGCAACCGTGCCGGCGGCGTGCGCTTCGGCGAACGGTCCGGTGTAGATCTCGATGCGATCGGCACCGATGTCGCGGGCGATGTCGAGCTGTTCGGTACCGGCATCGATGAACAGACTGACCCGGCAGCCGACCTGCTTCAGGGCCGCAATCAGCGGCCGCAGGCGCTCGGCATCGCGTGCCAGGTCGAAGCCGTGGTCGGAGGTGATCTGGCCGTCGGCGTCCGGCACCAGGGTGCACTGCTCGGGCCGCGTCGCCTCGGCCAGCGGAATCAGGCCGGGATAGCCCGGCCGCGCTGGCGCAAACGGGTTGCCCTCGATATTGAGTTCCACCGCGCCGCGACAGAGATCGCGCAGTCGATATACATCCTCAGCCACGATATGCCGGCGATCAGGTCGCGGATGCACGGTGATGCCGTTTGCGCCGGCAGCGATACAGGTCTTGGCGGCACGCAGCGGGTCAGGTTCACCACCGCCGCGCGAATTGCGCAGCACGGCAATCTTGTTGACGTTGACGCTGAGCTGGGTGGGCATGCGAGGTCCTTTCGCGTAGGGCTGTCATCAACGACAGGGTTCCGGGCTTTCCTTCCAGATCACCGGTTCCCAGTAGTTGCCACTATAGATCTGGTGGCGCTGATCGCGATGCAACTTGGCCGCCAGACGATAGGTTATGCCGGGCTCGGCCACCAGTTCCAGCTCCTTGTAGCGGACATCCAGCATCTGCCGATTGCGCTGCCGCAGCTGCACTGGGGTGAACTCGTAGCCGTCGATCGCTTCGGCCACCTTCAGCACGTGCTTGCCTGGAGTGATGCGGAAGGTCGCTGCGCTGAGCGGCCCCGGTAGTTCGCCGTCGATGGCGATCAGCACGGCGCGATGCAGCTCCTGTGTCCGCGGACTGACGTCAAAGGTACTGACCCGGGCGCAGCTGCTGCCGTCACCAGCGCCGCCACCGGAAGAGGCCGCCGTGGTAGCGATTTCAAGGCGGTAGCCCGGCACATCGGTCCGATCGAGTGGTCCCTCCAGAGGCACGATCTGATTGTCTCGCTGCACTTCGAATGCGATCTGGCCTTCGGCTGAGGACAGCGCCTGGCGCAGCAGGCTGGCGCCCTCACTGCCGGCAGGCAGGGGCTGCTCGTTGACCGCTAGAAGGCGATCGCCGGTGCGCAGTCCCATGCGCTGGGCGGCAGCCCCCGGAGTCACCGCCATGATCCGCGGGGCGCTTTCACTTTCAGGCGCGCCGACCACGGCGCCCAGTTCCCAGACCGTACGCGGGGGTTGTTCGACCACCTCGAGCAGGGCGCCGCCGGAGGTCATGTCCAGCACCGCTTGATCGAGGCTGTTGAGCGCCTCGCCTGCCACACTGGGGCAGGCACCGAGCAGGGCGGCAAGACTCAGGGCCAGTGAGGTATTCGCGAGACACGTCTTCATAGTGGGTTTCCAGTGTGCCAAAGTCAGAGTTCAAGTACGGTGGTCGTCACGGCGCCGGCCTGATCGCTGCCGGTCACGGTTGCATCGCGCAACTGCCACAGGCGGCGAATTTCATCGGGGTGAGCGTTGCGGTCGTAGGCGGCCTGCAGTCTTCGATCGATCGCCCTGACGGCGCTACCAGCCAGCGCCGAGGCCGGTGGCGCTGGCGGCTGTTCGGCCATGGCCGGCGCATCCACATCCGGTGGCGCGTTCAGAGCCAGCATCAGGCCGGCGCCGACCAGTATGCCGCCGAGGCCGATGGCGCTGCCGCGTATCCGCTGCCGCCGTCGTCGCTGCGCGCTGCGCGTGCTGCGAATGCGCTGCCACAGCGCCTCTTCCGGCATTTCCACCGTGCGTGTATCGAGTGCAGGGAACAGGCCCGCGGCGGGCACGGACTCTTGCTCGCAACCCTTGTGGTTCATGCTGCGCTCTCCTGTGCGTGTTGACGCAGCCGGCTGAGGCTGCGCGCCAAAAGGGATTTCGACCAGCTTTCCGACTGCTTGAACATGTGCGCGATCTCCGGGTGCGACAATCCTTCCACCTGATGCAGCCAGACCACGCTGCGCGCGCGTGGCGTGAGTTGGGCCAGCAGCGCCTGCGCGTCTATCTGTTCGGCCGAATGGGTCTCCTCGCTCAGCACCTGCTCATCCAGCACTTCGCTGCCGAACCAGCGGCGTTCGATGCGCAACCTGTCGATCACCACATTGATCAACAGCCGCTTCAACCAAGCGCCGAACGGCGCATCGCCGCGAAAGCTCGACAGGCGCTCGAAGGCGCGAATGAAGGCGTCGTGCACCGCATCCTCGGCATTCGAGGGTCGGCCGGTCATTTGCAGTGCTGTGAGGTAGGCCGCCCGGGCGTACATGCGATAGATCGATTCCAAGGCCTGACTGTCTCCACGCTGTGCTCGCGCCAGAACGGCAGCTTCGATGTCCTGGCCAAATCCTGCGTCCTTGCTCATCGACGGTCTCGTGCTGCTATGTGGGTAAGACGGGCGAGACGGCAAAACCGTCGCGGCGCGCTCAAATTGTGAGGCCTATCGCGTAAGTCGGTGAAAACCAGGGCCGGTTCGGTCGCCCCCATAGGCAAGCGAGTTCAGTTGCGCGACACTTTCGGCATGAAAATGCAATGGCTGGGCGCTCTGGTCTTGGCTTTGCTCCTGAATCCAGCCGCGGTGATTTCTGCCGTGCCGATTCAGGGCCAGCCATTGCTGCAGCGCTTCACTGCCAACGACTACGGCGGTGACCCGGCCAACTATGGCGTACTAGGGCTGCCCAACGGCATTCTGCTCTGTGCCAACTCCCGCGGTGTGCTGGTGTTCGACGGCTTGCGCTGGGAGCTGATCGAGCTGCCTGGCCTGAGTCCAGCGCGCGCTCTGTTTCTGGGCGACGACGGGGTGGTCTATGTCGGCGGCTACGATCTGTTTGGTCGGCTGCGTATCGACGAGACTGGCCTGTACCGGTTCGAAGATCTAACCGCCGAGTTTGGTCTTGGCCGCGAAGACGCTATCTTCGGCGTGATCTGGGAAGTGGCCGGCACCAGTGAGGGCGTGCTGTTTCGCAGTGATGAGCACTTGTACTTTCTCGGCTATCAGGGCCAGCGTGAAGTCTGGCCGGCCGATCCGCAGGCCCGCCGCCTGTTCGTCATTCGTGACCGCATCTACAGCCGGGTGCATGGCAAGGGCTACGCCCGAATAGAGCGTGGTGTACCGATGCTGGAGCCGGGCGGCAGTTTTCTTGCCGAGCGCCCGCTGGCCGCCGCCTTGCCCTGGAATCAGGGCACCTTGTTGATCACTGACGACGGCTTCTTTCGCTCTGAGGCCGAGGGCATCGCGCGGGTCAGCGGCGCCGACCATGCGGTGCTGTCGCGCTATCAATCGAATGCCGCCATTCGGCTGCGCGATGGCTCGCTGATGATCGCCAGCACCACCGGTGAGCTGATCCATCTTAACGCCGAGTTGCAGTTGCTGGCGGTGCATCAGGTCGGACCGTATTCGATCCTCAGCATGGAGGATGACCGCGAGGGCGGTCTGTGGGTGTCGACCGAGGGTGACTTGCTGCGGGTCAAGGCGCCTTCGCCCTGGAGCCTGTTTGGCGCTCAGAATGGCCTGATCGGTTCACCCCGCGCCACGGCGTTTCATCAGGATCGTCTATGGGTCGCCACATCGGCCGGCGTGTATGCCAGTCAGCCGGAAGGGGCGGTACTGCAGTTCAAGCTCGAGGTGGCCACCAGTCTGGAGGCTTCCGGCCTGTATGCGGATGCCCACGGGCTGTTGATCGGCGACCGAGCTGGCGCCCTGTTCCGCCATCCGGATGGTCGTGTCGAGCGGCTGGTTGAAACCGACAGTCTGTTCGCCTTCAAGCCTTCCGAGCGCCACCCCAATCTGTTGTACGCATTCGCTGACTCGGAAGTGCTGCTGCTGCAGAAGCACAAACCCGCTTGGCAGCTGCTGGCGCGTTGGCCACTTGGCGCGGTGTCGACCAGCGATGTGCTGGAACTGGATGATCAGACCCTGTTGCTGGACAACTATCGCGGTGATCTGCAGCGCTGGCGCTTTGATCCGGTCAGTGGCGAGTTATTGCAGCGCGGCAGCATCGGCGCTGCCGAGGGATTGCAGGTCGACCCCAATTTCGGCTCGGTGATGCAGCCGCTGGGGCGGCGTCTGTTCGTGGTCAGTGGCATGCGCGTATTCGAGCTGATCGACGGCCGTGCAACGGAATACCTGGGCGAACCTTTCAGCCGTGCCGAGCGACCTTTTGAAATGGGTCTGGCGGAAACCGAGTTGGGTGACTTCGCCTTCACCCCTAACCTGCTGTTGCGCCGACTGCCCGGCACCCAGGATTGGCAGCCGATGCAGCTCGGCGCAGGCGGCGTGCGCGGTATCAGTTCGATGCGTATCGATGCGGACGGCATCCTGCGCGCGATCAACTGGAGCGGCGTGCTGCAGTATGACGGGCGGATCAGCGAGCCTGCGATGGCGCCGCTGAAGGTTGAACTGGCCGGCTTTGAATTGCGCAGCAGCGAAGGCGATAGTCAGCGTCTGCCTCTGAGTTCGGGGCAGGCTTTGCAGCTGGCCGGGTCTGATGCACTGAGTTTCGACTATGTCATGCCGACCATGGATCCGGGTGTCGAGGCGCGGTTTCGCATCGACGGTTATCTGAACAGCTGGAGCGATTGGGTGACGCCGACCCGACCGGGACTGACGCTGCGCAATCCCGGGCCGGGCAGCTACACGCTGCGGGTGGAAGGCCGCACCCGACTGGGTCGAGTGGCACAGCCCCTGGAGTTTCAGTTCCGTGTGCTTCCGGCCTGGTGGCAGACTTCCAGTGCACGCATTGCCCTGGTGTTCGCGGTGGTGTTGGTGCTGCTGGCGGTGGCGCATCTGTTCGTGCGCTTTCGATACCGGCAGTACCTGGCGGCCAATCGGCGCCTGGAACAGCGCATTGCCGAGCGTACCGCTGAGTTAGAGGCAGCCAATGCCAAGCTGGCCGAGCTGGCGACCGAAGATAGTCTGACCGGCGTGGCCAATCGGCGAGCGCTGGAGCAGGCACTGAAACGCGAATGGGATCGCTGCGCCGATCAGCGACAGCCGCTGGCGGTGATCATGGTCGATGTCGACTACTTCAAGCAGTTCAACGATCGCCATGGGCATCTGGAAGGCGACAAGGAGCTTGTCCGCGTGGCGCGCGAGCTGGCTGGGCGGGTGCGTCCGCCGCGCGAGCTTCTGGCACGCTTTGGCGGTGAAGAATTTGCCGTGGTGCTGCCCAACACCGATCTCAACGAAGCCTTGCACAGGGCCGAGTCGATGCGCGCCGCATTCGACGGCAGCAGTTCGCCGAACACGGTCAGTGTCGGCGTGGCGGCCGAGGTGCCGCGTGCCGGGCGCGATCCCCTGCAGCTGGTGCGCGATGCCGATGATGCCCTGTACACCGCCAAGCGGGCCGGTCGCAACCGGGTGATGGCGGCCGCCGCCTGAGTGGTCGTTCAGCGCAAAAGTGAAGCTATGTGTTGAGATTGCGGCCGCCGTAGCGAGCGGTGGTCAGCCGGCGATATGCGCCATCAGGTGCACGTCGGCATAGCTGCCGGCGCGAAACGCATACCCTGAGCAGGTGCCCTCGGTGACGAAGCCGTGCTTGTGGAACAGGGCAATGGCCGGCTGATTGTCGGTATACGTCTCAAGTTCGACCCGTCGAACGTTCAACCAGCCGTGGCACAGCTCCAGTGCCGCGCTGATCAGGGCCGAGCCCACGCCCTGACGCCGAGCGCTCTCGGCCACCGCCAGACCGATATTGGCCACGTGCTTGCGCCGCGGGGCGCTGAACACATCAATGCCGATCTGGCCCATCACCTCGGTGTTGGCGCAGGCGATCAGACTGTAGAAGCCTTCGTTCAAGTGGCCCAGTCGTGCCTGCCACAGTTCCGCTGATGGAAACGGCAGCTGCAAGGTGGCCGCCACATTGGAGGGCTGGGCGTAGATGGCGCGAATGCGCTCGATGTCGGCCGGCTCGCTATGGCGAATCGAGAAGCTCAATTATTTCTCCGTCTAGCCTAGCGGCGGATTGCACCGATCAGCGCCAACAGCACCACCGCGCCGAGAAAGGCTTCCAGCACCGCGCCGAGGAAACCGCCGGTGATCCGCACCCCGACCATCGGTAGCAGCCAGCCGCCGAGAAAGGCGCCGACTACGCCGATCAGCAGGTGACTCAGCACGCTGCGCTTGCGCCCGCGCATCACCAATCCCGCCAGCCAGCCGGCCAGCAGGCCGACCAGGGCCATGGTGATGAAGCCCTCCAGGGTCATCGGCTAACGCTCAACATCGCTGACATCGGTCAGTGCCGCTGGCGCCGCGACCGCAGCTGGCTCAGCATCAGGCTTGGCCATGGTCTGCTTCAGCCGGTGGCGCTCCAGGGCAGGATTCAGCTGGGCGCCACCGTCGTGGCTGCTGCGCTGAATGCGTGCCGAGATGATGGCCAGGGCACCGCTGAGCATCAGACCGAGTGCGGCGAGCAGGCAGAGCAGCGCCAAGCCCATCGATTGGGTATTGATCGCCACCGCGAAACAGCCGACGGCGAGGGCAAACATGATCCAGGGCATGCATACGATCCACAGTCAAACGTCGACAGTTTAGTAGATCATCGAGCCAAAGTTGGAATCGGCTTGGCATTCCACCGAACCGGTGGTCGAAAACCTGCGCTGCCGCGGTGGTTCGGGCAGTCCATCGGCGATGAGGCGTGGCGCTACAGGATTGGCGATAGCAGGCGGGCGCCGGCCTCGGCCAGGCGATCCCAGTGACTGAGTCGGCGCGGCAGGTGCTGCCGATCGGAGGCCTCGAAATCGGCGCTCAGCTGGGCACTCAGATCGCGCACGAAGTTTGGCTCATAGACCAGCAGGGCAATCTCGAAATTCAGCCGAAAGCTGCGCAGGTCGAAGTTAGCCGATCCGACCAGGGCGCAGTCGTCATCGACCAGCATGGCCTTGGCGTGCAGCATGCGTGCCGGGTACTGATAGATCTTCACGCCGCGCGCCAGCAGTTCATCGTAGTAGGAGCGGGCGCAGGCCGAGACTATTCGTGAATCGCTGCGCTGCGGTAGCAGCAGGCGTACATCGACGCCGCGCAGAGCCGCATTGCTCAGGGCATACAAGGCCGCTTCGCCGGGTGAGAAGTAAGGCGTGACCAGCCAGACACGTTGGCGCGCGTCGCTGATGGCTTGCAGATAGCAGCGGTGAATCGCTTCGGCATCGCTGTCTGGGCCGGAGGCCACTACCTGGGCCGAGAGCTGGCCAGCGGCCAGCGGCGGATACAGGTCCTTTTCTGGCAGGGGCCGGCGGGTGGCGTACAGCCAGTCTTCGGCAAACACGCCCTGCAACCAGCCCACCACCGGTCCCTGCACTCGCAAGTGCAGGTCATGCCAGCCTTCAGTGGCGCTGGAGCCGCTTTGTTCGGCGCTGATATTGATCCCGCCGGTAAAGCCGATGACGCCGTCAATCACGGCGATCTTGCGATGGCAGCGCAGGTTGAGCAGCGGTCGCAGGGTGGCCAGCCGGAACGGGTGGAAGCGTGCCACCTCCAGTCCGGCGCGACGCAGTGCGCGCAATCGTCGACCGCGCATTCGTGGCGAACCCACCGCATCGACCAATAGTCGCACCTGAACTCCACGTTCCACCGCGTCGCACAAGGCCTGAATCACTTTCTGGCCAACATCATCGGGCTCAAAGATGTAGTACTCAAGATGCACATGTTGCCGGGCCGTAGCGATGGCCTGCAGCAGTGCTGCAAAGGTCGCCTTGCCGTCGACCAGTAGATCGATGCGCTCGGCGCTGGCCAAGGGCGCGCCGGTGGCTTTCTCGACCAGCCGGCTGAGCCTCTGTTTGCGACGACGCAACCCGGCCTCCAGTTCCGGCGCGGCACTGGCCTCACAGCGGCTTTGCTGACGCAGCCGCTGTCGCCGCAGGCGTTGTCGCTTGATCTTCTGCGGGCCGAGGAAGAAATAGACTACGAAGCCGAGCACGGGCAGCGCCGCCAGGGCAAACAGCCAGGCCAGGGTGGCAAAGGGGGAGCGCTTCTGCAGCACGATCCAGACCGCCAACACCAGCAGATACGCGGCCCAGACCAAGGAGCCGATCGTCCACCAGGTGCTGAGATGTGCCAAATCCATCTCCGGCTTATACCATCGCAGCCATGAGGAGATTCTTGCCGACCCGTGTTGATCTGGCTTCGAGGTTGCGCCGGCTGCGCTCGGAGACGACATGCCCTTGATCGACATCGGTGATTGCCGTCTGTTTGTGCGCGCTTATGGAGCGGGTCCGCCGCTGCTGCTGATCCATGGCCTGGGTTCCAGTGGCGATGACTGGGCCTTTCAGTTGCCGGCCTGGTCGCGCCAGTTTCAGCTCATCGTGCCTGATCTTCGTGGTTGCGGACGCAGTGAACGTCCGCCGGGGTCCTATTCAATTGCTGGTTTTGCTGCCGACCTTGCAAGCCTGCTCGATCGTCTGGCGATTCAACACTGCGCCGTGGTCGGATTCTCGATGGGCGGTGCGGTGGCATTGGAGCTGGCCCTGCAGCAGCCGCAGCGGATCAGCCGCCTGGTCACCATCAATAGCCTGCCCAGCTATCGCGTCGATCACTGGCGCAAGGCGCTGGAATATCATGTTCAGATGGCACTGGTTCGTGTGCTGGGCATGCGCCGCAGCGCTGCCTTGATCGGCAAGCGGCTGTTTCCGCACCCGGCGCAGCAGGCCATGCGCGAGCGCGTGATCGAGGTGATCGGCGGCAGTCTGGCCGAGCCCTATTTGCGCTGCGCGCGCGCCCTGGCCGACTGGTGCGCCGCCGATCGATTGCATCAGCGGCAGTCGCCGATGCTGATGCTGGCTGGTGAATTCGACTACACCGGGCTGGAGGAAAAGCGGCGCTGGGCGCAGCAGATGGCGGCGCAGATCCGGGTGGTGGCAGGCAGTCGACACGGCACGCCCTTCGATGCCATTCAGGCCACCAATCGTTGCATCGAAGCCTTTCTGTGCGACGCCGAGTTGCCCGACGGTCTGTCCATCGATGCACCGCACGAAGTGCCGCGCGAACCACCGGCAAGTCCGCAGGAAGTGCTGTTGTCCAGCGTGGCCGCAGCGCCAGGCGAAGCGCTGGTCATGCCTTGATGCTGGCTTTGGCCCCTTGCTGGAGCGACAGCGGCATACAACAATGCGCCCACCTCTTACTGTCAGGTCACCCCGCATGGGCGTAGTCGCGCTGACCATCCGACCCGCCGAGCGTGGCGATATCCACCTGCTGGCCGATTTTGCCCTGGCCATGGCCTGGGAAACCGAGCACAAGCGCCTTGATCGCGCCACCGTGGAGCGCGGGGTGGCCGCCGTGCTGGCGCAGCCGCAGCGCGGCGTTTATAGAGTTGCCGAGCGCGATGGCAAGGTGGTCGGGGCCTTGATGATCACCTATGAGTGGAGCGACTGGCGCTGCGCCGACTGGTGGTGGATACAGTCGGTGTACATCACGCCCGAGGCGCGCCGCAGCGGCGTGTTCAAGGCGCTGTATCGCTCGGTGCAGCAGGAGGCGCTGCAACGCAGCGATGTGTGTGGAATTCGCCTGTACGTGGAGCGCGACAACCATCGCGCACAGGCCACCTATGCGGCCATCGGCATGCAGGATGCCGCCTATCGCGTGATGGAAGAGACCATGCCCTGGGTGGCCGAGCTGATCAAGAAAGAGTGAAGGATGTCGGCGGGCTGTCGATTGCCCGGGCGGCAGCGTATGCTTTACTCAGCGTTCCAGCACCGGGAGATCGGCATGAGCCTGGATGACGATAGCTTGCTTCGGCGCCAGAAGCTGTTCTTGCAGCAGGTCGAGTTTGATCTTCGCAGAATCAATCGCGAGGTCATCCACGAGCGCATTCCCGAGCTCAACAAGGAGAGCTTCGTGCGTTTTGCCTCGTTTGTGGCCGAGACCCGGGCGCGCTACCTGCGTGCCGCTCTGGCAGTCAGTCAAACGCCCAGTGGATCATCGGAAGCGGAGCTGCTGCTGCAGACCTTGCGCCATGAGCGTGAAGCCTTCGAGGAGTCGAAGAACGCGTTTGCGGCCCTGGAGCGCGCCATTGAACAGGGCTATGTTGATCTTAAGTCGTGAATCCGAGCATCAGGACAGAAGCGGTACCATCTATTCTGGAAACAGCGCCGGGTCAGCCGGCACCTGAAACCTGGGGGGCAGCATGCTGCTGATTGTGGGCTGGGTGATCGCCCTGGCGTGTATCTTTGTCGGCTTCATCGTCTCCGGCGGGCATATGGCGGCCCTGGTGCATCCGGTCAAGATGATGATGATCATTGGCGGCGCCATGGGTGCGTTTATCGCCAGTTGCACGCCTGGTACCTTGAAAGCTGTGCTGCGTGCCGCGCCCGGCGCGTTCAAGGGGGCCAAGTACAGCAAGGCGGTCAATACCGAGCTGCTCTGCCTGCTCTATGCCGTGCTGTCGAAGATCCGCAAGGAGGGCATGATTTCGATCGAGGGTGAAATCGAGAACCCCGAGGGCGGCACGATCTTTCCCAACTACCCGACCCTGATGGGTGACCATCACATCATCGAGTTCCTCTGCGATTACCTGCGCATGATGGTGTCCGGCACGATGGATCCGAATGAGCTCGAAGACCTGATGAATGCCGAGATCGAGACCCATCATCAGGAGGGGCATGTGCCGATCAACATGCTGACCAAGCTGGCCGATTCGATGCCGGCCTTCGGTATCGTCGCGGCGGTGATGGGCGTGGTGATCACCATGGGCTCGTTGAACGAACCGCCAGCGGTGCTGGGCCATATGATCGGCGCCGCCCTGGTCGGCGCCTTCGTCGGCATCCTGTTCGGCTACGGCATTTTCGGCCCGGTGCCGGCGGTGATGGAGCAGAAGCTGACCGAATCGAGCAAGGCCTTTGAATGCGTGAAAGAGACCCTGCTGGCCAGTCTGTCCGGCGCTTCGCCGGCGGTCGCGGTGGAGTACGGGCGCAAGGTACTGTTCTCCGATGTGCGGCCTTCGTTCATCGAGCTGGAAGAGGCAATCAAGACTCCGCGCTGAACACGTGATTTCACCGAACGATTGGCGAGACGATGGCGAAACAAGAACGCCCGGTCATCATCAAGAAGATCAAGAAGGTGCAGGGGCACGCGCATCACGGCGGCGCCTGGAAGATCGCCTATGCCGATTTCGTCACTGCGATGATGGCGTTCTTCCTCTTGATGTGGCTGCTGGCGGTGGCCGACAAGGAAACCAAGCGCGGTCTCGCCGACTACTTCAATAACCCACCGATTCGGCTCAGCTTGATGGGCGGTGAAAACGTCGGTGAGCAGACCCGGCCGTTGCCCGGCGGCGGCACAGAGCTGCAGAAGGTCGAAGGCGAAGCCAAGCGTGGCAACCCCGAGCAGATCAAGAAGATCAGCGAGCAGGAGGCTGAAGAGATCGCCAAGAAGATGGAGATCGAGCAGCTGGAGGAGCTGAAAGAGCAGATCACTGCCGCCATCGATAACATCCCCTCACTCAAGCCGTACAAGGGCCAGCTGCTGCTCGACCTGACCAGCGAGGGTTTGCGCATTCAGATCGTCGATCAGGAAAATCGGCCGATGTTCGATCAGGGCAAGACCAATCTAAAGCCCTATGCCGCCGAAATCCTCAGCGAAATCTCTCAGCTGATCAATGACACCGGCAAGCGGATCAGCATTTCCGGCCATACCGATGCCACGGCCTTCGTCGGCGGCGAGGGGGGCTACAGCAACTGGGAGCTCTCCAATGATCGTGCCAATGCCGCACGTCGGCAGCTGATCTCCGGTGGTCTGGCTCCTGATCGGGTGATGCGCGTGGTCGGTCTGGCGTCCACCGTGCTGCTGGACAAGGAAAATCCGACCAACCCGCAGAACCGCCGTATTGCCATCGTGGTGATGAACAAGGACACCGAGGAAGCCATCGAACAGCGCGAAGGGGATCCCGATGATGCGCCGCCGGTCGATGCCGGTGCTGAGAATGCCGCGTCGCAGGAGCAGGCGCCCGCCGAGGTCGATGAGCCGGCGGCCGATCGGCCGTAGCCGATTCAATGCCCTCCACCCTTAGCCTGCTGTTGCGCTCGCTGGTGGCATGGGGTGCGGCGGCGGCCGTACTGCTGGCCTGGGCCTGGAGTGGTTCACCGCTCGGCGGCTGGCTGGGGGGGCTGCTGCTGGCCGTGTCGGGCAGTGCCCTACTGAGTCGGTGGCTGGGTCTGCCGATCTGGTGGGTGGCGATCAACGCGTTGATGCCGCTGCTGGTGATCCTGGCCTTGCGCAGCCAGGCTGCGCCCGGGATCTGGCTGATGCTCGGGCTGGCCATGCTGCTGCTATTTGGCGCCAGCTTTCAGTCGCGAGTGCCGCTATGGTTGTCTGGTGCGCGTGTCCGACGCGCCCTGCCGTCCCTGTTGCCGCAGCGCCCGCAGGGTTGCTTTCTCGATCTCGGCGCCGGGCTGGCCGGGCCGGCGATGGCGGTACAGCGGGCCAGGCCCGGCTGGCGCGTCGATGCCACTGAATGGGCGCCGCTGCCCTATCTGATCGGCGCCCTGCGCCTGCGCCTGGCCGGCCTGCCGGTGCGCTGGCGGCGGCGCGATCTGTGGCAGATCGATCTGGCTGACTATGATGTGGTGTACGCCTACCTGTCGCCAGCGCCGATGAGCAAGTTATGGGCTAAGTGCTGCCAGGAAATGCGCCCGGGGAGTCTGCTGATCAGCTATCGATTCGCCGTGCCGCAGCAACTGCCCAGCCAGACGATTGAGCTGGGCCGCAACGGGGATGTGTTGTTGGTTTATCGGCTGTAGGCCGCTATCAGCCGCAATCGGCTGCTCAATGCAGCAGCTGACGTGGGTCTTCGTCGATGCCCAGCGGTACTTTCTCCACGCCGATGCCATGCGCGGCCAGAATCGCCATCAGTTGCCGCAGGCCGATCTGGTAGCGCTGCCAGGCGCCGTCGACGTCGGCATGCAAGCGGCCAAACCGATGGCGCCAGATGCTCGGACTGGGGTCAGCGATGCGAACTTGATGGCCGCGACCGACCGCAATCAGACCGTCGTCGCTATCCAGCCATTCCGCCGAGTCCGGCGACAGCAGGGCGGCCTCGATCAGGCGCCAGATGTCAGCCAGACCGGCGTGCTGATACTGGTGGGCGATCAGCGCGCACAGATCGTGAATCGACAGGTAGCGCGCATGTTCCAGGGTGGCGCCGAAGCCGCTTTGTGCCTGCAGCGCGGTGCCGGCGCCGGCCATGCCGGTGTCGAGCAGGCGCTCTTCCATTAGCCGTCCCACTTCCAACGCACGCTCGGGTTCGCCGATCAAGGCGAAGGGCAGCAGGCGCAGCAGGCCGCCCTGAAACTGCGGGTCGGGCTGCAGGGCGGCACTGGGCATCTGGCCCTGGTGCGCACCGACCGCGATCACCCGGCCGCCACGGGCGCCGGGCGCCAGCTCGGCCAGCTCGGTCAATGCCGAATGCACCGGCCAGCCGGGCCGCAGCAGTTCCGCCGGATCGTACAGGGCGGCGGCAAACGCGCCATCCAAACGCTCGGCGCCGGGCAGCAGCTGGCCGAGGTCGCGGGCCAACAAGGCCGCCAGCTCTTCGGCCTCGGCCCGTTCGAGGGTCGAACGCGGCGCGTCGCCGCTGGCGGAAAGCTCCAGCGCCAGCGCGCCCAGACAGTGAATGCGGTTGCTCATGCCCTACGCAGAAAGAAGAGGGAGGGCTAAAGTAGCAGCCCCCGCATGACTTAAGCGAGCCGCCCGCCTTGCGTTTGCCGAACTGGCTGCGAATCGAATCGCGCTGTTTGATCGAGCTGTATCTGATTCCAGCGGTCTGCGTGCTGCTGCCCTGGTCGCTCGGCTATCGCTGGCTGCGCGGCTGGTCGCGCTGGTCGCGTCTTTTCAGTCAGGAATGGCGTGCCGCCCTGCAGGCAGCGCAGCAATGGGTCACGATCGACGATCCCGCCGCCTGGGCGCGCGATTACCGCACGTGCCGGCTGGTTGATCACGCCGATTACTGGCTGTCGCGTACCCGCAGCCGCGGCTGGCTCACGCGCCATGCGACCACGGTCGGCCGCTGGCCCTGCACTGAACAGGCCGCCGTGGGCGTGTTCTTTCACTGGTGCGCCGGTATGTGGGGGGTGCGATCGCTGCATTTTGCCGGGCCGTCATCGGCGGTGCTGGCCGGGCATTTCAGCAAGCGCAGCATGGGGGGCTCGTGGCTGGCCTATTGGTACGGTCGGCTGCGACTGGCCGAGCTGGCCCGAGCCGGCGGCTGTCCCCTGATCTATGCTCCGGGCACCTTGAAGAAGGCCGAGGCCGAACTGGCGCGTGGCAATTGGGTGATCGGTACGCCGGACGTGCCGCCCACTGAAACCAAGCTGGCCCAGCCGGTGACCCTGTTCGACCGACCCGCCCTGTTCACCGAAGGCCTGATCCGCATCGCCCGCGATGCCGGAGTTCCGCTGGTGATCTTCACCATCGCCCTGGACCTGACTGACGGCCGGCGCGAACTGCGTATCCAGGGCCCGTTCGATGCCGGCGATCCCGCCCTTCGGCAGCGCATTGCCAGCTACTGGGAAGGCCTGATCAAGGAGAAGACCTGGGGGTTTTCCCTGTGGCCGATGATGCCAGCGTACTTCGCCGGGGCATCTGCACCCGCCGATTGATGCCTCGAGGTCGGCCTCGCCAGGCGCCTGGGCGCTAAGGGATTGGTTTTCCCTGGCTTCTCCCAGCCCACCCACCCTGAACATCGGGCAGTGAGTTCCGCGGCAGCAGTCGCTGCGGCGAAAAAGGACGCACAAAGGTGCCCGGGGCAGGAAAAGACCGCTTTGCGCCTAGCCCGGATATTTCACGAGCCCCTCAAGATCGCGACGTTCGTCCCGACCGGACGTTCGTGTGGCCTTCGCAGACCGGATTTGGCTGCTTTTGGGATGTTTTTCCGGAATTCAGACGCAAT
>NZ_JACYTR010000075.1 GCF_014841215.1 Pseudomarimonas arenosa
GGGCCGACCAGAAGTGGTGGCCAACAGCGCCAATCAGCCGGTCTGGCGCGCCAAGAACTACGCGTTCCACCGCGAGGTGATGCAGCAGGGCGGCAGCTTCGGTGCCCTCAACCTCGGCTTCCCCGGGCAGTACTATGACGCCGAGACCAATCTGTATTACAACTGGCATCGCTACTACGACCCGAGCACGGGGCGGTATACGCAGGCGGATCCGATTGGGTTGGCGGGTGGGGTGAATACGTATGGGTATGCCGTTTCGCGGCCCACAGCTTTCGTTGATCCCAATGGCCTGCAGGTCATCGATCCCATTACGGGTGTGGAAGTGGGGCGGTTCATTGTTGATTCAAGAGGCAACACGATCGTGGAGCCGGTGGGAGGTAAAACTATTCCCTATCCTCCGTTCAAACTCGACAGTCCAGATACGCATACCTGCTATGCGAATGGCTCCAACGCTTATCGCCTGAATCCTCAAGGGCACGCCAACAATCCTCAGCCGCACGGGCACGCTCACCTGCCGGGTACAGGGCCCGCGCGTCGTGGTCAGGGGGTTTCGCTAAATGTGCGGGGACAAGTTGTTCCGCCGAATAGTCCCGGTGCTCATATTCCGCTTCGAAGTACACTTGGCGCTTACGGCGCAATCGGAGTCTTTCAAATGATCTTTCATGAGTACGTCAATTCTCGCGTTTGTGCAGCGGACCCTTGCGCTTGCGGCCCCTGCGCATAGAGACTGCTCATGACGCCGCAACAGTTGATCGCTTCTATCTATTTCGGTGATCGCGCCATCATCGGCTACTCGGTTGATTCCTGGCGGAGGGAAGTGGTTTTGTCGTTTGACCTGCTCTCACGTATTCGGAGCAGTTCGGGCACCTGGGACCACTATCATGATGAGGATATAGAGTCGGGTGAACTGGTTTTTCTTGGGGTTAGCGAGTTTTCAGTGGCGCCTCTAGGGGTAATTCCTGATGATCTGATTCTCGACGTGCGGCTTAGTATGAAGGACGAAGGCTTCGAGTTCGTTCTCGAAACCAGCACAACTAGGGACGCTGATATTCTTCCCGCCACCGTAGCACTGTTGGCTCGCGATTTTTACATTAGAGATCCGCGCCAGAAGGATGTGCAAATTCGTAAATAACAGACTTTGAAGCAAGGTGGCAAGGTAGCAAGGTAGGGCGGGTCTTGACCCGCCGCTTTGTTGCCGCCATTCGCCGCTATCACTCGCTGCGATGATGAAGCCTGATGTTCAGGGCAAACTTGGACAGCCATCGATTAGGAAAAGTCCTACCTCAGCCGCCGAAGGAGTCTGATAGCGGCAATTGAGCGGATGCGGGATGCTGGGTGCATGGGCTACCCGCGTTCACAACTGATGGATCCAACGGTTTCCGGCACGTATCACTGCGTGTCGCGCTGCGTCCGCCGTGCGTTTCTGTGCGGGGACGATGTGTTCAGCGGTCGCAATTTCGATCATCGCAAGCAGTGGATCGAGGATCGGCTACTGTTTCTGGCCGAGGTGTTCTCGGTCTCGGTGCTGGCCTACGCGGTGATGAGCAATCACGTGCACGTGGTGGTGCATATGGCGCCGGAGCAGGTTGACAGGCAAACTTGGACAGCCATCAATTAGCGGGGCAAACTTGGACAGCCATCAATTAGGGGAAGGGCAAACTTGCAGGGCAAACTTGGTCAGCCATCGATTAGGAAAAGTCCTACCTCAGCCGCCGAAGGAGTCTGATAGCGGCAATTGAGCGGATGCGGAATGCTGGGTGCATGGGCTACCCGCGTTCACAACTGATGGATCCAACGGTTTCCGGCACGTATCACTGCGTGTCGCGCTGCGTCCGCCGTGCGTTTCTGTGCGGGGACGATGTGTTCAGCGGTCGCAATTTCGATCATCGCAAGCAGTGGATCGAGGATCGGCTACTGTTTCTGGCGGAGGTGTTCTCGGCCTCGGTGCTGGCCTACGCGGTGATGAGCAATCACGTGCACGTGGTGGTGCATATGGCGCCGGAGCAGGTCGATCGTTGGAGAGACGAAGAGGTAGCCGCGCGTTGGGTACGGTTGTGCCCGGTCAAAGTGAATGGCGAGGTCGCGCCGGAACTGTGTCGGCGCAAGGTGCTGGCGCTGGTGGGCAACGAGGAGCGCCTTCGCGAATTGCGTGCACGATTGGGAAACCTCAGCTGGTTTATGCGCTGTTTGGCCGAACCGATTGCCCGCGAAGCCAATGAGGAAGATGGATGCACCGGGAGGTTCTGGGAAGGGCGTTACAAGTGTCAGATTCTGCTGGATGATCAAGCGCTGCTGGCGTGCATGGCCTACGTGGACCTGAACCCCGTTCGCGGCGGAATCGCGTCTGATCTGCGTACGTCTCATCACACGTCGATTCATCGCAAGATTGAACTTTCAGATTCCGCGGCATTGAGTCGCCCGATCGCCGCAGTGGCGGGGCCATCGATGGCGGGGTTCCTGCCGATCAGTGAGGGGGAGTACATCGAACTGGTGGATTGGGCCGGGCGCCAGCTGCGCCCGGACAAGCGCGGGGCCATCTGCCATACGGCGCCGCGTGCGTTGCAGCGCGTTGGGGATGACGCCGCATGGTTGAGCCAGGTGCGCGGCATCGAGATGCGCTACTGGCGCGCCGTCGGAACATTGGACGCCCTGCTTGAAGCAGCGAAAGCGATCGGGCAGCGCTGGCTAAAGGGTGGGCGAGTTCTAGCGTCGATTTAAAGTCATAGCGGTCGACATTGCGAACCAGCGCGGCTCTGTCATGGCTCGTCCAGTCCGAAGCGCAATGCGCTGACTTCCAGCACTTCGTTGGATCAACTAGGCAATCATTCAGCCGGTTTCAAGTTCTGCGTGGTGGCCGAGCGATTCGCGGCTCGTGCGATGATTTCGGATAATGGATGTCCACGTTGGCGTCGCGCAGATAATGGATGTCCACGTTGGCGCGTCCCGTTGGCGACGTTCCACGTTGGCGACGTATTGCTCCAAACGGTGATGTTTGGACCGGTGGGCCTGACGGAGTCGGTGAGAATCACGGCAACTTCGGTTCGTATCTGCCCGGAGGTGGATGATGTCCAATTCAGAATTCACGGTTTCCTTGCGTGTTTGGCACCCCACGTATTCCAGCGAGTCAATCGCAAGCGGCGTTGACTTGAAGCCCGAATTCTCTCAGAGCGTCGGGGAGCCTCGAACGAATCCTCACGGAAAGACGTTGGGGGGGATTAATAAACAGAGTTACTGCTCTTTTCTGTTGTTGGAAAAATCCGCCGGTAACTTCACAGATGGTGTAGAGAGCCTTTTGCCGTCATTGGTCCTGGGTAAGGCCTTTCTAAGGAAACTCTGAACAAGTCACTCGATTTGTTGTCCAATACCCGTTCACGACTACGAGCCCCATCAAGATGAGTCAACTCAGCTTCGGAGACGCCGAGTACGTCGGCAAGCGCAAGCAAACTCGGCGTGAAGTGTTCCTGGAGGAAATGGAGCAGGCGGTTCCGTGGAAGGCGCTGTTGGCGGTGATCGAGCCGGTTTATCCAAAGGCTGGCCGCGGCCGCCATCCGTACTCGCTTGTCACCATGCTGCGCGTGCACTTGATGCAGAACTGGTTTGGCTACAGCGATCCGGCGATGGAAGAGGCGTTGTACGAAGTAGCACCGATCCGGCAATTTGCGCGCTTGTCGTTGACCCAGGCGATCCCGGACGAAACGACCATCTTGAACTTCCGCCGGCTGCTTGAGAGACACGACTTGGCGCCCAAAATTCTTGAAGCAGTGAATGCTCATCTGAGTCAGCACGGTCTATTTCTCAAGCGCGGCACCATTGTCGATGCCACCATTATTCATGCGCCGAGTTCCACCAAGAATGCTGAGGGAAAGCGGGATCCCGAGATGCATCAGACCAAGAAAGGCAATCAGTATTTCTTCGGCATGAAGGTGCATATCGGTGCTGACATGCATACTGGCTTGGTGCACACGGTCAAGACGACGGCGGCCAACGCTGCCGATGTGACCCAGGTGGCTGAGCTGTTGCACGGGGACGAGACCGCGGTGCACGGTGATGCGGGCTACACCGGCGCCTCCGCCTATGTCGCTGATCGCGAATTGCGCTGGGAGATAGCGGAACGGCGAAGCCGTGTGCAGAAGATCGCCGACGCAAAACTGCGCGGGGCGATCGAAGGGTTGGAATCGTTGAAGGCGTCGATCCGCGCGAAGGTGGAACACCCGTTCCGAGTGATCAAGCGGCAATTTGGTTACCAGAAGGTTCGCTTCAAGGGATTGGCGAAGAACCTGGCACAGGTTCAAGTGTTATGTGCACTGTCGAACCTTTGGATGGTGCGGCGGCACATGCCAGCGACAGGGTAATTGCGTCCAGTGGGCGCCATGTGAGCGCCAAAAGCGCTCACATGGCAAACAAATGACCAAGAATCGCCCAAAAGCATCCCAAGACCGTCAACTCAGAGGCTCGATTCTCACATCATGCTGTTTCGATGACTTGATCAGACCTTCCCTAAAAGATTTGAGTTCGTCTGGGGGACGTATAGAACTGTTCATTGGAGTATTTGCCGAATGCCACACGGCTTTTACGCTCGACATTGAACTAATGAGATCGCTTGTGGACCTGCAATTGGAATTGTCGTGCGAGGCGTACTTCTGAACCGCGCGTACGGCGAGCAAGGTAGCAAGGTAGCAAGGTAGGGCGGGTTCTTAACCCGCGAGCCTGTAATCTTAACTGTGTGACTGCTCCATTTTGAGGGCGGCACGAGCCGCCAAGGAGCAGGCGATGACGCAGAAGATGGATGAGGCAGCGCTGGATGCGCTGTTGGCGGGATGCAAGACACCACAACCGCGCGTACGGCGGGTTTAAGCAAGGTAGCAAGGTAGGGCGTGTCTTCGACCCGCCGCTGTGTTGTCGCCATTCGCCGCAATCACTCGCTGCGCGTGATGAAACCTGATGTTTCGAGCGGCTTAGCCGGCCGTTTCGTGTGTTTCCCTGGCGGGTCAAGACCCGCCCTACATCCGGTTCGGATGTTGGCGCTTGGGCTCGTAAGCTTGCCGTGATCTCGAACACCTGAAGACGTCGGATAGCGGCAATTGGGCGAATGCGGGGCCCGGCTGCATGGGCTGCCGATTTGTCTGCTGGCCACCTGCGAGCCGGTGACTCGGGTTCAGACGAATCGCCGGAGCCCCTGGTCAACTAGCTCTTGCGCCTTATTGGCGGCTTCGCGAAGCTCGCTATCTATCGCGGCGTCGGCCCTGACAGCAGCCCAGAATTTTGCCGCTGCCTCTGCCGCCCAACGCCATTGCGCCAGTTGGCCAGCGGCGGGAATCGGAAGAGTGAGCGTGCGAGGCACCAGGGCGCCCTGGGCGCTTGGTCGCCATGCCATCGGCAACATGTCGTAGACCGGTGCCAGCGTGAGCGGACGGCTGTCGCGCAGCACAAGTGAGGCATTGCCCAGATGCATGTCGCTGTTGCCGATCATCGCACCGAACCAATAGATGCGCTGCAAGGCATCCGCATCGTCGGCGCCGATCCAGCCATCGCGGTGTAGTTGTTCGGCGAATTGCCACCAGGGCGTGCTCGCGTGACCGTAGAACGCGGCATCGAGCGCGGCCAACGACACCAGGCCTCGGCGGCCAAGGCCTGGGGTGCGATCAAATCGCGGCGATTCGAGAAAAACGTGCCCGGCGGCTTCGAAGACGCGGTCTGCCGCTGCTGCAATACCGCCTTCGTTCAACACGCGTGCGGCGGTCGCTTCGCTGCGCAGCAGCGACGCCCAACGGGTGGCGACAGGATTGCCACCGGCCTCACTGAACTTCACAATCAGCGACTCAACACCACCGTTCACCCCCACCATCGCGGTGAACTTCTGTTGCTCGCCACCCAGTAACGAGCCCACGGGTTCGCCTTGCAGAGCTGCCATGGCCAGGGCCGGATAGGCGGTTGCGCGGTCTTCGGGCTGCAGCACATCGGCAGGTTGATCAAGGCCAGCAAGCGCGCGCTCTAGGCCGCGTTCGCCGAGCACAAGATCGCCGAGTTGATCGTGGCCGCACTCGACTAAGGCGGTGACCGTGTGGTCGCCGGTCCAAAGCTTGAGGTCGCGCGGCACGCCAAGGGTGGCTGACAAACGATGTGCGAAGTGGCGACCGAGGAAGCCTTGCGGGCGCTGGTCGTCCAGGAACCAAGGTAGATCCGGAAACACGCCGGCACCGAACAGCGGTGGCAGTGTGAGCGCCGGCAGCGGTCGCGTCGGGCGCAGAGCAAACTCGGTGCGGCCTATCGCCAAGAGTTCGCCGAGCAGTTCGACCTTGGCATCGGCAGTGATGCGGTACAGCGGCCAAGCCGATTGGCCGCCAATCTGCCGCGAAGTGGCGTAGACCGTGGAGCGGGTTTCCCCGAAGCGCAGGACCTCACCGCGAGCCTGTTTCACCGTGCGCGAAAGCGTTGCGCGGCTGACGCCAAGCGCCTGCAGCACTTCAGCGGCCCGCAAGGCACCGCGCTGCCCTAGCAGGCTCAGCAGGGAACTGACGGAGGCAGATCGATCGGCCATGAAACGAAGTATGCAACGAAAGTATTCTGCAGCTCAACCGTATAAGCGATTGATTGTAAGGAATACTCGGATCGTTTTCTCGTGTCTTGTGAAACGAAAATTCCCACCTTTTGAGCTACGGGGAGTGTTCGGCCGTGTGCCGTGCAGGCCAGATGGCGCAGCGCGATGGGGGAGTGGTTCAGGAGTCGGGGCGGGCACCTCGATGCGCAACGTGCCAGGTTGAAACTCGGGGCAAGCGGCCTATTCGGTCGGCAATAGCGCCGATCGTCTCGGATGATGGATGCCGTTAGCGCACGCCCACGTTAGCGCACGTTAGTGGCCCAGCACCCTTCGACAGGCTCAGGGTGCGTGCTGCGGTGGAAAGTCATTGGGCGCATGCGGCGGCGTCGGAGTTGCGCTGGCTGGGCTGGTCGAAGCCAGTCAAACAGGAAGCGGCGGTTTCAGTCCCTCGCCACCCTACGCGCCCTTGGACGCATGCCACCCGTCGCGCTCAAACGTTGAGTTATCTCAGGCACCCTTCGACAGGCTCAGGGTGCGTGCTGCGGTCGAAATGGGCGCATGCGGCGGCGTCGGGGTTGCGCTGGCTGAGCTGAGTCGAAGCCAGCCAAACAGGAAGCGGCGGTTTCAGTCCCTCGCCACCCTACGCGCCCTTGGACGCATGCCACCCGTCGCGCTCAAACGTTGAGTTATCTCAGGCACCCTTCGACAGGCTCAGGGTGCGTCAGGTGGCGGGATTCGATCGCGCCACGCTGGCTGAGCTGAGTCGAAGCCAGCGTCTAAAGGGCGAAGGCAGTCGCTACAAGCGTCTCGCCATCGGCTCGCCCAGCTTGACTGGTTGCTCGCTGCTCATAGCCATCCATTCCACTGCGCCCTTGGGTACCAGCACAATCACGGTGGAGCCGTAGTTGAAGCGGGCCATTTCGTCGCCGCGTTGAAGCGTGAGGTTGCGATCGCGCCAGTCGCGGCGGATGGGTTTGGAGGCGTAGGGCGGGATGTGCTCGCCGCCCCAGACGGTTTCGACGCCGGAGACCAGGAGTGCGCCGACCATCACCACGGCCATGGGGCCGAAGTCGGTGTCGAATTGGCAAACCAGGCGCTCATTGCGGGCGAACAGTCGCGGGATGGCTTGCACCGCCCAGGGCGCGACGCTGAACAGCCGGCCCGGCACGTGCAGGGTTTCGGTCAGCCGGCCGTCCCAGGGCATATGCACCCGGTGGTAGTCGCGCGGCGAGAGGTACACGTTGATGAAATCGCCATCTGCAAACAGGCGGGCGTAGTCTGCATCGCCCAGCAGTTCCGCCGCGGTGTAGTCGTGGCCCTTGGCCTGGAAGATGCGCCCGTTCTTGATCGGGCCGGCCTGGCTGATCTTGCCGTCAGCCGGATGGCTTAGCATGTCGTTCGATTCTGGTTGCGGTCTTGCCCCGGCTTTCAAGGCACGGGTAAAGAAGGCGTTGAAGTGCGGATAGGCGCGCGGGTTGGGCTCGGCAGCTTCGGCCATGTTGACGCCGAACTTGCGAATGACCAGGGCGATCAGCCAGTTCTTGAACCAGGTCCAGCGCAGGCGCGCGACCTTGTAGGCCAGTGCGGACAGCAATCGATGCGGCAGCAGGTACTGCAGTGCGAGTTTCGGGCTCATCGGCCCGCCCCGTAGGTTGCTACCACCGCGCGCACATCCTCGGCCACCTTGCGGGCTTCGTGCGGCGGCCTGATCAGCCCAAAGCGGCGGCCGTCCGGGCTGATGATTGAGATCGAAGCACTGTGGTCGACCCCGTAGTTCTCGCTGTCATCGGCCTTGGCATAGACCAGTCCAAGACTGCGGGTGAACGGTTCGAGGCGTGCGTGATCGGCGCTGGCGGCGATGATGCGCGGATCAAAGAAAGCGGCATATTCGCCAGCGCGTTGTGGCGAATCGCGCTCCGGATCAACCGATACAAACAGGATCTGCACCGACGTGGATGCCTCCGCATCGAGCTGCTTCAACGCGGCCGCCAGCGTGCTGAGGGTGGTCGGGCACACATCCGGGCAGTGGGTGAAGCCGATGAACAGCAAGGTCCACTTGCCGTTGAGGTCGGCCTGAGTGAGTGGGCTGCCGTCGGCGCGATCGAGCTGGAAATCGGGCACAGGCCGCGGCTCGGGATAGAGCAGGGTGGTGTGCAGCGCCATCGCTGATGTCGATGGGCGGACGCTCGAGGTGTCGACGGTTCGCTGCCAGATGACCAGGCCGAGGCCAGCCAGAACGGCGACCAGCAGCACCGCCACGATCGGCAGGCGGCCGTGGCCCGGGGAGGGAGTTGGGGAGTTCATCGGCAAAGTATATCGGTGAGCGGCCAGATCGGCGCAGCTGGGCATGTGCCTATAGCCGCCAATAGCCTCGAAATGGCCCCTTCGCAGGGCGCATCTTCTATACTCCCCGGTCCATCAATCAGTAAGTTAGCCGATGTCCGCCGAGCTTCTCACCATCATCGACCTGATCCGTTTCGGCGGCAGCGCTTTCAACCGGGCCGGGCTGTGCTTTGGCCACAGCTACGACAACGCACTCGACGAGGCCACCCAGCTGACCCTGCATGCCCTGCATCTGCCGCACGACCTGAGCCCGGTGTACGGTCAGGCGCGGGTCACCGCGGAAGAGCGCGCCCAGGTCTTGGCCTTGTTTCGGCAGCGCATCGAACAGCGTGTGCCGGCGGCCTATTTGACCGGCGAGGCCTGGTTTGCCGGGCTTAGCTTCAAGTCCGACCGTCGCGCCCTGGTGCCGCGCTCGCCGATTGCCGAGCTGATCGAGTCGGGATTCGAACCCTGGATTTCCCACCTGCAGGTCCAACGGGCCCTCGATCTTTGCACCGGATCGGGCTGCATCGGCATCGCCATGGCGCATCATTTCCCGGACTGGCAGGTCGACTGTGTCGATCTGTCCGCGGAGGCCCTGAGCCTGGCCAAGGAAAACGTCGAGCGGCTGCTGGTCGCCGATCGGGTCGAGCTGATCCAGTCTGACCTTTTTGCCGGCCTTGAAGGTCGCAGCTACGAGCTGATCGTCAGCAATCCGCCCTATGTGACCCGGGAGGAAGTGGCAGCCCTGCCGGACGAATACCGATTCGAACCGGAGCTGGGGCTGATCGCCGGAGAAGACGGTCTGGATCTGGCATTGCGTATTCTGCGCGATGCGCCTCGGCACTTGGCTCCGGGCGGCATGCTGATTGTCGAGGTCGGCGAGAGCGAACGCGCGCTGAGCCGGCTGCTGCCCGAACTGCCGTTGTCTTGGATCGAGTTCAAGGTCGGCGCCATGGGGGTCTTCGTTGTTGATCGCGAAGCCTTGGTCGAACACGCCGACGCGATCGCCGCGCTGGCAGCCCAGCGCGGCTGATCGCCGCCTGACCATTGCACGATCGGGCTGCAATCGGCCCGCTCTTTGTGTCAAGGTAGGCCGCCGATCGCGCTTGAACAACTCGATTGGTGTACGGAAGCACGTCGCAGGCACTTAGGATCTGGCAATGGCAGGCAACACGTTCGGAACCTTGTTCGCGGTCACCACCTTTGGCGAAAGCCATGGGCCGGCGATTGGCTGCGTGATTGACGGTTGCCCGCCGGGGGTCGAAATCGCGCCGGCTGATTTCGTGGCCGATCTCGAGCGTCGTGCCACCGGCAAGAGCCGGCACACCTCGCAGCGACGCGAAGCCGATGAAGTGGAGATCCTGTCCGGCGTTTATCAGGGCCGAACCACCGGCACGCCTATCGCCCTGTTGATTCGCAACACCGACGCGCGCAGCAAGGACTATTCGAACATCGAGGAGACCTTTCGCCCAGGTCATGCTGACTACACCTACTGGCAGAAGTACGGCATACGGGACCCACGCGGTGGCGGTCGCAGCTCAGCTCGCGAGACCACTATGCGGGTGGCGGCAGCGGTGATTGCCAAACGCTGGTTGGCCGAGCACTACGGCATTCGGGTTCGTGCCTATCTGGCCCAACTGGGCGAATGGAAGCCACGCGCCATCGACTGGGAGGTGGTGGAGGACAATCCGTTTTTCTGGCCCGATGCCGAAATGGTGGGCCAGCTGGAAGAGTATATGGATAGCCTGCGCAAGTCCGGCGATTCGGTCGGGGCGCGGGTCACCGTCGTCGCCGAGGGCGTGCCGGTTGGGTGGGGTGAGCCGATTTACGGCAAGCTGGACGCCGAGCTGGCCGCTGCGCTGATGAGCATCAATGCGGTCAAAGGAGTGGAGATCGGCGCAGGCTTCGATTCGGTCTGCCAGCTTGGCACCGAACACCGAGACGAAATTACCCCTGAAGGGTTTCTCAGCAACAACGCAGGTGGCATCCTCGGCGGTATTTCTTCCGGTCAGGACGTGATCTGCTCGATAGCGCTCAAGCCGACCTCCAGTCTGCGTCTGCCCGGTCGCTCGGTGAACAAGGCCGGCGAGATCGTGGAAGTCGTCACCAAGGGTCGCCATGATCCCTGCGTTGGCATTCGTGCCACTCCCATTGCCGAGGCCATGGTGGCCTTGGTGCTGATGGACCAAGCCCTGCGTCATCGCGCCCAATGCGCCGATGTCGGGCCACAACACCCCTTGATTCCCTCCCAAGCCTGAGACGTCGAATGAGCAAGCGTTGCAACATCGCCATCGCTGGTGCCACCGGTGCGGTCGGCGAAGCCCTGCTGGAAATCCTGGAGCAGCGGAAGTTTCCGTTCACCGATCTGATTCCGCTCGCCAGCGAACGCTCGGCCGGTTCAAAGCTGAAGTGCGCAGGCCGCGAGTACCTGGTGCGTGATCTGGAAACCTTTGATTTCAAGGATATCGATATCGCGTTCTTTTCTGCCGGCGGCAAGGTGTCGCGCGTGCATGCTCCCCGCGCGGCGGCGGCCGGTGCGGTCGTGATCGACAACACGTCGGAGTTCCGCTACGACGATGACGTGCCCCTGGTGGTGGCCGAGGTCAATCCGGAGAAGATCGCCGATCGTCCGCGCGGAATCATTGCCAATCCGAACTGCTCGACCATGCAGATGCTGGTGGCACTGGCGCCCTTGCATCGCGCCGCCAAGATCGAACGCATCAACGTCGCCACCTATCAATCGGTGTCTGGCGGCGGTCGTTCAGCCATGGAAGAACTGGGCCGGCAAACCGCCGCCCTGCTGAATTTTCAAGATGCCGATCCGCAGCGGTTTCCGGTACAGATCGCCTTCAACCTGATTCCTCAGATCGACGATTTTCAGCCGAATGGCTACACCAAAGAAGAAATGAAGCTGGTCTGGGAGACTCGCAAGATCCTCGGTGACGAATCGATCGAGGTGAATCCGACCGCGGTGCGGGTACCGGTATTCTTCGGACACTCCGAAGCCGTGCATCTGGAACTGAAGGAGAAGCTCAGTGCCGAAGAAGCCCGGAAGCTGATCGCCAGTGCGCCGGGCGCCGAAGTGGTCGATGAGCACAAGCCAGGTGGCTATCCGACCCCGGTGACCCATGCTGCTGGCAAAGATCCGGTATATGTGGGGCGAATTCGCGAGGATATTTCCCATCCGCGCGGCCTGAATCTGTGGATCGTGGCCGACAATATACGTAAGGGGGCGGCCTTGAATGCGATTCAGATTGCCGAGATATTGGTCAAAACCTAAACTGCATCTATAGTTACGCTTGCGATGTCAAGCCGATTCTAGGTTTCAAGGATGAACTCACGCGCCGTCAGGGCGGCGCGTTATGCCCTCGGGGGAGATGCACGATGTTGAAGAATCAACGCCTTACACTGGCCTTGCTCATGGCGCTGGGCACCAGCCCAGCCTTCGCGCTGGGGCTTGGAACAATCGATGTACGGACTCGTTTGAACGAGCCGCTGGTGGCGGAGATCCCGATTCTGGGCAGCAATCCGCAGGAGCTCAAAGCGCTCAAGGTGCGCCTGGCCTCGCCTGATGCGTTTCAGCGCGCCGGCCTGGATCGCCCCGCCGCGATCTCAGCCAACCTCGAGTTTTCGGTGCACAAGGACAAGGACGGCCGCGATGTCGTGCGGGTGACCACGCCGGACAAGGTCAAGGATCCCTACGTCAGCTTCCTGCTCGAAGTGGAGTGGGAACGCGGACGTCTGCTGCGCGAGTACACCGTGCTGCTCGACCCGCCGCTGACCGCAGCCATGCGAACTGCGCCGCGGGTGTCGCCGGCTGCCGCTCAGCCGGCACCGACCGCGCCGCCGCCCCCGCCGCCGGAACAACTGGCCGCGCCGCCGCCGATGGCTCAGCCCGAGCCGCCGCCGGTACGCGAGCCTTCGCAACCCACGCCGGCTCCCGCTCAGGTGGCTGCGCCGACTCCAGCGCCTGTTCCGGCGCCCGTGTCAGCCCCGGCAACGCAGCGGCAGGACAACTACGGTCCCATACGCGATGGCGAGACCCTCTGGTCCATCGCTCAGTTCGCCCGCCCGGATGACAGCGTCAGCATGGATCAAGTCATGTTGGCCCTGCAGCAGGCCAACCCCGATGCGTTCATCGGCGGCAATATCAATCGATTGAAGAAGGGCGCCGTCCTGCGTCTGCCGTCGTCCGACGAGATTCGCGCGGTGGATCGGCAGTCTGCGGCGGCGATGGTGATCGAGCAGATGCGTGAATGGCGCGCCAGCGCCGGCATTGTGCAACCAGAAGTCGAACCGAGCAGCAGCAGTTCAGCGCAGACCTCGCCGCGCGATTCACGCCTTGAGCTGGTGCCCCCGCGAGGCGAAAGCACCGCCGCACAGTCCGGTGCCAGCAGCACCGGCGAGGGTCGTGAGCTGCGGGCCGATCTGGCGCGTGCGCAGGAACAGGTCAGCACCCTGCAGCAGGAAAACCGCGAGCTGAAATCGCGGGTCAGCGACCTCGAGAAAATCGATTCGGACTACAAGAAGCTAGTCGACCTGAAGAATTCCGAGTTGGCCGCCGCTCAGGCCCGCCTGCGCGAATTGGAAGCGGAGCTGGCGGCCGCGCCGCAGACCGCGGCAGCGCCGGCCGAAGTCACAGCACCGGTGGATGAGCCGACTGTCGATACGCCGGCCGAACCGATCAGCGAGACACCTGCCGAGGTCGGTGAGCAGCCCGAGGATGCCCTGGTCGACGTGTCGGATCTGCTCGGCGAGGACAGCACCGGCGAAGCCAGCTCGCCAGACGGCAGCACCGAGGCCACCGAAACCTCAGCCGTGGCGGAAACGCCGCCGGCCGAGACCGAATCGATGACCGAACCAGCGGCCGAGTCTGGCAGCGATACGCCGGCCAAGCCCTGGTACAGCAACCCGCTGATCCTGGGCGGCGGTGCCGGCCTGTTGGTGTTGGCCGGTCTGGGCCTGTTGTTGGGGCGCGGCTCGAAGAAGCCCAAGCCGGTCAAGGCGGCCGCACGACCCAGCGTGGCCGACAACTATGCCGCTGCGTCTGCCGCCGCCGCGGCGAGTGCCGCAGCGCAGTCAGCGGATGCCGACGAAGGCGAGGCGCAGGCCTTGGTCGACGCCATCGCCGAACAACCTGATGACCTGGGGCGCCATCTCGCCTTGGTGCGCCATTACTACGAAGCGGGTGACGAGTCGGGCTTCGAAGGGGCTGCTGAGGCCATGTACGCGCAGCTGTTCGATCCTGAAGACATGTCCTGGAAACAGGTCTTGGCCATGGGCCGGGAAATGCTGCCGGATCATCCGCTGTTCGCCGCACCCGCCGAAGGCGAGGCGTCCGAGGCTGAGCACTATCACGCCGCGGGCAGCGGTGGCGAAGTCGACTGGGATAGCCACGGGTCTGACCTGCACGCGGCTGATGCCGGCGGCGAAGTCGACTACAACAGCACCCAGCAGTTCAGCGTCGAAGATGTGTCGCGCCTGGCCGAAGAGCAGCGTTCCCGCTTTGATGTCGGCGTGGAGCCGGGTGAGGACGACATGTCGATCGATATGGATATCGGCAGCGGTCAGCCTGAACCGGCCTACGAGGCAGTCGAAGACCTGGGCCAGTATCAGGCCGACGACACCGGCGACCTCGGCGATCTTGACATGGGCGATGCCGAGGGCGGCGGCGTCGAGACCGATGATGCCGCGGCTACCAAGCTTGAGCTGGCGCGAGCCTATCTCGACATGGGCGACGTGGAGGGCGCACGCGGCATGCTCGAAGAGGTGGTGAACGAGGGCAACGCCGGGCAGCGGGCAGAAGCCAAGCGCCTGCTCGACGAAGTACGCTAAGCCGGGCATGCTGGAAGACCCGGAGGCCAGGCCTCCGGGTTTCGCTTTTCTGGGAACCGCAATGCGCCTAGCGCTGGCAGTGGAATACGACGGCACCGACTTCCTTGGCTGGCAGCGGCTGAGCCACGGCCGCACCGTTCAGGCCGAGCTGGAGTCTGCCCTGTCGCGGGTAGCGAATCATCCGATCGAGGTGGTCTGCGCCGGCCGGACCGACAGCGGCGTGCATGCCTCGGGCCAGGTGGTGCACTTCGATAGCGATGCCGAGCGCAGCGACTACGCCTGGATGATGGGCTGCAACAGCTTGTTGCCCGACGGTATATCGGTGCGCTGGGTGCGGCCGGTGGAGGAGAACTTTCATGCCCGCTACCGCGCTGAATCGCGCCGCTACCGCTATCGAATCCTCAATCGCGCGGCTCGCCCGGGCCTGCTGCATCGATTCGTCGCCTGGGAGCGACGTGAGCTGGATGCCGATGCCATGCAGCGAGCAGCGCAGGTACTGCTCGGCGAGCAGGACTTCAGCGCCTTTCGAACCTCGCAATGCCAGGCCAAGCATCCACGACGAACGCTGAAAGAGATTGTCGTGGCGCGGTCTGGGCTGGAAATTCGCATCGAAGTGGAAGCCAACGCCTTCCTGCACCACATGGTGCGCAATATCGTGGGCAGCCTGATCCCGATCGGCCGTGGTGAGCGCCCGCTGGAGTGGCTGCAGGAACTGCTGGCCGGCAAGGATCGCGCCGTGGCCGGTCCTACTGCGGCGGCGCAGGGGCTGTGCTTCCTCGGGCCGCGTTATCCGGGTCACTATGGCCTGCCAAGTGCGATCGATGCTGCGGAGGCCAATCCGTGAGCCCTGCGCGAACGCGGATCAAGTTCTGTGGCATGCGGCGGGCTGAGGATGTCGACCGCGCCGTGGCTTTGGGCGTTGATGCGATCGGTCTGATCATGGTGCCCGGTACGCCGCGCGCGCTCAGCCTGGATCAGGCGGCACAGTTGCGCGCCCGAGTGCCAGCCTTGGTCAGCTGTGTGGCCCTGGTGATGGATGCCGATCGAGACTGGCTGCGCGCGGTGCTCGATCAGGTGAGGCCCGATCTGTTGCAATTCCATGGACAGGAATCCGAAGCGCAGTGTGCCGATTGGCAATGTCCTTATCTCAAGGCCATTCCCATGGCCGACCCCGAGGTCGGGCTAGAATGGATGCAGCGCTACCCCAGTGCTCGTGGTCTGGTGCTCGACGCGCACGGCGTGGGCGAAACCGGCGGCTTGGGGCGTGCATTCGACTGGCGCCGGGTGCCGCGCAGCGAGCGGCATCGATTGATTCTGGCAGGCGGCATCACGCCGGCAAGCGTCGGCGTAGCCATTGCCGAGCTTCGCCCCTTCGCGCTCGATGTGTCGAGTGGCATTGAATCGGCGCCAGGCGAAAAGTCGGCTGAGCTGATGTCCAGGTTCGTGGAAGCGGTGCGGTCAGCCGACGCCGCGTGAGTCAAATCAGGAGTTAAGAGTGAACGCAGTGCCTACCTCATCTGTCGACTACTTCGCCTATCCGGATGCGCGGGGCCACTTCGGACCGTACGGCGGCAGTTTTGTCGCCGAGACCCTGATCGGCCCGCTAAAGGAGTTGGATGCCGCCTATCGGCGCTATTCCAAGGATCCCCAGTTCCAGGCTGAAATGGCGGCCGACCTCAAGCACTATGTTGGACGGCCCAGCCCGATCTACTTCGCCGAACGTCTGACCGAGAAAGTCGGCGGGGCGCGAATACTGCTGAAGCGCGAAGATCTCAACCACACCGGCGCGCACAAGATCAACAACACCATCGGTCAGGCCATGCTGGCCAAGCGGATGGGCAAGACACGCATCATCGCCGAAACCGGTGCCGGTCAGCATGGCGTGGCCTCGGCTACGGTAGCCGCACGGCTTGGCCTGGAGTGCGTGGTCTACATGGGCGCTGTCGATGTCGAACGGCAGGCCATCAACGTGTTCCGGATGAAGCTGCTCGGCGCTACCGTGGTGCCGGTGACCTCGGGTTCGAAGACCTTGAAGGATGCACTGAACGAGGCGATGCGCGACTGGGTGACCAATGTGCACAACACCTTCTACATCATCGGTACGGTAGCCGGGCCACATCCGTATCCGCAGCTAGTGCGCGATTTCAATGCCGTCGTTGGCCGCGAGGCGCGTCAGCAGATGCAGGCCGAGTACGGTCGGCTCCCCGACTGCGTGGTCGCCTGCGTGGGGGGCGGCTCCAATGCGATCGGCATGTTCCATGCCTTTCTCAACGATGCCGAGGTCAGATTGATCGGTGCCGAAGCGGCCGGCGAAGGAATCGACACCGGACACCATGCCGCTTCCCTGGTGGCCGGTCGCCCCGGCGTGCTGCATGGAAATCGAACCTATGTGTTGTGTGATGATGATGGTCAGATTACCGAAACGCATTCGGTGTCGGCCGGGCTTGACTATCCCGGTGTCGGCCCCGAACACGCATTCCTGAAGGACTGCGGCCGGGCGCAGTATGTCGGCGTCACCGATCGCGAGGCCTTGGATGCCTTCCATCTGCTGGCCCGCACCGAGGGCATTCTGGCCGCGCTGGAATCGAGTCACGCGGTGGCCCAGGCCATCAAGCAGGCGCGCGACTTGCCGAACGATGCTCTGGTGCTATGCAATCTGTCCGGCCGTGGCGACAAGGATGTGCATACCATCGCCAAGCGCGAAGGGATCACGCTGTAACAGGCCGCTGAACAACCTCAAACCAGGTGCAGGGAATCAACCGCTTACGTGTTCGATTCCTGCCCGCGCCATCCGAGGCGAGCAAGATCGAGCGGCTGCAACTCGCATCGCAGCAGCTGGCAAGTCGGCACGACCGTCCACAACCGAATTCGAATCGAGCGCATGAATCGCATTGATCAGACCTTTCACACCCTGAAGAGCCAGCGCCGCGTCGGCCTTGTTCCCTTCTTTACCTGCGGTGATCCCTCGCTGGAGTCCGCCGTGCACGTAATGCATGCTCTGGTGGCGGGTGGCGCCGATCTGATCGAGCTCGGCGTGCCGTTCTCTGATCCGCAGGCCGATGGCCCAGTCATTCAGCGTTCCAGTGAACGGGCCTTGCAGCGCAAGGTGGGATTGCGACAGGTGTTGCAGGTGTGTGCGGAGTTTCGCAGCGAGAACCGCAACACGCCCGTGGTGCTGATGGGCTACCTCAATCCGATCGAAATCTTTGGCGTCGAGCGCTTTGCCGCCGCCGCGGCCGAGGCTGGGGTAGATGGCGTGCTACTGGTCGATTGCCCGCCCGAGGAGGCCGGAACGATCCGCTCGGCCTTGGGTGAGCAAGGTGTTCAGATGGTGCTGCTGGCGTCGCCCACTACCAGCGACGAGCGGCTCGGCGCGATTGTCGAGCAAGCTCAGGGATATCTCTACTACGTGTCATTCGCTGGCGTTACTGGAGCGTCGCGGTTGGCGCCGGCTGAAGTTTCTGCGCGGGTAGCCAAGCTGAAAGCCTTGAGCGCTGTGCCAGTGGCCGTGGGTTTTGGTGTGCGTGATGCCGAATCGGCCAAAGCCCTGGCCGCCGAAGCCGATGCCGTGGTGATCGGCAGTGCCCTGGTCGAAAGCTTGGCGCAAGCCGAGACTCGCGAGCAGGCGACCCGCATCGCCTGCGAATTTCTGACACCGATACGCCGCGCCTTGGATGGCTGAGACGTACGATCGCAGCAGCGCAGCGGCGGAGCCGCAGCCGGTCTGACCCAGGCCCCTGCCTCGACCCGCGGCTGCCCAGGTGCTGAGAAACCGGCGCCTCCCGCGGTACACTAGGCGATCACGCCGTTGCCCGGCGTCCTGTTGCTTTGAGGGGTGTTGCTTGAGCTGGTTACAGAAACTGATGCCTTCGCGGATCCGCACCGAAGGGGGCACCAAGCGTCAGGTGCCGGAAGGTCTGTGGGAAAAGTGCGATGCCTGCGCCGCGGTTCTCTATCGGCCCGAGATGGAACGCAACCTTTGCGTCTGTCCCAAATGCGGTTTCCACATGCCGATCGGCGCGCGTGAGCGCTTGACCGCCTTGTTTGACCAGGGTGACCTGATCGAGCTCGATGCCGATCTGGAGGCAGTCGATACCCTGAAGTTCCGCGACTCGAAAAAGTATCCGGAGCGCCTGCGCGCGGCACAGCGCCAGACCGGTGAGAAGGATGCACTGATCTCGATCCACGGCAAGCTCAAGGGCGCGCCACTCACCGCCTGTGCCTTTGAATTCAAGTTCATGGGCGGCTCGATGGGGGCGGTCGTGGGCGAGAAATTCGCTCGTGCGGCCGAATATTCAGTGGAGAAGGGCTGCCCGCTGGTGTGCTTTTCCGCCACCGGTGGTGCGCGCATGCAAGAGGGTCTGTTCTCGCTGATGCAGATGTCCAAAGCGTCGGCGGCGCTGGCGAGAATGCGTGCCGCCGGTCTGCCCTATGTTTCGGTCATGACCCATCCGACCACCGGCGGTGTATCGGCCAGTCTGGCCATGCTGGGTGATATCAATATGGCCGAGCCGGGTGCGCTGATCGGTTTCGCCGGTCAGCGGGTGATCGAACAAACGGTTCGCGAGACCTTGCCTGACGGGTTCCAGCGTGCCGAGTTTCTACTCGAGCACGGTGCCATCGATCAGATCGTTGATCGACGCCAGATGCGCGATCGATTGTCTCGGCTATTCGCGATGTTAAGTCGACAGCCGCAACCGGCCGCAGACGAGTCGATCGCGGTCGAGGCCAGCGCATGAGCCGGCGTTATTTCGGCACCGATGGCATACGTGGCCGGGTCGGTGAAGGAGTGATCACACCCGAGTTTGTGATGCGGCTCGGCAATGCCCTGGGGCGGGTGTTGAGCGCTTCGGGCGATCCGCACCCCAGTGTGGTGATCGGCAAGGACACCCGGATTTCCGGCTACATGTTCGAGTCGGCACTCGAGGCAGGACTGGTCGCAGCGGGAGCCAATGTATTGCTGCTGGGTCCCATGCCCACGCCGGCGGTGGCCTACCTCACCCGTTCGCTTCGTTGCGATGCCGGCATTGTGATCAGCGCCTCGCACAATCCGCACCAGGACAATGGCATCAAGCTGTTTTCCGGTCGTGGCGAAAAGCTGGATGACGCCACCGAGCTTGCCATCGAGGCCGCACTCGATGAGCCGCTCACTACCATGGGTTCAGAGCGACTTGGCAAGGCGACCCGAGTTGCCGACGCCGTGGCGCGCTATGCCGAGTTCTGCAAGGCCAGCGTCGAGCGTGACTTCAATCTCGATGGTCTGAAGGTCGCACTGGACTGCGCTCATGGCGCGACCTACCAGGTGGCGCCGCGGGTATTCGAGGAGCTTGGTGCCGAAGTCACCTGTATCGGTTGCAAGCCGGACGGTTTGAACATCAATCGTGAGGTCGGTTCGACCGATCTGCGGGCCTTGACTCGATTCGTGCTGGAAACCGGCGCTGATCTTGGCATCGCCTTTGACGGTGACGGCGACCGGGTGCAGATGGTCGATCATCTGGGGCAGCCGGTTGACGGCGATGATCTGCTCTACGTTCTGGCCGCGGACTGGAAACGTCGTGGTCGCCTGCGCGGTCCGGTTGTCGGCACCCTGATGACCAACTTTGGGCTGGAACTGGCGCTTGGCCGCGACAACATCGAGTTTCGTCGAGTGAAGGTTGGCGATCGTTACGTGCATCAGGCGCTGATCGCAGAGCAGGGTATCCTCGGCGGCGAGACGTCGGGACACGTACTGTGCCTGGATCGTGCATCCACCGGCGACGGCATTATTTCGGCGCTGCAAGTGATGGAGGCGCTGAAGCTTGCGGGAACCTCGCTGCGCGGAGCGCTGAGCGGCCTGAACAAGGTGCCGCAGCGAACCATCAGCCTGAAGATCGGCAACGGTGCAAGGCCGCTGGAAGCTGAAGGTGTGCGGCAGGAACTCGCTTATGCCGAGTCAAAGTTGCAAGGGCAGGGGCGTGTGGTGATGCGTCCGTCGGGTACCGAGCCAGTGGTGCGGGTCACCGTGGAGGCGGCCGATGCCGGGTTGCTCGATGATGTGCTCGGCAGACTGAGTGCTGCCGTGCAAGCCGCTGTCTAGCAGGGCGCTGAGACTCATCTCAGCCTCCTGCAAGGGTGGTCCCATTAACAGTTAGTTCAATGCTCCGATCGGAGCCTGTGAGAGTGTCCATGTCTGCAGCCATTCCTACCCTCGACATCCGTCGCTTTGATACCGACCGGGTCAATTTTGTCGCTGAACTGGGCGCCGCCTATCGCGAGTGGGGCTTTTGCGGCATCCGCAATCATGGCATTCCACAAGCGACCATTGATGCTGCCTACGAGGCGTTCAAGGCCTTCTTCTCCCTGCCCGACGATGTGAAGCGAGCCTACAATGTGCCCGGCAGCGGGGGCGCGCGCGGTTACACCCCATTTGGCATCGAGACTGCCAAGGATTCGCGCTACCCGGATTTGAAAGAGTTCTGGCACGTGGGCCGCGAAATCCCGCGCGACTCGAAGTACGCCGAGGTAATGCCCGAGAATCTATGGCCAACCGAAGTGGCGGGATTTCGCGATGCCGCCTACGGCCTTTACCAAGCGCTGGACCAGCTTGGGTCGCGGGTGTTGAGCGCCCTCGCTCTGCATATCGACCTGCCGCAAGACTACTTCGCCGACAAGACCAATTTCGGCAATTCCATTCTGCGCCCGATTCACTATCCGCCGATCACCGCGCCGGATATTCCGAATGTACGCGCCGGTGCGCACGAGGACATCAACCTGATCACCCTGTTGGTAGGCGCCAGTGCCGCCGGTCTGGAAGTGCTGTCGCGCAAGGGCGAATGGGTGCCGTTCACGGCGTCTGAAGACACCATCGTGGTGAATATTGGCGACATGCTGCAGCGCCTGACCAATCACGTCTACCCATCGACCACGCATCGCGTCGTCAATCCGCCAGGCGAACAGGCGCGCAAGCCGCGCTACTCGACGCCGTTCTTCCTGCACCCAAATCCGGATTTCATGATCGAAACCCTGCCGCAGTGCATTTCGGCCGACAATCCGAACCGCTACCCGACGCCGATTTCCTCGCATGAATACCTGCTGGAGCGGCTGCGCGAGATCAAGTTGATCTAGCCTGGGCGGCAGAAACCTGTCTCGATAATATCGCGGCATGCCGACGACTTATCGCCCGTATCACCCAGACCAGAGTTTTCTTCTTCCGCCGTCTCCCGCCGAGTGGTTGCCCGAGGACCAT
>NZ_JACYTR010000076.1 GCF_014841215.1 Pseudomarimonas arenosa
AAAGTTCGCCTTGAACGGTACACTCTGTCATGACGGCGTGGTCCTTGTTATTCAGCGTAGACAACTGAATCTTAAGGGAAAACCACGCCGTCACTCATTCTTCTGATGAAATATCCGGGCTAGAGCACAGTCTCGGTAGCCCTCTGCGTTATCATCGGGGACTAGCCCGCAGCGAGTTCGATAGCGATGAAAAAATCCCGCCCAGTGCGTCCGGTGGCTGTGATCGGTGGTATGCGCGTGCCGTTCTGTCGCAACAACACCGCCTACGCCGATGTTGGCAACCTTGGCATGTCGATACGCACCCTGGGCGCCTTGGTCGAGCGCTTCGGCCTGCAGGGTGAAACCTTGGGTGAAGTGGCTCTGGGGGCGGTGCTGAAGCACAGTTCGGACTGGAATCTCGGCCGCGAGGCGACCTTGAGCTCGGGGCTTTCACCGTCGACGCCGGGCATCACCATGCAGCGCGCCTGCGGCACCAGTCTGGATACCTGCATCGCGATCGGCAACAAGATTGCATTGGGTCAGATCGAGGCCGGCATCGGCGGCGGCTCCGACACCACCTCGGATGTGCCGATCGCGGTCAGCAAGCAGTTCCGCCGGCGCTTGCTCGATCTCAACATGGCCAAGACCGGCGGTCAGCGATTGGCTGCGCTGAAAGGCTTTTCGCCGCGCGAACTGGCACCGGAGTTTCCCGGCGTCGGTGAGCCGCGCACCGGCAAGAGCATGGGCCAGCATTGCGAGATGATGGCCAAGGAATGGCAGATCAGCCGCGAAGCACAGGATCAGCTGGCCTACGAGTCGCACAGCAAGGCGGCGGCAGCCTATGAGCGCGGTTTCTTTGCCGATCTGGTCACCTCGTTTCGCGGCGTCAGTCGCGACAATATCCTGCGATCTGACACCACGGTCGAGAAGCTGGCAGCACTGAAGCCGGCCTTCGACAAGACCTCGGGCCAGGGCACCCTGACCGCCGGCAATTCCACGCCGCTGACCGATGGTGCGTCGGCAGTGCTGTTGGGTAGTGATGAGTGGGCGGCGCAACGCAAACTCGATGTTCAAGCCTATCTGGTCGATTCGCAGGTCGCTGCAGTGGACTTCGTGCATGGTGAAGGCCTGCTGATGGCGCCGGCCTGGGCGGTGGCTCAGCTGCTCAAACGGAATGGTCTCACCCTGCAGGATTTCGACTACTACGAAATCCACGAGGCCTTTGCTGCGCAGGTGCTGTGCACCTTGAAGGCCTGGGAGTCGGAGGACTTCTGCCGCAACAAGATCGGCATCGACGGCGCCTTGGGCGAGATCGATCGCAGCAAGCTCAATGTGGTGGGTTCCAGCCTGGCGGTCGGTCATCCGTTTGCCGCTACCGGTGCCCGCGTGGTGGCCACTGGCGCCAAGCTGCTGGCCGAGAAGGGCAAGGGGCGGGTGCTGATCTCGGTCTGCACCGCTGGTGGTATGGGTGTGGCGGCCATTCTCGAGCGCTGATCGCCATCGCACGCCACGCCGGCGCGTCGGCGTGATAGATGAAACTATAAGTTCAGAGAGTCCGCCAGCCTATGTCTGATTTGCCAACCTGCCCCGCCTGCGGTGGGCAGTACACCTATATCGATGGTGCCATGCACCTGTGCCCGGAATGTGGTCATGAGTGGAATCCGGCCGAGCCCGCCGTCGACGCAGGTCTGGATGTGCGCGATGCCAACGGTCAACGACTGCAGGATGGCGACAGCGTGACCGTGATCAAGGATCTGAAGGTCAAGGGCGCCTCGGCTGCACTGAAGGTGGGCACCAAGGTCAAGAATATTCGCCTGGTCGACGGCGATCACAACATCGACTGCAAGATCGATGGCTTTGGCGCGATGAAGCTGAAGTCGGAGTTTGTGCGCAAGGCCTAGCTAGCGATTACTGCAGCGTGCAGAAACCAAGTACCTAAGCAGTCTGCTCGCCCGGACCGACCTCAGTCCCAGCGAAACTCGCGGCTGGTCGGCTCCTTGGGTAGCAAGGGCATGCCCATGCTGCCGCGCTGCTCCAGCACCACGGCCTCCTGCGCCGCCGGCAGCAGGGCACGCACCGGCTGACTGGACTCACCTCGGCTCAGGCGTAGCGCATTCTGCAGGGCTTGCTGGGCGCGGGCATGATCACCGCGATCAATCCACAGGGCTGCAAAGCATTCCCACAAGGCGATCGATTCGTGGTCACGGGCGCGATTGAGGAAGTCCTGCGACTTGCCCCATAGCTGTTCGCGCCGACACAGTTCGCCCAGGCTGAGCAGCAGGCCATGGCTCAATGGATGCGCCTCCAGCCAGCGCTCGGCGCGCTTGATCGCCTTGCGCGGTTCGCGCGCCTGCAGGAATCCGTACAGCCCAGCTAACTCTTCGTTCCACTGCTTGTCGAGTAAGTCTTCGATCGGATCGGCCATGCTCTGGCTCTGAGCAAGGGCGATACCGCGACGCGCCAGAGCCACCGCAATCGCCGGGTCACGGCGCTGCGCCTTCGGCAGGGCTTGCCAGCGCAGCAGGGCCTGCTCGCCGCTGTCGGCCTGGCTGATGATGGCCATGCTGACTTCGCGCTCCAGCTCGATCAGCGACTCGCCCTCACGCAGCTGGCTCTTGCGCAGACTGGGCAGTACCAGTTGCGCATCGTCCGCGCGGCCTACGCCAATCAGGGCGAACACACGCAATTCCAGCGCACGCGGGCTGCCGGCCGCGGTGCTGCTGTCGAGCAGGGCCAGGGCTTCTTCGGCGCGGCCTTCGCCCAGCAGGCGCTGGCACTCGACGATGACGAAGCCGCTCTCGGCGCCGGCCCGGCGCGCCTTGTCGAGATAGCGCAGGGCCGACTCGTTGGCGCCTGCAGCATGGGCATTCTGCGCCGCCAGCAACAGGGCGGTGGGGGCGTGTTCGCGCTCACGTGCGGCCTTGGCGAAGGCGCGGTCGGCGCGCTCCCAGCGCCCCTCGATGCTGGCCTGGATGCCTTCCAGGACCCGTTCGCGGGCCTTTCGCTGACGCCGCCGCCGCCAACGCCGGAACGGATAGCGCAGCAGCTTGATCAGGACATAGAGAAGGGCCAGAGCCAGCACTGCCAGCGCCAGAGCGACGGCCAACGAGGTTTCCAGCGCCCAGCCGTGCAGGGTGATCAGCACATAGCCTGGATCGACGCTCAACCAATGCCAGCCGAAGGCGCCGAGTACGCTCAGCGCGACCAGGGCGAGCAGGCTCCAGAAGGTCCTCACTGGGCTTCAACCTCGAGTGTCGCCTCGGTCGCCGGCGCCGGGTTCGATCTCGGCCCGATCTGGGCGTTGGCGCTGCGCGCCGCGCGGATCGCCCGCAGCTCGCGCAAGGTGGCGCCGATATCATCGGTCGCAGGCTGCAAGGGCAGTGCTTCCAGCTCGTCCAGCAGGGCGCTGGCGGAGACCACCGCCGGCGCATCGGGGTCGAACAGGGCCACCAGGTCCTGTCGCGCCAGCTGCACCGAGTCGCGCAGTTGAGTGCTGCGGCCGGCTTCCAGTGCTGCCAGCGCCAATCCCAGCTGCAGGCGCAGGCTGGCCATGCGGGTGGCGCGCTCCAGCGGTGTCAGCACCGCCTGGCCCTCGCTGAGCGGGCGGATGCGTACCAGCTGATCGAGGATCTGCTTCCAGCGCGCCTGCTCGACCTGCTCGGCCGCGCGTCGCTTGGGTGCTGCCGGCAGCCGTTCCAGGCCAAGCATCAGATCGGCCAGACGTCGCCGCGCCGCCTCCAAGTTGCTGGCCGGCGATTGCCGCAGCTGCTCCAGTTCGGCCGCCAGGGTCAGCTTGAGGGGGGCGAAGGCTGGTTCCTCGAGGCTGTCCAGGGTGTCGGCCGCCAGCTGCATCGCAGCCAGGGCTGTCGGCAGATCACCGAACAGCTGCACTCGCTGCTCGGCCGCGCTGAGCAGGAATTCTATTTCACTCAGGCGCAGCGCCTGATCGGCGCCCTCGCGCTGGGCGGTGAGGCGACTGACGGCATCTTCCAGCAGGGCGGCACGCTCGGTCATGCCGAGCAGCTCTTCGCGCATCACTCGGAGCGTAGCCTGATTCTCGCCCTGTTTGCTCTCGATGCTGCGATTGCGCTCGCTTTCGCTGCTGATTCGTCGATCCAGTGAGCCCAGGCGCGCCTCCAGCTGTTCGGCCACGTCCTGCCATTCCGCCAGACGCCGCTCGGCCACTCGTCGTCCTTCCAGCATCTGCCAGGTGGCCAGGCTGCCGCCCAGCAGAACCAGGATCAGCAGCAGCCAGGGCCAGGGGGGGCGGCGAGACCGCGCCTCTGGCGCCGGGCTCGGCTCGGCAGCGGCAGGCGGGGAGGGCGGGTTGGAATCGGCTTTCGAGCCGAGCTCAGTCGTATCCGTCACAGTATTCACGCGGCTGGGCGACAGTCGCCAATGGCCACCATGCTACCGAAAGGGCGCCTGCTTGGCATACGCAAGCGCCGCCATGAGCAGATCGTCCGGCTGCGCCGATCGCGCCACAGTCGCGATTGGCAGCTGCCGTTCGGCCAGGGCGGCAGCGATGCGCTGGCTGCTCGCCAGCAGTGGCCAGTGGCGGCTGATCGCTGCCAGCTCGGGGTCCTGCAGCCAGGCGATCAGCGCGTCGATGCTGCTGATTGCCAGCAGTGGCGGCGATGGCAGTGCCAGCAAGGCCTGCCGTCGTGGCGCCGCCAGCTTTCGCGCGACGCGTTGATACAGGTCGATCCGCTGCACCCGGCAACCCTGCGCAGCAAGCTCACTGTCGATCAGCCCGCGGCCGCCGACGCCGCCCAGCAGCCAGACGTCGGCGGCGCCCTGTAGCGCCGGCATGGCGAGCAGAGCCTCACTGCTGGCCTGCTGTTGTGGATGTTGCACACGCCGCGCACCGGCAGCCTGCAACGCCGCCGCCGTGCCCGGGCCCACCGCCAGCTGGATGCCGCGGAACTCGCTCAGATTGATCTGTCGACTGGCCGCTTCGACAGCGAAACGACTAGTGAAGAGGCAAAGCTCGGCTCGCGCAGCCTGGTGCAAGCGTTGCGCGGTCACCTGGTTGAGCAGCAGGCGGCGATGCAGTACCGGGGCGCTGATCAGGGTGCCGCCGGCCTGCGCCACCTGTCGCGCCAGACGCCGCAGCTCGCTCGCCGGCCTCAGTACGATCAGGCGTAAACCATTCAGTGGCGTACGGTTTTCTGCGGTAGTCATTGATTCACACAGGCCAGCTTCATGCCAGTACGATAGCGCCCCCGAGCATGCCCGAGTGCGGGTCGAGACGTCGATGAATCCGGAAGTGGAATGCAGCCAGCGCTTGGCCCGCTTGCAGGAAAAACTCAGTTCGATGCCGCCAGTGGCGGCGATGCAGATTCGCGTGCACGGCTTCGAGCGTGGCGAACTGCAGCTGATGGCCCCGCTCAGCCACAACGTCAATGACAAGGGGTCGGCGTTTGGCGGCAGTCTGGCCGGCTTGATGACCCTGGCCTGCTGGGGCAGTGCCAGTCTGGCCCTGGCGCGTGCCGGTTTTGAAGCGGCGGAAGTCTATGTTCAGGACTCGCAGGTCAGGTATCTGGCGCCGCTGTATGACGATCTGATGGCTGCCGGGCGCTTGCTGGACGGCTTCAGCTGGGACGATTTCGTGCGCGCATTCCGCGAGCGCGGCAAAGCGCGGGTGACGCTGTGCGCCGAGGTGCGCTGTGCCGACGGGCGCGTGGCGGCCAGTTTCGAGGGGCGCTTCGTCGCCCTGCGGCCGGGCTGAACTCAGCGCTGACAGCGCGGACAGTAACAGCTGGCGCGCTGGCCGAGTCGCAGCGTTTTCAGCGCTGTTGCACAGACGCGGCAGGGCAGACCTTCGCGGCCGTAGACCAGCAGCTCCTGTTCGAAGTAGCCCGGCAGTCCATCGGGATTGAGGAAATCGCGCAGGGTCGTGCCTCCGCGCTCGATCGCATAGTTAAGAATGTCGCGAATGGCCGCCGCCAGCGCCTGGTAGCGCGCCAACGACACCCGACCGGCTGCCCGGCGCGGATCAATGCCAGCGCGAAACAGGCTTTCGGCGGCGTAGATATTGCCGACGCCGACCACTGTGGCCTGGTCCATGATGAAGTTCTTGACCGGCCCGCGGCGGCCGCGGCTGAGACGAAACAGGCGCGCGCCATCGAAGTCATCGGAGAGCGGTTCCGGTCCCAGCTCGGCCAGCAGTGGATGGGTTTCGCCGGCCGCTTGCCATAGCAGGCAGCCGAAACGTCGCGGATCGGTGAAGCGCAGCACGCGCCCGGAGTCGAGCTGAAGATCGATATGATCATGGCGGCCCACGGCCGTGCTGGCGGGCAACACGCGCAGCACGCCGGACATGCCGAGATGAATGATGGCGCTGCCGAGCGCGTTGTCGAGCAGCAGATACTTGGCGCGCCGCCGGGTGGCGAGGATCTCGCGACCGATCAGCGCCCGCTTGATCTCAGCCGGAATTGGCCAGCGCAGTTCGCGGCGGCGCAGCACCACGTCGTCAACCCGGCGGCCAACTAGATGCGGCTCAATGCCGCGGCGGGTGGTTTCAACTTCAGGTAGTTCAGGCATGGCGCCGTTCTGTTCACATTTCCGGCAAGATTCACTGGCGTGGCCGCGGCACTGCAGGTACGGTGTGCGATTGGAGTCGACCCGATTGTAGTCGGCATGATGGAAGGATTTCAGATGAACCCCAGTTTGTACCAGTGGCTCACCGAAGGCTTGGTTGGCAGCGACTGGCCGATGCTGTTGATCACGTTCGCGGTGATGGCGCAGCTGACCATTTTCTCGGTCACCATTTACCTGCATCGTTGCCAGGCGCACCGCGGTGTCGATCTGCACCCGATCGTCAGTCACCCGATGCGCATGTGGCTATGGCTGACCACCGCCATGGTCACCAAGGAGTGGGTGGCGATTCACCGCAAGCATCACGCCAAATGCGAAACCGCCGAAGATCCGCATAGTCCCCAAATCCATGGCATCGGCAAGGTGGTGTTTCAGGGCGTACAGCTGTACCAGATCGCCAGCGACGACAAGGCGATCATGGACAAATACGGTGCCGGTTGCCCGAACGACTGGATTGAGCGTCATCTGTACAGCTGGATGCCTTCGCTGGGTCCAACCGTTCTGCTGTTCGCCGAAGTCGCTGCGTTCGGTGTGATCGGCATCAGCTTCTGGGCCCTGCAGATGCTGGTCATTCCGGTGCTGGCCGCCGGCATCGTCAATGGGCTCGGTCACTGGTGGGGCTATCGCAATTTCGAAACCGACGATACCGCCACCAATCTCACGCCCTGGGGCCTGGTGATCGGTGGCGAAGAGCTGCACAACAATCACCACGCTTTCCCGAGTTCGGCGCGCTTTGCCCTGCGCAAGTTCGAATTCGACATCGGCTGGGCCTTGCTGCGCGTGTTCGAATTCCTGGGCCTGGCCAAGGTGCGCCGGGTGGCGCCGCAGCTCGATCTGCGCCCCAATATCAGCCTGCCCGATGCCGCCACCCTGCGCGCGTTGATGGTGCATCGCTACAAGGTGATGACCGACTACTTCAGCGGTGTGATCGTGCCGACCTGGCGCGAAGAAGCGCAGCAGGCTGGCGATACTCTGCGTCAGCTGCCGCGCCGCCTGCGCCGCGCCCTGGTCAATGACGGTCGCTGGCTCGATCCAACCCAGCGCGAGCGCCTTAGCCAGTGGATTCAGCAGCATCCGCAGATGGTCACGGTGTATGAGTTCCGTCAGCGTTTGCGCGCGGTGTACGAGCGCTCCGGGCAGAATGCCGATGCCATGCTGGAGTCGTTGCGACAGTGGTGTCGTGATGCCGAGGCATCGGGCAATCGGGCGCTGCAGGAGTTTGCCGCTCGCCTGAAAGGGTATGCGCTAGCCGGCGCGGCCTGAGTGTTGTCCCGCCTGCCAGGCGCTGCAACATGCTTGGCAGGCTTGTTCTTGGTCGCTGCCGCCAGTGCGCAAAATGCTGCTGACGAGGCCAGACGCGCCTATTTCACCGGATTCGACCTGGATCGCGATGGCTGGGTCAGTCGCGACGAATACCTGGCCTACCTGCAGCGTGGCTTTGACGCCCTGGATCTCAATGCCGATGGCGTGCTTGATGCCGGAGAACTGCCGGTGGCGCAGCGAGGTCAACGTATTACCAACCGCGACAGCCATCGCCGTGCGGTGCTGCGTGCGTTCGAGCGACTCGACCGTGACCGCAATGGCTGGCTCGATCCGGTCGAATTGACCTCGCCGCCCTGACAGGCTGCTGAAGAACCTGCGTCCAGCAGGTCTTCAGCGCGCGCCGTCCGTGGCGCGCAAAATCAGGCTGCTGTGAAATGAGTCTCAGTAGCCTGCCAAGCTCGGACGATTTGCCAGCAAGTCTCCCGACCCATTGCGCAAGACCTGCAACAGCGCTGCAATAGGCGGGCGCGATCGGCGCATCTCGGGGGACGTGTCATGCGATTGGCCAAGTGGGTGGCAGCGGCACTGGTGATTGGACTTGCATTTACCGCGCTGGCGGCAAGCTCCAAGGTGAAGATCATCAACCAGTCGGACTGGGAGATTCACCAGCTGTTCCTGTCGCCGGTGGATGAAGAAGACTGGGGCCCCGATCAGCTCGGTGACCAAGTCATCGGCTCCGGCGCCTCGTTTACCCTCACCGGCATTCCCTGCGATGAATACGACGTGCAATTGGTCGACGAAGACGGCGACGAATGCGTGGTCGGCGGCGTGGCCCTGTGTGGCGATCGCGAGAACTGGGTGATCACCAATGAAGATCTGCTGACCTGCCAGGTGCTGACTGAGTAAGACATGCTGCCCGCGCAGCACTCGGGCATGCAACACCGGGTAGGTGAACCACTGCGACAGGTGAAATATCGGGCTGTCGTACTTCCGGGCTTGGCCAGGAGCAGGCCGTCTGGGCTGCTCCCTTCTCCCTGTGGGAGAAGGTGCCCGAAGGGCCGATGAGGGTACGAATACGCCGTGAGTGTGGTTGCAAGCGACCATTGAGGAAACCGGGCCCTCAACCCCGGCCCCTCTCCCACGGGGGGCGGGGGGGGCGCTTCGGGTCGCCGCCACGCTGGCTGAGCTTGTCGAAGCCAGCCGGCCAGCATTGCACCCTCAATGCTCGCGTGGGCAGCTTCAGGGCTCGCTTCGGTGAGGCACCCTTCGACAGGCTCAGGGTGCGTCAAGGCGATTTCATCGCTACAGCCCTCGGACCACCCGCCCTTTGGGCTGTCTCTCAGTGCGAACAGGGCAGGCCATCGTCCGGTTCGGGTCGAGATTCGCATTGGGGTTTCTGCGATCCGCCGCTATTCGAGGCCCCGTGCGGGTGCGCCAGTCTTGCACGCTTGAAGCCGCTATCAACTGCGCTGGCATTGACTGGCAGTCAGAATCGCCTCAAGACGTCGCGGGAATAGTGGCAACAATTGAGGCAAAAAAAAGCCCGCCAATCGGCGGGCTTTTTTCGACCTCGGCGGACGATCAATTACTTGATCTTGCCTTCCTTGTACATCACGTGCTTGCGCACGACCGGGTCATACTTCTTGATTTCCATCTTCGCCGGGGTGTTCTTCTTGTTCTTGTCGGTCGTGTAGAAATGACCGGTGCCGGCCGACGAGATCAGGCGGATTTTGTCGCGCTTGGATGCCATGGCTTAGGTCCTCCTCAGATCTTTTCGCCGCGGGCACGCAGATCGGCCAGAACCGATTCGATGCCATTCTTGTCGATGGTGCGCAGCGCCTTGGACGACACTCGCAGACGGACCCAGCGATTCTCGCTCGGCACCCAGAACTTGCGCTCATGCAGGTTCGGCAGCCAGCGACGACGGGTTTTGTTGTTGGCGTGAGAAACATTGTTACCGGTCTGAACGCCCTTACCGGTGACTTTACAAACGCGTGCCATTGCGCACCTCGTAGATTTCATGGAATCCGACTTAGCCAGTCGGAAAGCGGCCCCGCCGTTGCCGGCACGTAATGGGAACATCGCTGTCTGGCGCCACTTCATCACGTCGAAGTCGGCTGGGTGGGCCTGAGCCCAAGACAGAGAGCCGCGCATTATGGTTGAACGGGCGTGTCACTGCAAGTCGATCATGACGTGGGTCGACGCCATCAACAGGTCGAGTCAGCCGAACGTGGCCTCGACTCAACTCAAGCCGCGATCGCTATGCCAGCCGTGGTGACTGATATCCAGCCACAGGCTGTAGGCCGCGGTGAAGGTCGGAAACAGGTTCTGCAGCACGCCCACTGAATCCTGCTTGGCCGAGAACATGAAATAGCTCAGGGTCATGAAGCTGCCGGCCAGGCTCATGTACCAGAAGGCGCGCGGAATCACCGGTCGCTGCGCCCGCTTGCTGGCGATGAACTGCACCAGCCAGCGGCCGCCGAACATCAGGGCGCCGGTGTAGCCGATCAGCTTCCAGGGCGTGACGTGCAGCCCGGTCCATTCCAGCCAGAGCAGTTCTTCATTCATGCGCGCTGATCTCGTCTACAGCTGTGATCTTGGCCCGGCGGATCAGCCAGGCCACGCCGCGCAGATCGCTGATGCCGACCAGGGCGCGGTTGAGATTGTTGTACTTGGAGACGCCGGAGCTGCGGCCGCGATGGTTCACCGGCACGCTGACGGTCTTCCAGCCGGCGCGCTGCATCAGCGCCGGCAGGTAACGATGCATATGATCGAAGTAGGGCAGATCGAGAAAGGCCTCGCGCTCAAACAGCTTGATTCCGCAGCCGGTGTCCGGCGTGCTGTCGCGCAGCATGCGCGAGCGAATGCGATTGGCCCAGCGCGAGGCCCAGCGTTTCGAGCTGCTGTCGACGCGATTCACCCGCCAGCCGGCGAACAGCTTGACCGAGGCATTGGCCCGGTCGCGCTCGGCGAGCAATTTGGGAATGTCGGCCGGGTCGTTCTGGCCGTCGCCGTCCAGGGTTGCTATCCATCGTCCCCGCGCCGCCTTGATGCCGTTGCGCACGGCGGTGCTCTGGCCGCTCTGTTTCTGGTGGCGCAGCACCCGCAGCTCGGGCACCTCGCGGGTGATCTGCTGCAGCCGGTCAGGCGTGGCGTCGCTACTGTGATCGTCGACATAGACGATCTCGAAGGCCAGTTTGCCGCGCAAGGCAGCAATGATTTCTTCAATCAGCGGGCGGACGTTGTCCTGCTCGTTGAACACCGGCACCACAACGCTCAGTTCCATCGGGAGTTCCTAACGTCTGCAATCAGCGGCGTAAGCGCTCCAGTATGCCGTCGAGCTGGTCAAGGTTGTGATAGCTGATGACCAGCTTGCCGCGACCTCCACGGCTGTTCTTGACGTTCACTTCGGCGCCGAGCGAATCGGACAGCTCACGCTCCAGGGCGGCAATATCCGGATTGTGCTTGATCGGCTCGGGCTTGCGAACGTCCTGGCTTTGCTTCTGCGCATGCTGAACACGGCGCTCAATCTCGCGCACCGTCCAGCCTTCATCGGCGGCCTGGCGGGCCAGGGTTTCGGCCAGCGCGACCGGTAGGGTAAGCAGGGCGCGGGCATGGCCCATTTCAATCTTGCCTTGCTCCACCAGCTTGCGCACGCCATCGGGCAACTCCAGCAGGCGCAGCAGATTGCTGACCGCGGCACGCGAGCGGCCCACGGCATCGGCAGCTTGCTGGTGGGTCAGGGCGAACTCGTCGATCAGGCGATGCAGCGCCGCGGCCTCTTCCAGGGGGTTGAGGTCTTCGCGCTGAATATTCTCGATCAACGCCATGGCCAGGGCGGTGTGATCGTCGATGTCGCGGACTACCACCGGCACATCACGCAGTTCCGCCATCTGGGCAGCGCGCCAGCGGCGCTCGCCGGCAATGATTTCGAACTTGCCGGCGCTGATCTCGCGTACCACGATCGGCTGGATCAGGCCCTGGGCACGGATCGAGTCGGCCAGTTCCTGCAGGCGGGCCGGGTCCATCTGGCTGCGTGGCTGGTACTTGCCCGGCTGCAGCTTCTCAATTGGCAGTGACTTCAGTGTGTCCTCGGCCTTGGGGGTTTCCGCTTCATGCAGTCCGCCGCCCAATAGCTCACTCAACCCGCGGCCAAGGCCGCGCTTCTTACTCGCCATCTCAGCTCTCCTTAGCGACTGGGGCGTTGCGTTCATGGCGCAGCATCTCGCCGGCCAGGCCGAGGTAGGCAATGCCGCCGCGCGAGGCGCGGTCGTACTCGATGATGCTCTGGCCGTGGCTGGGTGCTTCGGCCAGGCGTACATTGCGCGGCACCACGGTGCGGAACACCTTGTCGCCAAAGTGCTGGCTAAGCTGGGCCGATACGTCGTTGGCGAGATTGTTGCGCACGTCGTACATGGTGCGCAGGATGCCTTCGATCTCCAGGCCAGGATTGAGCCGTGACTTCACCGCCTTCAGGGTATCGGTCAGCGCCGACAGACCTTCCAGGGCGAAGTACTCGCACTGCATCGGCACGATCACGCCATCAGCGGCGGTCAGTGCATTGATGGTCAGCAGGTGCAGCGAGGGCGGACAGTCGATCAGAATGTACTGATACTCCTTGCGCAGCGGCTCCAGCGCCTCGCGCAGCCGGTGCTCGCGGGCCAGGGCTTCCATCAGCTTGAGTTCGGCGGCGGTCAGGTCGCCATTGCCCGGTAGAACGTCGTAGCCGCCGTGGCTCTTGATGATGGCATCACGGGCGCTGCACTCCTCCAGCAGCACCTCACAGCCCGAGCGGGTGACATCGTGCTTGTTCACGCCGCTGGCCATGGTCGCATTGCCCTGCGGGTCGAGATCGACCAGCAGCACTTTGCGCCGCGCCTCATGCAGAGCAGCGGCCAGATTGACCGCGGTGGTGGTCTTGCCGACGCCACCTTTTTGGTTGGCAATGGCGATGATTCGCCCCATGGGAGATCCCCGTTTGCGTATGCGTTCAGATGGCCGCGCAGCCAGAGGCCAGCGCCAGCGAGCCGGGGATTATCCCACGGACAGACGTCGCGTCGGTGACCGTGCTTTCAGCTTCGCCTTCTTGGTATGCCAAGAGCGGGCCGGAATCTTCGCTCAAGCCGGTGGCGCGCCGATTCAGCCCAGCTTTTCGATGCGCAGCAAGTGGCGTTCCCCAATCAGGCCCGGAACGGCCAGGGGGCGGCTGTCGAGCAGGCGATAGCCGCTCGGCAGAGCCGCCAGTTCGTCGTCCGGGTACTTGCCTTTCATCGCCAGCAGCAGTCCGCCCGGCTGCAGCAAATGCCCTCCCAAATCAAGCAGTTGAGTCAGGGTGCCCAAGGCGCGGGCTGACAGCCGATCATACTGGCCAGGCCGATCCAAGGCCTCGGCTCGGCCTTCCACCACGTCAACGCGGGCGCCGAGATCGAGTTGGCGAACGGCCTCGCGCATGAAGCGGGCCTTCTTGCCGGCGCTTTCCACCATGGTTACGCGCAGATGCGGGCAGGCCAGGGCCAGCGGAATACCGGGCAGCCCGGCGCCCGAGCCGATGTCGACCAGACGTTGCTGGTCAAACTCGGTGGCGATGCTGAGCGAGTCGAGCAGGTGCTTGCTGACCATCTCGGCCGGATCACGGATGGCCGTGAGGTTGTAGGTCTGGTTCCAGCGCGCCAGCAGGTCGAGGTAACGCCGCAGGGCGTCGGCAGCGGCCGGATCGAGCCCGAGCTCAGCCAGACCGGCCAGCAGTTGCGATTGAATCGGATCGTGCGCGCTCATCGGGCGATCGAATGCCAGGGCGCGCCAGCATACGGGCTGGCGCCCTCGGCGTCAGCCGGCCAGGCGGCAGCGAATTACTCGCAGGCCGAGTTCGGCCAGGCGTGCGTTCAGGTCCTGCATCAATTGCTGAGCCAGCTTGCCCGGCTCATTCTCGGCGCCGGTCGGTGCCAGGGCACGCAGCCGATCCGAGGTCAGCTTCTCGACCAGGGCGTCGACATCGTCGAGTGCCGCACCGGTGCGCTGCGGCTCCAGAATCTGAAAATACACCTCGGCGCGCGCGCTGGCGGTGGTCGGTACGGCGACCTGATGGCCGACCAGGTCCACCTCGTGGGCGATCTGATCCAGCACCGGAATGGTGAAGTGCAGGCCGGGCGCCAAGGAGCGCACGAAGCGGCCGCCGCGATGCAGGGTATAGGCGCGGCCCTCGGGCACCCGGCGCAACCCCGCCACCACGACGGCGGCGAGAGCGGCGAGCAGCACAGCAATGGCGGTTCCGACGTCCATAATGATCATCAGCTTACGCGGTGTTATTCAGCAATTACTGCAAGAATCTTGGGCTAAGTATAGCGCCAGTTAACGGCGATTTTACATCCTCGATTCGACCAAAATCGCGATCGTTTGCACAAAATGCAGGGCTCGTTCATGTTTTCCGTGCCTGGTGCCTGTCGCAAGCGTTGGAGATGGTACAAAGCGCACAACTCGGACGGCTTCCAAACAATGACGCAAGACCTGTGGACCGCACTGTTCCCCCACTTTGCGGCGGACTGTACCTTTGGCCTTACTGTCCGCACAGCCCATCACGAATGCCTGCGTTTGACTCTGGATTATCACTTCGGACTGGTTGAGCTATTTCGGCTCGACGCCCATGGTTCGCTCGGTAGGCTGATAACCGCAGCGCAAGGGAAGAAACAGGATCTGCGAGCAACCCTGGTTGAACTGCATGCACGGCAGGAATTCACTGTGTGCCTGGATACCTTCCAGATGAAGCTGGAGAATCGCAAGCCGCGCGCGGAACTTGAGCGGATGACGCTGGCCTGGCTCGTCGATGCTCTACAGCTGAGCCCGCCGACCGCCAAGGACTGGGCTGCGGGTCGACGCGCCTTCAAGCAAACCTTGCAGGAAGAGAAGCAGCGCCGACGCGAAGCCAAGGGCGTGCTATCGGCAGCCGAGGTGGCACGCGCAAGACCCCTGTCAACCCGCGACGCCGATAGTTTTCTGGCCGCCTTGGAAGTGCGGCTAAGCCAGCCAGAGCGCATCTCCAAGGCGTTGGCGATGCTGCGGCACACCGGCTTCCAGCTGTATCACGATGTCAGCGACGATGCCTTGGCGGGCGTGGTCAAGAGTCAGACCGATCCCGATCTCACCTATGCCTGTCGTTTGACCGCGGCGGGTGAAGTCTGCTGTTGCACGCAAAACCTCAATGTCTGCGGTGGCCTGCGCGGCGCGGCGTGTAAACATCTTCTGGTGCTGTTGATCGGGCTGGTGCGTGCCGGGGAGGTCGATCCGGCCAAGGTCGATGCCTGGATGGCATCGAGCGTCGGGCAAAAGCCAAAGCTCGATCGCGAGCTGATGGGCGATGTATTCCTGCGCTATCGCGGTGCCGAGGCGGGCGAACTGGACTGGCGACCGACCGAGACCGTGCCCGAGGACTACTATGCCTATTGAGTCCGCTCAGGGCGACGCACTCGCCCTGGTTGAGCACTTGACCGAGTTGTTGGATGCTGCCGTGGTGCGCGGATTGCGGGCGATGCGGGCCGAAGACATCGCCCGCCTGTCGCATCATCGGGATGAATTGCGTGAGATCGGGGCTGAACACCTGGCTCAATCGCTGGATCGCCTGCTGCAGGCCCTGGCCGATGGTCATCGCAGCAGCGCCGCCGCCCTGCTGAAAGCGCGCGCCAGTGTGCGCGTGTTTGAACGCTTGTTGAGCCTGCGTACCGTGACGGCGGCCCTGCAATCGGCCATCCAGGACGCTGCTGGCGACGCACTCGACGAAGCAGAGGAAGCGGATGCGGACTGAGGCCGAGACGCCAGCACAGCAGCTTGCCCTGTTGAAACAGGCTGCCGATGCGGTGGAGGAGATTCTGTTGGCGGGGACCACGACTGCCTCGCAATCGACCCAACGCAGTTTGGCGGCGGCGTTCGAAGAAGTCTCACGAGCGCGCTTTCTTCGGTTGGGCTCGACCCTGCGCATCGTGCTGGAGGAGCTGAAGCGTTTGCAGACCGCACCCGAACGTTTTTCCGGCTCACGTCTGGCATTCTTCCTCGATCGCGCCTGGCTGCTTGCCCGCACCAGTCGGCGCGCCCTGGAAACTGATGATCAAGCCTTGCAAGCGCGATTGACTGCTGGGCCTGCCAATTGTCCTGTCAATCAGATGAATCTGGCCCTGCTTGGGGTGATGAAACGACATGTTCCAGGTGCCTTCAGTGCGTTCGAGTTTCGCCTGCGTCTGATCGAGGCGCTGGAGGTCGATGGCGCGCGGCTCGAGCCGGGCACGCCGATGCTCTATTCCCTGGTGTTTCCGGCCCGTGCCGGGGCCGAGGTGCCGCCTGAGGCCTTTCTAACCTTGCAGCAAAAGCAGGGCTTTCGCCCGACCGACTTGCTGCAGCATAAGCAGATCGTGCTGGAGAACGCGGCCCTGAGTACCGCTGCACCCTGGCGTATCGCCTTGGGTCCTGAGAGCAAGCTCAATCTCGCTGCTGAGCTCGATGATTGGTCGGCGTGGGTCGACTGGTCGCCGCGCGCCTGGTTGCAAAAGCTCAAGGCCCATCGGCCCGATCCGCTTGAGCTGGCGGTGGAACTCAATGATGAGGTGCTATTGCGCGATTGGCGGCTGACGACGCCCTTCGAGATTTCCGAGCAGCCGGGTCGAGGCCCAGAGCAGGTGGCCACGCTCGCTGCCTGCGGGATGCATTGGACGCTTCGCGTCGATGCCGCTGAGAGCCACCTGCTTCAGGCGATCGAGACAGCGCAGGCGGGGGCCGAGGGCGGCCCGGCCTTGTTTGCGATGGCGCACGTCGAGCTAGGGCGTGCCGTGCTTACGCCCTTGAGTTTGCTTGACGCTCGTCCCGCCTACATCACCATCAGCGAAAAGCAGATCGATAAAGCAGCCTTGGTCAAGGCGCTCAACAAACCATGAGAGAGGATCGACTGTGAGCAAGAAGAGCCAAGCGACGGCAGAAGCAGAAATCGATGAGGTGTTGCGCCGACCGGCTGAGCAGGAATACGCCGCCGAGTTGGAAGCGCTGCGGCAGAATGACCAGGATCCGCGTCCGAGCAACTGGCAGCTGTCGCCACGTGCGGTACTGGCCTATGTACTGGGGCGCAAGCCCCTGAAAGCCAAGATCGCCGGCAAGTCCACCGAAGTGGCGATCAGGCGCAAGTTCTTCGGCGACGACACCCTGGTCGAACGTGCCATCGTCACCCTCGCCTCGGAGCGCGCCCTGCTCCTGGTCGGCGAGCCCGGCACGGGAAAGAGCTGGTTAAGCGAACATCTGGCCGCGGCCATCTGTGGCAACTCGACCCTGGTCATTCAGGGCACTGCGGGCACCACCGAGGAACACATCAAGTACTCCTGGAATATCGCCCGGGTGATCGCCGAGGGGCCGCGGGCGGAGAACCTGATCCCATCGCCATCCATGGTGGCGATGCAGCGCGGCGCCTTGCTGCGTTTCGAGGAAATTACCCGTTGTGTGCCGGATGTGCAGGACGCCTTGGTGTCCTTGCTGTCGGACAAGCGGATCGCCATCCCCGAGCTGCCCGGCGACAGCGGGGTGGCTGCTCGGCCTGGCTTCAATATCATTGCCACCGCCAACTCGCGCGATCAGGGTGTCAATCAGCTAAGTGCGGCCCTGAAGCGGCGTTTCAACTATGTGCATATCCCGCTGATTGCCGACAAGGCCACCGAGATGGAAGTGGTGCGTGAACGCAGCGCGCAACTCATCGCCCAGTACAATATTCCCAAGACCCTGGATACCCCGATCATTGAACTGTTGACCACGGTGTTCCGGGAGATCAGGCTGGGTCGCAGCGAGGAGGGGGTTAGCCTGAAATCGCCGAGTACCACTTTGTCCACTGCCGAGGCGATCGGCGTTGCCCTGGATGCCGCCCTGCACGCGCGTTACTTCGGCAATGGCGAGGTCGGTGCCGGCACCTTAGCTAGGCATTTAATCGGCTCGCTAGTGAAAGAAGATCTGGCGGACCTGGCAAGCTTGAAGGAATACGTCACCCTGGTAGCGAAGAAGCGTGCCGATGGCGCCAAGCACTGGCGTGAATTCGTCCAGGGCGCGCAAACGGTGCTCGGGTGAGCGAAGCCCAGCGAGCCACGTCGCCCGGCGCCTCTGCGCTGGCGGCTCTGCCGGAAGCCGAGGTGATCGTGGCACAGGTGGATGCGGTACTCGGTGATGACCTGTACTGGTTCCCGCTGCGCCATCACTCGCCGACCGCAGCCCACGTGCTCGCTCAGGTCATCGCCCAGCGCCGACCAAAGCTGCTGTTCCTCGAAGGGCCGGCGGGAATGGAAGCGCTGTTGCCGACCGTATGCGAGCAGGACAGCAGGCCGCCGATCGCCCTGTACAGCAGCTTTCGCGATGATGACTACCAATTGGCAGCGGCCGATCTCGAGCAAGCGGAACCGTTGCAACTAGCGTCGTGGTACCCCCTGCTCAGTTATTCGCCGGAATACGTGGCGATCAAGGCTGCGGCGAGTATCGGCGCCGAGCTGGTACTTATCGACCTGCCCCATTACGCGCAGTTTCGCCTCAATGGCGAGGCCGAAGCCGAGGCCGTCGATGACGAGGCGGCGATCGAGCGCGCGCTGGAGCACAGCCGCTTCTATCAGGGGCTAGCCAGGGCCGGCGGATTTCGGCGCTGGAACGAGGCCTGGGACACCCTGTTCGAGCATGGGGCGCTGGATGTCGATGTTGAGGACTATCGGCGTTCCCTGGCCTTGTTCTGCGCGGCCGCCCGCGCCACCTACCACGATGACGAAGCCGCGGTGACCCGGGCCCGCGAGCGCTTCATGTGGCGGCGTATCCAGGCCCAACTTCAGGAACGTGGTATCGACCCAGGGCAGGCCATGGTGGTCTGCGGTGGCTTTCATCTGTTTCTCGACCGCCATGATTCCGATCCGCTGCCCGAGATTCCGTTGGGCACCGTGCATCAGGCCCTGGTGCCGTACAGCTACTTGCGCTTTGCCGAGCAGGCTGGCTATGGCGCCGGCAATCGGGCACCGCGCTTCTATCACACCTTGTACGAATCGATCCGTCGCGGTGCACCGCAGACCGCCATCACTACTCATTCGATCGAAATCCTGCAGGCCGCGCGGCGTCGTGGAGAACGTCTGGCCAGTGCCGACGCGATCGCGGTCGAGCATCATTGCCATTTGCTGGCCCAGCTACGCGGTCGCCAGCAGCCGACCCTGGATGATCTGGATGACGCCCTGATCACCTGTTGTGTGAAAGGTGACCCAGACACCGATGGTGCCCGCCTGCGCAAGATCATGCTGGAGACCCACATCGGCAATCGAGTGGGCAGGGTGAGCGCCCGGGCCGGCCGCCTGCCCCTGGTCAGCGATTACTATCGCCAACTCGACCGGCTGGAGCTGGCATCGCTGGTCGAACACGAACAAGTCAGTCTGTTGAATCTCGACCTGCGCCAGCCACTCGATCGGGCCCGCTCGGCCTTTCTGCATCGCCTGCGGCAGATCGGCGTCGGCTTGGGCGAACTGCGCAACGAGCGCGATGTATTGGGAAACTCGATTTTCAAGGAGCGCTGGCGTCTGAGCTGGAACGTCAAACTCGAGGCGGCCCTGATCGAGCGCAGCCTGGACGGTGATACCGTTGTGGCTGCTGCATTGACCTCACTGACGCGGGTGTTAAGTGCGGTCGATCACGATGCCGCGCGCAGCTGTCGGTTGCTGTACGAGGCGCTGGCCATGGATTTGCCGGACATCATCGCGCGGGCGGCCATGACCTGTTCTGAGGCGGTCGACAATGACAGCCGGTTCGTCGCCTTGGCTGATGCCCTGGCCACCCTGCGGGTTCTCGAACGCAGTCTGCACAGCCAGGCCTTGCGCGAAGGTCAATTAGCCGAGCTGCTGCTGCGTACCTGGGATCGCGCCTGCTTTGCCCTGCCGGAGGTGCATGCGGCGCCGCGCGAACAGCATGCCGCGATCATCGACGCTCTCAAGGGCCTGGCCGAACTGGCTCTGGCGCGCGACGATCTCGACCCTGACCTGTTCGCCGCCAGCGTCCACAGCGCGGCCGACATGACTCCAGTGGCTGAGCTGCGGGGCGCCTTCCTGGCCATCCTGGTCGAGATTCGGCGGCTGGAATTCCAGCTGATGGCCGATGAGCTGGCGGCGTTCGCCGACACCAGTGAAGAGCGGCAATTGCTGGCCGGCGACTTCCTGCATGGAGTACTTTCGGTGTCGACCACCGCCCTGCTGTTGGGTGCCGACGCCCTGGTGCGCGCCATCGACCACATCCTGCTGGCGGTGCGTGGTGAGGTCTTCCTCGCCATGTTGCCGCGGCTGCGCGCTGCGGTCGAACTCCTGCATGCGCGACACCGCGATGCACTATGTGAAGCCGTGGCGCGTCAGTTGGGTTTGAAGGAACATCGGCTTGATCGCCCATTGCGCAGCAGTGCGGCCGCCCAGGCTTTGATCGTCGAACTCGACCGTGAAGCGGCAGAGATCATGGCGGAGTGGGAACTTTGAGTAGGGATCACAGCAGCTTGCCGCGCTGGCGCACCGTGCTGGGGCGCGAGTATGCCGAGCGACACGGCCTGGGAAGCGGTGCTGGCGGTGCGGAGATGGGCGAACTCGAACGTGCCGGCGAGCTGCTTGATTTCCTGTTCGCCGACAGCGAAGGATCGAACAAGCAGGGTGCTAGCCAGTCGGGCGGTCTGACCGTGGCGCACTGGGTACAGGAAGTTCGTGAGCTGTTCCCGCACAGCGCCAAAGAGGTGCTGGAGGGGGAGCTGGTGCGCCGCCGTGGCATCGGCGAACTGCTTTCACAGCCGGATCTGCTGGAACGGATCGAACCGAATGTTGAGTTGGTCAAGACCCTGATCAGCCACCGTGACCTGCTCAATCCAGAGACCCGGGTGCTGGCCCGCAAGATCATCGATCAAGTGGTGGCCGAACTGCGTGAGAAGCTGAAACTGCAGGTGGAGCCTGCCCTGATCGGCGCCCTGCGGCGCGATCGTCACTCACCACGCCACGTCGCTCGCAATCTCGATCTCAAGACCACGGTGCGGCGCAATCTTCGCCACTGGGACGCGGCAAGCGAACGGCTGCTGGTCGAGCGCTTGTATTTTCACGCCGCCGAACGCAAGCAGCGGCCATGGAATATCATCATCGCCGTTGATCAATCGGGTTCGATGCTCGACTCGGCGATCTTCAGCGCCATCATGGCATCGATCTTCGCTGAGCTGCCAACCTTGAAGACCTCCCTCTTCCTGTTCGACACCCGCATCGCCGATCTCACTGAACAGGTCGGTCAACCGGTCGACGTGTTGATGCAGGTACAACTCGGCGGCGGCACCGACATCGGCATGGCCATGGCCTATGCCGCCACCTTGGTGCGCGAACCTGCCCGCAGCATCGTCGTCCTGATCACCGACTTCTACGAAGGTGGTGACGCCGCCAGTCTGGTGCGCAATGTCGCCGAACTGTGTGAGGCCGGTGTGCGCTGTGTTGGCCTCGGCGCCCTCGGCTACGACGCCCGCCCGCAATACGACAAAGCCATGGCCAAACGCTGCCGCAAGGTCGGCATGGATATCCTGCTGTGTACGCCCGAGCGTCTGGCCGAAGCGATGGCCGAGATCATTAGGGGCTGAATAGCCGGGGTTCGCGATTCGGGATTCGCAATAGCGAGTTGACGCTGTCGGTGTCCTGAGCGAGTGACAAGAGGATGAGTGAGCCATGAAACCCGCGTCATATCGTTGTCGCCAGCAATAGATCAGCGATTCAATAGGCTATCCCGGATATTTCATGAGGTCGCGGCGAAAGATCCGGCAATTCCAAGCGGGGCGAGAGTTTCGACCGATGGTGTTGAGATAACAGAGTGTTCGCGGTCTTTCGGCGCTGGCACGGCCCTCATTCGGCCGCTGCGCGGCTACGCAGGGCATTCGCCCTGAGGTCCTTTGCGCCGATTGCCGCGTTGTTCGGCTGCTACGCAGCAACGG
>NZ_JACYTR010000077.1 GCF_014841215.1 Pseudomarimonas arenosa
CTGAAAGGCATGCGCACGAAGCTCTTGCGCCGACGGGGGCCGAAGCGTTCGATCACCCCGAGCTTCGACCCACCAACCTCCATGCCGCTGTCAGAAACCGCAGTGGACTAACGCCGTATTGAGCAGCCGTGGGCCGATAACATATCAGAAAGCACCATGACCTCTCCCCACGGTCTGCTCGAATACGTAGTTAGCTTACATGCACCGCGCCCTCAAGCGCTGATGCCGAAGCGTCGTGCTCGCCCGGCCAAGCCTCAGGGACGCGCCGAAGAAATGCTACAACGGCCAGTTGTTGTTTGCGAGAGAGTAGGCTCCACCATGCGTCAAAGCTGGGACGCGACGCATCTCCCTTGGGAGGAGACAGAAATCGTATCGTTGACTCAGCAAGGTTGGACTCAGGCGCCTGTAGCGTAGCGAGTAGAAAAGCCGGCAAGAAATGCGCGGCTGCCTCGGGTGTGAAGAATAAGAGCGAAGAGGCGAATTTCTGAAGGGTCGTTGCGTTGTGGTCGGTCCAGTGTGTCCCAACAAAATGTGATTCAGTGCCCTCATCGTCGTATGTATCCACGGAGATGGGAGTGTGAGCCTCCAGCGACGTATTTTCGAAGGCGCCACAGATCAAGCGCTCAATGGAATCACTCATGTAAGCTAACGCCGTATTGAGCTGCCGTTGGCCGACAACATTTCAGAAAACAACATGACCTCTCCCAACGGTCAGCTCAAATACGTAGTTAGGGTAACGACACCTAGGCACAAACACCAACGATGGCGCAGCCAGCCAAGAAAGAGAACCAGAACTGGCAGAGGAGTAACGGAAGCGTGATGCCAAGAACATTAACCCGAACCCCCGACCCGACTGTAAATAGAGCAACCGATACTAGCGCCACCAGCGGCAAGACGCTCGCAGACAGCGCAGCGCCGAATTCGCTGAATTCAACGCCGCCAGACGAGGACGCCCCAGAGAAACGGAAGAAAGAACCTATTGCTGCCGCAGCAGGAATGGCGAGCCAGAGTGATGCAGCGCCGAGCACAATTCTGGACTGACGCGCATTCCGTAGCTGACGGCGCCAGAGAAACGATACCACCGCAAGGCATGCGGCTAGCGCTGCGTACAGTGACGTTTCAACGTTGAGCAGCTCGGCGAAAATGGCGAAGAATGCCTCGATGAATGTCATCGTTAGCCTAACGCCGTATTGAGCAGCCGTGGCACGAAAGCGTATCAGAAAACACCATGACATCTCTCCACGGTCTGCTCGAATACGTAGTTGGGCGGCTCCGGCCGAAAACCAGGGGGCTAGGATACGCACTCAGAGATCGGAAGGACTCGCGGAGTTGCTCAGCTTGCGCAGAAAGGACAACCACAGCCAGAAAAGTAGGGCAGGAACTGAGCCGTAGATAACGAATGCGGCGTACGGCTCAAGGCTGGAAAAATAGTCCGATTCCTTAAACCAGCGCAGTGCTGAATAGGCCCCCGGGACCAAAGCGTTTACAACAATCACGTTGAGTGTGACAAACAGCGCTAGGACCGGAAGTGCAAGTACAGCGTGCAGCGGACGCGCGACTCCGACGAGAGTTGAACGCCAGAACAAAAGGCCGATACTAATGAGCCAAATTGACAAGGCGATATGCAAGAGACTCACAGAGTTCTCCGAAGCGTTGGAAGATTGCCGCGCCCACAAAGAGCCGCCCAACGCCGTATTGAGCAGCCGTGGCGCATGAGCATATCAGGAAACACCGCGATCTCTCCCCACGGTCTGCTCGAATACGTAGTTAGAAAGCAACGCGAAAGTCTTGAGAGAATCATGGGCGTCTGGATTGATCAGCAGAGATATGGCCGTATAGAGGCCACAGGTTGTTGATTACAGGCGCGCGGCATTCTAGCTTCATGACAGCCTTTCCCCTCTTAAAGACGACGAGATCATTTGAATCTTCGCACTGCTCCTCGCACTCTCCACCGGAAATGTGCTCGATCATGTAGTCGTAAACACCAACTCGGAACCAAACCTCCATGATGTTGAGACCGATTGCTTTGGCGGTTTGATGTACGCCCCCAAACTTCTCGAGGGAACCATCCCTTTTTGCAGGAAATACCAACTCTGCGTCGCCAAGGGTGCCGAAGCGATATTGCACCCACTTAGGCGAGCCGTATTCACTGCTTTCGCCACAGAGGGAAACCGTCTTTGCCGAGCCCTCCAAGTTGCAGGAGAAGAAGACCTCTTCAGAAGCACCGCAGTGCGTCGATGAGTCGCTCGCACTGGGGTCAGTGGTGACAAGCATCAAGAACACAGCGAAAATTTGACTCTTCATAGCTCATCTTCCACAGATCGGCTCCGCAGTGGTAAAGGCGTCGATGGCCGCCAAGCGCTCACATTGCTTTCTAACGCCGTATTGAGCTGCCGTTGACCGACAGACTAGCAGTAAACACGATCACCTCTCCCAACGGTCAGCTCGAATACGTAGTTAGAAGCCATGGCCGGCTAGCCAAGCCGCAAGCTCGCTGTAGCCAGAGACTTCAGCATACTCGCTTGGCACCTGTCCGGCTTCATTGGGAAGTGACTTTGCACCGAGCTCGATCAGCAGCTTGCACGCGTCGACGTGACCTTGGGCGGCGGCCTCCATCAGTGGAGAGAACCCGTGTTCGCCAAGACAGTTGATCTCCGCGCCAGCGTAGACGAGCGTCCGAATTGCAACGCAATCGCCCCGAATCGCAGCTACATGCAACGGGCGCACGGAAAAGGCGCCTCTTGTATTAGGCCCGAGCGTGTCGATGCTAGAGAACTCGCAGGCGTCACCAATGCTCTTAAGAACATCCTCAAGGGTTCCCATTGGCTTCTAACTGCTATTCGATTGATTATTCGACGCCATTTGCAATGTAGTCTGCCGGAATAATCGGTTGGGAAGGGGGGTGGGGTAGGACAAATCCTACTCGAATCAACGCGTTTTGCCGATGGTGCTTGGGGTGGGCGCCGCATAACCTCGCCGTGTTTCCTGGGAGTTATGCGGACATGGCGAAGCGATTGGGGCGGCGGTTGGGTGGGATGGGGGCGGATGAGGGGGTGGGGCTGGGTACCCGGATTCCTGGGCCGGATGGGGGTGGGTTTGAGCGGTTTGATGTGTTGGACGTTGCGCGCGAGCGGATCCGGCGCTTGGGGTTGGCGAAGCGCACGGAGCATGTGTATCTGGGGTGGATTGTGCGGTTTCTGCGGGCGTTTCCGGGGCGGCGGCCGGAGGCTTTGGGCCAGTTGGAGGTGGAGAGCTTCCTGACCGTGCTTGCGAGCGAGGGGCAGGTAGCTGCGGCAACGCAGAATCAGGCGTTGGCGGCCTTGTTGTTCTTCTTTCGCGAGGTGCTGCAGCGTCACTTGCCCTGGATGGATGACATCAAGCGGGCCAAGCGGCCGGCGAAACTCCCTGTGGTGCTGTCGCGTGATGAGGTGGCAGCGGTATTGGGGCGCATGTCCGGGACGCCGGCGCTGGTTGCGGGGCTGTTGTATGGGTCCGGACTGCGTCTGATGGAGGCATTGCGACTGCGCTTGCAGGATATCGATCTGGTGCGTTGCGAGCTGATCGTTCGCGCCGGAAAGGGTGGTAAGGATCGACGTTCGATGTTGCCGATGAGTTTGATCGGCGGCCTGGATGCGCAGAGACGACTGGCGCTGGCGCTGCATCAACAGGATCTGGCGGCCGGGTTTGGACGCGTGTGGCTGCCAGATGCCCTTGATCGCAAGTACCGCGGCGCAGCAGCGGAAGCCGGTTGGCAGTATCTCTTTCCGGCGCCAAAGCGTTCGCTTGATCCTCGCAGCGGCAAGGCCATGCGCCACCATCTGTCAGAAACCGTGGTGCAGCGCGCAGTTAAGCGGGCGGTGGCTGAAGCGGGGATCATCAAGCCGGCCACCTGCCATACGCTTCGGCATAGCTTTGCCACCCACTTGCTTGAGTCCGGCTACGACATTCGCACTGTGCAGGAGCTGTTGGGTCATAGCGATGTCAGTACGACGCAGATCTATACCCATGTGCTGGGCCGTGGCGCGAACGCGGTGCGCAGCCCATTGGATGTGCGGGCCGATCAACTGTTGCCCTTGCCCGGTTCAGCGATCAAATTGGGCGAGAGTCACGTGATGGCCGCCGGGCTCTATCACGCCTATCTCGTCGGCCCCATAGAAGGTCTTGCGCCGGGGCAGGAAGACCGGATAGTCGGCGACGCTCTGATAGGCGAGTTCGAGGTTGTCGACTTCGATAAACAGGGCGCAGTGTCGGCCTAGGTTGGTCTGCTCCTTGCCCATATCGTCGGTGACCGAGGCAGTGCTTTGCAGCATCACCTGCAGGGTGCCTGCTTCCAGGATGGCGAAGCCGAGGCCGTCGCCATGGGGCACGTCGAGGGTCTTCTGGAAGCCAAGCTGTTCGAAGAAGGCGAGTGAAGGCTCGACTTTTTCAACCACCAGGACGGGGGTGGAGCGTAGCAAGTGCGACATGGCTTGTTCCTCGGTGTAACCTTGAGTTGTGGATCGAAGGGTAGCATCGCGCGGGACAGCTGGGGCGGCTGCCCCAGGGATTGGCGGGCCAGAGCCGGCCCAACGTGGCGTGGCGCGTTGCGTGTGTTGCGCGATGGCTGCTTCTGCTCGGGAATTTCGATTCGCGAGGCACTTGGGGCGGGAAAGGATCGGCCCTGCAGTTCTGCCTGAACATCGGAGAGGGCGTTCCGGAGCGATTGTGGCGCGGCCTTGTTCGTTTGCTTTCCCCTGTGCCTGCGCTTCCCCCTCTCCCCAACCCCTCCCCCGCGAGGGGGGAGGGGCTATGCTTTTCCGACGCTCGACGCTCGACGCTCGACGCTCGACGCTCGACGCTCGACGCCCGAATCCCGACTCAGCCAAACTCGGCGAGTGCGGCGGCGATGTCGCTGGGCTGTTGCACTTGTCGGACGCGGGGGTGGTCGGCTTCCAGGCCGTGTTCGGTCTCCAGGGCCCAGGTGGTGCTGTAGGGGATGTGGATGCCGTAACCGCCCAGACGCACTACGGGTTCGATGTCGGAGCGCAGTGAGTTGCCGATCATGACGAATTGGGCGGCGGCGATTTGGAATTCTTCGAACAGGCGGGTGTAGGTGGGTAGATCCTTCTCCGAAACGATCTCGATGCGGCGGAACAGGTCGCTAAGGCCGGATTCGCGCACCTTGCGTTCCTGGTGGAACAGGTCGCCCTTGGTGATCAGTACGGTGTCGAAGCGGAGGGCAATGTCTTCCACTGCTTGGCGCATGCCGGGCAGCAGCTCAACCGGGTGTTCAAGTACCGCCTTGCCCAGTTCCAGTACTTTGGCCAGGTCGCTGGCGCTGATCCTGTGCTCGGTCAGGGCGATGGCGGTTTCCAGCATCGACAAGGTCATGCCCTTGGCGCCGTAACCAAACAGCTTGATATTGCGGCGCTCGGTGGCCAGCAGCTGCTGGTGCACGGTGTGATTCTGCACATCGAGGTAACGGCCGAGGATGGCTTCGTACTCGGCCTGGGCCTGATCGAAATACTCCTGGCTGCGCCACAGGGTGTCGTCGGCATCGAAGCCAATCAGTTGGATGGGGGGAGCCGTCATCGGAACCGCGTTTCTCCGCGCTTGCTTGGTGTGAGCACTACAGCTCGAAACGATACGCGATCTTGAGCAGAAACTGGTCGTCGTCGCGCAGCGAGAACACATCCTCCAGGCCGCTATTCAGGCCGCCGTGCGCTTGGCCAGGTTCAAACTCGTCGATGGCATACCCGCCGCGGCTGTAGACGGCGTAGATATCGCTGAGCGGGCCAAGCTTGTAGCGATAGCGCAATTGAAAGCCGAGATTGCGCAACTGGAAGTCGTTCAGCTCGGCATCGCTGTCGAGCAGACGGCCCGCCGTATCGAGTCGACGCGCCTGCCTGGCGCTGGCATCGATGGCGATCGCCTGCAGTTTCACCCGGAGTTCCTGCTTGTCGCCGAGAAACCAGTTGAGGTTGGAATACAGCTCGGCGCGTTGGCTGCTGAAGCTGCCGAACTCGCGGTCTTGTTGCCATAGCAGCCAATCGTTCTGGCGCCAGGCGTACAGACCGAGGTCAAGATCAACGTGACTGTTCAGATGCCAGCGCGGTTGCAGGCCGGCGAAATAGCTCTGCCCGCCCACCGCATCGGGGAACGATTCAAAGGCCCAGTACCAGCTCAGCGCGGCGTCGCCGCGACGCGGGATGCTGCGTTCGATGAATAACTGCGGGCCGGCCTTGATCGGGACCGCGCCATTGCCGCGCGAGAGTCGGTCATCGAAGGCCGATTCGCGCCAGCGCAGCAGCACGAACAGATTGCTGCCATCGCGCAGTTCAGAGTAGCGCTGCGCGGTGTAGCTGTTCAGCAGCTTCTGGCCGGCGGTGTTCTCGCGGTAGGCCCATTCGAACTCCCAGGCGTGGCTGGCATAGCGCGAGTCGGCATTGAGATGGTCCTGTCGGTAGCCGCTCTCCCACTCGAAATAGCGGAAATCGTTGCGCTGCTGGTAGCCAAGATCGTTCAGCTCGAAGCTGTCGTCGCTGTACAGTGCGAAATACTGTTGGCGCCAGGGGCCGGGCATATCCCAGTCGACGCTCAGTCCGCCAGCGTAGCCGTCCTGTCCTAGTCCTGCGGTTTCACTGTCACTATGGATGATCAATGGGCGCAGCAGCCACTGGTTGTTGGGGGTCCAGCGTGCATCGACGGCAGTTACATCGGCGCTGCGATCGAGAAACGGGCGGCGGGTGTGGCTCTGGGTCAGGCCAAGGGTGAGTTGTTCGCCGCCATAGGTGCTGCGCAGTAGGGCATAGTCGCGTCCCGCGACGCCGTCTTCCTGGGCGGCGAACACGCCGTAGTTGAGCTGGCCCAGGCTGCCATTGCCCTTCACCGCGGCATGAATATCGGCGGCGCCGCTGCCATCGTCCAGGCTGCCACCGACCCGACGGGTGTAGAAAAGCGTGCCGAGGTTGTGCTGCAGATCGAAGTAGCTCTGGTTCTCGGTGAAGAATGGTCGTTTGTCGGAAAAGAAGGTTTCCAGCGCACTGAAATTCACCACCAACTCATCGCTTTCGACCTGACCGAAATCCGGATTGAAGGTAAAGGCGAACTGGTGATCGCCATTCGGTTTCCAGAACAGATCGGCGCCGGTTTTGAACTCGCTGTCGGCGGTGATACGGTCGTGCATGAGTACGCCATAGGGCGTAACGGCCAGTTGTGATTGCTGGTACTGATCGATCTCGATGCGGGCGAAATCGCTGACGAAGCGCGGCCGCTGGAAGCTGGCGTTGGGGTAGGCATAGCGCTCGCCGGTGGCGGCAATCACGCGGTCGAAGTAGATGCCGATGGTGCGCCGCGGGGCGCCGGAGTTGCGCATCTGAGCGATGCTCCAGGGAATCAGCCACTCGGCGCTGTAGCCGCCCTCGACGTCGGTCACGGCGTGTTGCCAGGCGCCGTCCCAGTCGCTGTTGAAGCTGTTCTCGTTGTTGATCACCTCGTCCATGATGTCGCCGGCGGTGGTGATGGTGAAGTCATAACCCACCCGTCCATCGGCATCCAAGTCGATCATCACATTGAAGCGATCGACCGGCGTGCCATCGTCGCGCTGGCGACGGCTGCGGGTCTGCGGCACCGAGGGCGGATGCCAGGCGCGAATGGCAAAGGCCAGGCCTTGCGGGGTCGACTTCAGGAATGCCTCGGCGCGGCGGTCGGCCGGGGCCGGGGCGCCGTTCAGCGGCTGCACGGCGACGAACTGATCGAAGCGCTGCGCGCCGACCCATTCGGCCTCGTCGATGACGCCATCGATCACGATCGGCTCGGCCAGTGCCGGGCCTGCCAGCAGGGCGGCGGTGAGCATGGCGTTCGAGAGCAGCGGTGCGGACATCGGGTCGACTCGGCGTGCGGGGTCGGCATGGTAGCGACTGCCAGCTGAACACGCCTGCGCCGGCTCGCCGTGAGCTTGTCGAACCGAGGTCACGTTTACGCCGTGTGGCAATTGACCGCGGCGGGCCTCGGTTCGATCATGCCGGCCTGCCGGGCGTGGGTCGTGGCGGAGCGGAGCGGTAATGAATCGTGTGCTGAGTGCGGATGAGCTGCGACGTCAGTCGCTGCGCGGCATCCTGATGATGGTGCTGGCGATCGGCCTGTTCTCCTTGATGGATGCCGGGCTGAAGCTGCTCACCGTGCACTATGGCGCAATGCAGGTGGCCACCCTGCGCGGACTGTCCTCGCTGCCCTGGGTGCTGGTGTGGATCGGTCTCAGCACCGGCTTTGCCACCCTGTGGCGGATTCGCTGGGGCCTGCAATTGCTGCGTGGTGCGCTGTCGGTGGCGATGATGGCCGGCTTCGTCTACGGTTTTCAGCTGCTGCCACTGACTACGGTGTACGCGATCTTCTTTATCGCGCCCTTGATGGTCACCGCCCTGGCGGTGCCGATCCTCGGCGAGAAGGTGGGGCCGCGGCGCTGGACCGCCATCGTGATCGGCTTGGTCGGCGTGCTGGTGATTCTGCGCCCGACCCCCAGTGGTCTGGCCGGGGTGGCCTCCTGGGCGGGACTGGCTGTACTCGGCGCCGCGGTCGGCTATTCGCTATCCTCGGTGATGGTGCGGGTGCTGTCGCGTACCGACACCACACAGAGTTTGATGTTCTGGATGTTGATCTCGCTCAGCCTGGGTTCGGCCCTGTTTGCCTGGCCGAGCTGGCGGCCGGTCGATAGCGGCCACTGGGGCCTGATCATCGGCGTTGGCCTGACCGGGGCCCTGGGTCAGTACGCCATCACCGAAGCGTTTCGATTGGGCGAAGCCTCGCTGATCGCGCCGTTCGAGTACACCGCCCTGGCCTGGGGCGTCGGCCTGGATCTGGCCCTGTTCGGGGTGCTGCCCGATCAGATCACCTTTGTCGGCGCCGGCATCATCGTCGCCAGTGGTCTGTACCTGCTGCGCCGCGAAAAGGTCCATGCAGAAGCGGAGCATCCGTAGGTCGGGTCTTGACCCGACGTCTGGCGTTTCAGCCCGCCGCAGTTGCTGTTGTTGGTTCGCTGTCGTCTTGTTACGCCGCGGGGTTCTACGCCCGATGTCGGGTCAAGACCCGACCTACGCTTGTGGCGCATCAGCCCGCCGCAGTCGCTGTGGTCGCTTTCAAACACCGACGGTGGGTTGCAACGCCCGATGTCGGCCCATGGCCCGACCTACGCCTGTCCGGCCGTCTCGCCGTTGCCTGCGTCGGCTGGTTTGACCGCGTCGTTGGATGGTGCGCCAGCACTTAACACCACCGTTGTCCAGCCGGGCCTGGGCACGAGTTCGGCGTCCTGGGCGGCAAGGCGTAGCTGGCCCTTGTCGTCGATGGCGAACAGCAGCAGGGCCTGGTCGCCGTGCTTCTCGCGGTACTCCTTCCAGCCGAAGGCTTCGCTGAGTTTGGTGGCGCGGATCTTGTGGCCCTTGCCGAGTCGTTCTTCGATGGAACGTTGAGTGATTTCCGGGCCGAACAGGATGCGGCCTTTCATGGTGCCGGAGATGGTCTGCTTGGGTGCTTCGCCCGGGGCGAAAATGCGGATGCGGTAGATCCGCTCGCGGCCGAATTCGGGTTCGAAGCGGACGCAGGCCAGGGTGTTGATCTCGCGTCGGGTCGAAGCGGCCAGCAGGTTGCCGATGCCGGTGAGATCGAGATGCATATCGGCGTGTTCGGAGACCGGGTTGCCGAAATAGGTGGGTAGGCCGTCCATCCGCGCGGCGCGGATCGCCAGCCAATCGTCGTCGGCAATCAGTACCTCGATCTTCTGCTGCAGCAGGGCCTTGCCGATGGCGCGGGCGACCGGGGTGGCGCCAACGATCAGCACGCCATTGTCGGACGGCTCGGTGACACCGAGGCGCTGGGCGATGCTGCGGGCAGTGGCGCTCTGAATCACCACGGTGCCGATGATCAGCATGAAGGTCAGGGGAACCAGTTGTTCAGCGCCGGTCAGTTCGGCAGCTTCCAGCTTCAGCGCAAACAGCGCCGATACCGCGGCGGCGACGATGCCACGCGGAGCGATCCAGGCAATCAGGGCGCGCTCGCGCCAGGACAGACTGCTGCCCAGGGCCGAAACGAACACCGACAACGGGCGAGCGATCAGCATCGCCACCGCCAGCAGGGTGCAGCCGGCCAGGGCGAGCTGGAAGCTGGGCCACTCTAGACGGGCAGCGAGCAGGATGAACAGCAGGGAGATCAGCAGGGTGCTGAGGTGCTCCTTGAAGTCGAGGATATCGTCCATATGCAGCTCGGGCCGGTTGCCGAGGTACATGCCCATCAAGGTGACCGCCAGCAGGCCGGATTCGTGGGCCACCGCATTGCTGATGGCGAACACGCCGAGCACGGCGACCAGGGCGGCGTAGTTCTGCAGGTATTCCGGAATCCAGTGGCGACGCAGCAGATAACCCAGGCCAACGCCGCCGACCAGGCCAAATACGGTGCCGACGGCGGTGGTAATGCCGAATGCCTGCAGCGCCTCGCCGAGGGTATCGCGGCCGACGCCGAGCAGGATCCAGTTGAAGATCAGCACGGCGAACAGGGCGCCGATTGGGTCGATGATGATGCCTTCCCAGCGCAGCACATTGGCGATGCGTGAGTTCGGCCGCACCGAGCGCAGCATCGGCACCACCACGGTCGGCCCGGTGACGCAGGTCAGGGCACCAAACAGCAAGGACAACTCCCAGCTGAGCCCGGCCAGGTAATGCGCCGCAGCGGCCAGCACCAGCAGGCTGATCACCGCACCGATACTGACCAGATTGGCCACGGCCGGGCCCACTCCTTTCAGCTCCGACCAGCGCAGCCCCAGACTGCCCTCGAACAGAATCACCGCCACCCCGAGTGAGACCAGGGGGAACAGGTAGTCGCCCAGCAAGGCATCCGGTTCCAGTGCCCCCAATACCGGGCCGAGCACGATGCCGGTGAGCAGCAGGAACAGAATGGCCGGCAGTTGCACCCGCCAGGCCAGCCACTGGCAGAAGAAGCCGAGGCTCAGCAGGGCTAGGGGGAGTAAAGACTCACTCACGGTCGGAATCCAGAAACGGTGGTTGGTCTTGACCCGCCGGGTGGCGACGCGGGTGGCAAGCAGGCGGATAGGGTACCTGATTGGGCTTGAGCGATTGGAGGGCGTTCGTTGGGCTTCGCTACGCTCAGCGCCAGCCTACGGGAGGCGCATCGGCGGACGGAAGCGGGCAGCGGCGGGCGGGAGCGCACATTGGCGGGTCAAGACCCGCCCTACAACCAGCCGTTTTGGCGGGCGGCGCGGTAGGCTTCGATGCGGTTGCTGGCGCCGAGCTTGCCGATCGCCTCGGACAGGTAATTGCGCACCGTGCCTTGAGACAGGCTGAGTTGCTCGGCGATTTCGGCTGAACTGGCGCCTTCACCGGCCAGCCGCAACACCTGGCGTTCGCGTTCGCTGAGCGGATCTTGCTCGCCCCAGGCGGCGACGGCGAGCTGCGGGTCGATGGCGCGGCCGCCGGCGTGGACCTGGCGCAGAGCGTTGGCCAGTTGTTCCGAGGGGGCGTCCTTCAGCAGGAAGCCGCGCACGCCGTGGTCAAGGGCGCGGCGCAGGTAGCCGGCGCGGCCGAAGGTGGTGAGGATGACCACACGGGTGCTGAGACCGGCCTGCTGCACCCGGGCGGCGAGGTCGAGGCCGGAGCAGTGCGGCATTTCAATATCGGTCAGCAGCAGGTCGGGGGACTTCGCCTGGAGTTGCGTCCAGGCGGACTCGCCGTCGCCGGCCTCGCCGATCACTTGCAGATCGTGCTCCAGGCCAAGCAGGGCGACCAGGGCGCCGCGCACCATGGCCTGATCTTCGGCAATCAGCAAGCGGATCATTGTCCGCCCTCCGGCGCCGGCAACTGCCAGTTCTGCGCGATCGCGATATCCAGACGGGTGCCGTGGCCGGGGCTGCTGTCGATGCTCAGCCGGCCGCCAATTGCCCGCAGCCGCTCGCGTATGCCGCGCAGGCCATTGCCTTCGGTTTGCTTGGCGGTGATGCCGCGGCCGTCGTCACGGATGCTGAGGCACAGCTGGCCTTGCCTGATCTTGAGTTCGATCTCCAGCGATCTGGCCTCGGCGTGGCGCAAGACATTGGTGACCGCCTCGCGCAGCACCATGGTCAGGGTCGACTCCACCTCCGGTTTGATCGGAAGTGGAATCAGGTGTTGTTCGAGGCGGATGTCGGCGTCGAGCAGGTTGATGCGGGCCTGCGCCACTTCGGCGGCCAGGCCGTCGCTGCGGTAGCCGGTGACCGCTTCGCGCACCTGTTTCAACGCCTGCCGGGTGACCTGCTCGATCTCGCCGATCTGCTGCCGGGCAGCCTGCGGATCGCGCTCGATCAGCTTGCCGGCCAGCTCGCTCTTCAATGCGATCAGCGATAGCGAATGGCCCAGCAGGTCGTGCAGGTCGCGGGCGATACGTTCACGCTCGGCACTTTGCGCCAGACGTTGCACTTCGTCCCGCGAGCGCTTCAGTTCGGCCACCTGGCGCTCCTGCAATTGGGCAAAATACACCCCGAGCAGGACCATGGCGCTGATGATACAAACCATCAGCGAGTAGCCGCCGGCGATAGCCAGTGTCGGCATCACCCAGAGGAACTGCAGGCTCATCAGACCAAGCAGCAGCAATGCACCGAGCACGGCGCGGCGGATCGGCTGAGTCTGGCCGAGCATGGCCACGGCATAGATCAGGAAGGTATTGCCGCCCGGGTTGAACGGGATCAGGGCGTAGCCGATGCCGGCGCTGAGCAGGGCGGGCAGGGCACTGGGCAGGCCCCGCACAGCGTTCTCTGGCCTTGCCTGCGTGCTGAATCGGAACAGCAGGATGAACAGCACGCAGGCCAGCAGACTGAGCCCCCAGGCCAGGCCATCGGCCCGCGGCGAAAACAGCAGCGGGAAAAACACGAAGAACAGGTAGATCAGCACAAAGCTCGGGCGGGCGAACCAGTGTGTGTCCAGCGCCTGTTCCACCTGGTGCAGGCGCTCATTGCTGTCGGGACGGATCAGGGCATTGCTCATCGGCCTATTGCAGCACAACTTGATCGATCTGCAATTCAAACGCACCGCCCGACTGGCCGGCGGCGAAACCAATCGCGCGCAGGCGACCGCGATCGACCGCGCTCAGCTGATCAAGATCGATCGTGTGAGCCTGCCAGTCCGACCCGCCCTGGAACGGCAGGCTGAACGGAATCGGCGGCTGGCCATCGCCGGAGAACAGCAGCAGGCTGAACTCGCGTGTGCTGCCGCGGGCCTGAAAGCGCAACGAGCGCCAATGCCGCGCATCGACCGGTTGCATCGGCTGCGGATGCAGAAACAGCATGGCGCTGGCGAACGGATACGGCGCACCGCTGCGCACCTCGCCGCGCAGACGCAGGGCGCCGGGATCGAGGCCGGCCTCGATCCGATCGATCTCGGCGCTCGACTGCCCGCCCATGATCTGGTCACTGCTGGCGACCCAGCGGCTGTCGGCGCTGCCGGCCTGCCAATCGTCGTGCCGACTGAAATCGAAGCTAAGTGAGGCCGGTGCACGCAGTTCGGCCAACTGCTCGGCCGGCGCTTGGCGGGCCACCAGCAGGCCGTTCTTCCATAACTTATCGATCCGGCGACTGGCAGTGATATCGGCACCGGGGTCGCCCGCCAGCAGCAACAGATCAGCGCGCAGCCCGGGGGCGATCCGGCCGCGATCGCCAAGCCCGAATACACGCGCCGGTGTCGCCGTGGCGGCGGCCAGGGCCTGCTCATGGCTGAGGCCGGCCTCGATCAGCAGTTGCAGCTCGCCGTGCAGGCTGGCGCCATGAGCAGTAGCGGGGTTGGGTGAGTCGCTGCCGGCCAGGATCTGAATGCCGGCCTGATGCAGCAGGCGCACATTGGCCAGCGCATTGGCCAGGTGCTCGGGCGTCTGCATCGCGCTGGGGAAGCGTTGCCCCAGACCTTGCTTCTGCTGGCTATCGAGATAGGGTGCCAGCGCCGGGTCGGCCTGGATCTGTTCGGCGTAGCCGGGCTCACTCATGCCGGCGATCACGCTGAGGGTGGCGATCACGAAGCCATCGCGTTGGCGCCAGCGTTCGATCCAGCCGCCGTCGCGCTGCAGGTCCAGTACTTGATCGTGGAACACGTGCACCAGGCCATCGGCGCCGAGCTCCACCGCCTCGGCTGCGGCGGCGCGATCGGACACATGCACCACAGCCAGCAGGCCGGCCGCATGGGCGGCTCCGATCACCGCCTTCAGGCGTTCCCTATCCAGGGTCGGCAGCTGCGGCTCGCCGCTATAGGCATGGCCATTGTCGTAGACGATCTTGATGTAGTCCGATCCTTCCTTAACGCGGCGTTGCACCATGGCGGCAGCATCCTCGGCGTGATCGAGGGTGTCGATGCTGATGCCGTACTGGGTGCCATGGCCGCCGGCGGCGGTGACCAGGCTGCCGGCCGACCATAGATCGGCTTGCGTGGTGGCGCCGAGGCGGGTGCGCTGTTCCCGCTGGGCCGCCAGGCTGTTGCTGGCGGAGAACATGTCCAACGCGCTGGTCACGCCAAAGCGCAGCAATTGTTCGCGTGCCGGGCCCCAGGTGTGCACATGGGCATCGATCAGGCCGGGCAGCAGGCTATGGCCGGTGCCGTCGATGCGGACGATATCGTCGGGTGGATCAAGCCTGTCGCCGACCGCGTGAATCAGGCCGTCCTTCACCCAAACCGACTGTTCAGACTGCCAGCGCTGGCCATCAAACAGCTTGGCGCCGCTGATGATGAACTCGGTCGGCGCGGTCAGCTCCGACTCGGGCGTGCTGTCGCGCGAGCGGCTCGGCTCGAATTGCAGCAGCAGGGCGATCAGGGTGGCCAGGCTCAGGGCTAGAAGGAGCTTCAGTTTCATCGGCTTACACCTTGTTCCAGCGCAGGGCGGCCAGGCTGAGCAAGGCCACGGTCATCAGCAGCAGGGCGGCCACGTGTTGCCCGATCGCCACGCCCTGCAGCTGGCCGACCACGCTGAGCGCCAGCTGGCTGAGATGCCAGCTCGGCCAGATCACCGCCAGTTTCTGCAGCAGGCTGGGGAAGATGAACAGCGGCATCCACAGGCCGGACAGCACCGACATCGGCAGATAGATCAAGTTGACGACGGCCACTGCTGCCTGACCCTTGACCAGGGTGCCGATCAACAGGCCGAGGGCGCAGAACGGCAGGGTGCCGAGCAGCAGCACCGCCAGCAGTTTCACCCAGGCCAGCAGGCTGATCTCGACCGGTCCGAACACGATGCCGGCCACACTGAGCAGGGCGAAGATCAGGCTGGCAAAAATCAGCGCCATGCTGATCTTGGCAAAGAAGTAGGCGCCGATCGGCATCGGCGACACCCGTTTCAGTTCCAGCAGGCCGTTTTCGCGCTCCAGTGCCAGGCCGACACCGAAGCCGAACAGCGCTGGGCCCATGATGCCGAACACGCTGTAGGTAGCCAGCATGTAGGTTGCCTTCTGATAGCTGCCCCACTGACCGGGCAGGACCAGGGCGAACAGCACGTAGAACACCACAGGGAAGCACAGGCTGGGCAGGACGAACATCGGCGTGCGCCAGTTGCGCAGGAATTCCGACCAGGCTTCCAGTCGGTACAGGCGGCTCAGTGAAACGCCAGGTGAAGTTGATTGGGCGAGGTTCATGCGGCTTGCTCCGTGGCGCTGTGTGGCTGGGTGAGTTGCAGGAATGCGTCTTCCAGGGCCAGACCGGCAACTTCGAGTTCCTGCAGGCTGCTGTCCTGATTGAGCAGCCGGCGCACCACGGTTTCGGCCTGCTCGGTGCGGATCTGCAGCCGGCCGTGCTCGTGGTGCAGCTCGAGCACCTCCGGCCAGCTGGCGATCAGCTGTGGATCGAGCGCGCTGCGGCAGCGCACCTGACGACCGCAGGCGCGCGCCTTGATCTCGGCTGGGCTGCCCTCGACCAGTACGCGTCCCTTGTCGATCACCACGATGCGGTCGGCCAGGGCATCGGCCTCCTCCAGGTAATGGGTGGTCAGCACCAGGCTACAGCCCTCGTCTTTCAGGCGCCGCAGCACCCGCCAGAATTGCCGCCGTGCCTCGACATCCAGGCCTACCGTCGGTTCATCGACGAACAGCAGGTCGGGCCGACCGACAATGGCCAGGGCGAACTGCAGACGCCGCTGCTGGCCACCGGACAGCGCCTCGTAGCGACGCTGGGCCAGGTCGCTCAGGCCGGACAGTTCAAGCGTTTCCTCAACCGAACGGGGTGTTGGGTAGTAGCTGGCGAACAGGCGGATCTGTTCGGCCACCCGCAGCTGCTCGGGCAGGCGAGTGTGCTGCAGCATCACCCCGAGCCGGCGGCGCACCGCCGGTTCGCCCGGACGGCCACCGAGCAGTTCGACCTCGCCGCGATCGGCCTGCAATTGGCCGGTCAGCAGGCCAATCGTGGTGGTCTTGCCGGCGCCGTTCGGGCCGAGCAGGGCCAGCACTTCGCCGGCTTTGAGCTGCAGGTCCAGGCCGGCCAGGGCCTGCACGTTGCCGTAGCGTTTTTCAACTTGATGCAGACGCGCCAAGGGGCGGCTTGCGGTCGGACGGAGAGGGACGGTGGCCTGCATGGGAAGCTCCTGATTGGGCGTTGAGCCTTGGGTGGATTCAGCATGCCGATGGCGTCGTCGGCGCTGCAGTGCGGGCTGTCAGGCGCTGGGTATGACAGTTGTCAGGTCGGCTGTTGATCGAATGGCTCTCCATGAACCGACGTCGTAACCTGTTGATTCGCCAAGCTCGCGTTCTCCTCCCTCCTGGTGGGGGAGGGGGCGAACGAAGTCAGCATCCCCCTCTCCCCAACCCCTCTCCCGCCGGGGGAGAGGGGCTTCAAATCGCTTCGGTTCAAGGTCCGTGTGCGGTTTCGCGCAGCGCGACTCGGGGCTCTCCATGAACCGATGGCGTAACCCATTGATTCGCTGAGGTCGCGCTTTGCTCCCCTCTCCCGCCAGTGGAAAGGGGCTTACTCGCTTCGGTTCAAGGTCCGTGTGCGGTTGGCGAAGCGAGACTCGGGGCTACCCAGGAACCTCACTACGCGAGGCCCTGGGGCAGGAAAGATCCTCCCTAACCCCTGCAACCCTCCCCAATCTTTGGGGAGGGGCAGAGCAAGTGCTTCAGCGGCTGGGCAGCGTGCCGACCGACGCGTCGATTGACGGGCCGGCGGATTGTGGCTGACTGGCCGACCAACGGCGCGCCGATCCACTTCCCGCCGGACCCGGCGCTCACTACACTACGCCGCCGATGCGATCGGCCAATGGAACCTTGAGTTCAGGGCGGTCGCGCAGGATCAGGTCCGGCCGCTGCCGGTGTGTTCCCCCCTTTGTGAGTCTGGGCGGCCATGGGCCATCCTTGTCTTTCCTGTGGCGCGTGTTGCGCTTTCTTCCGCGTCGCCTTCCATTGGTCCGAGGCCGATCCTTTCATGGGCGGACAGACCCCGGCCGAGCTGACCGAAAAGCTCGACCCGCATCGTCTGGTGATGCGTGGCACCCAGGCCTATCAGCCGCGTTGTACTGCCCTGGTCGGCGAGGTCGGCGAACGGGCCGCTTGCGGCATCTACCAGCGTCGTCCCTCGCCCTGCCGTGAATTGCAGCCGGCCTGGGAGTTCGGTCAGCCCAGCCCGCAGTGCGACCGCGCCCGTGCCGCCCACGGGCTACCGCCACTGAGTCCGGATATCTGGATCGATCCGCAAGGCCCCGGCGTCGCACCGCTGCCGCAAATTGCGTAGGGCGGGTCTTGACCCGCCGCTCTTGCACATCACACACCCAACCTGCCCACCCCGGCCAGTTACCCCAGCATCGGACAAGCGCAGCCATAGAACCGCTCCAGCGTCTCATGCACCTTCTTGCCATTGAACGGCTTGGCAATGAAGTGGCTGGCGCCGAGCTGGCGTGCCTGCTGCACGTTGGGCAGGGTGGAGTCGGAGGTCATCATCACCACGAACGGTCGACCGGGCCTTTGGCTCAGTGTTTCCAGCAGCTGCAGTCCGCTGGTCTTGCCGGGCAGACGGATATCGAGAAAGGCCAGCGCTGGACGATGTGAATCGAGCTCACGCAGGGCGCTGTCGGCATCGCGTACCGCCACCACGTTGCCGTGATCCATCACGTTGAGGAAGGAGCGCAGCAACAACTGGTGGTCGGAATCATCTTCGACCACCAGTACTCGGGTCTGCTGCGGGTCTACCGGCCAACGGAATCGGGAAGCGTGCATGGCCGCTCAGGGCAGGGGCGTTGAGCGAATCATGGCCCCTGGTGTCGGCGGTCGGCAAGCCGGCTCGGATGGTCGAATCGAGCCGATCAAACTCCACCTCAGCTGCTACTCTCGGCGGACCATGGGCGACTGAAGGCGGATGGTGTGGGCAGAGGTCCTAGGTTCTGCGTGTACTCAGTGCTGTTGATCGTGTTGTTGGCCGGCCCTTTGCCGGCGCAGGATGCGGTGCGCGAGGGTGAGGCGCGGATCAGTGCCCTGGTGCAGGGCGAGGATGCGGCAGAAGCGGATTTGCGGGCGCGGCAGTGGCGCGAACAAGCCTTGGCCGCCAACGATTCGGTGCAGCTGATTCTGGCCGAAACGGCGATTGCCTGGCTACGCCGGCGAGCCGGCGCCTACGATGAGGCCGTGCTGTTGTTCAAGCAGGCGATCGAGCGGATGGACGCCGGTACGCCGCCGCGCCTGCGTGCGCGGGTGCTGGCCGATCTGGGCATCACCTATGCATTGGCCGGTCTGAATGCCGAGGCGCTGGACTACAGCCGCCAGGCGCTGGCCTTGTTCCGCGAACTCGATGACCAGCGTCGGGTGTCGGCCGCTCTCGGCAATATCGGCAACATGCTTGGCGAAATGGGCGATCTGGAGGCGTCGCGCGAACACTATCTGGCGGCGCTGGAACTGAAGCGCTCGCTGGGCAGCCAGCGCGGGGTCGGTGGCCTGTACAACAATCTGGCTGATCTGGCCGAGATCGACAACGATTCCAGGGAGGCCCAGCGGCTGCTGATTGCCGCCATCGAAGCCAATCGCGAGGAAAAGAATCCGGGCTCGGAGGCACTCAGCTTGATCAATCTGGCCGGCGTTGAAGCTGAGCTGGGTGAGTTTGAATCGGCCGAGGCCCGTCTGCAGCAGGCCATGCCGCTGATCGGTGAGGATGCGCTGCCGCTGCAGGCGAGTGCGGCGTACAGCCGAGCCAAGCTGGCCTTCAAGCGCTTCCAGGCCGGCGGCTCGGGACAGCAGGACGATCTCTCCGCCGCGCGCCGGCAGTTGCTGACTGCCTGGAATCTCGCTCTGCAGATCGACGACCCGCGTCGGCGCGCCAAGATTGCCGAACTGGGGGTGTCGATCGAGAGTGCCAGTGAGGACTTCAGACGCGCGCTGCAGTGGCAGCGCGAGGCGGAGCAGCAGCGTGCCAGCCTGGAGTCCGCTCAGGCCAAGCAGCGCCAGGCGATGCTGAGCGCGCAGTATCTGGACGAGCGCCGCAATCGAGAGCTGATGGAATTGCGGGCTAAGGAGGCACAGCAGGAGCAACAAAGCGCCAGCCAGCAACGCAAGTTGTGGCTGCTGGCCGGGCTGCTGGTGGTGCTGGGTCTGGTCGCCTTTGGCTTGCTGCAGCGGGTGCGCTGGCGACAGCTGCAGTCCGCGCGTCTGCGCGCCCACGTCGAAGCCCTGGAGAGTGCGCTGGACGATGCCCAGCGTAGCCGACAGAAGGCCGAGCGTCTGTCCGAACTTAACAGGCAATTACTTCGGGTGGTCAGCGATGAGGTGCGCCGGCCGGCCTTGCAGGTGCGGCGGCAGGCCGAGCGCCTGCTGGTGGATGACTTCGCCAGCATCGACCCCGGTAGTGGTCTGTCGGCGATTGCCCAGGCGGCCAGCGAGCTGCTGCGAACCAGCGAGCAGGTGCTGGAAAACTCGCTGGGCGCCAGCGATGAGCAGGCGCAGTCGGTCGATCTGGTTGATCTGTTGCTGGGCATGACAGCCGGTGATCGGCGGGCCGGAGAGCCGCGGATCGAACTGGTCGATCAGCAACTGCGGCCCAACGTGGCGGTCGATGGCGCACGCCTGCAGCTGATATTGCGCGAGTGGCTGGCGCTGGCGCGCGAACTGCACAGCCGCGATCCGCGCCTTGGCCTGCATCTGGAGCAGCAGGCGGAGCACTGTCGCTTGCTGCTCGATGATCCGGCCGGGCTGATGGCCAGGCGCATCGAAGATGCTCGGGATGCCAAGCTGGAAGATGCCCGTCTGGGCGTTCTATGGCTTAACCAGGCGGTGCAGCAGATCGGTGGCAAGTTCATCGCCGAGCCCTTGGGCGCGCTGCCGCGGCTGGTGCTGCAGCTGCCGCTGGCGGCGTCGAAAACGGATGAAGTCGACGGCTGCTAGCTAGCCCGGATATTTCATGAGGGGGCGCGGATGATCACCGAGGACTTTGCGTCGAGTGCAAGGCGCGACGAGCCCAAGTGGTGGGCCCACTTGGGCGAGATCGGGACGCAGTCCCGCGTAGC